>CAJUHR010000040.1 GCA_910586255.1 uncultured Lachnospiraceae bacterium | reverse complement strand
TTGTTTGTTGTGTGCTTAAGATAATGGATACCCTCTACTTTTCATTTTCAATCTTAACCTCTCGTTTCTGATACTTTTTCTGCACTCATTGTACCAGTTTTGACTATAGTCCGCAATCATTATCCTTATTTTAAATCAAAATCCCCTGAAAATTCCCCGGTCCGGCATCCGGCAGAAATTCATGAGCTTGCCTGTGACCGGGTGAAGAAAGGACAGCTGGAAGGAAGACAATGCAATATCCTCCTCCCTTCCTCCCGCCTGGAAAAAGGCCGGGTTGTATTTTCGGTCCCCCCATATGGGAAGACCATGTGCTGCCATTTGGACCCGAATCTGATGGTGTCTGCCAGTGTAGAGCGTTATCTCCAAGAGAGTGAGAATTCCGTAGGACTCCATCAGGCTGCTCTTTAAAACCTGATAGCTCAGTTCCGCCCGTTTTCCGCCGGTTATCCCCATATCAACAATCCGGGAAATATTTTTCTTCTGGTCTTTCAACAGGTAATCCACAAACTTATCCACATTTTTATCCACTTGTCCACAAACAACTGCCAGATATCGCTTGTCCATTGTCCCGTCAGAAACCTGCTTACTTAAGGAGGACGCAGCATCTCTGTCCTTGGCATACACCAAAATCCCGCTGACCGGCTTGTCTAATCTGTGGATAACTCCCACATAGGGCTCCCCCGCTTTTGGGGATGAATTGTGGATATGCCTCTTAAGCCCGCTTACCACATCATCTCCCAGACCCCGTGAGGCCTGAGATTCTATTCCGGCCGGCTTCCACACAACAATGATATGAGCATCCTCATATAAAATTTTCATATACCCCCTCTTTCCTTTTACAGTAGATAAGCAATATTACAGGAACCGCTTTGCGAACCCTGTAATCAGATTTACGGTGCTTCGCACCTTTTATCGAAATTTGCTTTGCAAATTCCGATAAGCTATATTACAGGAACCGCTTTGCGAACCCTGTAATCAGATTTACGGCGCTAAAATCGCGCCTTTTATCGAAATTTGCTCTGCAAATTCCGATAAGCTATATTATCTCTCATTTTCTCTTAAAATGGGAGAGGGTTTTTAAAAATGTGTAAAAAAAATCATTCCCCATAGCATACATTAAATCTGTGGTATGTTATGGGGAATGGTTCAATTAATCAATTACAATGGGAGAAGCCTCACCGTCCGCGCTTTTCTCCGGGCCGGCCTCCTCAGAAGGGGCTTCTCCCTCTGTTCCGGAAGAGGCTTCGGCGGCGGTTTCCTCAGAAGGGCCTTCCTCATCCTGATTGTCCACCTCAAGCACATCTAAGTTCCCTTCTCTGTGGGTATAGAAGGTCTTTTGGGCCTCATTGCCTGCCTTATCCTGAATGAACACGTGAAGGCCGCTTAAATCCATCTCAAATTTTAACTCATAGTCAATCATATTGTCTGTCGTGTTCTCGATGCGTTCCACAGAGAGAGGGCTTCGCTGCTGTCCGGCAGAGTCTGTGGCATAGACAGAGTCCGGATTGACAAGGGATTGGCTGTCCGAGACCCGCAAAGTTAAAACCCCGTCCTCTAAGGAAGCATTCTCAAAGGAAGGCGGATTGTCATCCAGAATATTTACATGGCGGAAAACCGTGGAGGACATGCCGTTTAAGTTGACTACCGTGGCCTCTAAAACACCGTTTCTGGTGACGGGAACCGTGTAGGTGCGGCGCTTGCCCTTAGTAAGCTCAAGCTCCTCCCCGTCCATATTGACGGAGACCGTCTTGGTGGGAAACCAGGAATCGATGGACATGACCGCCTCCGAGGCGAGATAGTCATTGGTGTCACGAAGATCCAGGGTGATTTTGGGAGCAGAGGTGACACAGTAGAATAAAAGGCCGTTGAAGATAATAAAAGGTAATATATAAAAGAGAAGAAGGCCCGACAGGTCGCCGGAGGATTTCTTCTGATATCTTCCGCCGGAACGGTAGGAGGATTTCTGATAATATTCCATAAAGCAGGACTCCTTTCAAATGGTTGTACAGTTGAAACATACTATAGCATAGCAGAAACAGAAGGGTTTTACAAGTGAACTTTTTCTTACGCTTCACCATCTGATCAACCTTCTGTCACAAATATTTTGCACTTGCCAGTCCTGTTCCCCATATGATAATATGAAGAGACAATTCAGGGCGGGCTGGAGGAAAACGGTTATGGAAAGAAAACAGGCCCTGAGAAAAAGAGGTTGAGGAGAATGATTATCAAAGATATATGGCTGGATGTGAAGGCTGTTCGGGAGAGGGATCCGGCAGCTAGGAATGCACTGGAGGTTCTTTTGCTGTACCAGGGGGTTCACGCCCTGATCTGGCACCGTTTTGCCCACTGGTTTTATAAGCACAGGATGTTTTTTGTGGCAAGGCTGATTTCTCAGATCGCCCGGTTCTGGACCTTGATTGAGATCCATCCGGGAGCGGAGCTGGGTCACGGGATTTTGATTGACCACGGCTGCGGGGTGGTGATCGGTGAGACCACCGTGGTGGGAGACAACTGTACCATCTACCAGGGAGTGACCTTAGGGGGCGTGGGTTTAAACAAGGGAAAGCGCCATCCCACTCTGGGAAGCAATGTGACCGTAGGAGCCGGGGCAAAGATTCTGGGTGCCTTTGAGGTGGGAGACAACTGTACCATTGCGGCCAACGCGGTGCTTTTAAAGCCTCTGGAAAATGATACCACGGCAGTGGGTATTCCGGCCCGGCCCGTGAAGATAGGCGGAGTTCCGATACCTAAAAAGCAGATGGCCGCGGCTGCCACCATGGAGCAGTATGAGCAGATGGAGCAGAAGGTGCAAAGGCTGGAGGCAGAGCTGGAACGTATGCGGGGGGAGCTGGCCGCGGCCGTGGGCCGGAAGGAGGAACCAAAGAAAAAGGAATCAGAGAAGTAAAAGCAAAAAATGTAAAAACAAAAATCTCGCAAAAAGCACGAGCAAAAGGGCAAAAGTCAAAAGGGATGAAAGGAACATAAAAAACATGGAGAATCGCTGTCGCGACATAGAAAAGAGCATCATCAAACGCTTTCGCAAGGAGATCTGGCGCCCCTTTGTCAGGGCCCTCAATGAGTATGATATGATTCGTGAAGGGGACAACATTGCCGTCTGTATTTCCGGCGGAAAGGATTCCATGCTTCTTGCAAAGTGCATGCAGGAGATATTGCGCCACGGAAAAATGGAATTTGGCCTGAAGTTTCTTGTGATGGATCCGGGCTATCACCCGGCAAACAGGGAGCTGATCGAGGCAAACGCGGCGCTTTTGGAGATTCCCATCCATATTTTTCGGTCGGAGATTTTTGACACGGTGGTGGATGCGGGAGGCTCTCCCTGCTATCTCTGCGCCCGGATGCGCCGGGGAAATCTGTATGCCAACGCCAGAGAGCTAGGCTGCAACAAGATTGCCCTGGGCCACCACTTTGACGATGTGATCGAGACGATTCTTATGAGCATGCTTTACGGAGCCCAGGTAAACACCATGATGCCCAAGCTGCACAGCACTAATTTTGAGGGAATGGAGCTGATTCGTCCCTTATATCTTGTAAAGGAGGAGTACATTCTGGCCTGGAAGGAGTACAATCACCTGCGCTTTCTCCAGTGTGCCTGCCGTTTCACGGAAAATATTGCCAGGGAGCGGGCCATGGAGGAGGAGACGCGCGTCTCCAAGCGGCAGGAGATGAAGGAGCTCATTAATCATTTCCGTCAGATTAATCCTCATATAGAGACAAACATTTTCAAAAGTGTGGAAAACATAAATTTAGATGCCTGCATCGGCTATGTGAAGGATGGAGCGCGGCATCACTTTCTGGAGGAATACGAGCAGGGAAATTCATAAGAGGCAACGGGCTGTCCGGGCGGTTCCAAGAATATTTTGGCAGGCACTCACATACACTTTCTATAAAAAAAGAAAATAGAAAGTAAGGTGGGTGCTTTTTATGTTGGAGCTGGTGAAGCAGAATATACATATGAACCGCTGGAAAAACCAGGTCAGCACACAGGTGACTCTGGATGATGATTTTATCGTGCCGGATACCATGAGCGACATTGCTCAGGTGATACTGGATGCAGGAGAGATTCAGATGGAGCCGGTAAAAACCCAGAATGAGAAGGTGGTGGTTCGGGGAAAGCTGGATTTCCATGTGCTTTACAGGAAGGAGGAAGGAGGCCTTCAGACATTAGGGGGGCTGATTCCCTTTGAGGAGACCATCAATGTGCCGGGGTTAGAGGAAAAGGACTATGTGGGAGTAAGCTGGCAGTTAGAGGATTTAAACGCGGATATCATCAATTCCAGAAAGCTCAGCATCAAGGGAATTGTCACATTGGAGGTAAAGGTTGAATCCCTTTTCGACACGGAGGCAGCGGTGGAGTTAGGAGCCGTGGAGGATGAGGAGGACGGAGTCCCTCAGGTGGAGACCTTAAAACGCACTATCGATGTGGCTGCCATTGCCTTAAGGCGCAAGGATACATACCGGTTAAAGGAAGAGATTACCCTGTCAGGGACCAAGCCTGCCATTGACCGGATTTTGTGGACCCAGATGCGCCTCTCCGGCGTGACCACCCGCCCTCTGGACGGAAAAATCCACCTGGAAGGGACGCTCTTGGTGTTTGTCATCTATGAGGGCGAGGGGGAGAGCGCCATGGTTCAGTGGGTGGAGGAAGCCATTCCCTTCTCCGGGGATGTGGAGATGCAGGGGGCCGTGGAGGAGATGATTCCCGCCATATCCGCCCGCCTGATTCACAAGGGAATCGAGGAAAAGCCGGATTATGACGGGGAAATGCGGGAGATTGATGTGGATGCGGTGATTGAGCTGGATATCCGGCTCTATGAGGAAAGGCAGCTGGACATCTTAAGTGATCTGTATGCCACCAACCGGGAGCTGGAGGTGGATACGGGAGAGGCATTTTTTGACCATATTCTGACAAAGAATACGGGGAAATGCAAGATTGCGGAAAAAGTGTCTGTGGGAGGCGGTCCCCGGGCCCTTCAAATATGTCACAGCACCGGCATGGTAAAGCTGGATGAGGTGGAGACAAGGGAGAACACCCTGGTCATGGACGGGGCTTTGGAGGTCCGGATCCTTTACCTGACAGATGACGACAGCCGTCCGGTTCAGTCTGTAACGGAGCTTCTTCCCTTCCACTACGAGGCGGAGGTGCCGGATATTCAGGAGGACAGTGTCTGGTACCTGGAGACGGATATGGAGCAGCTTACGGCGGCCATGATCGGCGGGGACACGGTGGAGGTGAAGGCGGTGATCCTTCTGGATATGCTGGTGCTGCAGCCGGTTCGCCAGATGGTGATCCGCCGGGCCCAGACAGGACCCTTAGACACGAAAAAGCTCCAGCAGATGCCGGGAATCGTAGGGTATTTGGTGCAGGAGGGGGATTCTCTGTGGGAGATTGCCAAAAGATTCCATACCACGGTTGAAAATATCATAGCCACCAACAATCTGGCTTCCGATACGGTGCGGCCGGGAGACTGCCTGATATTGGTAAAGGAGATCGTCCGGGCCTGAATCTTTACCGTTTACTTATGACAGCTGGAAAAAAATGCCGGCGGTATACAAAGACTTTTGGGAAATACTATTTTGGATAAGCACGTTTGGCTGTAAAGGGTATATTATATAAGGGAAGGGATATCCCTCACAATCCTGCAGGGCATGGGGCTTTGAGGACGGTTTTGGTGTCTGGCGGCAGCCCGCACTCAGCTGGTGCTTTAGATAGATCAGGGAAACCTGGACGGTATGCGTGAACTTGCAAGCACGGATGCCGTTTACATAGCAGGCGCGGGACTTTGACGGCGGCCTTGGCCGGCTTTTGACATGTGCATCCAGGGGCTGTGAATCGTAATCAAAGCAGGGAATGCCATAAGAAAAGGAAATCCAAAGGCACAAAAGAAAAGGCAGCCGGCCATAAGGCAGGCTGCCTGTAAATACAGTTTTAGAATTCCGGTTCAATCAGTCCATAGGAGTGGCCTTTTCTCTTGTAGACCACATTGACCTCCTCTGTCTCCGCGTTTAAAAATACGTAGAAGTTGTGGCCCAAAAGTTCCATCTGCACACAGGCTTCCTCCGGATCCATGGGCTTAATGCCAAAGCGTTTGGTCTTGACGATCTGGATCTCATCATCAGCCTCCGCCTCCTCATTGATAAAGAAGTCGGAAAAGGACTGAGCTGACTGTTTTTTGTCAATGAGCTTATTTTTATATTTCTTAAGCTGGCGTTCGATAACCTCTTCCACCAAGTCAATGGAGGCGTACATATCGCTGCTGGACTCCTCCGCGCGGATAATATTGCCTTTGACCGGGATGGTTACCTCGATTTTCTGCATATCCTTCTGCACGCTCAGAGTCACGATCACTTCTGTATCCGGATTAAAATAACGGTCCAGCTTTCCGATCTTTTCTTCCACGGCTCTTCTGATTCCGGAGGTTACATTGAAGTTTCTTCCTGTAATCGTATAACGCATTTTATCAGCTCCTTTTTTTATGAGATATCATCAGTATATCATATTTATTTGGAAAATTCAATCAAAATACTTTAATTGTTATTACAATTTTCTCGAGCGGTAGCGCTATTCATCTGCCCTGCTCTTATAAGATATGGGGTCAAAATCCGAAGCTTGAATGAATACCTTTAAACAACAATAAACAACAGTGTCAGTGATAGAATGTCAAAAAAAGGAAAGTCAAGGCCTTTTGGCTCTTTTTTTGTCATAATTTGTAAGTTTATGATAAATGTACAAATTGGGGCCGGGGACGGGGGAAGCCGCGGTCTGACCCTTGAGGAGAGGACCGGAATGTGGATAATGTGGATAACTTGGTGTATAACTGGTTTTTGGCGTAAACAGGACAAGAAGAAGTGTGGATAAAAATTAGAGAGTTGTTCACAATGAAAATGTGGATAATGTGGATAAGTGGAGAACAAACAAAGTTTTTGTGCAAATTGCCAGTGAACTGCCGCTTATTATCGGCCGGTATCCGGCAGATTCTGACGGATTTAGGAGAAAGAGGGAAAAATAGAAAATTAATTTTTTGTGAACAACAGGTGAAAAAGTTGAATAAATGAATGGTTAGTGCTACAATGTATAAGATTGACTGGAAAAAGACGGCCTAAAGAAGATAGAAAAGTGAGTTAGGAGAGCAGAGAATGAATCTCATAGAGAAGATATTTGGCACTCACAGTGAGCGGGAGTTAAAGATGATCTATCCGATTGTGGAGAAGATCGAAGCCATGCGCCCGGATATGATGAAGAAAAGTGATGAGGAGCTGCGGGACAACACCAGGATTTTCAAGGAGCGTCTGGCAGCCGGGGAGACATTGGATGATATCTTGCCGGAGGCCTTTGCCACCGTGCGGGAGGCAGCCAGAAGAACTCTCAATATGGAACATTTTCCGGTACAGCTGATCGGCGGCATTGTGCTTCACCAGGGCCGTATTGCCGAGATGCGGACTGGTGAAGGAAAGACCCTGGTTTCCACGGCTCCTGCTTATTTAAATGCCCTTACGGGAAAGGGCGTCCACATTGTCACGGTCAATGACTACCTGGCAAAGCGCGATGCGGAGTGGATGGGACAGATTCATGAATTTTTGGGGCTGACCGTAGGCGTGGTGTTAAACCCCATGACCTCTGAGGAGAGAAAGGCGGCCTACAGCTGCGATATAACCTATGTGACCAACAATGAGCTGGGATTTGACTATCTGAGGGACAACATGGCCATCTACAAGGAGCAGATGGTGCTGCGGGATCTGGATTATGCCATCATCGATGAGGTGGACTCGGTGCTGATCGATGAGGCCCGTACCCCCCTTATTATCTCTGGTCAGAGCGGCAAGTCCACAAAGCTTTATGAGGTCTGTGATATTTTGGCTCACCAGCTGATCCGGGGCGAGGCCTCCGGGGAGTTTACCAAGATGAACGCCATTATGGGTGAGGACATTGAGGAGACCGGGGATTTTGTGGTCAACGAGAAGGACAAGGTGGTAAACTTAACAGAGGACGGCGTAAGGAAGGTGGAGGAGTTTTTCCACATTGACAACCTGGCCGATCCGGAAAATCTGGAGATCCAGCACAATATCATTTTGGCTTTGCGGGCAAATAACCTGATGTTTCGGGATAAGGATTATGTGGTGAAGGATGACGAGGTTCTGATCGTAGATGAATTTACGGGCCGCATTATGCCGGGACGGCGGTACTCGGACGGCCTTCATCAGGCTATTGAGGCCAAGGAGCATGTTAATGTCCGCCGGGAGAGCCGAACCCTGGCCACCATCACATTCCAGAACTTTTTTAATAAATTCCGCAAGAAATCCGGTATGACCGGTACGGCGCTGACCGAGGAGAAAGAGTTCCGCAACACCTACGGCATGGATGCCATTGCCATTCCCACCAACAAGCCGGTAGCCCGTATTGACCATGAGGACGCGGTCTATAAGACAAAGAAGGAGAAGTTTAAGGCAGTGGTGGAGGAGGTGGCGGAAGCCCACGAGAAGGGGCAGCCGGTGTTGGTGGGCACCATCACCATCGAGACCTCCGAGATGCTCAGCAAGATGCTAAACCGGCGGGGGATTCCCCACAAGGTCTTAAATGCCAAGTACCATGAGCTGGAGGCGGAGATCGTGGCCGATGCCGGTATCCACGGGGCGGTGACCATTGCCACCAACATGGCGGGCCGTGGTACGGATATCAAGCTGGACGAGGAGTCAAGAGCCACAGGAGGCCTGCGCATTATTGGTACGGAGCGCCATGAGGCCCGCCGTATTGACAATCAGCTTCGCGGACGTTCCGGACGTCAGGGAGACCCGGGTGAATCCCGTTTTTATATTTCCTTAGAGGACGATCTTATGCGGCTGTTCGGTTCCGAGCGGCTGATGAATATGTTCACGGCTCTGGGTGTGCCGGAGGGCGAGCAGATTGAGCACAAAATGCTTTCCAATGCCATTGAGAAGGCTCAGATGAAAATTGAGAACAACAACTACGGCATCCGCGAGAATCTGTTAAAATACGATGAGGTCAATAACGAGCAGAGGGAGATCATCTACGCCGAGCGGCGGAAGGTCCTTGACGGCGACAATATGCGGGACGTGATCTTAAAGATGGTCACGGATATTGTGGAGAATGCGGTAGACATGTCCATTGCCGATGAGCAGAATCCGGAGGACTGGGATCTGGGCGAGTTAAATTCCCTTTTGCTTCCTGTCATTCCTTTGGGAAAGATTACTTTGGAAAATCATCCGGCTGCCAAGAAAAATGAGCTGAAGCATCAGCTTAAGGAGGAGGCCATCAAGCTTTACGAGGCCAAGGAGGCAGAGTTCCCGGAGGCCGAGCAGATCCGTGAGATCGAGCGGGTGATTCTTCTTAAGGTCATTGACAACAAGTGGATGAGCCATATTGATGATATGGATCAGCTTCGCCAGGGGATCGGATTGCAGGCCTACGGTCAGAGAGACCCGGTGGTTGAGTACAAGATGAATGCCTTTGAGATGTTTGAGGCCATGACGGCTGCCATCACGGAGGAGACTGTACGGATTCTGTTCCACATCCGGGTGGAGCAGAAGGTGGAGCGGGAGCCGGCTGCAAAGGTGACGGGAACCAACCGGGATACCTCCTCTGTCCAGGCGCCCAAGCGCCGAGAGGTCCGCAAGATTTACCCCAATGATCCCTGTCCTTGCGGCAGCGGAAAGAAATTCAAGCAGTGCTGCGGGCGAAAGCTGCTTCAGGGGTGAGGCGGCGCGGGGCTGTTTGGCTAAGAACGTGTTGCGGTCCGGAGAGCGTCTTCTTGCCTGGCTGCAGCGTGAAAATAAAATGAAAGAAGGTGACACAGTGGTAGAGTTAGATCAGTTCAAGTACACATTATCTACGTTTCAGAAACCATTAGTGGAAGTGAGGGATTCACTTTGACCTGGATAACAAGGTCAGAAGAATCGATGAGTTAGACAAATCCATGGAAGAGCCGGACTTCTGGAATGACGCGGACCGTGCCACAAAACTGGTCCAGGAGGCCAAGAATTTAAAGGACACGGTGGAGCTTTACCGGAGCTTGGAGAGAGCCTATGAGGACATTCAGGTGATGATTGAGATGGGCTATGAGGAGAACGATGCGTCCCTGATTCCGGAGATCCAGGAGATGCTTGAGGAATTTGAAGGAAAGCTAGAGAAGCTGCGCATGGGCACTCTGCTGTCCGGCGAGTATGACAAATGCAATGCCATCCTGCGCCTCAATGCAGGAGCCGGAGGCACCGAGTCCTGTGACTGGTGCAGCATGCTTTACCGGATGTACTGCCGGTGGGCGGACAAGATGGAGTACAAGACCGAGGTGCTGGATTTTCTGGACGGGGATGAGGCGGGCATTAAGTCTGTGACCGTTCAGATCAACGGGGAAAATGCCTTTGGCTATCTTAAGTCGGAGCGGGGAGTGCACCGACTGGTGAGGATCTCTCCCTTCAATGCGGCAGGCAAGCGGCAGACCTCCTTTGTGTCCTGTGACGTGATGCCGGACATTGAGGAGGATCTGGATGTGGAGATCAACCAGGAGGATCTGCGGGTGGACACCTATCGTTCCAGCGGAGCCGGCGGCCAGCACATTAACAAGACCTCCTCGGCGGTGCGCATCACCCACCTCCCCACAGGTATCGTGGTTCAGTGCCAGAATGAGCGCTCCCAGTTTCAAAATAAGGATAAGGCCATGCAGATGTTAAAGGCAAAGCTTTTCATGCTTAAGCAGCAGGAGAACGCGGAGAAGCTGTCGGATATCCGGGGCGATGTGAAGGAGATCGGCTGGGGCAACCAGATCCGCTCCTATGTGCTGCAACCCTACACCATGGTAAAGGATTTGCGGACCGGAGAGGAAACCGGCAACGTGACCAATGTTCTGGACGGCGGTCTGGATGCCTTCATCAGTGCGTACTTAAAATGGCTGAGTCTGGGATGTCCGGACAGGAAGGCTTCGGCGGAGGACTAAGATTTGCCCGGAGGGATGGCTTTTGCTTTGGATTAAAAAATGAACCATAAAGGGACTGTGGCAGCGCTTAAACATGTCGGCGTTGCCACAGTCCCTTTCCGGTTGCGGAATTCGTTTTTTACTCCCTAAAATACAGTGTCCGCACAGATGCCCGCTCCACGATGGAGGGGCGCAGATTGATGGCCGTATTCCCTGTGGTTTTCCCGTTGATCTGGTCAATAAGGATCTTGGCTGTCAGGCGTCCGATCTCATAGGCAGGCTGATTGATGGTGGTGAGAGGCGGGGAGAAAAAAGCGCTCTGCTCAATGTTGTCAAAGCCCACCACAGAGATATCCTCCGGAACCTTTATCCCCAGCTTTCCAAGCTCATCGATCAGGCCGAAGGCAGTCATGTCGTTTAAGGTAAACACAGCAGTGGGACGTTTTTCCAGCTGAAAAATACATTTTGCAAAATATCTTCCGTTCTCAAAATCATAGAGACCCTCGTCCCGTTCCTTCTCCGAATCCGACAAAATAATATAGTCGTTCTGTCTGGGAAGTTTAAATTCCTCCAGTCCGAACAGATATCCCTCCAGCGCTTCCCGCCTCACCAGGCGGTTTAGAGGAGGGGACGCAAAGGCAATCTGACGGTGCCCCTTTAAGTACAAATGCTCCACGGCCAGCTTGGCAGCCTCAAAATAATTAAATTTCACATAGCTTACATTCAGATTGCACAGAGACTGGTCAAACACCACCAGAGGAATATTGTCCTGCAGAATATCCGTAAGAAAATCCTGGTTTTCATTGATGGAGGACAGAATGATGCCGGCCACCGAGTTGGAAAGAGAGGCCCTTAGCATTTCCTGCTCCTTTTTGGGACTGCGATGGGAGCTGCGGAAAAAGGGGGTATAGCCATGCTCCTCGCAGACGTTTTCAACTCCCACTAAAAGCTGAGGATAAAACGGGTTGGTGAGTGTAGGCACAACCACACAGATATCTTTTGAGACGCGGTTTTTGACAGGATTGCGAATAGAGGGGGAGACATAATTCAGCTCTTTTGCGGCCTGAAGGATCTTCTTGCGCGTTTCCTTCTTGACAGGATAATCACTCCCGCTGAGTACCCGGGAAACCGTGGCAGGGGAGCAGCCTACCTTCTGAACGATCTGTGAAATCGTTGCTTTTCGTGCCATAGGTATCTACCTTGCCTTTCCGTAGATTTTCGTATAGAAAAATAATAATACGTTTCTGTGCGGAAAGCAATATCTTTTGAAAAAACTTGGAGAAATTTAGAAGCCTTAAAGGCTTTTAGAGGTGTATTAAAAATGCATGAATCCTGCTGCCCTTTTGATGAAAAGAGAATTTTTAGCGGAATGATAGGATTCGCAATCAATCAATTTTTTTGATGAAGAAGAGCGGTTTCTCCATATAAATAGAAAAACATTAATTATATTTCTGATTTGTATAGAAATATTTCTTTTAAATTTGTATATATTACATAATATTATACAAAAATATTGTAAATAACGTGGAATAAACATCATAATATTATAAAAGTGTTGAAAAAGATATGAAAAAATGATAATATAAATCTATAATTTTCATAGGGGAATATAGAAATATTTCTAACTTATCTATGTCGAAGGGAGTGGGGGTTATGAAAATGATATTCCGCTGGTATCCGGAGGCCAATGCAATCGATCTTGGCTACATTCGCCAGATACCGGGGGTAACGGGGATTGCCGGGGAGATTTCTGCCGGGGTTGGGCAGGTATGGGATCTTGAGGATATCCTTAGGCTGAAGAACCAGGTGGAAAAATATGGACTTGTGCTGGAGGTGATTGAAAGCGTAAAGGTTCATGAGGACATTAAGCTGGGGAGAGAGACCAGGGACCTTTACATCAGCAATTATATCGAGACCATCAAAAATCTCGGAAGGGCCGGGATTAAGGTGGTGTGCTACGACTTTATGCCGGTGTTTGACTGGATGCGGACCGAGCTGGAAAGGCCGTTGCCGGACGGCTCTGCGGTTTTGGCCTATGATGAAGAGATCATGAGGAAAATGGATCCTCTAAGGGAGGATTTCGGTCTGTGCGACTGGGAGACGGTTTACTCTCGTGAGGAGCTGGCCATTCTTTTGAAGGCCTATGAAGGGGTGGGGCAGGAGGGCCTTTGGAGAAATCTGGAGTATTTTTTGAAGGCCGTAATACCGGAGGCAAAGAAGGCAGGGGTGCGCATGGCCATGCATCCGGATGATCCCTGCTGGCCGATATTCGGTCTTCCGCGGATTATCACCTGCGAGGAAAACATCGACCGTTTTCTGGCAATTGTTGACAGCCCTTACAATGCCCTGACCTTTTGTACCGGTTCCCTTGGATGCTCCGGCGCAAACGATCTGCCAAGGCTGATCAAAAAATATGCATCCATGGACCGGATTGCCTTTGGGCATGTTCGCAATGTGAAAAGGCTCTTTGGCGGCAGTTTTGAGGAGTCGGCCCATTACTCAAGGGCAGGGTCCCTTGATATGGCGGAGATTATGAAGGCTTATTTTGAATCGGGATATGAGGGGTATATCAGGCCGGATCATGGCAGGAGAATCTGGGGCGAGAAGGGCGGAGCCGGCTACGGGCTTTATGACAGGGCTCTGGGAGCCATGTATCTTTCGGGAATCTGGGAAGCACTCAAAAAGGTTAATCAATAAGAGCATTCAAATAAAAAGAACGGAGGAAAAGTAATGAAAAAGTTTTTATCAATCCTGTTGTCAGCAACCATGGTGATGTCACTGGCAGCCTGCAAAGGCGGCTCGTCTTCCACGACCGCGACCACGGCGGCTCCGGCTCAGACCACGGCGGCGTCTGCCAAGGAGGAAGCCCCTGCCGGGGAGAAGACTCCGGCGCCGGAGAAGGCGGCGGAGGCGGAGGTCACACTGAAATTTGTGGAGCAGATGCCGGACGGACATATTATGACGGATACCCTCTATTACTTCGCGGATAAGGTTGAGGAATTGTCCGGCGGTTCCATCAAGGTAGAGCGGTATTCCGGCGGACAGTTAGGCGATGATACGGCCATGCAGGAGGGCGTTCAGATGGGTACCATCGATGTGATACGCACCGAGTTTACCACCCTGGTAAACTTCGGAGCCAAGAAGGTGGAGGTCACAACCCTGCCCTATGTGATCCGCGACAGAGATCACTTCTGGAAAATGGTCAACTCCGATGTTGGACAGGAGCTTCTTGCCAGCATTCAGGAGGACGGCACCCAGATGGTAGGCCTCTGTATTATTGAGGAGGGATCCCGCCATTTCTTCACAAAGGATCCGGTCAATTCCCTCAGCGATCTGGCAGGCAAAAAGCTGAGAGTCCAGAACACGGAAATGTGGCTTGAGATTATCAAGAGCCTGGGAGCATCCCCTACTCCTATGTCCTTTAGCGAGCTGTACACCGCGTTGCAGTCCGGCGTGGTGGACGGAGCAGAACAGCCGCTGTCCGGCTTTGTGTCCCAGAAATTCTATGAGGTCTGCCCCAACATGATTCTTGACGGCCATGTGTATCCGGTGGAGGCTTATGTGATTTCTGAGATAACATGGAACAAGCTTACGGATGAGCAGAAGGAGATTATCCTTCAGGCGGCAAAGGAGACCCAGATCTTCAACCGGGAGAGCATCCAGGCAGCGGAGGACGAGATTATGGAGAGCTTTGACGAGCTGGGAGTCACCGTGGTGGATGTGCCCGACAAGAGCGAGTGGATTGAGGCAGTGCAGCCGGTCTACGAAAAATTCGGCAGTCAGGATGTTCTTGCCCTCTTAAAGAGGATTCAGGATATCCAATAGAACGTAACAGCGCGGACGGGCAAGAAGATACCTGTCTGAACTATTGCAAATAAAACAGAATTTTTAAAGGGAGGTCCCGGAAACATTGACCAGGTTTTCGGGACCGTTTCCCCAAATATTTCCGGAAAGGGGGAAGGTTATGGTAGAAAAGTTTTTTGACATACTGTTTGGGATTGTGAAAAGCATATGCAAGATCATGCTGTGCATTCAAGTCATATCCGTCACCATTGTCTTTGTGGGCAGATACTTTTTTAATGTCACCCCTGCGTGGGGGGAGGAGCTTACCTTGTTCTGCCTTGTGTGGCTGAGTCTTATGGGGGCTTCTCTGCCTATCCGCACCGGCGGGCATCTCCATGTGACGCTGCTTGATTTTCTCTGCAAGCCAAAGACGATTGCCAGGATCGATACGATTGGTGACGTGCTGACGGTTGTGTTTGCCGTGGTGATTTTTGGGGCCGGCCTGGCCATGACAAAGCAGGTTTCCGGCACATTGCTCCACGGAATCCGCATCAGCAAGGGATTTCTCTATGCGGCAGTACCCACCTCCATGGTGCTCTATCTGCTGGCGCTGATTGACAAATATTACAGGCTGTTTCGGCAAACGGCAAAAGGAGAGGGGGATGTCTCATGACGCCGCAGGTGATTGGAACATGGATTTTGATCGGAGGCTTTCTGGTTTTGATTGCACTTCGGGTGCCCATTGTGTTTGCGGTGGGAATCTCCACCGTGGCCACGTTTTTTTACCTTGACATTCCCATGATGATGGTGGTCACAAATATCGTCAAGGGGGTCAACTCCTTCTCTCTCATGGCGATTCCGTTTTTTATTCTGGCTGGCGAGGTGATGAGCGCGGGAAGTATTTCCGAGCGGCTGTTTAAGCTGGCCAAATCTCTGGTGGGCCAGTTTCGGGGCGGTCTGGCTCACGTCAATGTGCTGGGAAGTATGTTTTTCGGGGGGATTTCCGGATCCCCGGTGGCAGACGTATCCTCTTTGGGCGTGATTGAGATTCCCATCATGGAAAAGGACGGATATGATCTGGACTTTTCGGCGGGGATCACCATGGCTAGCTCTGTGGAGGGGCTGCTGATTCCCCCAAGCCACAACATGATCATCTACGCCATGGCTGCAGGCTCGGTCTCCATTGCCAAGCTGTTTCTGGCAGGCATGATTCCGGGAATCCTTTTGGGGCTGTTCCTCATGATCTTTTGCTATATTGTCTCCGTAAAGCGCAACTATCCCAAAGGGGACAAGTTTAATTTCAAGGTGATGGTGTCTGCGTTTTTTGATTCCTTTTTCGGCATCTGCACGGTCATTATCATCATGGTTGGGGTGCTGACGGGCCTTTTCACTGCCACGGAATCGGCGGCTATTGCGGTGGTGTGGGCGACTCTGGTGACCTTTGGGATATACCGGGAGCTGCCGTTAAAGGAGATGTGGAATATTCTTGACAGAGCTTTGGGAACTCTTTCCATTATTATGGTGATTATGGGGGTGTCCTCTGCCTTTGGATGGCTCCTTGCCTATCTGAAGGTTCCGGAGATGATTATCAACGGGATTTTGGGATTTACCAGCAACCGAATTCTGATTCTGATTTTGATTAATATTATTTTGCTTTTCCTGGGAATGATCATGGACATGTCCTCCATCATCATTATCACCACCCCCATTCTCCTGCCCATAGCGGTCAGCATCGGAATGGATCCCATACAGTTCGGGGTGATGATGATCCTGAATCTGGGAATCGGCCTTATCACCCCGCCGGTGGGGGCGGTGCTGTTTGTCACCAGCGGCATTACAGGCCTGAAAATGGAGAGGCTGGCCAAATGCATGCTGCCCTTCTATGTGGTGATGATCTGCGCGCTTTTGGCAATCGCTTATATACCGGCGATCTCCATGGCAGTGCCCAACTGGCTGTATCCATAAGAAAAAATATATGATGTTTCCCAATAATTACAGATAATGAGGAGTGGTGGAATATGGAATTTATCACAAAGGATTTTCTGCTTAACGGGGATACGGCCCGGGCCCTCTACCATGAGGCGGCCGCCGGCCTGCCGATCATTGACTATCACTGTCATATCCAGGCATCCCATATTGCGGATAATGTAAGCTTTGACAATCTGACTCGGGTCTGGCTCGCGGATGATCACTACAAATGGACGGCTCTGCGCTGGAACGGGGTGCCGGAGCGCCTGATTACGGGGGACGGGAGCGATTACGAGAAATTTCTCGCCTACGCCAGGACGCTTCCTGAGTGTATTGGCAATCCCCTCCACCACTGGTCCCACCTGGAGCTTGCAAAATATTTTGGCTACAAGGGCCATCTGACGGAGGCTACGGCAGAGGAGGTGTGGGGTCTGGCTAACCGATCTCTTGGCCCTGAGGGACTTTGCGCCAGGGATTTTATGGTGCAGGCAAAGGTGGAAAGCATCTGCACCACCGATGATCCGGCCGATAACTTAAAGGCGCACAAAACGCTGGCGGAGGGGGATTTTTCCATAAAGGTACTGCCTGCCTTTCGCCCGGACAAGGCAATAGAGATTCAAAAACCAGGCTTTTGCTCCTATCTGGAAAGGCTGGGAGCTGCGGCGGACGTCCGGATTGGGGGGCTTGACGATCTTTTGCAGGCCTTTCTTGGCAGGATGGATGCTTTTGAAAGCTTAGGCTGCAGGGTGTCGGACCACGGGCTGACCCGGATTCCCTGGGCGCCCTGTGATGAGAAGGAGGCGGGGGAGATTTTTTCCGCATGTCTTGGCGGGGAAGCCTTAAGCGATTTGCAGGCAGAAAAATATCACACCTTTCTGCTTTCCTGGCTGGCGGCTGAATATGCAAAGCGCGGCTGGGTGATGCAGCTTCATTTTGGCGTTCTGCGGGATATCAATCCCACGCTTTATGAGGCCATCGGGGAGGACGCGGGGGGCGATGCCATGGGAGATGCTCCCTGTGGAGAAAGGCTGGCCGGCTTCCTTAAAAGCTTAGAGAGGAAGAAGGCATTGCCTAAGATGATACTGTACTCCATTAATCCCGGAGACAATGCAGTCATTGACACTCTGGCCGGATGCTTTGAAAACGGGGAGGCCAGAGGAAAGCTTCAGCATGGCTGCGCCTGGTGGTTTAATGACACAAAAATCGGGATGGAGGCCCATTTGCAGACTCTGGCCAGCTTAAGCGTGCTGGGAAGCTTTGTGGGGATGCTGACCGATTCCCGCAGCTTTTTATCCTATACCCGCCACGACTATTTTAGGCGTATTCTCTGTAACTATGTGGGAGGCCTTGTGGACCGGGGGGAATATCCGAGGGACTACCGGCGGCTGGAAAGGATAATCCGGGGAATCTGCTATGAAAACGCGAAGGTATATTTTGATTTGTAGATTAATTATTCAGGAGGAAAATGCAAAATGGAGAGATATGACAAGGACTATCTGGATTATCTGCAAAAAGAATTGAATACGGCGGTAATCTGCGACATTCTGGATGACATGGGTTATCGGAATCAGGCCATGAGCGGGCGTCTGCATCCTCTGGATGACAATTACAAGCTTGTGGGAGTTGCCAAGACCGTTTTGAGCTACGATGTCT
Source organism: uncultured Lachnospiraceae bacterium (assembly GCA_910586255.1). Taxonomy (GTDB): domain Bacteria; phylum Bacillota; class Clostridia; order Lachnospirales; family Lachnospiraceae; genus Brotaphodocola. The sequence continues at coordinate 14,721 of CAJUHR010000040.1, read as the reverse complement.
ATGAACTGCCTGATGAGCCCTACAAGACAGAGATCGAGGCGGTGGATTCGGTGAAGGAGGGCGAGCTGATTGTCTGCTGCACAAACGGTTCAAGCAGCAACGGCTTCTGGGGCGAGCTGATGGCCACCGCAGCAATCGCCCGGGGAGCCCGGGGAGTGGTGGTGGACGGCGCGGTCCGGGATATCCGGCAGCTAAGGGAAATGGGAGAGAATTTTCCGGTGTTTGCCACAGGCAGGAATCCTCTTGATTCCAAGGGGCGCTGCCTGGTGGCGGATTATGACTGTCCTGTGGTCTGCGATGGGATCCTGGTACATAGCGGGGACTTGATTTTTGCAGATGTGGACGGGATTGTGGTGGTGCCCTCCCACTGTGCTGAGGAGGCGTTTAAGAGGGCTCTTGAAAAGGTGCAGGCAGAAAATTATGTGCGGGAGGAGCTGCGGGCAGGAGCTTACTTAAAGGATGTGTTTGAAAAATATCATATTTTATAGGAGGTGCCAACGAATGGAACTGCAATTGTTTGATTCCGGAATCATGCTGGGCCGGGCGAAGCTTGATAAGGGCGGCAGCTTTGATACGGTGAAGGAACTGAGGGAGGCAATGGACCGCTACGGTATTGGAAGCGCCCTGGTTTACGGCGCCATGGCAAAGGACAGCTGGCCCCGGGAGGGAAACCGCCTGCTTATGGAAATGATTAGAGGGGAGGAGAGGCTTTATCCCGCCTGGGTGGGCCTGCCGGGCCACACCGGCGAGTTTCCGGACGGGGAGACCTTAAAAAAACAGGCGTCCGAAAACCGGGTCTGCGCACTGCGGCTTTTCCCCTATCACCATACGTATCTGACCTCCGATTTTTGCTGCGGAGAATTGTTCCGTGCCATGAATGAGATGCATATGCCGGTTTTCCTGGACTATGGGGTGGAGCACTGGAGCGAGCCGATGCCCTGGGATGAGATCCATCGTCTGTGTAAGGCCTGGCCGGACATTCCCTTTGTCCTGGTGCGGGTGGGCTGCGGCTCCAACCGGATTCTGTTTCCTCTTCTGGCTCAGTGCCCGAATCTTCATTTTGAGATCAGTTATTTTGATACCAATCTTGGCCTGGAGACAGTGACGGAGCGCTTTGGGGCCGGGCGGATGCTCTTTGGAACAGGAATGCCGGTTTACAATCCTGCCTGTCCCATCGCAATGCTTTACTATGCGGATATTTCAGATGAGGATAAGAAAAAGATTGCCGGTGAAAATCTGCAGCAACTGATAGGAGGGATTCATTATGACGTATAGACCGATTTCTGAGCAGATGGATACCAGCAAATATAAAATCGTGGACTCCCACGCCCATCACGGCCTTTACCACAAGTTTGACATTCAGGGCGGCTTTGAGGACGACCTGGTGAGACAGATGGACAGGGTCGGGGTGGATGCCATGGCCATCTCGCCCATGGTGGGACTGGGGCTGGACAGCCGTCTGGCCAATGACATTACGGCAGAGGTGATAAAGAAGTATCCGGGCCGGTTTTACGGAATGGCCCTTGCCACAGGCAACCGTCCGGATGAGGTTCTTTCTGAGTTGACAAGATGTTTTGATAAGCTGGGCATGTCCTTTATAAAGCTTCATCCTGAGGAGGCTAACTGTCCCATGACACGGAAATGCTATGATCAGGTCTACGGCTTTGCCGCCGAGAGAAAGCTGGCTATCTTAAATCACGACTGGCAGTCTCCGAAGCATCTGGAGGAGCTGGCAAAGCAATATCCTCAGGTGCGCTTTATTCAGGCCCATTCCGGCGGCAACTGGGACGGCCATCGGGAGGATGATTACTTCCGTCTGGCCAGGGAGTATGAGAATGTTTTTGTGGATATCTGCGCCAGCCCGATTTTCTACGGAGCCCTGGAAAGCCTGGTGGAGACCGCAGGGGCGGACAACATTTTGTTTGGCAGTGACGCACCCTTTTTAAACCTGGCCTTCGGGGTGGGCAAGGTGCTGATGGCGGATATTTCCCACGAGGACAAGCAAAAGATTTTTGCAGATAATTTCCTTGGGGCCATCCGGCCCCGGGATTGAGGAAGGAGAATTTCATGAAATTACCATTTGAGATAGATCTTGCGGGCAAGACGGCGGTGGTTACCGGAGCCGGAGGAGTGCTGTGCAGCAGCTTCTCCAAGGCCCTGGCCCAGTGCGGGGCCAAGGTGGCGCTTTTGGATATCAACAAGGAGGCGGCCGGGAAATATACGGATGAAATCCTTGCTGCAGGAGGCACGGCCAAAGCTTATGAATGTGATGTGCTGAACCGGGAGAGCGTGGAGGCTGTTCACAGGACGATTTTGGAGGATTTTGGAAAGTGCGATATTTTGCTTAACGGCGCCGGCGGCAACAATCCCCGGGCAACCACCACAAAGGAATACTATTTTGAGGGAGATTTGGACAAGGATATCGTCACCTTTTTTAACCTGGATCCAAAGGGAGTGGAGTTTGTATTCAACTTAAATTTTCTCGGCACTCTGATTCCCACCCAGGTGTTTGCCCAGGATATGTTGGGGCGCCAAAACTGCTGCATCGTAAATGTTTCGTCTATGAATGCCTACACGCCCCTGACAAAGATTCCGGCATATTCCGGCGCCAAAGCGGCAATCAGCAACTTTACTCAGTGGCTTGCCGTGCATTTTTCCAGGGAGGGAATCCGTGTAAACGCCATAGCCCCGGGATTTTTTGTGACCATTCAGAACGAAAAGCTTCTGTTTAATGAAGGCGGGACGCCCACTCCCCGGACGGACAAGATTCTGGCAGGGACGCCCATGGGGCGCTTTGGCAAGTCGGAGGAGCTTTACGGAGCGCTTCTCTATCTGGTGTCTGAGGAGGCGGCTTCTTTTGTGACAGGTATTGTGATTCCCGTTGACGGCGGATTTTCCGCATATTCCGGCGTGTGAGGTGACAGAATATATGAATCCCTGTAATGAGATGACTTCAGGTAAACTGGACATTAAAATTTATAAAAACCGCAAGGAGATGGGAGCCGGAGCTGCCCGGTACGGAGCGGAGCGGGCCAGGCAGGTGATAGAGGAAAAGGGCCAGGTGAACATAATTTTTGCGGCGGCGCCCTCCCAGTTTGAATTGTACGAGAGCCTGCTTGCTTCCGGTCTGGATTTCGGAAAGGTCAATGCCTTCCACATGGATGAGTATCTGGGTCTGGCGGCAGATGCGCCCCAGGGCTTTGGCAATCTCTTAAAAACCCATTTGTTCTCAAGGGCTTCCTTTAAGTCCGTGCACTATTTAAACGGCCAGACAGAGGATGCTCAGGCAGAATGCAAACGGTACAGGGAGCTGCTTTCCCGATTTCCGCCGGATATTATTTTTCACGGAATAGGAGAAAACGGGCATCTGGCCTTCAATGATCCTCCGGCGGCAGACTTTTGTGATTCGGAGATTGTGAAGGTAGTTGCCATGGACGAAATATGCAGGAATCAGCAGGTCCATGACGGATGCTTTGCCCAAATCAGCCAGGTGCCGAGAAAGGCCCTGACCCTGACTATACCGGCCCTCACAGGCCCGGATACTTATCTGGTGGTCACGGTTCCGGGCCCTACCAAGGCTTCTGCCGTCCGGCGCGCGGTGCAGGATGAGATCTCAACTGCCTGCCCGGCCACAATACTAAGGCGTCATCCTCATGCCGAGCTGTTTCTTGACACAGAGGCGGCAGCCGGGATATTATAGTACTATAGAGGGGCAGGCTCTCTGGAGCCGGCCCCTCTATCTGCCCCCCCTTCGGATTTCTCCCTTTTTTCGTGATAAAAAACTTGCGCATTTTTTAATTTTGTGTTAATATCTCCCTCGTGAGTACAAATGTACATGTGATACGTACAGACAATGGTTCGCTACAGGCTTTGCACAGGAGGATTTGTTATGACTGAAGAAAAGACAAAATATTTTGTGGTGAAGCAGAAAGCAGTTCCGGAGGTCCTTTTGAAGGTGGTGGAGGCCAAGAAGCTTTTAGACTCGGAGCGGGTGATAACGGTGCAGGAGGCAGCCGAGCGGGTTGGAATCAGCCGCAGCTCTTTTTACAAGTACAAGGATGACATTTTTCCATTCTATGACAATACCAAGGGAAAGACCGTCACCTTTGTCATGCAAATGGACGACTGTCAGGGGCTTTTGTCCGACCTTCTCCACATTGTAGCTGTCTACCGGGCCAATATTCTGACGATTCATCAGAGTATACCGGTCAACGGCATTGCAACCCTGACTCTGTCGGTGGAGGTAAAGCCGGACACGGGAAATATATCCCGGATGTTGGAGGAGATGGAGGAGCATCAGGGAATCCACTATGTGAAGATTCTGGCCAGAGAATAGAAAGGCCGGGTGAAGCCGGCTCGGGGTGGGAACGAGCACGATAAAAACCATACAAAACGAGGAGAGCGATTATGATGTATGCAGCGATCATGGGATACGGCACCATTGGTTCCGGTGTGGCTGAGATTTTGGAAAGCAGCAGAGAGCGGATTGCAGAGAGCGCGGGTGAGGAAATCCGGCTCAAGTATGTGCTGGATCTGCGGGAATTTCCTGACAGCCCAGTGGCGGACCGCGTTATTCATGACTTTAAGGTGATTGAGGAGGATGAGCAGGTTGGGCTTGTGGTGGAGACCATGGGCGGGCTGAACCCGTCCTATCCTTTTGTGAAAGCATGCCTGAATGCCGGCAAGCATGTGATAACTTCCAACAAGGCTCTGGTGGCCGCCCACGGGACAGAGCTATTGCAGATTGCCAGAAAGAAGAAGGTTAACTTTTTCTTTGAGGCCAGCGTGGGGGGAGGAATCCCCATTATCCGGAATCTGTACCGGTGTCTTATGGGGGAGGAGATCCAGGAGATTACCGGGATTTTAAACGGCACCACCAATTACATTCTCACTAAGATGGACCGGGAGGGAGCTTCCTTTGAAACGGTTTTAAAGGAGGCTCAGGATTTGGGCTATGCGGAGCGCAATCCGGAGGCGGACGTGGAAGGCCACGATACCTGCCGTAAGATTGCCATCCTTGCGGCCATGGCGACAGGAAGAGAGGTAAATTACGAGGACATATACACGGAGGGAATTACCGGGATTACAGATATGGATTTTAGGTATGCCAAAAGGATGGGAACCTCTGTTAAGCTTTTGGGAACAAGCCGGATTGTGGGAGACAAGGTTTACGCCCGGGTGGCTCCAGTGATGATCGGCATGGACCACCCTCTCTACGGAGTGAGCGGGGTCTATAACGGGATTTTGGTAAAAAGCGATATGCTGGGCACCTCTATGTACTATGGAAGCGGAGCCGGCAAGCTTCCCACTGCCAGTGCCGTGGTGGCTGACATGATTGAGGCAGCCCAGAATAAAGACAGGAATGTGCCCCTTGGCTGGGAAAAAGAGCCACAGATGCTGGAGAATATTGACAGCGGGGAGTGTTGCTACTTTGTCCGGGTTGAGGGAGAAATATCAGAGTATGAGGAGAGAGTGAGAGAGCTTTTTGGCCAGGTGGAGACATTTGTCTTAGAGGGCGCGGACGAGTTCGGATTTCTCACAAAAAGCATCCGTGAGGGAGATTTTAAGAAGCTGGCAATAGCCTTTGACGCGGTACCTCAGAAGGAGGGAAGAGAAGGAATCCGGCAGATGATTCGGGTGGAGTTTGCATGATGTGGAAGGAAGGGCTGGCGGGGCTTATCTTTATGCCCTGCCTTTTTCACGCCATGACCGGATTTTACTGTCCGGGCTGCGGAGGCACCCGGGCAGTGGCGGCGCTTTTGCGGGGAGATTTGGTATCCAGCTTTTGCTATCATCCCCTGGTTCTCTACGGAGCGGCGGCCTGCGTCTTTTGGCTGACCGAACTGTTTGTCTTTGGAACAGAAAAAAGGAACCGGCCGCGGCCGGTTCCTGGAAAATATCTGGCATATGGGGCAGTGGGAATCACCCTCATAAATTTTGTAGTCAAGAATTGCCTTTTGGTCTGCGGAATAGACCTGCTGGCAGGAGGCTGGTAATGCATGCCGGTTATTTGACGCCGAAAGCATCCATCATCTCCTGATATTGCTGCATGATTGCCCGCTGCATGGCCACATATTCAGGATTGTCCATCATGCGTATGGTGAGCACATAAAAGCCCAGCATGAGGAAGCTGCAGAGAATCCCGCAGATTCCCATAATGGTTCCGGCAACTGCCGGGCCGGCCATGGGACGTCCCTGGCGGGACAGATAGGCGATCATCAGCGCCGTGGAGCCGAACAAAAGCTGCATGGGCGGCGACATACAGGCAAACAGGGCAAAAATGCCCACAATCATGCTGAACAGGGGCAGGCTGCCCGGTTTTTGATTTGGGGACTGTATATGATTTGGTTCCATGAATTTTCCTCCGAAGGTAGTTTGTGTTAATAATTGTGTTTTGCTGCAGGTTTGTATTTATGAGTATGAACAATAACTATGATACCACAAACGGCAATCCTACTCAAGGGCTTTCTCTTGCATAAGTGTTGTTTATGACTTATAATGGTTACTGTTCATAAGTACCTGTGAACAGTAGCCTTGTAATGGATAAACGAAAGAAAGGAATGCGAGGACATTTACGTAATGGACATTATAAACATATTGCATGAAGAATTAAAGATCGGCTACCAGCAGGCAGAGGCGGCAGTGAAGCTGATTGATGAGGGAAACACGATTCCCTTTATCGCCCGCTACCGGAAGGAAGCCACCGGCGCCCTGGATGATGAGGTCCTTAGAAATCTGGATGAACGTCTCCGGTATCTGAGAAATCTGGAGGAAAAAAAGGAGCAGGTGCTCGCCTCCATTCGGGACCAGGAAAAGCTGACCCCTGAGCTGGAGGCCCAGATCCGGGCTGCCATGACCCAGGTGGCGGTGGAGGATCTGTACCGCCCCTACCGTCCCAAACGGCGGACCCGGGCCATGATTGCCAAGGAGCGGGGGCTGGAACCCTTAGCTGAACTCATTCTTTTGCAGATGACAAAGGAGCCGGTGGAAAAGCTGGCCCGGGCCTATGTTTCAGAAGAAAAGGGCGTGGCTGACATTAAAGAAGCCATTGCAGGTGCCAGGGATATTCTGGCAGAGCAGATTTCCGACAATGCCCAGTACAGAACCTACATCCGTAAGGCCACCATGGATCAGGGAATGATCCGCTCCGGGGCAAAGGACGGTGAGGCTCAGTCGGTCTATGAGATGTACTATGATTATGAGGAGCCGGTAAAACGCTGTGTGGGTCATCGGGTGCTGGCGTTAAACCGGGGGGAGAAGGAAAAGATCCTTACGGTGAAGGTGGAAGCGCCTCAGGAGGATATTCTGCGCTATCTGGAGAAGCAGACCATTGTCCGGGACAATCCCCATACCACCCCCGTCTTAAAGGAGGCGGTGGCGGACAGCTATGACCGGCTGATCGCCCCGGCCATTGAGCGGGAGGTGCGCAGCCTGCTGACAGAGAAGGCGGAGGCGGGAGCCATCAAGGTGTTCGGAAAAAATTTGGAGCAGCTTTTAATGCAGCCTCCCATAGCGGGCCGGGTTGTGCTGGGATGGGATCCTGCCTTTCGGACAGGCTGTAAGCTGGCGGTGGTAGACGAGACAGGCAAGGTCTTAGACACTACGGTCATCTATCCCACTGCTCCTCAGAATAAGGTGGAGGCTTCCAAGGAGACACTGAAAAAGCTGATCCGCAAATACCATATTTCCCTGATTTCCGTGGGAAACGGAACCGCGTCCCGGGAGTCGGAGATGATTATCGTGGAGCTTTTGAAGGAGCTTCCGGATTCGGTGCAGTATGTGATTGTCAATGAGGCCGGCGCATCGGTTTACTCGGCCAGCAAGCTGGCCACCGAGGAGTTCCCTGGCTTTGACGTGGGACAGAGAAGCGCCGCGTCCATCGCTCGCCGTCTTCAGGATCCCTTGGCTGAGCTGGTGAAGATTGACCCCAAGTCCATAGGAGTAGGCCAGTATCAGCATGATATGAACCAGAAAAATTTAAGCGAGGCCCTTCAGGGAGTGGTGGAGGATTGCGTCAATAAGGTGGGTGTGGACCTGAACACAGCTTCCGCCTCTCTTTTGGAATATATTTCCGGCATTACCAAGACCATAGCCAAGAACATTGTTCTTTACCGGGAGGAAAACGGCGCCTTTACGGACAGAAGGCAGCTTTTAAAGGTTGCCAAGCTGGGGCCAAAGGCCTATGAACAGTGCGCCGGTTTCATGAGAATCTCCGGCGGAAAGAATCCTCTGGATGGAACATCGGTTCACCCTGAAAGCTATGAGGCGGCAGAGGCGCTGCTTGAAAGGCTTGGATTTTCTCCGGAGGATATCCGTGGGGGAGGCTTAAAGGAGCTGAGCAAACAGGTTGGAGATTACAAGAAGCTGGCGGCTGAGCTGAACGTGGGAGACATGACTCTGCGGGATATTGTAAAGGAGCTGGAAAAGCCGGCCAGAGATCCCAGGGAGGAGATGCCAAAGCCGATTTTGCGCACAGATGTGCTGGAGATGAAGGACTTAACGCCGGGAATGATCCTAAAGGGGACCGTGCGGAATGTTATCGATTTTGGGGCTTTTGTGGATATCGGCGTTCATCAGGACGGCTTGGTACATATCTCCCAGATCTCCGACAAATATATAAGGCATCCCATGGAGGCAGTAAGTGTGGGGGACATTGTGGAGGTAAAGGTGCTCAGTGTGGATATGGCAAAGAAAAGGATTGCGCTTACCATGAAGCTATGAATGCCTGGTACCCCGTACTGGTACCGCCGGAAGGGGGGCAGCGCCCAAAGAAGGGTGTTCCGGCTGCAATGAGAACAGAAAGCAGAGATGTGGAAAGGAATGGAGGACAAGGATGGATAAGGAAATGGGATTTGAGGTAAGACTGACTGCGAAGGAGCTGTGGCAGTTTTCCATGTATCATGCCAATTCCGGCGCCATGGGTCTGTTTAATGTGATATTTACCGCGGCGGCGCTTTTTTTGCTGGTATTCAGATGGGGAACTTTGACTGCGGCATACCGCCTGCTTCTTTTGGGCTGCGTGCTGATCTTTACGGTTCTCCAGCCGATTCTTCTTTACGGGAAGGTCAAAAGGCAGGCAAAGTCTCCGGCCATCACAGAGCCTATGTATCTGACCTTCAATGAGGAAGGGCTTAAGGTGGAACAGAGCGGACAGCAGGCAGAATTCACTTGGGAGCAGATGGGGCGCATGGACAGAAAACTCTCCTTGGTTGTGCTTTATATGGATCGGGTACATGCCTACCTTCTGCCGAGAAAGCTGCTGGGGGAGCAGGAGGAGGCCTTTTTTGAGATGGCTGGGAAGCATCTTCCCAAAGGACGCAGGAAAGGATTTTAGCCAGATGGAAAAGGATCTAAAGCAAAGAGAGATGGCGCTGGTCCGCCATACAAATTCCCCGAAAGAAACCTATGAGATTGGTTTTTTTCTGGGGAAGCAGGCAACGCCGGGGCAGTGCTACTGTCTGGACGGGGATCTGGGAGTGGGAAAAACCGTGTTTGCCCAGGGCTTTGCCGCCGGACTGGAGATTAAGGAGGTGGTCAACAGTCCCACCTTTACTATTGTGCAGCAGTATGACGGGGGACGCCTGCCTCTGCATCACTTTGATGTGTACCGAATTGGAGATGTGGAGGAGATGGAGGAAATCGGGTATGAAGATTGCTTCTACGGGGAGGGTGTGTGCCTGATAGAGTGGTCCCGGCTGATTGAGGATATTCTGCCGGAAAATATTATCCGGGTGGAGATAGAAAAGGAGCCAAAGCGAGGCTTTGATTACCGCAGGATAACCGTAAAGGGCCTGTGAAGGAAAAGGAAAAGGACAGTTATGATAATACTTGGAATTGAGAGCTCATCTATGGTGGCTTCCGTGGCTTTGGTGAAGGACGGAATAACCATGGCGGAATACACGGTGAATTTTAAGAAGACCCACTCTCAGACCCTGCTTCCCATGATTGACGAGATGGTGAGCATGGTGGAGATGAAGCTTGCGGATCTGGATGCCATTGCCGTGTCCGGGGGGCCGGGATCCTTTACCGGTCTGCGCATCGGCTCGGCTACGGCAAAGGGTCTGGGTCTGGCTCTGAATAAGCCCTTGGTCCACGTTCCCACCCTGGATGCCATGGCCTACGGCATGTGGGGATCATCGGCTCTTTTGTGCCCCATGATGGATGCAAGAAGAAATCAGGTTTACACGGGGCTCTACCATTGCAGGGAAGAGCTGAAGGTTTTGAGGCCTTCCTGTGCAATGGATGCAGGAGAGCTGACGGAGGTCTTAAACCGCCAGGGGGAACCGGTGATTCTTTTGGGAGACGGAACGGCGGTTCACGAAAGGCTGTGCAGAGAGCGCCTCACAGTGCCCTTTTCTTTCGGGCCGGCTCATTTAAACCGGCAGAGGGCGGCCGCGGTGGCGGCTCTGGGAGCTGTCTATCTGGCAGAAGGAAAAACGGAGACAGCCATGGAGCATAAGCCAGACTATCTGCGCAAGGCCCAGGCAGAGAGAGAGTTAGAGGAGGCAAGGCGCCAGGGAAAGACGCAGGAGCTGGCCGCCGGCCACAGTGTGGGAACCGGGGAGAAGCAGCCTTCCCGGGAGAAAGACCAATGATCCGCAGGATGGAGCCTAAGGATTTGGAGCAGGTGGCACAGATAGAGAAGATCTGCTTTACAGAAAGCTGGTCCTTCCGGCTCTTGGAGGCGGGGCTTGCAAGCCCGTATGATGTCTTTTATGTATTTGAACAGGAAGAGCAGATTTTCGGCTATTGCTGTCTGCGGATCCTGGCGGGGGAAGGGGAGATCCAGCGGATTGCAGTGCTGCCGCAAAAGCGCCATCTGGGAGTGGGGAGAAAAATGATGGAAGCCATGGTAGATTATGCCATAGAAAGCCGGGCCTGTGCCATCAGTCTGGAGGTGCGGGAGAGCAACCTTGCCGCCAGAAGACTCTACGAATCCTTTGGCTTTAAGGCTGAGGCAGCGCGCAAGGGGTACTATCACAGTCCCGCTGAGGATGCGGTGATCATGTGGAGAAGGGAGCATATGCTCTCTCATATACAACATTTTCCACTTAAAAAATGAAGCATTTTGTCTTATAATGTAGGGGTATCCGGCAAAGGGAATACCCCCTTTTTGCATTATAAAAGAGCAGTGAAGGCTCAGACGGCGCAGGCGGGAAGAAATGCTTCCCGTCCGGACAGCTGCGAAAAAAGGGATTCCCGCGCTGTTGCAAATCAGGAAGGAAGGGCGAGAATAAGATGAGAAAGTACAAAAGCGGTGGCCAGTTAGAAGCCGTAATCTGCAACTGCTGTGGAAAAAAGCTGGTGGTAAAAAACGGGGTTTTGCGGGAAGGGGCTATCTCGATCCACCATGCATGGGACTTTTTCTCCGAGAAGGACGGAGAGGTTCATCACTGGGATATGTGTGAGGAGTGTTACGACAATCTGCTGGGGCAGTTTCGGATTGAACCGGATGTAGAGGAACAGGTTGAAATCATTTGACGGGTGTGTTATCATTCTAAAAGAAGATTCTTAAAAGGACTTTATTAGAGTTCAAAAATAGAAATGAGGATAACACACATATGCTGGATATCTGTTTGCTGGGGACCGGGGGAATGATGCCCCTGCCGTACCGGTGGCTGACCTCCATGATGGCCCGGTGCGATGGCAGCAGTCTGCTGATTGACTGCGGAGAGGGGACCCAGGTGGCGCTAAAGGAAAAGGGGTGGAGCCCAAAGCCGATTGATATTATCTGTTTTACTCACTATCACGCGGATCATATAAGCGGTCTGCCGGGGCTTCTTCTGACTATGGGCAATGCGGAGCGGACTAAGCCCCTGGTTCTGATGGGGCCTAAGGGGCTGGAACGGGTGGTGACGGCTTTGCGTTCCATTGCCCCAGAGCTGCCTTTTGCGCTGCGCTTTACAGAGCTGGAGGAGGGGCGGCAGCAGTTTCACATGGGCCCCTATGTGATTGATGCCTACCGGGTGAACCACAATGTTCTGTGTTATGGATACTGTATTTCCATTCCCCGGGCAGGCCGTTTTGACGTGGAACGGGCCCGTAAGCAGAAGGTGCCCATGAAGGCGTGGAGCCGCCTGCAGAAGGGAGAAGCCCTGGAGATGGAAGGCGTTTATTATACTCCGGACATGGTATTGGGCCCTCCGCGCAAAGGGCTCAAGGTGGCATACTGCACGGACACCCGGCCGGTGCCGGTGATCGCGGAGTATGCAAAGGATGCGGATCTGTTTATCTGTGAGGGAATGTACGGGGAGGACGGCAAGGAGGTAAAGGCCAGAGAGTACAAGCATATGACCATGTACGAGGCAGCACAGCTGGCCCGCAAAGCCCAGCCGGGGGAGCTGTGGCTGACCCATTACAGTCCATCGCTGACCCACCCGGAGGAATACATGGACAAGGTCCGCGGGATATTTCCTCGGGCAAAGGCGGCCCGGGATGGATGGACGGCCTGTCTGACCTTTGAGGAAGAGGAGGAAAGCCCGGCAGGATAAGGCGGGGCCAGGAATATTTATGGAAGCTAAAGACATTTTAATCTTAGCTATCGAGAGCTCCTGTGATGAGACGGCGGCCTCGGTGGTCAGAAACGGCAGGGAGGTGTTGTCCAATGTGATCGCCTCCCAGATTGTGTTGCATACTCAGTTTGGCGGGGTAGTGCCGGAGATTGCTTCCCGAAAACATATAGAAAAAATCAATCAGGTTATCACCTGTGCCCTTGAGGAGGCAAAGGTGGACCTGGATGATATTACGGCGGTGGCAGTGACTTACGGCCCGGGGCTGGTAGGCGCCCTTTTAGTGGGCGTGGCGGAGGCCAAGGCCATTGCATATGGAGCGGGGAAGCCTCTGGTGGGGGTACATCATATAGAAGGCCATGTGGCGGCAAATTTTATTACCAGCTACCCGGGCAGGGCAGACAGCGGCATGTGCAAAGAGGGGCTTGGCACTTTATCCCGGCTGCCCGGTCAGGCAGGGCTTGAGCCTCCCTTTGTGTGTTTAATCGTATCCGGAGGACACACCCATCTGGTGATCGTAAAAGATTACGGCGAATTTGAGATTATCGGCAGAACTCGTGACGATGCTGCAGGGGAGGCCTTTGACAAGGTAGCCCGGGCGGTGGGGCTGGGATATCCCGGAGGTCCAAAGATCGATCAGGCGGCCCAAAAAGGCAATCCCCATGCCATTGAATTTCCCCGTGCCAGGGTGGAGGGGGCTCCCTATGATTTTAGTTTCAGCGGATTAAAGTCGGCTGTTCTTAATCATATTAACCATGCCAAAATGACCGGACAGGAAATCTGTGTTCCCGATCTGGCTGCTTCCTTCCAGAAAGCGGTGGTGGAGGCTTTGGTAAGCCGCGGGATACAGGCAGCAAGGGAATATGGCTATAAAAAGCTGGCCATTGCCGGCGGTGTGGCCTCCAATTCTGCTTTGCGTGCTGCCATGGCAGAAGCCTGCCGGGAAAACAGACTGGAATTTTACTATCCAGAGACTATATTTTGCACGGATAATGCGGCCATGATCGGAGCTGCCGGGTATTATGAATATCTGAGGGGAACCCGCCACGGGTGGGATCTGAATGCGGTGCCGGATTTGAAGCTGGGAGAGCGGATAAAAGAAAAAGTGTGAAGAGGAATTATGAAAAAGAAAAGGATAGGGGCCATTATCCTGGCAGCAGGAAAGGGTAAAAGAATGCACAGCCATGTACAGAAGCAGTATTTGCTTTTGATGGGAAAGCCTCTGATGCTCCATTCTCTGAGAATGTTTGAACAAAGCCCAATCCATGAGATTGTTTTGGTGGTAGGCATCGGGGAGACGGAGAGGGTGAAACGAGAATTTTTGGAAGGAGAGCCCTTAAAAAAGCTTACGGCAGTGGTCGAGGGCGGACAGGAGCGGTATCACTCGGTCTATGCAGGCCTGCAGGCGTTAACGGCCTGTGACTACGTGCTGATTCATGATGGAGCCAGGCCTCTGGTGACAAGGGAAATTATCTGTCGGGCCATAGATGGGGTCGTGAGATATCAGGCTTGTGTTGCAGGAATGCCGGTGAAGGACACCATAAAACTGGTTGACCAAGCTGGTTTTTCCCAGGAGACTTTGGAACGGGCCAGGTTGTGGCAGATTCAGACGCCTCAGGCATTTTCTTATGATGTGGCGCGTTCGGCCTATGACTGGATTATGGAGGACGAAAGCAGGCAGGCAGGGATTACGGATGACGCCATGGTGGTGGAGAACCGGGGCGGATATCGGGTCAGAATGATTGAGGGAAGCTATGAGAATATCAAGGTAACAACGCCAGAGGACCTGGTGGTAGCAGAGGCTTTGATGAGAAGGAGAGAAGGGTTGTGAGATGCTTTGGGAGGTACGCCTTTTAGGAAGGAGTGAGCCGGCCTCCAAGGCTGGTATTGCAAATTTTTAAGTTAATGACATTGCTTCTAGACGGGTGTATTCTTGCCCGTCTGTGCCGCCAAATTCCCCGCCGTCTAAACTGTTACATAAAAATAGTAAAAACAAGAAAAAAGGTATTGACAGAGCGAAAAGTTGGTGGTAAAATCAACAATCGTTGCGCCGTGGAGCGATGGAAAAAGATTCCGGTTCCGGGTATGACAAAAAGATTTGAAAAATGAAAAAAACCGCTTGACAAATGTTGCGCTTTCCAGTAGAATGGAAAAGCACATTTGAGGAGAGGTATCGAAGTGGTCATAACGAGGCGGTCTTGAAAACCGTTTG
>CAJUHR010000039.1 GCA_910586255.1 uncultured Lachnospiraceae bacterium | reverse complement strand
GGGGCGGATGCCCTGCGGGACAGTGACGGGACGAAGCTGCCGGAGGAAATCAAGGCTTTGGATGCTAAGATTTATACCACCTATTTTGTTGCCAGGGGGCATAATGAATTTGCCCGGGAGCATTGGGAGGAGTGCCAGCAGCTGTATCTCATGAGCCGCCGGGTGACGGCTGTGGGGGAACGGGTGGAGATTCCCTTTATGGAGGGGTATTTTGACCAGCAGGTGGTGCCGGATTATGTCCATGACCAGAAGCGCTGGTGGGAGGTGATGGACCGGACATCCGGGGAGGCGGTGGCGCCGGAGGGCTGGGAGGTAGATCAGAAACATCATGTGGTTGTGGTGAAAAATGCCCTGCCCTTCCATGAGTATACGGTGTCCTTCCTGGTCTTTGCCATCTGGGATCCGACTCAGATGTACAACCATATTACCAATGACTGGGGGGACAAGCCCCATGAGATTCCTTTTGACGTGCGCCAGCCTGCATCGGGGCAGTTTGCCAGGGAGTATCTTATCCAGTGGCTGAGGGACAATCCCCGGACCGATGTGGTTCGGTTCACCACCTTTTTCTATCATTTTACCCTGGTGTTCAATGACAAGGCCAGGGAAAAATTCGTGGACTGGTTTGGCTATGGCGCCACGGTGTCGGTGAGGGCCCTGGAGGAATTTGAGGAGGAGTATGGCTACCGGCTGAGGCCGGAGGACATTGTGGACAACGGCTATTACAATTCCACCTTCCGGGTGCCCACCAGGCAGTACCGGGATTACATGGATTTTATTCAGCGGTTTGTGGCGAAAAAGGCGGGGGAACTGGTAAAACTGGTTCATGAGGCCGGCCGGGAGGCCATGATGTTCCTTGGGGATAACTGGATTGGCACGGAGCCTTACGGGAAATATTTCCCGAAGATCGGCCTGGATGCGGTGGTGGGAAGTGTGGGCGGCGGGGCTACCCTGCGCCTGATCTCTGACATTCCCGGGGTGAAGTACACCGAGGGCCGGTTCCTGCCCTATTTTTTCCCGGACACCTTTTATGAGGGCAATGACCCTTGCAAGGAGGCCAGGGAAAACTGGCTGGGCGCCCGAAGGGCGCTGATGCGCAAACCGGTTGACCGGATTGGCTACGGGGGATATCTAAGCCTGGCATACCGGTTCCCGGCGTTTGTGGATTATATTGAGCAGGTGACTGACGAGTTCCGGGAGATTCTTGACAATATCCATGGCAGCAGGCCCTACTGCGGGCTGAAGGTAGCTGTCTTAAACTGCTGGGGGCAGCTTCGGGCCTGGCAGGCATTTATGGTGGCTCACGCCCTCTGGTACAAGCAGACCTATTCCTATTTCGGGGTGCTGGAGGCTTTGAGCGGCATGAGTGTGGAGGTATGCTTCCTGAGTTTTGACGATATCCGGGAAAGGGGGATTCCCGGGGATGTGGATGTAATCATCAACGCGGGGGCGGCAAATACCGCATTTTCCGGCGGGGAGGAATGGCTGGATGAGAGGATTGTGACTGCCCTTCGCCGGTTTGTCTGGGAAGGGGGCGGTTTTGTGGGAATCGGTGAGCCCTCGGCTGCCTGCTTCGGGGGGCGGTTTTTCCAACTGGCGGACGTGCTGGGGGTGGATGAGGAACTGGGCTTTAGCCTTTCCACGGATAAATATTTTACAAAGGAACAAGAGAAACATTTTCTAAAGGAGGACCGGGAAGGGGCTTTTGATTTTGGGGAAGGGATGAAAAATGTCTATGCCCTGTGGGAGGATACGGAGATTGTGGAGTATTCTCACGGGGAGGTCCATGCCAGCGCCCATCCTTACGGGAAGGGGCGGGGTGTCTATCTGGCCGGCCTGCCCTACAGCTGCGAAAACACCCGGCTTTTGATGCGCTGCCTCTATTACAGTGCCAAAAAGGAAGGGGAAATGAAGCGCTGGTTTGCTGACAATCCCCTGTGTGAGGTCCATGCCTACCCGGTGACCGGGAAATATGCGGTGGTCAACAATTCCCAGGAGACTCAGCATACCCTGGTCTATGACGGGGAGGGGAAATCTTTCCCCATGTATCTGGAGGGATGCGGGATTGTCTGGAAGGAAATATGAGAAAGGGACGCTGACGGGAAAAGAGACCGATAGCTGAGAAAGTCCCAAAGAAAAGGCAGATTCCCTGGTCCAAAGCAAGAAAAAATGGAAGGAAAGCCCCGGACAGTGGCAGGATAATGCCTGTCACTCCCCGGTGCTTTTTTCCGTTTCCCTTCTCTTCTGCTGATATTCCGTTCCCCACGCCACCATGGCGTCCAAAATTGGTTTCAGGCTGTATCCTGTTTCTGTCAAAGTATATTCCACCCGGGGCGGAACTTCCGGATACACCTTTCGGATAAGCAGGCCGCTCTCTTCCATGGAACGCAGATTTGCCGTCAAAACCTTCTGGGATATATTTCCCACGGACTTTTTTATCTGTCCGAACCTCTTCGTGCCCCCTAACAGATCACGGATAATCAGAACCTTCCAGCGGTCGCTGATGAGCATCAAAGTGGTCTCTACCGGGCAGGCAGGCAAGTTCTTCTCCATAAAAATCCTCCCATTCTTCACAATAGTTTCTTTTTGGTCACTATAGCACAATAATGTGCTTACTTTACGTTTTTGCTCTATGGATTTATTATATCCTTGCAGGCGTGAAAAAACAAGCCGCAAAAACAAACATTCATACACATTCATACAAAAAACATCGATAGAAAGAAAATGAAGGAGGACACTATGGCCCAGGCAGCTATGACTCAGGAAGAAAGGCTTCTTTTTCTCATAAACTATCTGCAAAACGAGGACAGGGAATGGAAAAAAATCCCGGTCCCCAGGGAATCCACAGGCAGGAAAAACCTGCTGCGCTCTCTGATGAACCTCCGCCCGCCCAGAAGCGTTTCCAAAGAATTTCTGGAAGTGCAGGACGCATATCTCCAGGAGGAACTTGCGCAGAAAGGCATTGTTTCCCTGGACGGCCTGCCGCAGATACGGCCGGGAATCTATCTGTGGCAGGGGGATATCACCCGCCTGTCCGCGGATGCCATCGTAAATGCAGCGAATTCTGCCCTGTTAGGCTGCTTCCTCCCCTGCCACGGGTGCATTGACAATGCCATTCATTCTGCCGCCGGGGTGGAACTCCGCCTGGAATGTGCCCGTATCATGGAAACGCAGAAAAGGGAAAAACAACAGACAAAAGAGCCTGTGGGAAAGGCGAAAATCACAGAAGCCTACAACCTTCCCTGTTGTCATGTGATTCACACCGTGGGGCCCATCATCCGGGGCGCAGTAACCGGGCAGGATTGCGACCAGTTATCCAATTGCTATCGCTCCTGCCTGGAACTGGCAGCAATCTCCCAGCTGAAAAGCATTGCCTTTTGCTGTATTTCCACAGGGGAATTTCATTTTCCCAATGAAAAGGCGGCTGAGATCGCCGTACAGACGGTACTGGATTATCAGAGAAAAAACAAAAACGGCCTGGAGGTGATTTTTAATGTATTCAAAGACAAGGATTATGAAATCTACCAAGACTTATTGGGATAACGAGAAAGCCAGGGCTTTTGGGGAAACGATAAAACGGTTGTTAGAAAACGCGGAGGCTGTGGTGGTGGGTGCAGGGGCAGGGCTGTCCGCCTCTGCCGGATTTACTTATTCCGGGAAACGGTTTGAAGAGAATTTCCCCGACTTTATCAAAAAATACGGTTTTGGGGACATGTACTCCGCGGGCTTTTATCCCTATGAGACAGAGGAAGAATATTGGGCGTACTGGAGCCGTTATATTTTTCTTAACCGCTATCAGGACGCGCCGAAAAACCTTTACCAGGATCTGTTTGCCCTGATCAAAGACAAGGACTATTTTGTCCTTACCACCAATGTAGACCACTGCTTCCAAAAGGCTGGCTTTGACAAGCAAAGGCTGTTTTATACCCAGGGCGACTATGGGCTTTGGCAGTGCTCAAAGCCCTGTCACCACAAGACCTATGATAATGAAGCTATGGTAAGAAAAATGGTGGCGGAACAGGAAAATATGCGGATTCCCTCCTCTCTCCTCCCCCGCTGCCCGGTTTGCGGGGCGCCCATGTCCATGAATCTGCGGTCTGATTCCACCTTTGTCGAGGATGAGGGCTGGATGGCAGCGGCAGGCAGGTATCAGGATTTCATCCGCTGCCATAAGGGGCGGAAGGTTTTATATCTGGAACTGGGGGTCGGGGGAAATACCCCGGGGATTATCAAGTATCCCTTCTGGCAGATGACGGCGGAGAATCCGAAGGCGGTGTATATATGTATAAATAATGGGGAGGCGGTCTGTCCGGGGGAGATTGCGGGGCAGGCGGTCTGTATCAATGGGGATATCGGGGAGGTATTAGAACTGCTTTAATATATCGTGATGTCCGACATCTACCAGCATCATCATTTTGTCGCCTTCATAAAACCAGATAATGCGAATGTCCATGTTGACACTGCACTCAAAGAGATCCGCAGTTCCCTGAATACGTTTTGTGCGGAGTGAAGGATGGGAAGGATTTTCGGCTAAAAGCCTCAGTTTGGTTTTTAACTGATTCTTTTCCTGAGCAGTCAGTCTTCTGAAATGCTTCCGGATGGAGTACTAGTAAAAATTGAGACTCCGCAAAAAAGGCCTCCCAAAACTATTGTCAATATTAAATACGGCCTTCTCCGATAGCAGAATTCCTCTATGCAATTTCACCAGAAATGACCTAATGTACAAATATAAGGGTTGATTGTGCAAATATTTTTCTGTGCAGTTTTACTATACTAATCTCATGGGAACGTAAGTAAATGCAAGGAATTTGCATAAAAAAGAGGAGGACGTTTTTATGAGAAAGAAAGTTATGGCACTGGTTCTTACATCAGCGATGGCTGTCTCCCTGGCAGCATGCGGCGGTGGCGGGCAGACCACAGAGACAGCGGCAGCCCCGGCGGGGGATGCCACCACAGCGGCTCCGGCAGCGGACGGCGGACAGCAGGAGGCTGCGGCTCCCTCAGGGGACGGCCTGGTGTACTGGTCGATGTGGGAGGCCACAGAGCCTCAGGGGCAGGCCATCCAGGCAGCGGTTGACCAGTTTACGGCGGACACAGGCATCAGCGTAGATCTCCAGTTCAAGGGCCGTACCGGTATCCGTGAGGGACTGCAGCCGGCTCTGGACGCGGGAACCAACATTGACCTGTTTGACGAGGATATTGACCGGGTCAACACCACCTGGGGACAGTATCTGATGGATCTGGAGGAGTTAGCCAAGGCCGCGGATTACGAGGCAACCGCCAATGCAGGCCTGATGGCAGCCTGCCGCGAGGTAGGCGGGGGCACCTTAAAGTCCATTCCCTACCAGCCCAATGTATTTGCGTTTTTCTACAACCAGACGATCTTTGACGAGGCAGGGATTACCGCGGTTCCCACCACCTGGGCGGAACTGGATGCTGCCTGCGCCAAGATCAAGGAGAAAGGGTACACCCCCATCACCTGTGACGATGCCTACATCACCTGCATGTTCGGCTATCACATGTCCCGCCTGGTAGGCGAGCCCAAGACGGAAGAGATCGTAAAGGGCGGCCAGTGGGATGATCCTTCTGTGATTGCCACGGCAGAAGCTTATGCGGATTTTGCCAGCAAGGGCTATTTCTCTGAGACCATTGCCTCCAATGTCTGGCCGGCAGGACAGAACCAGGAACTGGCCATGGGAACCGCTGCCATGTACTTAAACGGCTCTTGGCTGCCCAATGAGGTAAAGGATATGGCCGGGGATGACTTTGTGTGGGGCTGCTTCAGCTATCCGGCCCTGGAAGGCGGAACCGATGGAGTGGACGCTGCCAACTACGGGGCACAGGTACTGGCTATCAACAAGGATTCCCAGAAGGCAGAGGATGCCTTTAAGCTGATCTGCTATATCACCCAGGGTGAGTTCGACAAGATGCTCTCCGAGTTGTCTATCGGTATTCCTGCGGATTCCAACAACACCGAGTGGCCGGCCCTGATCTCCTGCGTGAAGCCGGTTATGGACAGCATGAACACCCGCTATCCCTGGGCGGCAGGCGCTGAGGCCAACGCAGACATGACGCCCATCATCAAGGAGAACTTCTTAAAGCTTTGCGGCGGCAGCATTGATGCCCAGGGCTTTGTGGATGCCTTGAAGAAAGCAGGGAACTAATATCGGTAAAAAGGCGGCAGGGATAAGCTGCCGCCTTTTGTTTTCACTTTATGAAAGGGGGAACCGGGATGAAACGCAACAAAGGCATGATCATACTGTTTTTAACGCCCACAGTATTGATGTTTTCTGTTATTTTCCTCTATCCCATCATCCGTACCATTATCATGAGTTTTTTCCGGATTGACGGAATCACCGACCCGGTGGCCAAATGGCAGTTTACCGGCCTGTCCAATTTTATCCGGCTGGCCAACACCAGCCTCTTCCGCATCTCCATGTGGAACCTTTTCCGCATCTGGCTGATCGGCGGCATCATCGTCATGTCCCTGGCACTGCTCTTTGCGGTGATCATCACCAGCGGCATCCGCTTCAAAAGCTTTTTCCGGGCTGTGATTTATCTGCCCAACATTGTCAGCGCGGTGGCTCTGGCTACCATGTGGCTGCAATACGTCTACAGCCCCAAGTTCGGGCTTTTAAAAACCGTGTTTACCAATCTGGGGCTCACCTCCCTGGCCAAGGTACAGTGGCTGGACAATGACCACAAATTCGCTGCCCTTTTGCTGGCCTACTGCTTCGGCATGGTAGGATATCACATGCTGATCTTTGCCAGCGGCATTGAGCGCATCAGTTCCGATTACTTTGAGGCTGCCACCTTAGACGGGGCAAACAAATTCAATCAGTTTCGTTACATCACCCTTCCCCTGTTAAAGGGGGTTTTCAAGACGAACATTACCATGTGGAGCGTCACCAGTGTGGGCTTCTTCGTGTGGTCCCAGCTGTTCTCCACGGTCACGGCAGACACCCAGACCATCACTCCCATGGTTTACATGTATATGCAGATCTTCGGCGCGGGCAACAGCATCACAGAGCGGAACTCCGGCCTCGGCGCTGCCATCGGCGTGCTCTTAAGCGTCTGTGTGGTGGCCGTATTCTGGCTGTGCAACCACCTGCTGCGGGATGATGACCTGGAATTCTAAAAGGAGGGGAAATTTATGGCGAAAACAAAAAAATACCGGGAGCCGGTCAACTGGAAAAGGGAACTGCGCCTGGCACCGGGATACTTTATCCTGCTGGTCTGGATTTCCTTTACCTTTGTCCTGTTGGGATGGGTGCTGCTGGCCAGCTTTTCCACCACCAAGGAGATCTTTTCCAATAAGCTTTTAGCCTCCGGGCTCCATTTTGAAAACTATGTAAAGGCCTGGATGAATTCCGATGTGGCGGGAATCTTCCGGAATTCCCTTATCTACTCCATCATCTCCTGCATTCTGCTGATTCTCATCTGCGCCCCGGCGGCCTATGTCCTGGCCCGCTTCGTATTTCCGGGGAACAAGCTGATTCAGACCGGCTTTGTGTCTGCCATGGGCGTGCCGGTGGTGATGATTGTGCTTCCTCTGTTCGGGATTGTGGCCAACCTTGGAATCTTAAACCATGTGATGAGCAATGCCGTCCTGCTGATCTTTTTGTACATCGGCATCAATGTGCCCTACACCACCATCTTCCTCATGACCTTTTTCGGCAACCTGTCCCGGGCCTTTGAGGAGGCGGCGGCCATTGACGGGTGCCCGCCCACCAAGACCTTCTGGCTGATCATGCTTCCCATGGCTCAGCCGGGAATCATCACGGTCACCATATTTAATTTTATCAATATCTGGAATGAGTACTTCATCTCCCTGATATTCGCCAACTCCGACAAGCTGCGCCCCATTGCCGTGGGCCTGTATTCCATGATTAACTCCATGAAATACACCGGGGACTGGGCCGGCATGTTCGCGGCTGTGGTAATCGTATTTTTGCCTACCTTCATCCTGTATATCTTTTTGTCGGAAAAGATCATTGCCGGTGTTACCGGAGGCGGGGTGAAAGGATAAAATCCAAAGCACAAAAATCAAACAGGATTGGACGCAATTTCCCATGAGACAAAAGAGGATAGCTTTTTCGGCTATCCTCTCTTTGTACAAAGCACTTGTTTCCCGGAAATCCCGGGCTGCTGCCGGTTTCCCTTGGGGAATGCAGGTTTTGGCCTCCGCTATTCTGCCATTTTTTTATAAACCTCAATAAACTCCACGGCCAGGACCCGGAAGGTTTCCGCGCTCATCAGCTGGTCTTCTGCGTGCATCAGGATAAGTCCGGATTCTTCCAGCTTTCCGTTTGCATCCAGTG
Organism: uncultured Lachnospiraceae bacterium; assembly: GCA_910586255.1. Lineage (GTDB taxonomy): Bacteria > Bacillota > Clostridia > Lachnospirales > Lachnospiraceae > Brotaphodocola. Next base: position 26,294 of record CAJUHR010000039.1, on the reverse strand, counting down.
TCAAAAGATCTGCATGGATATGATGCCCCTGGGTGTAGGCTTCGTCTCCCTGCCGAATCTGTTCCTCCGCCCCTTCAAAATCCCCTTTTTTCGCAAACTGCACCGCATTGATAAAGCAAGATCTCGCAGTGCCCACATAAGTAATAATTCCAAAACATGCTGTCTCAAATTCCTGTGTCATTTTGTCCTCCTTTTACCATTCATCATCCTGTGCTTCTTGTTCTTTTTTCGCTTCTTCTATCAGGTTCAGCTTATCCACCCTCCGCACAAAGGGGAAATAAATAAGGAAGGACAAGCTGAGGATAACCACCTGCAAGAGGGCTGTCCGCCAGCCTCCGATTAAAAATCCCGAGATAATCGGAGGGCAGGTCCAGGGAACCTGGACAGCGCCGTAGAGGGGGCAAAGCCCGGTATAGAGCGCTATGTACTGCAATATGCAGGCCACCACCGGCATGGCGATAAAGGGAAACGCCAGCATGGGATTCATCACAATGGGAATCCCGAACAAAATCGGTTCGTTAATGTTGAACAGTGCAGGCACCAGTTCCAGCCTTCCCAGGGTTTTTAACTGCTTTGATTTGGCAAGGAAAAACATATAGATCACAAGGCCGATGGTGATTCCCGCGCCAGTGGTATTGATAAACTGGTCCAAAAACTGCATGGTTACGATGTGGCCTCCGTTTTCCACCGTCAGTTCAATCCCCTTATCAATCAAAGCCTGGTTTTCCAGGCCGTTGGCCTGAAGGATACCAGTCATGATGCCTCCCACAATGGTGGAGCCATGTACGCCGAAGAACCATAAAAACGGGGTGAGAAAGCACATCAGGACGGCTCCTCCGATGGAATCGGTCATGCTCTGGAGGGGCGTCTGAATCACCTTGTAAATCCCCTCCATAGCCGTCATATGAAAGCCTATGGAAAAGATCCCGTGGACAATGGTTGCCCCGGTCACAATGACGGCTCCGGGAACCAGGGCCGAGAAGGCGTTGGATACCCCCTCAGGAACCCCTGCCGGCATCTTGATCTTAATATTTCTTTTCAGAAACCAGCAATAGACATAGGCCACAATCAGCCCCACAATAATTGCCCCCACCATGCCTTTCCCGGCTGTCCAGCTTTTATCGATAATACCCCCCACTACTGCTCCGCCTTCTGCCACAATCGATGCCGGCGTCATCATAATAAAGACGCCAAGGGCAACGATTGCTCCGCTTAAAGGCTCCTGCCCCTCTAATTTGATATAGTTATAGGAAATGCCAAGAACGGCGATCATGGCGCTGATATTGAAGGTTGCCCCGTTGGCCTGTTCCAGCACAGCCTTTATGCCTGTCTGCTCCAGCAAATTCACAACTGCCGGAATCGGGAAATTGGTAATAATCAGAAATACAGAGCCCACGATCAGAAGAGGCATGGAATAGACCATTCCATCCTTAATTGCCTGTATCCCTTTTGTACTAACAAACGCCATAATCCTGGGGATTATTTTGTCATTCATGAGTTGCTTCATCTCTCATTTCCTTTCTACTGTTCATGAGCAATGTCAGTTAGTTAAGAAATCGCGAAACACAGCCAGGGAAACAGGGAGAGAAGCAATCGGAAATGGTTTGCGAATTTTGACTTTGCAGAGATTTAGAAGTCCTTAAATTTCTGAGTTTTGCGTTGAAACGAAAATTCACACTGTCTGAGCGCAGCGAGTTTGTGAATTTTCGTTTCGCTTTTCGCAAAAATCAGGAATTTTAGGAATTCTTGATCTCGAAACTGGAAAAAGCAGCAAACCATTTCCGATTGCTTCTCTCCCCGTTTCCCTGGCGTACCTTTCAGAAACGCTTAACTAACTGACATTGGTTCATGGGTTTTTTATTTTCCTGCCGCCAGCTTAAACGCAAACCGCAGCACGCTCATCCCGTTGCACATCCCGTAATCCGCCATGGGAATCACATCCACAGGAACAGCTTTTGCCTCGCATATCTCCTTTGCCTTGGCAAGCTGGTATCCCACCTGGGGTCCTAAAAGAGCCACATCCGCCTCCCCGATCAGTCTTTCCATGTCAAGGATTGGATAGGCCTTGATATCCACTTCCTTACCCTTCTCCTTTGCTGCCTCCTCCATCTTCTTTACCAGCAGGCTGGTTGACATTCCGTTTGCACAAAACAATCTGATTTTTAACATCACTTCTTCCTCCTTCCTTTATGACGCCTTTATCCGATCTGCCCGTCACTCTCGATTACCCTTTTATACCACGCAAAAGAATCCTTTTTCTTTCTCTCCAAGCTGCCCTTTCCCTGATTATCCTTATCCACGTAGATGAAACCATACCGTTTTTCCATCTCGCCGCTGCCTGCGCTTACCAGGTCAATACATCCCCAGGGGGTATAGCCCATAACCGGAACCCCGTCCAGAAACATGGCTTTTTTCATTTCCAGGATGTGCTGCCTTAAGTAGTCTGTCCGGTAGCTGTCATGGACGGTTCCGTTTTCCAGCTTATCATAGGCCCCCAAACCGTTTTCCACAATAAATATAGGCTTGTGATATCTCTGATGGAGCAGGTTCAGGGAATAGCGGAGTCCCTGGGGGTCGATCTGCCAGCCCCAGTCATTTTTTGCCACATAGGGGTTGGGCGCCACGTACATCCCCTCTCCCACCCGGGTGCTGCCCTCGGTTTGAACGCTGCTGATGGTGCCGCTCATATAGTAGCTGATGCCGATATAATCCACACACCCCTCTTTCAGGCATTTCCGGTCATGCTCCGTTATGTCCAGGCAGATGCCATGTTCCCTGCGGAATGCTTCCATATAGGCGGGATGCTCCCCAAAGACATGGAGATCCCCATAGGAATACAGCCGGTGCTCCATGGCTGTCTGGGCCGCAAGTTCATCCTGGGGAGAACAGGTCCTGGGGTAAAAGGGAACCATGGCAAGCATACATCCGATCTGAAATTGGGGGTTGATCTCGTGGCCCAGCTTTACCGCCATGGCGCTTGCGGTCATCTCGTAATGTACGGCCTGCTGGAGAACCGTCTGCACATCTTCCCCTTTTTGGTAAAGGATTCCGGAGTTTGTCCAGCCGCTCCAGGGATTCTGCACACTGGACTGATTGTTGATTTCGTTAAATGTCATCCAGTACTTTACCTTGTCCTTGTACCGTCTCATGACGGTCTCGGCAAACTTAACGAAAAAGCCGATCAGCTTCCGGTTTCTCCATCCCTCGTATTTTTCCACCAGGGAATAGGGCATTTCAAAATGGCTTAATGTGACAACCGGCTCAATATGGTATTTCAGCAGTTCGTCAAACAGATCGTCATAGAACCGGAGCCCTTCCTCATTTGGCTCCTCCTCGTCACCCTGGGGAAAGATTCTCGTCCATGCAATGGATGTGCGGAAGCACCGGAACCCCATTTCGGCAAACAGACGGATATCCTCTTTGTATCTTGTGTAAAAATCAATCGCTTCATGGTTTGGATAATAGTGGTTTGGCAGTATTCCCCGGGTGATCTCCCGGTCTTTTCCGTTGGCTCCGGCAGTCATCACATCCGCTATGGAGATTCCTTTCCCTCCTTTGTCATAGCCTCCCTCAAGCTGATGTGCCGCAACCGCACCGCCCCACAAAAAATCATGTGGAACCTTTCTTTTTTCCATACCTCCTAATCTCCTTTTTTGTCGATTCGATTCCACATGAGCGCTCATATGTTATATCCATCATATCATATCCCTTTTGATTTTCAATTGGTTTTCCTGTTTTTGACACGTAGTAAAGAAAATATCATTTGTTACATAAAAAAAACAGACAGGAAGCCCGTCTGTCATAGGTTTTCTTATTTTTTGTATCCCTGCATTTCACTTACCAGGGTTTCCAGCAGGTATACCAGGGGAAGCTGCGAGACCAACTCTGTCCGCCCGGTTCGGGAAACCCGGGAAATTTCCGGCATATAACAGGCAAAATTCACATCCGACATCTGTGCAATCGGACAATGTTCCGTGTTTGTAACACTGACCAGGGAGGAACCCGCTTTTTTGTAACCATTGATCAGGGAAATCAGTTCCTCCCCGCCTCCCTGGGAGGAGAGGATAAGGAGGGCAGGCTTTGCCTCGCCTTCCGGACAGATACTCCCCCACCCCTCCTCCGCGGGGAACGCCGCTTTGCCGATGCCGGAAAATAAATATGCCCCATAGCGGATCAGAGGCCTGCTCTCCCGGTTTCCCGAAAGGATGATCTGGCCCGCGGCTTCGCAGATTTTCGCGGCCTGCGCCATTTTCTCTGCAAACCCTTCGTCTCTTGCCGCGTTTTTCATATACTGTATGGCCGGGTCCGCATCAAAGCTTCCCTTTCGGTCAGACCTATCCAGTTCCTGCCTGACCCGGTACTTCAGTTCCGTATACCCGGAACATCCCGCCTTTTCGCAGAAGCGGAGGACCGTTGTGGTGGATACCCCGGCCCCTCCCGCAATCTGCCGGATATTCATTTCCGGCACCATTTCCAAATGAGATACCACAAAATTGTAAACCCTGAATTCACCAGGATTCATTTTCCTAAGCTGTTCGTAAGAGAAAACCGGCATGGATACCTCCCTTTTCAGCTTTCCTCATTGTATAGTCGTTTTGCCAATGTTTCAATAATGTACAGCACTGGGATTTGCGTGGTCACATTTCTGTCATTGACCATCCGCTCCGTGACATGATAGGAAATGTTGCAGTCCGCCATTTTTGCCAGAACCGAGTTGGCATTGTTGGTGACGGAAATCAGGGGGCAGCCTCTCTGCTGGAGATGGGAGGCGATATACAGGGTCTGCCTGGTCATGCCGGACTCGGATAAGACGATCATAACCGTGCCCTCGGAAGGGTTCTGAAGAATCGGCAGCCACGGGTCATCGATAAACAGGCTGAAATACCCCACATTGGAAAAATACCTTGCCCCATATTTTCCCAGTATTCCGGAGGTACCTATGCCGATAAACAAAATGCACTTTGACTTGACAAGAATCTTATGGGCCTTGTCCAGGCTTTCCTGAAAGTCCTGGGAGTTGATTCTGGTGAGGAAGCTTTGCAGTTCGGTTTCTTTGTCGTCCTTTAGCGCCTCCTGCTTCCCCTCAAGGTATTCCTTATACCTGATCTTGAATTCACTGTACCCCTCTGCCCCGCATTTTCTGCAGAAACGCAGAACCGTTGCCGTTGACACATGGGCCATGGCAGCTAATTCCTTGATTGTAATCTTATGGAGTTGTTTCTTGTGTTTTACAATACAGTCGTAAACTGCGAAATCAAGTTCGGTAAACTGTTCCATTACTTCTTTGGTAAACATCATGAATCACCTCCCTGTACACGTTTCTCACGGTTGCCGGAAATGAAATGCTCTTGTGAATGTGGCGCCTCTGAATATCTCACAAAAATCGCTGACAGGGAAATTCCCATAATCCCGAGGACAATCACAATCATTGGGTGCTGTTCCAGGTATTTCACAATCATTCTCCTGATTCCGGAAAATCCTCCTGCGGCAAAGCATTATGTGTGGACTGGCTGGTTACAAGGGAAAACTCTCACATAACATAATCAAAATGTCAAAATCTGCTATCCACATCTTATCACAGATTAAATTCTTCCGCAAGTTCAGCCGATTCCTGATTCGATATATATTTCGCAACCCTTTCACAGGACATGCCTTCCCCGAATCACTCTCCGCTCCCCCGCCCGCCAAAGTTCCCAGGCAATCCTGGCATTCTCCTCTAACTCCTCCAGACAATAAAAGGCGTCCATAATATCCGCCCCTGGCACCACCGCCCCATGGCGCTTTAGCAGATATCCGTCCCCGGACATCACCCGCTTTTCAAAGGCATCAAACAAGGCCTGGGAGCCGGGCTGCTCATAGGGAACCATACACACCCGTCCCAACTTCATTTTCAGATACGGGGTGCAGGCCGGAATACAGTCGGTCTCATCCCTCACCGGCACAAAACTCCACAGCACGGCATGGGTGCCATGGGTATGGAGCACGGCCCCTGTCCGGGTTTTTTTCCTGTAAATACCCAGGTGCAGAGGCCACTCTTTGCTGGGCTTTTTGTCCCCCAAAGGCCTTCCCTCCATATCCATGACCGCAAAATTCTTCTCTGTCAAAGTCCCAAAGCAGCTTCCGCCGGCGGTGATATACATGCTCTGATTATGCAAAAAGCTTAAATTTGCCGAAGATCCGGTGGTCCGGTTCCGCTCAAACAAGCTGCGGGCAACCCAGACCGCCTCCTCCATTTTCTGTCTCAGTTCTTTCTCCATCTCTCTTCCCTTTAGCAGTTCAGACAACTCACACCAGTTCCCTTCTTTCCTGATTTACATTTTACCCCCTGCTACGGCCGAAACACAATCTTAATGGCAGCATCGTCCCTGTCTGCCAGTTCAAAACCGGCCTTCAGATCTGTCAGTTTAAATTCATTGGTAATAAGCGGCCGGATCTTTACCATGCCCTGAGCAATGGGGCGCATGGTTTCCGGGAACCACACATACCGCTGCTGCCAGGTGTGATGAACCAGGCAGGTATTGACAAATTCCAGTCCGTCATCATGCCAGCGGCTGATATTCAAGGTCACCGGCCTGGTCACCCAGCTGTAAAACACAAACTTTCCATTGTGGCGGATCATGGCGCTGGCAGCATTGAAGGATTCCTCCGTCCCGGCACATTCCACCACAACATCCGCGCCGATGCCTCCGGTCAGTTCCTTTACCCTTGCCACCGGATCCTCCTCCCTGCTATTGATCACAACATCTGCCCCCAGGGACTTTGCCAGATTCAGCTTTCCCTCCAGCACATCCACCACAATCACCAGATAAGCCCCCTTGAGCCTGGCGCACTGGGCAATAATCTGGCCTGCATATCCGCCTCCCATAACCACCACACTATCCCCCAGCTGAACCCGGCAGTTCAGCCCTGAATACATGGCGCAGGCCGTAGGCTCCCCTAAGCTGGCAATGTCCATATCCAGACCAAAGGGAACGGGCTGCAGCTGAAATGCCTTTGCCTTAAAATACTCCGCGAAATTATTGTTCCAGCCAAAGGCGATCACCTTGTCCCCCACCTTATAATCACTGACCCGGCTCCCCACTGCCACCACCGTGCCCCCGCTCTCGTGGCCCAGCAGAAACGGAAATCCTGGAGGCTGGCGAAACTCTGCCGTCTGGGGCGGCATCGAGCCCCGGTAAAAGCTTTTATCCGAACCACAGATCCCCATCAAATGATTCTTTACCACAATGTCATCCTCGCCGCACACCAACTCCCTCTCAATCAGTTCAATATCATAGGCCCCGTTGAGGCGTGCCGCCTTGGTAATAAATTTTTCCATCCCGATTTTCTCTCCCTTTGCTTTCAGAATTCTCCCGCCTGTGCTCCAAACAAGCGCTGTGCTAAATCAAATGCAATCCCCACAGAATACAGGTAAGGATGGCTCCTGTCAGCCCCGCCACCGTGGATGCGCCGCCCACAGCCCGGATTCCCTGATTCACATCCATGTTGGACATGGATACCGTCACCCAGAAACCGCTGGAATTGGCATGCTTAAACATCAGCGCCCCGGTGCCGCAGGCCAGAAATGCCGCCACCGGAGAAATACCCAGAGTGCCTAACATAGGCTCCACCAAAGCAGCCGCTGTCATAACCCCCAGGGCATTGGAACCTGTCACCACATGGATGATGGCCGCAATGATAATCGGAATCAAAATCGCCGGAAACGAGGACTGAACCACCACCTCCGCAATCCGGTCAGCAACCCCTGCATTCTTTACAAAGGTAGCCAGGGCGCCGCCCATCCCCGTCACAATAATCGGCATGGCGGCGGCGGTGACACCCTCCCCTACCCAGCCGTCCAGAACCTTTTTCGTTTTCCATTCCTTTCCCGTCAGTGTGAGAGACACCAGACAGCCGGTGAACAAGGCAGCCAGAGGACTTCCGATAAACGCCAGAAAATTGGCAATAGCCGTATCCGGAACCAGAATCGAAGCCCCTGTGTTGCAGACGATCAGGGCAAGAGGCACAATAATGGGAGCCAAAGCCTTCGTAAGTCCAGGCATCTCCCTGCCATCCACCGCCTCCTTGGCTGCCTTGATAAATTCCTCCTTGGGCAAAACCGGCGTCTTTAGCGTCATGCAGTAAAGCGTAGCCGCAATCACGCTGGGAACAGCCGTAAGCAGACCCCAGATAATCGCCTGCCCCAAAGGAACATTCAAAAGCGCCGCCGCAGACACAGGCCCCGGAGTAGGCGGAACCAGGGACGCCGTCACAAGAGCCCCCAGATAGAGAACCGTCCCATAGCACATCATAGACTTCTTCGTCTGCACCGCCAGAAGAGACACAATGGGAATCAAGAGAATCACAACCGTATCCGCAAAAATCGGGATTCCCAGAATAAAAGAGGCCAGAGCAATCCCCCAGATCATCTTGTCCTTCCCAAAAAGCCCGATAGCCCACTTGGTGATACGGATGGCTGCCCCTGTCTTTTCCAGCACGGTCCCCATGGTACAGCCAAGAAAAATCACAATCGCCACACTCTTGATCGTGCCCGAAAATCCCCCGTTAATGGTGCCCTCAATCTCCTGCCACGGCGTCCCCAGGGCAATCGCCAGGATAATGGCAGAGACAAGAATTCCCATCGCCGCATGCACCTTGCATTTGGAAATCAGGAAAATCATCAATACAATCACAACCGCAAAAACCCCTAACACATATCCAGTTGCCATACATAAACCCTCCGTTTTTATTTGATACCAGTTGATTAAGCAACTTCTGTGCCAGAGTTTAACTCCCATCTTTAAACACCCATAAACCACTAAAAATTCATCAGAAAATACAACCGTTCAGACAGACATTTTCTCGCCCGTCCACACCAGACAAAAAGGATAAAATGCCCATCCCATGCTGAATTTAACAGAAATTTCAGCATACAAACAAACTTATCCCCAGAACACATTTGAAAATCCCTGTCAAATCCCCACCATCTAAACAGTTACCAGAAAATTACAGATTCACCACACAAATCTCAAATCCATCCCGCCAATAACCTGTAGCAAATACAACAATATTGCAACACACAAGCCCCCTCACCCATACTTCTTCATCTTCCTCCACAAAGTAGACCGGTCAATGCCCAGCATCTTTGCCGCCTTTGTCTGATTTCCCCGGCACAAAGCCAGCGCCTGCTGAATCATCGTCCTTTCGTCCGGCAGCCCCTCCTCCAAAACCTTCTCCCTCTCCTTGCCCGTATCCGCATCCATCTTGATTGTAATCGCACTCTCCCCTATCCGTCAATATCGCTGTACACTTTGTTGCATATGAAACATTTTCCAACACAGCCTCAACAGGCAAATTTCCAAAAACGGGAAATGTTGCCATGATTTTCCTGTTTCCCCATAAGTTTTTCCGGATTTTCTGTTACCCTGAAATCTGGCACCGGATTTGCTATAATAATGGTTATCAAAAAGCAGGAGGATTTTTACATGGACTACAGCGTTCTCATAAAAAGCAGCAACGGCAAAAAGTCAAGGGTGGGCATTGTGGGCGCCACCAGCGGCTATGGCTATACCCTTCTCGCCCAGATCTCCCAGGTATCTCTCATGGAACTGCGGATGATCTGTGCCCTGGATGCCGGGGATTGTCAGAGGGTTCTTCTTGAGTTAGGCTATGACAGGGAAAATATGGTGATCTGCGAAAATGCCCGGCAGCTTTATGCGGCCCCGGACCAGGCAATCCTGATTCTCACCGACTATCATCTTGTTCCGGAAACGGATATCACCGCCCTGGTGGAATGTACCGGCAACACGGTTGTCGGCTCCTGGCTGTCGGAGGAAGCCCTGAAAAAAGGAATCCATGTCTATATGGTTTCCAAGGAAACCGACAGTGTATGCGGAGTTGCCATGAATCAAATTGCTGAACAATATCACAGCATCTACACCCTGGTAAACGGGGACCAGCCCCGGAATCTGTTAGATCTGATCTCCTGGGGCCGCGTCCTTGGCCTGGACATTGTCTGCGCCGGCAAATCCAGCGAATATGATTTTGTCTGGGATCCGGACACCGGCGAATTCACCTATCTCAATGACACGGACCAGCCCCGGGAGCCTATGCCCGGCATGAAGGCTTTGTGGCATTATCAGGGAACAGAGACCTTGAAAAAGAGGGAGTGCCTGTTAGAAAAATACAGAGCCGTCATATCCGCGGACCTTTGTGAGATGAATCTTGTGTCCAATGCCACCGGTATGCCTCCCGCCTGCAAAAGTATGCATTATCCGGTTGCCAAAATCAGCGAACTTGCGGATATCTTTATCCCCAGGGAGGATGGAGGTATCCTGGAAAAAACCGGTGTTGTGGATGTATTCTGCAATCTCCGCCGCCCGGACGAGGCAAGCTTTGCCGGAGGTGTCTTTCTCATCATCCGCTGTAAAAATGAAAAAGTGTGGAAAATACTCACCGGAAAAGGCCATGTGGTCAGCCGGAACCAAAAATATGCCTGTGTATATCTGCCCTATCACTATATGGGGCTGGAATCTCCCATCTCCATTCTCTTGGGCGACCTTATGGGAATCGGCGCCAATGAAAACTGCCGGCAGGTTGCCGTCATGGCCGCCGTGGCTCAGGAGGATATCCCGAAGGGAACCGTCTTGCAGGTACACGGCCACCACCATTCTATCGACCACATCACCCCGCAGCTTTGGGAGAAAAAGGAGGCGGCAAATCTCGCCCCCTTCTATCTGCTGAACAATGGTTCTCTGGTAAATGACATAAAAAAAGGCGATCCCATCACCCTGTCCGATGTGAATCCGGAGGGGCAGCGGCTGGTTGAACTGTATCGGATGGGAATGGCGCTTGAATGAAGAACCGGGATGAAAAGTGGATTTGGATGAAAAGTAACTCTTAATTGAAAATCAATCCAGAAATGAGGTATGAAATGAACAATTCCTTATTGTGGGGATGTATTGCCGATGATTTTACCGGCGCCAGTGACGCGGCCTCCTTCTTGGTGAAAGGAGGCCTGAAAACCATTTTATTTAACGGTCTCCCCTCCTTGGCCCCCGAGGACTGTCAGGCTGTTGTCATTGCCTTAAAAACCAGAACCCAGGAGACGACTTCGGCTGTCCGGGACACCCTTCTTGCTGCCAGATGGCTGAAGGAGCAGGGAGCAAGGCAACTCTATATCAAGTACTGCTCCACCTTTGACTCCACTCCCCAGGGCAATATCGGCCCGATTTTAGACGCTTTGCTGGAGGAGTATGACCTTCCCTGTACCATCCTCTGCCCGGCGCTCCCCGTCAACGGGCGTCAGGTCATCCAGGGAAAGCTGTATGTAAACGGAATTCCCTTAGACCAAAGTCCTATGGGGCGGCATCCCCTGACCCCCATGTGGGATTCCCGCATTTCCGTGCTGATGGAGGCTCAGAGCAAATATCCCACCGTCCACGTGGACCAAAATCAATACCACCTTCCCGTCAGCCGGACTGTTGAGAAAATCCAGCAGTTTGCCGCAGAACATCCCCGCTTTTATATCATTCCGGACTACGAAAAAGAGGAGGATGCCGCTGCCATTGCAGACCGCTTTGGGCAGCTTTCCCTCCTCTCCGGCAGCTCCGGCCTTCTGACCGAACTGGCCCGCCGTTTGTCCCCCGGCGGTCCAGAGGCTTCGGGGCAGGAAGAGGGATTCCGTCAGGAAACAGAAGAAAAGCAGACGCCCAAAACAGGTCCGGATACTGCCGGCTCCGCTCTTATCCTGGCAGGAAGCTGCTCCGAAATGACCCGCCGCCAGATCGCCTGCGCCCAAAGCTGCCGCATCCCTTCTCTGCAGCTTTTTCCCCATAAGCTTTTGGAGGGCAGCCAGACCCCGGAGGAATTATGGCATTTTATCCAGGTTCACCGGGGGCAGGAGGTTCTGGTGTACAGTTCCGACTCTCCTGAAAATGTCCAGGCCGTCCAAAAATCCGGCAAGGAAAGGATTGCACAGCTTTTGGAGCAGACCATGGCCAGACTGGCCAAACAGGCCGTAAAAGCCGGATACACCCGGATTATTGTGGCGGGCGGAGAAACCTCCGGGGCTGTCACCAAAGCCCTGGGCTTTGACTCCTATCTCATAGGAGAAAGCGTGGCTCCCGGCGTTCCTGTGATGATCCCCCAAAACCGCCCGGATATCCGTCTGGTGCTGAAATCCGGAAACTTCGGGCAGGAGGACTTCTTTTTGAGAGCCTTAAGGCTTACCAACCAGTGATCCGGTCATTAGTACCTGTCAGGCTATTCATGTCCATGCCCCTTCCTGCCCCCATTACCGCTGCCCCTTCCATGATGGCCGCGCCTGCTGTGTTCCCCTTCCCAGGTCTCCGGTTCCTCTCCATCCTCCGCCCCGGCTCCTCCGGGCTGCCCTTTTCCGCTCCCTGCCGTGGTCTCACTGACCTGCCCTTTCTCCGCCCCGGCTCCGGCTCCTCCAGACTGCCCCTTTCCGTTCCCCGCCGCGGCTTCGCTGGCCTGCCCTTTCTCCGCCCCGGCCCCGGCTCCTCCTAGCTGCCCCTTTCTGTTCCCTGCCGCGGCTTCACTGGCCTGCCCTTTCTCCTTCTCCGCCCCGACTCCTCCGGGCCGCCCCTTTCCGTTCCCCGCCGTGGTCTCACTGACCTGCCCTTTCTCCGCCCCGGCCCCGGCTCCTCCGGGCTGCTCCTTTCCGTTCCCTGCCGCAGCTTCGCTGGCCTGCCCTTTCTCCTTCTCTGCCCCGGCTCCTCCGAGCTGCCCCTTTCCGTTCCCTGACTGACTCGGGCTGCCCGAACCGCTCCCGCCTGTCCCGGCTCTCCCGTGATGATGGGGATGCTCCTCTGCCTCCTCCGGCAGTTCCTCTGCCAAATCCCGAATCTCCCTCATGGTCATGTCCTGAATTTCCTCTGGGGTGATATCAGGGAACCGCTTTTGCAGTTCCAGGAAAGCCCGGTACTTTCCGCAGGACATTCCATGGTCATGAGCCGGGGCAACCTCCCTGGAATCAGCAGAATAGCAGTAGGTGTTTTGATGCCCTGCCGCACAGCTTTCCATGTCCGAAAGGATTCTCGTTGACTGGACTCCCTTGGACTCCATAACCGTAATTGTCAGGATCTCGTCCTGGGATAAAAGAGCGGCCACTTTTTCATTTTCCAGTATCCGGCTGACCGCCTCCTGGTATCCCATAAACCGGATATCCAGGGAAGCAGCCAATGCCTGCCCATCCTCATTGTAAGCCTCCACTGCCACCACCCGGTCAAACCGGTTAATCCCCAGTTCCAGGGAAGGGTTGACATCAATACTGATCTTCGCTGTGGGGGTAAAGTAAAACCAGTGTCCCCCAAATACCAGAATCATCAGGCATAAGGCGGCAGAGACAATGGGCTGACAGAATGCCATCCTCTGAGGCCAAAACCTTCTTTGTCCTGTATATCCCCTGGTCTTATCCGCAAGGAATTCCCTGGTCTTGTCCTTTAACTCCTCCCCGGCCCACACCTGAGCAAAGGCGCTCTTTATTCTGTCATTCATATCCCTCACCTCCTAGCCTTTCCCGGAGCATCTGTTTCGCCCGTGTCAGGAGCGTATAAATGGTATTGACATTTTTCCCCAGAATCCGGCTGATCTGGGGAGCCGTATAATCCTCATAATAATGCAGGTATACCACCTCCCGGTATTTGACAGGAAGGGAAAGCACTGCCTCCAAAACCTCCCGGTTGTCCGGCAAAAGGAGGGCTGGCTGCTCCATCACCTCCTCAAGGGATACGGTATGGCTGCGGAAAAAGCTTTTCAGCAAATCCTTGCAGGCATTGACCGTGACCCGGATGAACCAGGCCTTCTCGTGCTCCTCATTTTCAAAGGAAACAGAACTAAGGACATACTTCAAAAAAACAGTTTGAAATATGTCCTCGGTATCCGCATGATTCTTCAGATGTACCATGCAAAGCCGCCGAACCATATCCGAATATTGCTCAATGGCCCGGTTTACCTCCTGCTCGTTCCGCATCCTGAAACTCCATTCATCCGCCAATTTGTCATACTGACAGCCAAGCGGCTATCCTGTCCCGATGTCTTGCCTGGCTGACCTGGCAGTCATCCTGTCCCGGTTCCCGGCTGGTTGACCTGGCAGCCATTCTGTCCCGGCTCCCAGCTGGTTGACCTACTGGCTTATCTCAGAGCCTGCTGCCCTGACACCTTTCCGTCCCTGGCCTGCCGCCCCGATATCCTGCCCTCCTACCGGCAATGCCTCCCATGCCTTCCACGGCCGCCATAACATCCATGTCCATAGCCGGTACCGTCATGGGGGCAGGTGCCATCCGCATAATAATCACAAATGCCATCATTATTTGCATCTACATAATGTCTTCCATGCCAGTCATCATCACTGTCGCTCATACCGCAATAATCACAGATGCCGTCTCCATCCTCATCCGCATAGGCACAAACTGTACCGGCAAAATCACAGACCCCGTCATGGTCAGCATCCTGGTAATGGCAGCCCCGGCCTGCGGCAAATGCGCTTGTAGTTCCCAGGCTGAATATCACTGCCGCTGTCAATATCCCTGCTAATCGTTTTTTCATGTTCCGAATCTCCTATCCTCATTGATAGCCTTTTCTGGCTTCAACAATAATACGACTGGCCCCGGCCAATCCATTCAAAAATTTAAAATATTTTTAGGAACGGCTTACCGAACTGACATCCTCTGTAAATTGTAACATCATTTTCCCAAATCCACAATCACTATCCTCCAGACAATCCAATACCCCGCTGCGGTGACAGCGGTCATATGAAATTTTCGCAATTCAAACCGTTCCAAACAGCTTCATCAATTTGGGCGCAAAAACTTATTGCGTGCGCACGCTTTTTATGCTATACTATCTCCCAGACAAAAGGAGGTCCCTATGAAAATACTAAAATGGCTGTCCATCGCAGACCGGTTTGCCAAGGTTTATCTGGACAGGCAGCTTGCCCCCCTGGGGCTCAACAGCAGCCAGCACATATTTTTGATAAAGATTTGCCAGCAGCCGGGGATTTTACAAGATTCCCTGATCGATACCTTCTATCTTCATCCCAGCAACATTGTACGGACGGTAATGGTCCTGGAGCGAAATGGTTTTATCACAAGAACTCCCTATGATAAGGACAAGCGCACCTGGCAGCTGTACCCCACGGACAAGGCAGAAGCAATCATCCGTCAAATCAAAGCTGCCTGTGAGCAAGCAGAGGCCGTGCTCTTGCAGGGATTTACCGAGGAAGAGGCCGCCCGGTTTGAGGAAAGCCTGGTCATGGCGGGAAAACAGATCACAAAAGGATGTAACATCCGGAGGAAAGAAGATGAGTCTGACGCATGAAAATCCATTAGGTTATGAAAAAATATCCACCTTACTGAAAAAATTCGCGGTTCCCAGCATAACGGCAATGCTGGTCAGTTCCCTCTACAATATTGTAGATCAGATCTTTATCGGCCAGGGCGTAGGGTATCTGGGAAATGCCGCCACCAATGTATCCTACCCCCTGTCCACCATCTGCCTGGCCATCTCCCTTTTAATCGGCATTGGCTGTTCCTCCCGCTTCTCCCTTCACCTGGGAAGGAAAGAGCCGGAACAGGCCGCAAAGATTGCGGGAAACGGGGTAACCTTCATGGCGATTGCCGGCCCCCTCTACTTCCTCATAGCCGAAATCCTGCTCCTTCCCCTCTTAAAGCTGTTTGGGGCAACCGCGGAGGTACTGCCCTATGCCAGGCAGTATGCCGGCATCACCCTGATCGGGATGCCCTTTCTCATTCTCACCAACGGCATGAGCAATCTCATCCGGGCGGACGGAAACCCCAAATATTCCATGCTCTGTATGGTGGCCGGGGCAATCGTCAATACCATCCTTGACCCTGTATTTATCTTTATCTTTGGCTGGGGAGTCTTCGGCGCTGCCCTGGCAACCATCCTGGGGCAGTTCCTCTCCTTCTTTCTTGCCATACGGTATTTGTGGCATTTTCAGACAATCCGGTTTACCAAAAGCTGTTTCCGGCTGGATATCCGGGATATGCTCAACACCTTTGCCATGGGAATCAGCAGCTGTGTCAACCAGCTTGCCATTACCCTGGTACAGATTGTGCTCAACAATTCCCTCACCTACTATGGCGCCATGTCTGTGTACGGAAAGGAAATCCCCTTAGCCTCCTGCGGCATTGTCATGAAAACCAATGCAATCCTGCTGGCTGTCATCATAGGAATCGCCCAGGGGGTTCAGCCCATCATCGGCTTTAATTACGGGGCGGAAAAATATAAACGGGTCCGGGAAGCCTATCTTTTGGCAATCCGGTGGAACCTGATTGTCTCAGCCATCGGCTTTTGCGCCTTCCAGTTCTTCCCGGGATCCATCATATCCCTGTTCGGAAAAGGGGAAGGGCTTTACTTTGAATTTGCCATTCTTTTCATGCGGACCTTT
This sequence comes from uncultured Lachnospiraceae bacterium, assembly GCA_910586255.1. GTDB lineage: Bacteria > Bacillota > Clostridia > Lachnospirales > Lachnospiraceae > Brotaphodocola. Next base: position 9,880 of record CAJUHR010000039.1, on the reverse strand, counting down.
TTGTTTATGGTGGTAATCAACGGAGTGCAGCTGATCTCCTCCAACTTCTTTACTGCCATCGGAAAGGCCATGAAGGGGCTGCTGCTCGCTTTGACCAGGCAGGTATTCTTCCTGATCCCCCTGATTCTCCTCCTTCCTTTGCGCTTTGGCCTGCCGGGGGTGCTGCTTGCCGGTCCGGTTGCCGATTTCGCCGCCTTTGCCTTGTCGGTTTTCCTTGTGAGGAGGGAACTGAACCGGCAGCGGCTCCTTTGCCCCTTGCCTGAAAGGGATGCTGCCGGGGTTTAGGAACCGTTCCGATTTTCCAAAAACAAATCAAAGATGATTCGCTTAAGGAGTGTGTGACATGAATAACAAAATAATTCTGGCAGAAACGGAAAGGCTGATTTTAAGAAGATACAAAAAAGAAGATGTACAGGATTTATTTGAATATTTATCGGATAAAGAAGTCGTGAAATATGAACCATATAAACCGCTAACCTTTGATGAAACAAAAGAAAATCTTGAATGGCGTATTGGTACAGATGAAATGATTGCTGTTGAATTGAAAAATTCTCACAAAATGATTGGAAATGTATATATGGGCAAACGTGACTTTGAGGCGTTGGAATTAGGATATGTATTTAACCGAAAGTATTGGGGAAATGGTTATGCCATCGAAAGCTGCAATATTTTAATCGAGCAGGCATTTTCCAATGGCATACACCGGATATATGCAGAATGTGATCCCGATAATAAACGTTCATGGACATTACTTGAAGCGTTAAAATTTCATCGGGAAGCCCATTTTAGAAAAAATGTGTATTTCTGGAAAGATGAAACGGAAAAAGCGATTTGGAAAGATACCTACGTATATGCCAAATTAAATGATAACACATGAATGACTTTCCATTTATCAGGGAATTGCCTATTAAAAATACATCTGTACTTTTGCGGGGGATTGACATATTTGCGGGGTTTGTGTACCATAATAGTGATAGATAGGAAACTGCCTTAAAAAGCAGTCCGCTCCCGGTCATGCGGATAACAAATAGGCCGTGAAAACGTGGTTCGCTCCCGGTCATGCGAATAATAAATAGACCGTGAAAAAGTTTTTAAGCCTCTTGCCCTAAAAGGCAGGGGGCTTAAATTGTACAGGGAGAAAAGCCGCTTATGGAAATTGTGACAGGAAGCCTATATTTTGTATCAGATGAGTTTTTCGCAAAGATACAAGACCCTTATCTGAAAGTCAATTATGAGGACACAAAACGTCCGCACTACTTTGCTTTTAGAGATTGCCAAACGGGGCTGTATTGGTTAGTCCCATGCAGTTCAAAAATAGAAAAAATTCCGGAGACCAGTCATGGCATTTTACTGCTTCTGACCAGCCTCCGGTTTTTCTTTTTAATGGTCCCTGTCCGGTCACCAAAGCTTTCCCAAAATCTCCTTTTCCGCAAACAGGGCCGTGGCTCCCCCTGTGTGCAGAAACACCACATTGCTCCCCGGCGCCACTTTCCCGGAGCGGACATAGTCGATCAGCCCGGCAAAGCCTTTCCCGCTGTAAACCGGATCTAACAAAAGCCCCTCCTTCTCCGCCATCATTTTGATCGCCTCCGTGCCTCCTTCACTAGGAATCTCATACCCTGGCAGATAGTAGGAAGCGTCAATGTCAAAATCCTCCTCCCTCAATACCGGCTCAGCCCCCAGCCACCACAGGGTGTCATTTCCCAACTGAACCCGGCTCCTTTTATAATCCCCGCCATGGCAGGACACATCCACAGACACAATCTGGATATCCGACCCCAGCAGCCTTTTTCCCGCAACCAGCCCTGCCATGGTGCTGCCTGTGCCATTGGCGTGAAAGAGGTAATCCACGTGCAGCCCCATCTCATCCAGCTGCTCCTTCAGTTCGACAAAGCCTCCGATAAAGCCTGCTGTCCCCACAATGCTTGCCCCGCCTATGGGGATGTCGTAGCATTTGTGCCCCTCTGCCTCCAGTCTGGCAATGTGCTCCTTTCCCAGGCGGTACATTCTCTCGTCTGCCTCTGCCTCGCTCTCTCCCGGATTCATTTTTATGATATGGACCTCTGCCCCCATGATCTTGTCCAGCAAAAGATTGCCCTTCAAATCCTCCTCGTCCGGCTCCACAATGGCCAGAAGGTAGAGAACCGGCTTTAACCCCTCCCGCCTGCAAGCCTCCACGGTCTGCATGGCATGGTTGGACTGGGTGGCGCCGTAGGTGAAAACATACTCTGCCCCCTGCCTCTTCGCATCCCCCAGAAGATACTCCAGCTTCCTTATCTTGTTTCCTCCAAATAAGCTTTTCCCGGAAAAATCCTCCCGCTTGATAAAAAGATTTACCCCCAAATGCCGGGAAAGGCGCTCCAGCTTATAAAACGGGGTGGGATAAAACCCTAAGTCGGCTCTCTCCTTTTTCCCCAGAAGTTCCCTAACCTGCTCACAATTCATCATTTCCCGTCTCCTTTATTTTCTGTTTTGCAAATGCCGCTGTCTGCTCCCTTTTATGACTGCTTCCGGCAGGCAAAGGAATCAGTGATGATCGTGGCAATGGTTATGGTCTCCGCAGCCATGCTCCCCGCAGGTGTGCTCCTGACCGTGGTGATGGTCGTGATGACTGCACTGGATGTCAGGGTTGAATTCCAGGCTGCCGGCGGCCAGGGCCTCTGCTGCCTTGTCAGCCTCCCCGGATACGCCGCCGTACAGCTTGATTCCGGCTGCTGCCAAGGCCGCCTGGGCTCCGCCTCCGATGCCGCCGCAGATCAGGGCATCCACCTGCAGGGCACTGAGAACACCGGCCAATGCCCCGTGGCCGCTGCCATTGGTGTCCACCACCTCAGAGGAGGTAATCACCCCATCCGTAATATCGTAAACCTTAAACTGTTCTGTGTGGCCGAAATGCTGGAAAATCTGGCCGTTTTCGTAAGTTACTGCAACTCTCATAGCAAACTCTCCTTTTGATTTTTTGTATTTTTGATGGTATTGGTGCTTAAAACATCCGTCTTGTCCGCAATGGGTGGCCCGGCCGTCACACAGCCAGAAGTCCCCTCCCTCAATGCGCAGCGCAAGCCCGTCAACCAGCACAGTTGCCAGCTTTTTTCTGGCGCTTTCATAGATTCTCTGCACCGTAGTCCGGGCAATCTGCATAAACTCACAGCACTGTTCCTGAGACAGCCCCTCCTTGTCGATCAGCCGGATAGCCTCATATTCGTCCACGGTCAGAATGACCGGGGCTTTCTGTTCTCCGGCCTGGGAAGGGAGAAATTCCAGGACTTGAGGGAAATGACATACTTTTCTGCATTTTGTAGGTCTTGGCATAAAGGCTCCTTTCCCCTGGGATAAAAATAATTGATTTCTCAAATTTTGACATGGCCGCTGCCCTGCCTGGGTTTGTGAAACCACATCCCCGCAAGTGGGGATGAATGGGACTGGCATTTATTATAAGACAGTTTTGGACATATGTCAATAACAAACCCCAGAATGTTAGCATTGTTAAAAGAAGAAAGCTATGCTATGATGGTTACTGTTTATGTGCAATCCATGATGTTGGGGGCAAAAGGAGGGCGGTAATCCGCTCCGGCAAAGCCATTCATTTTGTAAAGGAAAGAAATATGGAATTAATAGAATTATACGACTGCATTGATCTCCAGGCCGAGATAGTGAAAAAGCTGAATGATGCCGGCAAGCAAGTCCGGCTCCATCCCCTAGAGCCGTATCTGGAAAAATTAATGAACGCGGCCACAGCGAAACAAGCCTATGAGGCCTTACAGGCCCTATTGGAGGAAGATCCCGATCATAGCAAAATGCTGTATTGCCAACTGGAATGTGCCCGAAGAATCTTTGATCGCTATCAGGAAAAACACATTTCAGAAACAATCTATACCGATACCATGAAATGCTTCCCCAGATTTATCGAGGAATGCAGAAAGAAAAACGGCCGGATGTTTTTTGACCGGGGATGGTGGACTTACCGGCAGATCAGCATGAGCATCTTCCGTATTGGAGAATTGGAATATGAGAGGAAGCAAAGGGAAGGGGAATGTGTTATCGGGATTCACATCCCATCCGATGCCAACTTATCCAAAGAGGCGGTAGATGCTTCCTTAAGGCAGGCAGAAAGGTTTTTTCAGGCATATGACATAAGCTGGACAGACAAAAAATACACCTGCAATTCCTGGCTCCTCTCACCGATGTTAAAAAAGCTGCTGCCGGAAAATTCCAACATCCTGTCCTTCCAGAAACGTTTTGACATTGTGCAGGAAGACAAAGAGGACAGAGAATATATCGAATGGCTGTTTCAGGTTCCGTTGGATACCAAATACAAGGATTTGCCGGTAAAAACCAGCCTTCAGAAAAAGGCCAAAAATCTGCTGCTTCATGGCGAAAATATCGGTTCTGCATACGGGATAATGAAAGTCCGCTGAAACAAAGTAATTTTCATCCCCATTCCAGTGACCTCAGGCCTTTCCTATACTCCTGCATCTGTCCCTTCTCTCACAAATGATGAACGCTTTTCCTGTATCTCTGCAAATCCTCTTCCCCGACATTTTCTATAATATTGTCCAGAAATGCCAGCAGCCTCCCCTTATCCTCCGGCAGCCGTGCCTGAAATTGATAGGCATTGGAAGCCCCCATGGCTGCAAATATTGTGGGTATCTCTAAACCTTCGACCAATGTCCGCAGTTCTCTGTATTTTTCCCGTTCTCCCTCCTCCTGCCAGTTGCCCTGCTGTATTTCCCCGTAAAGTTCTGAGTCCGGATAAATCGTCAGCATGTTTGCCCCAATCCGGCCAGGATGCAGCTGATTACACAGCCTGGCCGTCTCCTTCGCCCCAACTTCTCCCCGCCCTGCCCCGGAAATGCTTACCAGATAGAAGAAATGATAGCGGATTTTTGCCTGGTCTAATCTCCTGCATTGCCGCAAAATATCCAGAGAAGTGTAGCCCTTATTCATAAACCGAAGTGCCTCATCGTCACCGGTTTCGATTCCTATCGTCAGACCGTCATACCCCAGAGCATGCAGCGCTGCCAGTTCTTCATCGGATTTTGGCGTAATATCCGTAATTCTGGCAAAGGAGCCCACCGACTGTACAGAAGGGAGATATTTGCGGATTAACTCCCCGATAGCCGCCAGTTTGTCATAGGACAAGACAAAAGGATTCGCCCCTGTGAGAAATACCCGGCGGATATTCCCTCTGTTCCAAAGCCTGAGGGTTCTTTCCGCCTCCTGCAAATCCGCCTCAATAACCTCCATCGGAGTCATGCGGAAACGGAAGGGCAAATCCTCGTACAAGGTACAGAATTTGCATTGATGATGGGTGCAGCCTGCTGTTACCTCCAGCAAAAGGGATGAGGCCTCATAGGGCGGTCTCCAAATGGTTCCTGTGTAGTGCATGGTTATCCTCCTTTTTTGTTTTATCACATTTGCTATCATTATAGCTATGCCTATTATTTTTACAAGTACTGTACTTTTTTGTAGTATCCGTTTTACATTCAATAAATCGGGGAGTCTCCTCCTTTTCCTGGCGTACCTTTTGGAACAACTTAACTAACTGACATTACCTGTGAACAGTAGCCTCTCGTCCCCGGACTTGTCTTTGAGGCTTGTCTTTAAGGAAAGCTTGTACATTGAATTTTGGGGAGAAATATGTTATTCTCTCTGAAAAGAGAAAGGAATGTAAGATTATAAATGAAAAAAAGCCCATTATCCGTGGAGCGGTGCAAGACGGTTTCCGCCATACAAAAAATCTTAGGCGGCAAGTGGAAAATCGAGATTATTTATTATATTGCTTTTGAGGATATCCATCGTTTCGGGGAACTTCGCAGACAACTCGGGGACATTACAGAATCCAGCCTGACCAAGCAGCTTCGTGAACTGGAAGCGGACGGCTTTATCAGCCGCCATGACTATCAGGAGGTGCCTCCCCATGTGGAGTATAATCTGACGGAATTGGGGAAAAGCTTCCTCCCTGTTTTTGAGCACATGAAGCAGTGGGGGGAAGAAAATCTGTAGGCGGAGGCTGGCGGCACCTGCAGATTTTCCTCCTCCGACCTGTCTGCTGAACCACAAACGGCACAAAACTCATGCCGTCCTTCCAGCATCTGCTCCTGGTTCTCCTGTCTAACCTGCCGCGCCCCGGCACTATCGAAACCGAAAAAATCCTAATCTTTCACCGGTATTTCAATCTGCACAATATAGTCCTCCACCCGGTCAACCACATTTTCATTGATCCCCATCTCATAGGAAAAACCGGTCAATTTTTGGAATCCAGGGAGTCTGGATGGCTACCCCGGCGGCGGAACTGATGGCATTTGGGATGTCTGCAGCACTGTTTATGCGATACCGGGGACGGTATTTTTGTTAAACTTTCTTCCACAACAGGGAAGCTTTCCACCTTCAAACAAAGCAGAGGCTACAAAATTTCCATTCCATAGCCCCTGCTTTTTATTTTCTAAGAAAAACAGATCACCACCATATCCCAATACTCCAAATAAGGCAGGATGAACCGGACCTGGCCGTTTTCATATGTAAACTCCACCTCCTGCATAATCCCCTCCCCATAATCCGGGGACATGACGTATACATGGCTGGGCCTGCGATCCACGGACTGAGCCATCTCCACATCCCGCTTCACCGCCGGAGCCGACTGAGCTCCCCGGGAATCCACCCAGGCAGAGGACACGGCTCCCTCATAGTTGAGCAGCTGGACAATGGTCTGGTCTCCCTTCTCTTTGGTGAAGGAGTACACCTCCCCCAAACGGGCATCCTTTGAAGTCTGTTTTCCTCCCACCCAGGTCTTGGCAGCCACCTCCAAGAGCCCGGGCCCCCGCAGGAAATTCTCATAGGCCACCATAAAGGAATAATAATTCCTCACACGCTTTTCCAGCTCCTTTGAGATCCGCAGGGAATTGCCGGGATAATATTCATTGGACAGCATCCCTGTATCTCCCAACTCCAGATGGCTTCCCCCGGCGGCCGCCAGCATGGCATTGGTATACAGGATGCCCGGCAGGTTGAAGGGTTCTCCCTTCATCACATTATAATCCATGTAGGCTCCGATAACGCTGCCACGCTCCCCCTTAGTCACAGAGTAGATACGGTCCAGGGTCTGCTTTAAGGAGAGATAATCCTTATTATCCCCCGGCCATACCTCCACATAAATACTGTCATATACACCGGAATTGAGCACCTGCTGCAAACCGTAGCTTCCCACCGGGTTGAAGATCACCCGGGTATTCAGCCTGCGTTCCAGCTGCTCCAAAAAAGGCGCATAGGTCTGGTCTAACTCAAGCTCATTTCCCCAATAATCAAACCGTCTGGAACCGCGGCCTCCCAGAGAGTCCATCTGAAGCCCGTCAAAATCATACACATCCAAAAAATCCTTATGGACCGCGGTAAAATGATTCTGCCAATCCTGATTTGCCGGATTAAACATCCACAGCTTCGGCGTCTCCCAGCCGTCCCCTCCCAGGTCATGAGAATCCTGCTCCTGGTGCCGTTCATCCTTGTAAAGGCCCCACTCCGGGGAGATTCCTCTGTCCCCGTACCCGTCATACATCATAGTAAAATAACCCGTTAATGTGGTGATTCTTAAGTCTTGTCAGCGTGGCCGCGATCTCCGCGTCTGTCCGGTGATCCAGCTTTGTGATATAACCGTACCGGGGAAAACGGTTCCAGTCCGAGGACACATCAATCCCGGTCATCCGGTAGTCCAGAACACCATCCCGGCCCACCAGATATGCCTCTGCTGCATATCCCTGAAAATCCTCCCCAGGCAGGCTGGCTACAAAATGCCCCGCGCTGCTTCCCGGGGAAAGCTGCCGCTCCTGCTCCCATACCACTGTATCCAGATGGCGGATCTGCAGCCGCAGGGTTTCTTCCCCCGTCACCTTATGGCTGTTCATCTCCACAGTCACCGTAACCGGCTCCCCGGGAGAATACATGCTCTTATCTGTATAAATGTCCTTAAGACTGGCTCCCACAGAAACCTCCTCCCATTTTTCCGGGAAACCGCCACTACCTCCGGCTTCAGCCAGCGCCGGCATAGCCGGCACTGCTGTTATCCCCGTTACTGCCATGATCATGACAGCAGCTTTCACTGCTTTTTTCATCTCCATTTTCATCTGCCCCGCCTTTCTTCCCCCTTGCCCGAACCCTTCCTTTCTGTTCTGCTCCTTGATATTGTGGCCAGGCTCCCAATACAGCCTTCTTAAAAATTCCTTAGCTTTCTCTTTCAAGCAAAATGTAATTGACCCAGCCATAGAAATCTCCCTCCTGGCCTGTGATGGTAAGAATATCTTCCGGCTTTAAGGCCAGGGGCGCATCCAGGTAATCCTGGCTGTAATCCGTGTCGCTGTAATCCGTTGCCTTTCTCCCAATCACTCCAACCGGTTTTCCGTTCACAAGGACAGAAAATTGTTCCCTGGTTCCGTTGGAGAGAATACTTAACCGGTACACTCCCTCTGCAAAATCCGGGTCGTTGCTGACGGGAACAGTAATGGAGGTTCCTGGCTGCAGATCCGCTGCCGGGCTGTACAAGGATGCCTGGTAGAAATCCTCTCCGTCATACCGGTACTCTGTCTTTATGCTTCCCGAACCCTCCGGAGCCGGAATCAGCTGTACCGTTTCAATCCATCCCCAGGGACCTTCCTCCGGGTTTCCGGGAGCCTCTAAGGTGATCACATCATCCTTTCTCACAAACAATGTGTGATTCATCACATTGCAGGTGAAATCCGATTTTTCAAACCCGCTTCCCCTTGTCCGCACAATGCTTCCTGCCATCTGTCCGTTCACCTTCACCCACAGCCTGGTGCGGTTGCCATTGGAGGTCACTGCGATCTGGTAAGGTCCTTCCTCAAAGCCTTCAATACTTCCTGCCTTAAAGGAAAGACTGTCTCCCGGCTGTAAATCTGCCGCCGGATAATTCTCTGCCGGTTTTTCATAAATATCCGTTCCCCGGTAAGTCCATGTTTTTTTGCTTCCCTTTGCTGATGCTGACCCCATATAGGTCAGATCCACATAGTCCACCCAACCGTATCGCTCTCCTCCTTCTCCCTCAACAGTCAAAATATCCGAGGGAGACAGTTTCAAAGTGCCTGCCATAATGTCCTCGGTCATATAAGCCATGCCAAAGGATGTCTCTGACCGGATAAGATTTCCCACCTCTCTGTGATTCACTTTTATTAGGCGTTTGCAAAACGCCACAGCCCGCATAAAATCAGGCTTTTTTCTTTGATAAAATAGAACAACTCCTCACAGGTTTGTGGTAAAATTGAGATGTCCAGTAACAATTCACCATACCCACCTGAAAGGAGTTGTACCTCTATGATACCATACAATCAGCTTTCTTTGGCAGATATTTTTTCAGATTGCCAGGAAATTTATGAATCCGACAAACCACAGTTCCTGTCTCTCTTACAACAGCACATTGACCTTGATGAGATTATTCCCGCTTCCTTCCGGAAGCATTTCTATGCATCAACGGGCAGAACCCGCAAATACCCTTTGCACGCTTTTTTATGGGCGCTCATCATCCAGCGGATTTTTTCCATCCCTACCGATTCCCTTCTCCTTGTTTTCCTCCACTATTCGCGGCATCTCCGTGAATTTTGCGGCTTTGACAAGGTTCCCGATGCCTCTAAGATTACCCGGTTTAAGCAGGACTTCCTTGAAGATATCCAGGCTGTCTTTGAGCGGCTGGTTGACCTTACCGGGCCAATCTGCCACGCCATTGATTCCTGCAAGGCAGATATGACCATTTTTGATTCCTCCGGCATAGAGGCATGGGTTACGGAAAATAATCCAAAGTATGCCAACCGCATCATCAAACAACTCAAAGCCTATGCAAAAGCCATGCATTTTGATGACAGCTACGACCCTTATAAAG
>CAJUHR010000038.1 GCA_910586255.1 uncultured Lachnospiraceae bacterium | reverse complement strand
TCTTATCAAAGATGGAAGGGAATTTGTAGATACGGATTATTTCCTACTTACCTTTTCTCTCACATCATCCAAACATTTATCATACCGGTTTGCAATAATAGCCTGGCTCATCTCCTTAAACTGCTCCAAATCATTAACCACCACGGATCCAAAGAATCTGTCTCCATCCCTCAGCGTTGGCTCATAGATAATGACCGTTGCCCCCTTTGCCTTAATCCGCTTCATGATACCCTGGATGGAGCTTTGACGGAAGTTGTCGCTGTTGCTCTTCATCAATATTCTCTTTGACAGTTCCCTCCTGCAAAAGGTTGGTCGGCACTACTTTCACGATGAAATCACCATCTACCCGAACCAGCTGATTATTTATCCCAAACAAGCGTTTTCGGCCCTACTGCCGTCTTCGGCTGAACAGCAGCCGGATACCGAGTCACATTTCCATACTCATCCGATGCCCACTCCTGCCCTGCACCGTCCGTCACAGTCTGGCCCTTCACCAGCTTTCCTTCCGTATCAACAAGACAGACCTTTCCGTTCTCCATCTTCACCGGCTCATACAGCCTGTCCCCGTCAGCCGTCTGCAGCCGCCCGCGATAATAGAGGAATCCCTCAGAGGCCCCGGTGACTGCCCTGCCGTTGCTGTCAAACTTGTAGGTGGCCAGACCATTGCCATCATCTGCCTGGCAGATTCCCTTGACAGCCGCATTTTTATTCTCCATGTCAAAATAATAGATTGGGCCATCCTCCAGCTCCACAAATCCTGATTGTGTCCGCCCGTAATAGTCAAATGCATGAAGATTCCCGTCCACTTCCAAAATAGAAATCTTATCCTTAGGCGCCCTGAGAGGATTTCCAGATCCATCAAAATAATACCAGGTTTCCGACAAATCGCCTACCATATCATTGGATCCCATGGATTTCACCCAGCAATTTGCCGCCCGCTGGCCCTTAAGAAGCTGATCTGTCGCCTCCGGCATATAGTAGCCAAAACCTGTGATCTCCGGCACCGCGCTGCGCAGCTTCGCCCAGCCCAGACGCATGATTCCCCGGCGGTCCACGCAGTAGCGTCTGCCCTCAATCTCCACTTCCGCATAAGGCTCTCCCCAGCTTCTTACCGCCTTCCCGTTGTTGGCAGGATTAAAATAAAAATATGCCTGATCCCCATAATATTTCATATAGCTTCCCACCATGCCGTCATTGATCCAGCCTGTAGGGAGCTGCAAAAGCTGCCAGCCATACCGCTTGGCCCCATCCTCCCCATAATAGGTATAGTCCCTGGACAAATCCTGCTTCCAGCCGGTAAACATGGTGCCGTTTTTGTTGATCCGGTACTCCTTGCCGTCAATGGTGTATGTATTCTCCGTCAGCATATATCCGTTTTCATCGGCGTAGTACCAGTTGGTGTAATCCACCCCTGCATTGGTAGTACCGCTGATGGAAAACCAGGCCGATCGAGGCATGACGCCATCCTCCTGGAAATACTGCCTTCTGCCTCTCTTATCAACCAGCCAGCGATTACGGTAATTGAGGCTGTTGGCATCGAAATAGTAGGCTTTTCCGTCAATTTCAAAAACGCCATTGCGATAGGTTTTCCCATCTCCATCTGCATAATACCAACGCTCTGTCTCCACGCCGGTCTCCACATTGGTGGTGGAGGTAGAAAACCAGCCGTCTTTTTGGAGAACGCCGTCCTCCGCCAGATAGTAACGGTTCTGCTCCGGGTCAACCAGCCAGCGCTTGCGGTAATTGAGGCCGTTGGCATCAAAATAATATCTGCTTCCATCCAGATCAAAAAAGCCGTCCTTTAACTGGCCCTGAGCCTCGGAGTAATAGTACCAGTTGGTGTAGGGATTGCCGTTGCTTCCTACGCCGCTGGCAGATACCCACCCCTCCTCCTGGGTTGTCCCATCCTCGTTGGCATAGTATTTTTTATCGTCAATGGTGAACCAGCGTTTGCGATAGTTGGCTCCGTTTGCATCGAAATAATAATTTTTTCCGTCAATGTTGTGCCAGCCATTTAGGAGCAAGGTACCGTCTCCATTAGCGTATCGCCATGTGGTATAGGGGTTGCCGTTGCTTCCTATGGCGTCCACGGAAAACCAGCCGGAATGTTCCTTTCCGGTGTCGGCGTTGATGTAGTATTTTTGGTTCTCCAATGTCAAAATCCCGCCCCGGACTGCGGCTCCGGAACTGTTGAAGTAGAATTCGTGGCCATCGATGGAAACCCAGCCATTGCGGTATATTTTGCCGCCTTCGGCGGCGTAGTACCAGTTGGTGCGGACTGGGTCTTTGGGTTCTTTTGTGGTGGTTTGGAGGGAAAACCATTGGTTTTCCATGCAGACACCATTTTCGTCAAGGTAGTAGCGTTCGTTTTGGTAGTTGATCCAGTCATTGGTGACGGGTTGGTCGTCTTTTATGTAGGTCCATTTGCCGGTAGCTAGGGTTTGCCAGCCGGTAGCGGCGTGGGTAGGGGTGGGGAGGATGAGGCTAGTGGTTAAGAGAATGGTTGCGTACCATAAAATTTTTGCAGTTTTCATAATCTTACTTCCTTTGTTTCTTTATTTTCTTGATATTTTCTACTTCTTTTATTAATTATCACATATATTTTAGATATTTTTCCAAATAATATGCTTAAAGCAATCCAACCCTATCAAAATAATGGACAAGATCGTTTTCCAGCTTCACATTAGACTGCAAATATGCACGTATTTTACCCATTTTATTTGCAAGTCTCCTAAGCCAATTCGTGCTCTAAGGCAAAACACTCTAAATTTATTGCCTAGAATTTCATTTCTTGGACGATACCCTAAAAGTAAGCTCAACCAATGTACGATTCATCTCCAATGGAATCCTCTGACCTTTTTATAATCATCCTTAAATTTCACACTTACACTACCTTCCCAAATAACTTATTCGGATATAAGAAAAATTCCATCCATTTCGTCTTTTTCATAATCCATGCTGCCACCATTGGTCCAAGAAAACTGATTGCCACCCCTAAAATCACATGTACAGTAGCGTTTGTAATTCCAACTTTCATCAGTATTATCCGCAATGAGGCTGTAAACAATGTATGCATCAGAAAGATTGGCATTGTATATTTTGAAATTGATTTCATTGCTTTGCCTGTTTTCTCTTCACAACTTGCCACCAGAAAAATCACTGCAATACATGCCATGACTCCAAGAATAAATGAAATGGCTGGCATATCAATATTCATCACATATATCACAATACTCAAAGCCAAAAACACCGTTCCAAACATCAGTCCTAGCAGTCTATTTCTTTTTAGCCGAATATCAAATATACAAATACTCATTCCAAGCACAAACCATATCTCGTTCGATAGAACCGTTGATACTGCATATACACTGTACCCCCCCCCTCGGATTAATATTAAAATTTTTGCTACCAATGCTATACAAACTCCAATAACTGCTATTCTAATTCCTATAAATGTCGGCGTAACAAGGAATATAAAAAACAGTGTGTACAAATACCAATATGGTGCTGTTGGATGCAAAAACAAGGTATCACCAAGCCCACCAATCTGGGTATTTACACTTCGAGAAAATACTGTCTTCAAAATCCATGTAGCAGTTGTAAAGGTAATGTAAGGCACACCAAGTGCCAGAACCTTTTTCAGTATATTTTTAATCCAGCTACTTGCATCATCAACTCTGCTGTATTTCTGATACAAATACCCGCTACAAATAAAAAACAACGGCACATGGAAATAATAAATCGTCTGGTTAAACCACTGATACAAAACGTTATCTGATATGATGCCGGCCTTCGTTATACTCTGGAAAAAATGTCCCAACACCACTAAAATACAGGCAATGACTTTTACATTATCTACCCATACTTCTCTCTCTTTTTGCACTCTTCATCCCCCTAAAATTTAAATGTGTATTTCAATCCACGCCACTTCTGAGCTTTATTATTTAGATTAAGTGCCACATTATCTACGCTATAGCCTTCAGCACTTGCTGTTCCTCAATACTTATCCTTCACTCTCCAGCCATTCAATGCCAATCTCCAGATCATTCCAGGCCATACTGGCCACATCATTGGGATGATAGAAGTAATCGCATTTATAGCAAAATTCTGTACGTTGAAATTTATTTTCTTACTGCTTTCGAGTGAAATAGTATTTATAATAGTCATAAAGAACCTTTCTTTAGCTTATTTATGGGCCTCCCACCAAGTGCTTTTAACTTTTTCAAATACGCATTGATCTTGCGTTCCTTATTAAACTGTGTCAGACAGCTTGATGTTGGCACCTTCCAGCATTTTCTGCAGACGGTTCATCTCCCGGGCACGTTCATCTACAAGACTTTTTCTGTAACGAACCAGTTCCCTCAGCTCATACTGCCCCCTATCCGCGATATAGCTTGGCTAGAGCAGTCCATGCTGGAGAACGCCAACAATTCATTCCGCATCTTTCACATCTGTTTTCCGACCCAGAACCGGCTCATTGACCATCATAGCATTCAGGCCAGAAGATTCAAGGATGTTGTACAGAAGCTTCCAATAGGAGGCAGTGCTCTCCCATGGCGACCCACTTGCTTTGAGCCAGCCAGTTCAAGATGTTACACATGCTCTGTAGTGTTTCGGTACTGTCATATAGGATACAACAGATCAGGTGAAAGGAAACTAAAAAAAACTTATCGTTAATCGTATGTGCCAGGGAAACCCGGCATGGTAACAAATTTGAAACTATTATAATAAAAACCGACTTATCTTTTTATTTTACTAATTCCTGTTAAAATTCCTGAAATCCGTGCTCTATTTATATAACCACAAACTAAAATCAAAGTAATTAGTCCGTATCGAATTAAAATCATATCATAAAAGAAAATAATAAATATTCCTAATGCCACGATGCTTATAGATAAAAAAATCAACCGCTTAGAACTAAAAACTTTACTTATTTGCAAAGTTCTTTTGACGCTGTGCGTCATATAAATATAGTGCCCTAATGCAAATAAAATATAACAAATTAATGTTGTATAAGCAGCGGCAATATAACCAAACAATCTAATTCCAAAATAATTTAACACTATATTTAGAGCAGCCCCTGTCATGGAAATATACATAGTAAACTTGTTCTGATTATAAAAAAATTCAACATTTGCAAATGTAGTATACATAAATGAAAATACTAAACCGATTGCAACAGGTGGTACCACATAAATAGCTTCATGATATTTTTCATCCGCTAAAATCATCATAATCTCCGGCGCAAAAGCAACAAATAAAAAGGCAACTCCTGCCACCAAAAAATAAATAACAAATAAAACATCATCTAATTCTTTAAATTGTTTCTTCTCCAGCTTATCGTACTGCCATGGAACAAGTGCATTATTAATACTTTGGGTAACTATTTTCATCAAAAGTCCTACATTATATGCCACACTATAAATTCCTGCTGCAGCAATACTAACCATTTTTTGAACCATAATTCGATCAAACTGATCCAAAACATATTGTGAAAAATAATGGATAAGCAGCGGCAAATTAAATGTAATAGCAAAATCTGCATATTCCTTTTTAAACCAAATTTTACCTTTTTTGCGGTTATATCCAAACAAGCAAACGCCAAAACATAAATTAACCAAAATGCAGGATAAAATACGAGCATATCCTTTTTCTGCAAACAAAAGAACTGCTACTACACCCAAAGATGCATTTAAGCCTGCCATAATCAATGTTCGAAATACAACCGGTTTATAAATATATTCATATCGTTTCCGAATCGTCCAGAAATCAATAGCTGGCATAAATAATAATTCTCCAAACATTGCAATCATAATAAACGTTGGTAATTCCGTTAGTTGATTTATCCGCCTATGAAAAATTAGATAAACAATAAAGAAACATATTGTAATACTAAAGGTCACTGTCTGCATTGTAGATGTATATCCATCTCTATCTGTTTTATATTTGCTCATCCCCTTATTAAACACCGCATAATTTAAACGTAAAGTAGTCAGAATTGTAAAAATCTGCAGCCATGAATTATATACACTAAACTGTCCATATTGTGTGGTAGACATAATTCGTGTGAAAATTGGTGTTGTTATAAGTGACATGCACTTTTGCAAAACGGAGCAAAACATAAACCAAATAGTTGCTTTCGCTGCAATCGGAATATTGCTGTAGTTTTTTAAAATTTTTTTTAACATCATAATTTCCTTTTCACCTATACATCTAATTGCGTCCTAACAGTGTTTTAATAATCTTTTTTATATTTCCGACCATCCTATTTTTTACACGTCTCCTTGCTAATGCTTTCCCGCCGACCGCCTTCATAGCTGCGTCTAATCCATTGACCTGATACTCTTTCCAAAAAGTTTCATATTGCTGCGATCTCAATGATGGGCGGTATAAATTGGGATTTCCAACCTTCGCTTCTTCAAAACTACGTTCTTCCAGATGAATACAAGAACATGAATTTAAAAATTCAACGCCTTTTTGTGAATATGTTATCACAACAGATACTTTACAGCTAGGTTTGACAAAAGGAATCTCTCTGCCGATTTTCCAGAAATCACCTATTGCAATATCTGACCCTCTATCTTCATAAGCATAATGACAATCGTAACAGGCTATATTATGTAATACTCCTGTTTGAAAAGCAGACAAGAAATCATCCTCATTCCATTTATATTTCCAAAATATTTTTTTTCCATTTGATAATGTCAATTCTTCTCCCCAAGAACTTCGAAATTGGACTTTGCTAATCCTTTCTTTTTTTCGTTTTGCAATCATATGGATATATTCAAGAAATACTTTTTGTGGCGGCGTCCCATGACATATTAATTCCACTGTAAGCAGTCTCTCCATGTAACCGTCAGCTGCTGACCGCATGGCGGCGCACTGGCAAGGAGTTCCAATAAATAGCAATTTCTGTCCCTTTTTTATTCTATCCAAGGCTTCTGCGTATACCATCCCACTCTTTGCTTGAATATACTTGCTCCCTCTAAATGCAATACAATCACTTAAGTTGGAGGTACATTTCATTTGTGCCTGAAACTTATCGTTCAGATATGTTCCTACCACACTATAACCTTGTCCAATAGCAGTCTCATAAAATACCGCTGCAACTCCACCAGAGCTACTTCCAGTAATTTTAGATAATTCTTTTCTCCATGCAGCATATGTCTTAATTGCCTTTTGGCGTGAAAATTCCTTGAGTGACGGACATTTTTTTTCACATTTATGGCAATCAATACACTTATCCTGATCAATTTCAGGAATAAAATGCCCCGTATCAAAGGATTCTCTCATATTAATAGCATTTTTAGGACATATATTACTGCATAGACCACATCCAGTACATTGCTCTCTCCCGCATACTTGTTTCATCTACTTTCCTCCAGATATGCCTGATAACGCTTCCGCGATGCTATTCTTCGTTCCTGCATTTTGTTTTCATATTTTGTATAATCTGGTAATACATCTAATAATTTTTTTATCTTTTCGTATTCTATTTCCTCATCAATCTTTACAGACCCCATATCTGTCCACAGTAATAAGTCTTTAAGTTTTTTTGATGAGGCAAAAATTGCACATCTCTTATGATACATTAATGTAAAAATTGCCCCATGAAAGGTTGTTGTAAACACACATTCTGCATGACAAACCAATTCACAAAACTCCAAAGGTTTACAACAAATATTTTCATCGCACCATCTTTGATACATACATGCTGCAACTAATTTATATCCTCGTTCTCTGGCATATTTTTTTAACTTCTTCTGCAACGAAACTGGTACGCTATATGAATAGATCAAGATATATTTTTCTGCTAATGATCTCTGTTCACTTGTCGGATATTCCGATACATCCAGAAGGCATGTAGGATCACAAACAATATAGGGCTTCCTTCCACATATAGAAAAAACAGCCTCTTGCGTATTCTGATCTCTAACACCAATAATCTGAACTTTTTTTAATTTCTCTACAAGCTCTGGATAATAAACAAAATCTTCCCCTGAAGCATTTCCTATACTAGGGGCATATGCAAATGAAGGTATCTTATCTACTCCATAAAATATAGAATTTTGAAATGTCCCAACCTTTACGTTCCAAATCTCATCACTTCCTAAAATAATTCCATCTAATTTTGCACAATAAATGTCCATTACATCAATCACAGAAAAGCACTCTAATGCATTTGTCATAATAGTATAGTTTTTACTAATATGTCCTCTTCTAACATATGCTTGCAGCTTTCCTTTCAGTGATTTTCTTGGCGGAAAAAACACTTTTTCTCTTTGGTCTTCTGAACGGAACTTTATAAAAAAAACTTCATACCCTAATGATTTCAAAAACCTCATATTTGCATATGCTTGCAAAAATGCGCCATAATTTGCCGAATCATAGGGCGTGATTATTCCAAGTCTCATAGTAATTACCCCTTATATTGCTCTTTTAAATATTACTATCTACATTGTTTATATCAAAATAATTCTTAAAATCCGCTTTAATTTCCTTTCTCTTCTTGTCTAAAATTCGATTAATATCCTCATAATCAATATCTTTGTCAAACAATGACATTTCGGACGTATATCTTCTATTTTCCATCCCTGTCATGGTAAGTAAATTATCCATTCTAGTACTAAAATGTTCTGGATAAATTACCGCAAATTGTTTATTAAAATTAACAGAAAAAGCTGTTCCATGGAATGAATCCGTCACAACAAATTCTGCATCTCGAATCAACGCAAGAAAAGTAAATACCTCTGGAAGGACTATCTTTTCCCCCATCCTTCTGTCTGAATAAGAGTATGTTACCCTTTTTATTTTAAGATTCCTTTGATTTGCAAGCTTTTCTACTGCATCAATAAAATTAGCCTGCGCATGCCTTTGATGTAATTGATAGACTAAAAGATAAGGCTTATTGCATTTCAATGCAGGTAGATACTCCAACCACTGTTTTCTATCAAACAACAATGTTGGATCTAGAATAAGCCTTCCTCTAATGCCATATTGCTTCAACAATTCCAATGCTGATTGCTCACGTAATGTGATATAATCATACTTTTTTAGTAAAGGAACTACCTTATCTGCCTCTGATTGATCCCACTTTATCTTTCCAATACTGGTTGAAAAAGCAATTCTCTTTTTCCCATCTGGGACATATTCTAAAAAGAAACTCCTTTCAATGCCCTGATTCCACCCACTATTCCACATTTGATCACTTCCGGTTGCGTAAACATCAGCCACTGGTATATTAGCACAAAGTTCACTGAAATCACTATATTTTTGTTTTGTCAAATGCACCCTAGTAATCAAAAAGCTCCTAAACCTCCTTGTTCCTACTATTATGGAAATAATCTCTATTATATCTCTTATTGGTTTTTTAAGCCACTTCACAAGACTTGATTTTTTGTCAAATAAAACCCGCTCTATTTTAGCCGATATACGCTGATCTTTTCTCCAATAATCAACAAACTCTACATCAAAACCTAATTCCTCAAAATATTTTTGACTTGCAAAGGTTTGTAGCACAGATCCATAGTTAATTGTATTTAATACTGTAATAATGCTTATTTTCACGTATCTTTTACCTTCCTTTACTTTTCCAAAGCGGTCTCTTCACAGAATTCCTCATTAACGAACTTTTCATTCCTATAAGAAACACTTATTGCACATGCTATAAAGTAGGGAACATACATTTCCTTATCATACAAAGGATTTCCTGTAAAACCATACAACATAAACAAAATTTGCATTGCCAAGGAATAATTTATAAAACATAAATCCATAATATCATACTGTCCATTATGATCTCGTGCATATTTATATAACTTCCATGTCACAAATAAATTATATGCAAACCAGAGCAAATACACTACAAAACCGATCATGCCTGTCTCTATAATTAGTTGTATATAAATATTATGAATATTCCACAGCCATCCTCCCTGGTGTACATATTGTTCCCACCCCATTCCAAAAACAGGATGCTGTTTAAACATTAAAATTGCCTGCCCCCATACAGCTGTTCTTCCTAATGTCAAATCCCCTTGATCTGCTGAATCAACAAATCTGGTAATTATATTTGAAAATGCTGGGACAAAATAACTTGCAACAACATATAAACAACCTGAACCTAATAAAACCCCCAGTCCCTTCCATAACCGACTCTTCTTTTTATCTGAATTATATATATAATAGGAGCAATATAAAGCTGTTAATCCAAAAATAACATGAGCTCTTTTTCCACTTAATAACAATGCTCCTGTCAAAATCAAAAAGAAAAATAAATCCCTTCTCTTTTTCCTAGTGATTGCATAACTTCCGAAAATAATGGTGCCAATAGCTAGGAGCATTCCATTTGTTGAATAATGATGTGTCAAACCTGGAATTCCTGCAGAATTATACTGTTTCAAAATCGTATCCTGATAATTCGGAAATATTCTGCACACAAACGATACAAGACCACCATTTACTGCCATAGCAATGGTAAATAATGCGTAGAAACAATAAACGGGACGTAACAAATTCATAAGCATTGACATCCATGATAGATTTATGTATCCGCCCTGTGATGCAAACAATAAACAAATTGGAAAACATAACAATATCCACATATAAGCGATACTATTTAAACGTATATTTGCATTATTCCTAAAATAAAAAAATAACATTAATAAAACACACATCAATGCCATCCAGTTTGTGCTACGCTTATAAGCCAAGATTACTTGTACTCCCAGAAAAATTACAATAATAAAATAAACTATTGAAGGTAATAGCATACCTAATGAAGCTAGTGTAGATAGTAATACTAAAGGTAAACATTTAAAAAATATTCTTATTTGTTGTTTTGAAATAGTAATTTTCATCCTTTTCACTGCTTCCCATCCATAATAATCAACTGTTCATTGAGATCATCCTCATTAATACATACCCAGGCCAAAAATACTTTATACAGTATATGCCAAATAACTGTTGTTTGCTTAAATATTTCTCTATTCCCTTAATTTTTATCCTCTTAATATCATTATATATATGTTGATATATATCATTATGAATCTTTCTGAATGGGAAAGTTTTTCTAAGCACCGTATAATTTGCTTGTAACAATTGAAATCTCGCTATTAATTCTAATTGAGGAAAACATTGTATCGTCTCATAATACATTCGTTCCGAAAAAAATAAAATATCAAACCATCGTTCTGAAAAAGCCTGTTTTGTAACAGAATCTTCTCTCTGTATATAATCATATAGTCTTGCAGGTGTAAATACTACTTTATCGACCTTTAAAAGGGTTTTAAACAAGAAATATTTGTCCTCATTTATTTTCTTCCCCTCATAAAACGAAATCTCTGACACGACACTTCTGTGAAACAGCTTATTCCACACACCAGACTCTATTTTTACTCCTTGAAACAAATAAATAAGAGCTTCTTCTGTTGACCACACCTCAAAAGATGCCTTTTCTATTTTGTCTATTTCCCTGGAGCCTTCTTTTACCTTATTAACAGCACATACAGAAATATCTGAATCTGTTTTTTTTGCCTGTAATAATAATGATTCCAACATACATGGATGCAACACATCGTCTGCATCGATAAATATTATGTACTCTCCATTGGCTATATTTTTGCCTCGATTTCTTGCTGCAGAAACCCCTTCATTTTCTTGCTCTATCAATCGAAGGCGTGAATCCATACATACCAAATTCTCACATATTTCTTGAGATTTATCTTTAGAGCCATCATTTACTATAATGACCTCAAAATCTTCAAAACTTTGCCTTAAAATAGATCTGACACAATCCTTTATATACTTTTCTGCATTATAAACTGGTATTATCACACTAACTTCAGGCATCACGATACCTCAATTTTTTCTTTCTTTAATCGTTGTACCAACCGAATCAATCCTGTTCTATATAGTACCCCTTTAGTACTCTCAATCAATTTATCTATCATAGTAATCGGGCAAACCCTTTGCATAGCTTCATCTATCTCCATTTTAGAAACTGCTATATAAAACTCCTCTCTCTTAGCATTTGGTTTCGCACTATTCAAAACCATAATTCCATTTTTTTTAACCAGAGTTTGAATATCTGTTTTATAAGTAATAAAATCCTCTCCCAAAGCATTTAACAAATTTTTACCTTTTGGAGTGTGTATTAACAGAGATGTATAACCTTTATTATCGTCAGCAACGCTTGTAATCTCTGAAAATTTATAACAATCAAAAATAGTAATATCGCTTAACCGCTCAATACTTTTGAATGCACAAGCAGAACATGAAGGTCTGGAAGCCAATTCTTTAATAAACGCTTTCATGTAAGGATCCACTCTTCCTGAACCATAATATGTCTTTCCATTTACAAAATCCACTTTCATTGTTGTAGAATGATAGCCATATGTCTTATGCTTGAATCGTGCTCCTACCATTTTAGAGTGATATCGTTTCTCCATCATGTGCACATAATTTTTCCAAAGCATTGGAGAGGGAACACCTCTGCAAACAAAATCTATACATATTAAATTATCAGGATGTTCTCCTAAATAATAAATTAAGCCAGCCACCTGACATGGAGTCCCTGTAAAAAGAACTTTTGTTCCATTTTTTAACGCTTCTTTTATTTTTTTAAAAGAATCATCCAATCTACTTTGCACAAATTTAGATCCCCTCATCTCCTTCAACGCTTCTACTCCCTCGGCCTTTTTGCAAACAACCTGCATTTGTTCATCATATCCAGTTCCATAAACAACTGCTCCTTGGCCCAATAACGAAATAGCAAAGACTGAAAAGGCTCCACCTGACGTACTCTCTTCAACAATATTTTCATCCCTACACCGAACAATATATGCTTCCGTCTCTTCTTTCTGTGTTGTTTTCTTTTGAAGTATCGGACAAATCCTTACACACATTCCGCACTTAACACATTTCTCCTCATTGACTACGGGATACAGAAAACCCTCATCATCTTCTTTCATCTCTATTACTGATTTTGGGCAAATATTATAGCATGCCGTACAGCCACAACAGCTTTTCTTATCTTTTAGCTGAAGCATTTTTCACTCCTTTTTTAGCATAAACCTAGTTTTCTTCCTACTTCCAAATAATATGTTTGAAAATGATTAACCATATCCCATTCATCAAATCCTGCTTTTCGCAACTTTTCACATTGACTTTCACGTATACAATTTTTATAATCTAAAACCGCATTTGCCCATCTATCTGGTTTCTCATCCAATGAAATATAATTCACATAATCACATACTGCAACTTCCTTTGTAATCACATCTGAAAAAATGATAGGGAGTCCGGCTGCCTGTGCTTCGACTCCAGTTACCGGCAATCCTTCAAATTTGGAAGGCATCAAAAACACATCCATTGCCTGATACATTCGTTCCATCTCATTCGATGCTCCATAAAAAATCACATCGTTTGCTAAATGAAGGTTGTTTACTTTTTCCTTAACAGTCTCCATGAGTTCGCCCACACCTATAAGCAATAAAACTGCGTCTTTTTCCTTATCCTTAACCTTATGAAAAATATCAATCAAAAACAAATGATTCTTTTGATGGTTAAAACGGCCAGCATGTCCAATCACAAATTTACCTTGTATTCCCAATTCTTTTCTTACTTCTTCCCTCACCTGCTTATTATATTCATACTTTTCCAGATCAATGGCATTTGGCATAAAATAAAACTGTCCTTTTTGAGTTACTGCCTTTGGAAAAGTAAATTGAGCAGCCACTGTGGAACATGCCCACATATCATCTACTATCATTGGTATAAACGGTTTGCATAGTCTGCTAATAGGTTTTGCCAATGCCCCTTCATTTGACATTCCTCCATTATGACTATGATAGGTAATATATTTTACGCCACCTGCTTTAGCCGCCATTACTACAAGAATCCCCATAGAAGCACCGCTATTGTAGTGTAAAATCTTGACATGATTTTCTCTGCATACTTTATAAATTTCAAACAAACGAACAAAAGCTCTCAACGGACGAAATCTAAATTGATCCGCACACGCTACAATTTTTTTGGAACCCAATCTCAACGCTCTGTCCTCTTGTGGCTCTTTTCTATTGTGGACTACAAGATAATCAAAATTTATCTTATCTCGGTCTATTCGTTCCTGAATATTCAGCATTAGATTAGAAACTCCGCCAATTCCAAGTGGTGCTGAAACCAAAATACGCAAGGGTTTTTTTTCTTCCATGTATGATTTCTCCTGACTTTATTTAGGAATCCCGTCAAAAGATTTTTCTAAATATATATATGATTTTCTTCTGATCTCTTCCATCTTTTTATCAACAATATCATAATCTATCCCTTTTTGAATCTCCATAATTTTGTTTGGCTGATATCTGCGATTAATTAATCCAGTATTCGTGCACAAACTTTCAATTCTTGTATTCTTCGATGCAGAATCACTTTCTGAATATCGATTAAACACAATAAACTTTTTATGATTTAGTATGGAAAATACAGAACCATGAAAAGAGTCTGTACATACATATGCTGCATTTCTAATTAAATCAACAAATTCCGCAGGTCCTGCATTCTCAACAGAAATATCTCCAAAGTTTTGATCCGCTTCAACATACTGATGAATCGATACAATAGGAAGCCCTGTCTGTTCCTTTAAATTATAAACAGCTTCTCTTGCCTTAAAACTTGTTCCCAACATATAGGAAAAAATATAATCCTCCTTGACAACACGTTCACATGGTAACATCTTTTCCCACTCTTCACCTGTATATAACATGGTAGGATCTGCTACCACTGGCACATCACGATTTGTCAACTCTTTTACAATCTCTTTTCCGCTATTTTCTCTGCAACTAATACACTGAATCTGGCTCAAATACGCTTTTGTGCGCTTCCGTTGATACCAGGGAATCTTCTTTACACCAAAACTAGATGCATAAGAAATCCGATAAGAATTCGGATAACTGAACATCAAATTATAGAAATTACTTCCCAGACCGGATGGCGACCATAATTGATCGCTTCCAGTAAAAAAAGCATTATATTTTCTGCTCGATTTTTGCAACATATCATATCCTTTATAGATTGACATTGGTGCTGTAAAATACCTCTCGCGAAAATGCTGAAATGCTTCCCTCCTTTTCTCAACACTTTTCTTTACAGTTGGATGCGTTTTTATGAACTTCCTCTTCCCTCTTTCTGCTATTTTATCCTGCCACACTACTTTATTTAAAATACGAGGAACACTTTTTATAATAAACAACGGGGTATACTTCTTTCGATACTGAATAAGCTCGTAATCAAATCCATAATCATTCAACATCACCTGAGTTGCATAGGATTGGAGCATGCTTCCATAATTATTATTTTTGAGTTCAATACATACTGCCATTTTCCCTTTGTTACTATAGTTTTTCATTCTGTCACCATTTCCATACGAAATAATTAAACTATTGTTTCATGCTAATTCCATAATTCAACTTATATGCCCCCGAAGAATATAAATGCATTTTAATCATAATTCGTTTTATATCCTGTTTTAGACAATTTCGAGGAAGATATTTTTCTACCAATCTATTAAATCTTTTTCCTTTCTTTAATTTTCCAAAAAACTCATCCCATTTTTCAGGTTTTAATGAAGGGCAACAAAGTTGTTGGTTATTCTCTATCGCCTGTTCTAAGCTTACTGATCTCAATCGTAAATCAGCCATTTTCAAAAGTTCTATTCCTTTCTCTGACTGGCTCAACACAAGAGAAATCCCCTTTGCCCTTTCTTCACGTTTAATTTGAGATCCCCACGAATCTCCTAATGTTAAATCCGAAACGCGTTCTTTTTTTGCATATTGACATTCATAACAATTTTCTGTATAAGTCAAAGCATTCAAAAAGGCAATCATATATCTATCACATACTCCGGTTGTTATAATACCTTTATACCCCTCATAAATCTGAAATTTTCCTTTTATTCGAAACTTAATATCTTCGATTTTCTCTAAACTTTGCTGGTATTGACTTAAAAATTTTTCCAACACTTTTGGCGATGGCGTCCCATGGCATATTAAATCCACCGTATAAAGTTGTTTCCCAATTCTTTCCCCCATGTAATTTCTTACTGCAGCCACCTGACAGGGTAATCCGATAAATAGCACCTTCTTTTTACTTTTTAACTGATCTTTTATAGCCCGATATATTCCCATAGGGTTACTTTTTACATATTTCGATCCAGCAAATTGTTGTAAATCATATACAGAATCAACTAATTTAAATATAAATTTTCCTGATTCAAATACGCAACTGCAAACAACTCCCCCTTGATTTATAAAAGAGCCAGCTATGGCCATAGCTAATCCGCCAGAAGCTCCCTTCCGGCGAATTTCATTGTTTTCAGCCCACCCTTGATACCATTCTTCTGGCTTTTTAACTGATACAGGACTGTTATTCTGACAAATCTGATGGCACATTCCACAATTAATACATTTATCTTTATCAATTACAGCGTTATATGCATCCATCGTATCGTGAATGATAATTGCATTTTTCTGACATATATCAATACATGCCATACAACCTGTACATTTATTCTTTTCGCATACCAATTTCATAACTTCCTGCCCCTATCAAAATAAAAACTTTAATCTTCAATCATAGTTTTTAAAATATGCAAAGATTCCTCTCGTTTCCTTCTCAGTATTTTATTTGCATTTGTAAAATCAATTGGAATCATGGCCAAGGAAACATCTCTTGTATCTTTTAAAATCTGATTTGATAATCCGGTTAGTTTTAATATGCTTAAATTCCGGCCTCCCGTTTTATTATTAGGAAGTACTTCGATAAATGGTGTATTAAAATTAAGTGCAAATGCTGTACCGTGAAAGGAATCTGTAATCATACAATCTGCATTTTTGATATAAGAAAGAAACTTGCCTATTTGTGGATTATGTCGAAATTTCCCTTCCCGGCTAATCTGATGTAAAGATGCAGATATCCGAATTAAGGGTAACCTCTTCTTCCTGGCAACCTTCTTTGCATATTCACCAAGTTCATTATCATTATGTAATTGATATACAAGTACATATTTTTTCTCTTTTATTGGTATAAAATACTGCTCCCAATATTTTTCATTTAACAATAAAGTTGGATCCAATACCTGATTTGCACTGATACCCATTTCTCCCAAAAGCTCTACCGCACTGTCTTCACGCACAGCAATATGCTGGTATTTACCAAGCCATTTCTTATAATATAATTGTCGTTTCTCATCCAATCTTTCTTGACCAAAACTTGCTGCATAAGCAATCTTCTTCCCTTTTGTAAAACATAAACAATAAGATGGATCATAAGTTCCATTAGCTACTGGCCCCCACACCTGATCACTTCCAGTCATATAAACATCCGCTTCAGGAGGATGTTTCATAAGCTGTGATAGTGTATTAAAACTAGGAGACATCTTCAAATATTCTTTTCTCTCCTTTTCAAATTTTTTCCCCGCTATAATACTCTCTGGCTGACGAACAGCTAAATAAATTCCTCGCTTTATCGGATTATTATACCAATTTGGTTTGGTTTTCAATAGAGTAATCTCTTGTTGCAAATATGATTCATCAGATCTTACGTAATCTATAATTTCACAAGAATGTCCTAATCGCTCAATCGCTTCCTGCGTAGCTATTGCCTGTAACAAAGAGCCATAATTTGATATTGCATGTCTGGTAATTACTGCTACTTTCACTGTTATGTATTGCCTCCGATCAGCTTTCCATAATATTCATCTATCTTTTCAACATATACATACCTTGTATACCCTTATTGGATTTACAACATCCTAAATTTCCTAAATCAATTTTCAACTCACCATTTACAATAAATACTTTTAAAGCTCCATCTATTTTTCCATCTGTGCCGCAATGTCTGCATCCACAATCTCTTCCCCTGTCCTATCCTTCAACTGTGCCATACTCGCCTCGCTTAAACCATTGTTCACGATTGCACACAAATCACAAGTGGAATTCTTATCAAGGTCTTCTTTTGTAACTTTTCCATCCCGATAATCCCGGCAAATTTTATTCTCATACATCGAATATGGATGCTTGCTGAACAATGCCTTTGCCTTGTGAATCACCACCCAAATTGCAGGCTTCCAGATATACTTATGCATCGCCGGGCTCACACTGCCAATCATCCAGCAGTCTCTATCACAACAGCGGACTTTCTTTCTTACCTTCTCTGCCTCCGGGCTGTTCCACAACTCATCCCAGGTCTGACAATTCAGATTGCCCATAACCTCTTTATCCTTCGTTCCATTGCAGGGCATTACATCACCATACGGATCGATAAAGAATGTGTCAAAACTCATATCACACGGAAGCAATCGTTTCTGACCATAAATATAGTTGATCAAGCCATGGTTAAAATAAGCGCGGAACCACTTTTTCGGGCTGTTGCTCCTCAGTAGCTCATTGACCAGATTTTCAAAATTCTTTGCCACCGTTGGGCGGTCATGAATGATATTCTTAGCTTCCACAAAGTAGAAACTGTTATGTAAACTTGCTGTGGCGAACTCCATTCCCATCTCATCGGAGATCTTATAAAGCGGTACGAGGTCAGGTGCATTCTTATCCTGAACCGTCATACCGAAGCCAACATCCTTCATACCCATCTTGCGCAACTTTTTTAAAGTACTGTAACCACGCTGATAACCATTTTTCAAGCCTCGAATTTCATTGTTGGTCTGCTCAAGACCTTCGATAGAGATACGAATACCGATCTGCGGAAATTCCTTGCAAAGATCTACGATGCGGTCAGTAAAAAAACCATTTGTGGAGATAACAATGCGGTCAGACTTTTTATATAGTTCCCGCACAATATCCTTCAAGTCAGTACGAATAAACGGCTCTCCGCCCGTGATATTTGTAAAATACATTTTTGGTAACTTCTTGATGGCTTCAATGCTGATTTCTTCTTCTGGCTTAGAAGGTGCTTTATAACGATTACACATAGAACAGCGAGCATTACACCGATAGGTCACAATGACCGTTCCATTCAGTTTTTTCTCGCTGCTATTTTTCTTTACCACCGTTTTGCCTCCCTTTACTGCAATTTCTTTTGTATTTTCTTTGGTTTTTGCAGTATTTATATTCTTTGCGGCATCTGCCCCCTTAGCGGCCCCCACAGTATTCACAGTATCTGTAGACTTCTTCTTTCCTCTATAAATCTGCATCAGCTTCTTTGTATAAGTTTCAATATCATCAAAACGAATGTCCTTACAACTTCGGCTATAGATATCTGTCAGCTTCTTATCAGACCACAGACTCTGGATTTTCTCTTTCAGTTCTTTTGCATTTCCACTCGCAAACAATTCACCCGTCTTACCAACTTCAACCAATTCCGGGATGCCACCAATATTGGCTCCCAAAAGGGGAGTGCCATACATCTGGCTTTCCATCACAGAGAACGGACAGTTCTCATACCACTCAGATGGATAAACGGAAAACCTTGCCTCCCGGATTAATTTTTCCAGCGCTGTGCCTGTCTGGAAACCTACATTTTTAATATTAGGAATCCTATTAATCTCACTTTCCAGCGGCCCTGTACCGGCAAAAATAAATTGTACATCTGGCAATTCCTTGCAAACCTTGATAAGTGTATCAATACCTTTTTCCTTGCTGAAACGGCCAAAATACAGAACATAATCTTTCTTTTTTGTCTCTTTCCACTCTACTCTGTCCACAAAGTTGTGAAGTGCTATCGTCTTTTTTGCAAACAGTGGATTACTGTCCATCTTCGTTTTTAAAAATTCAGAACAGCAGATCATGGAATCAATATACTTATAAACTCCATTTATCTTCCATAATATTGCCTCTGCCGTTCCCACCACACTCTTCGCTGTGCTGCCGTGGATACATTTACCCTTTGTACAGTTCAAGAAATGCCCGCCAAGGCACTTCTCACAGTTTTCTCCCGTATTCGGGTTATTGCACATGTGATTCGGGCACACCAGCTGGTAATCATGGGCTGTAAAAACAATTCGGCATTTATTCCCCTCTTTACGCCATTTTTGAATCTCTAGTATAATGCTAGGCGTCAACTGGTAATTAAAGTTATTGAGGTGTAAAACTTGCGGTTTAAAATCTTCCAGCACCAGACGCAGTTTCTTCCGCGCCTCGGAAGAATAAATCGTCTTAAGCGGATATGTCAGCTTTGCCAGCTTACTCCCACCATGGAAATCCATATCTGATGTATAGGCATCCACAGCGTTTCCAACACAGCGCCCCTCATGCTCCATTCCAAAATACTGGACTTTATGTCCTTGGCTTTTCAAATAATCACCTAATTTGAATATGTATGTCTCCGATCCTCCATTTGGATAGAGAAACTTATTAATCATTAATATCCGCATTTTAACTTTCCTCTTATCAATTTCTCTGGTTACTCTTTTCTTAATCCCAGACAATCTTTATTAATTACTATCTTTCCGCTCCATGTGTTTATCTGTCAATCAAACCGATACTCTCTTCTTTACAGCTACTTTTTTCCCAATCATACCAAATGCTTTTTGCATAACCACCGCAAAAACAGTCGTCCCCGCCAACACAACCACAACTGTAACTACATATTGCAACCAACCATCTCCAATCACCCTGTTTATTCCAATCTTCTCAATCACACGGAATATAACCATGTGTGACAGATATATCTCCATGCTGATGCCGCTAAAAAACTTTGTAATTCTGTTTTCCAGTACCTTTCCCTATTGATAATCGCATAGATCAATAAGATAACGGATATCACCAAACACATTGCAATATTACCACCAATGATGTAATAGAGAACAATCGCGCATCCGGTAATTCCCAAAACAATCCACCTATTCCATTTTGAGATTTCATCCCTATATAAATAAATCAAGCCGCCTGCAACAAAGAAACATGCACTATACAGAATGTTTTTTCGACCCACATCGAAGTAATTCGAGCAGGCAAGGTTATAAATCAAGCTAACTAAGAATACAATCCACGCCCGCCTTCTGTTAGCCAAAAGCACACAAAAAAAAGGAAATATTAGATAAAATACGAATACCAAGCCAAGAAACCAGCCCACACCGATTACCGAAATATTCCCCGCTCCTGGAAGGAATCCAAACAGCAATGTCATATCGGCAAATCCTTCATAAAGAGATGCTATCGAAGGAGACATAGCCATATCAAACAGCACAAGGATTCCAAAAAACGGGAGAATCTTCTGGAAACGTTTTTCATAAAAATTTTGCCAATCCACCTTATTGCTAAGTACCTTATTGTAATAGCCGCAGCACATTCCAAATGCGGAAACTGTCATGAAAAGAAACACAAAATTTGTAAATGATGGAATAATTGAATTGTACATATATCCCGATATTTCATAATCTGAATTCGCTCTTACATGCATCATAACAATGCCAAAAGCAGCAATCATCCTTAGTCCATCAATTGCATCATAGTGTTTCTTTTCCATTATGCATTCCCCTGTTTATTTTTCATATAATTTTAACGTCCACTCTACCACATCATCCCAGCTATACTTCCGGCAAATATAATCTGCCGCTTTATTCTTATATGCATTGACCTTTTCCTCATCATCACAAAGTCTTTGAATCTTTTCCCACAAATCATCCCTATCTCCTTTTCGGAAGGTCACAGCATAATCCTCTACCACATCAGCGCATTCCGGAATATCTGATACCAAGCAGCAGTTTCCGTAACTCATTGCCTCCAAAAGACTTAACGGCATCCCTTCCAGATCACTGGGAAGAGTATACAGGTATGCATTACTATAAAGCTCCTCAAGTAATTTTCCTTGAATAAATCCAGTAAAAAGAATCCGCTTATCTCCGG
Organism: uncultured Lachnospiraceae bacterium; assembly: GCA_910586255.1. GTDB lineage: Bacteria > Bacillota > Clostridia > Lachnospirales > Lachnospiraceae > Brotaphodocola. Next base: position 14,984 of record CAJUHR010000038.1, on the reverse strand, counting down.
CAGCCAGGCTTTTCAATTTTTGCATATATCCATCCGTATCCGAGGCTCCTCCGGCAATTACCAGCTTCTTATCAGTTTCGACTTTCCGAAATGCTTCCACCAGATAATGCTCCCCTTTTTCTGGAACAATCCTACCCAGATAAAGCAAGTAAGAATCCTTATCCAACCCGAATTTTTTCTTAATCAGATCTGGCGGCTGACGTTTAGGTTGAATCACCCCATTAGGGATAAATACCGTTTTCCTGCCATATTCTTCTGCAAAATATTTCTGAACGCTTTTGCTTAATACAATAATTTCATCCGCATATTTTGCAGCAACCTTCTCCCCAAACTTTATGTACTTTGTAGCAAATCCACCCCATTTTGCCCTCTGCCAATCAAGACCATGGATTGTTGCCACGCAGCGTTTCCCAAACAATTTGGGCAACCATAACATGGCACAAGGTCCTTCTGCATGAAAATGAACTACATCGTATTTTCCCAAAGCGGCTCTTACAGCGGCAAATACGGATGACGTCATGGCAGCCAGACCTTTTCGATTTATGGTAAATACGGTTCTTAATTGAATTCCTTTATATTCTTTAAAATTTTTTCCGTCAAATTCCTTGCCGCTTACATGATGTCCTCCTCGGTTGTAGCAGGTTACCTTATGCCCCTTTTTTACCATCCGGGTACTAAGTTCCTCCACTACAATCTCAATTCCGCCTTCCCGTGAAGGAATACGCTTGTGGCCTAACATAGCAATTTTCAAATAATCTTTCTTTTTCACCTTTTGCGCACTCCTCTTCTAATCGTTTCTTCCATTCCTTTATTCTTTGTATTTTCTGGAGTATCTGACCTTGTTTCGTTTTACCTCATTAATCCGTTCATATATCAACCATTGAAAATCTTCCCAAGCATCCACTTCGCCTGCTTACTCCCCCCTCAACAACTCCTCCATCTCCCCCTCAACCACTTCCAACTCCTCCTCCAACTGCCTTCTCTCCTCCTCATAACTCTCCTTCAACTCCCCACTCCCCATTTCAGCCCTTTTACGCTGTTCCCTGGCTTCCCACAAATCCGTGACAACCAACTGCTGATCATCACAATATCTCTTAAGCCATGTCAACATACTATTAAACTGACTCTCATTATAGTTTTCACTCTCAATATCCGAACCAACTGTAAATATAATATTTCCTTTCAATTCTACTGCTTCTTCCAACAATTGGACCGTTTTACTTTCCCTAAGCCCTCTGGATCCTGGATGCCACATACCGTCCTCCACCTCTGTAACCACCAACGGTAAGCCTCTCTCCCCATGATGAACCACAATTTCAATGCCCTTTTCAACAAGAAATTCATCCGATTGGCTTTTATAGGTATTTTGAGGGAAATACACGATATCCGGCTGGCTTATCCCGATTTTCTCCATCATTTCTTCACAGGCTTTAAACCATTCTTCGTGATCCATTTTCTCTTCCCATTTCAGACAGCATTTCCATCCGGCTTTCATAAGCGTGTCAAATTGTTCCTGGCTCAGACAGCCGCTCTGGCCTGGAAGCTGGGAAACGGGCAATGCCAAAACCCCCACATACCCTCTGTTTTTCATTTTGGGATACATTTCTGTGTATATTTTTTCATCCAAATCCGTAAACAGGATAACTGCACTGGCTGTCAGTTCCGATTTCTCAGCATAGCCTTCTTCCAGTTTTTCCAGTTCCTTCTTAATACGGGATTTTTCCTGTTCCAATGGCCGTAGCTTATTCTGCAGCTCTGTGTATTCTGCTTCCCGTTGCTTTCCCGCCTGATTTTCCTTCCAGACAAGAAACGATATAAATCCTGCCAGCATAAGTGCTGCTATCACAGCTACAAGCTTCCCTATTCGTTTCATATCGACCTTACCTGCTTAATCCCCTTTATCTATACCACTGCACACTCCTGCTTCAGGTATGCAGCTTTTTAAACATCCGTTTACGCCTCCGCCCCTTTTTTGCATCCAAGAGCAGTGACCGAATGGGTTTGTCCTTTTTCAGCACATAAAAAATATATCGAAATAATTCATAAAATATTGCAAAATGTCTCAGAAACGGATATTTTCTGACCGCTTTCCAATGCTTTCTTCCCTGACTTTGCATCCATCTCAGCAATTCTATACCGCCTCGGCTGAATGCTTTGGCACCTTTTCCTTCCCACTTTATCTTTCGTCCAAAATTCCCTTGTTCCAGAATATATTCTTTCAGATCTTCACATAAATCTTCTTTTGCATCAGCACACCAGGTAATTCCCTCTTCTCTCAATCCCAAATATTTCTGACACAGCCTTGTAACATGTATTGCTAAATTTTCCAGACCAGCTTTGCTAATTACTTTTTGAAAATGAGGATAACATTCGTCACTCAACTCCTTTTCCACATACATCATCCAGTCAATAATCTGTCTCAGCCCCAACCCATTGGTTAAATGTTGTCGAATATGGTAAAGCAAAACCAAACCGTTAGGCAGCCATGGCAATACCGGAATTTGATATTCATCAAGTTGATGCCATTCTCTGTGAGACAGCCCTTCATGGATACATTCCATCAAAAGCTTTCCGCCTCTGTCCTGCGGAAGCTTCGCCAGCTTCCGGTGGAGTTCAAAAACAACGCCGTTTTTTTCCAAAGCGTAGTGATAATCCTCGCTGTCCTCCGGCTCTGCAAGAACATAGCCATTTTTCTTCATCAGATCAAAGGCTTTTCTATAATCCTTCTCCCATACCAGAAAATCCACATCTCCCATGGACCGATATTCTGGCATTGGATAATACATAGCCGCAGCAATGCCCTTCAATATTACTATGGGGATCTGATGCTGCTCCATCAAATTTACCAGCTCATCCTGAGCGTAAAGAATCTGCGACCACCGGACGGCATGACCGTAGGCAATTTTTTTCCATTGCTCCTTTATTTTCTGCGGCACAATGGGGCTTTCACAAATGGCTTTTTCTGGTAAAGCAGTGACTGTCTGACTGTTCAATTCCCTTTCAATCAATTTCCAATCCTCTTCTGGAATCTTCGGAAAGGGAGCTTTCATCAATCCTGCTTTCAGAACATCAAATATAAGTTTTTCTTTTCTGGTATCATTTTGCTCCGCCATTGTTTTCCCTGCTACCATGGTTCTCCTGCCCCATATCCACCCGCTTATTACAAATATCCAGCACCGCCGGCCGATGTGTCACGATCAGCACGGTTTTGTCTGTCATTGCCTTTAAATTCGCCAATAGCTTCTGCTCTGTTCTCTCATCCAATGCACTGGTGGCTTCATCCAGCATCAGAATCGGACGTCCGGAAAAGATTGCTCTTGCGATGGCAAGCCGCTGCATCTGTCCTTCTGAAAGCCCGCCGCCCCGTTCTCCTAAAACTGTGTCCAATCCGTTTTCCAGAGAACAGACAAATTCATCTGCGCAGGCAATTCTCAGGGCCTGGCTCAAAAGCTCCTCCTGACCCGTTTTTTCCTTATCTCCAAAGGCCACAACCTCCCGAATGGTTCCGCTCATCAGTTGATTGCCCTGAGGCACATAGGCGAACAGGCCTCTCCACCGGGCAGTCAGGGGATATTCATATATCCCGCCCTCATTACTTCCTTTAATATATTGCTCGCCGCTGTCTAAAGAATAAAGACTCATCAACAGCTTTAAAATCGTGCTTTTCCCGCAACCGGAATGGCCGGTGAAAGCCACATATTCCCCTTTATGGATTTCCAGATCCAGACCAGACAGCACTGAAACTCCCGATGAACCCTCTGCTTTCAAAAATTTATTTTCATAGTTCTCTGAGTGAAAACCTTGTTTTCTCTGTTTCTCAGCTTTAAGGCTCTCCGACCGATTCAAAACGGGATAAGCAAATTCAGCATTTCTCAATCCAATGCTTTCAAATTCCTTCAGATAAAAATCAAGCAGCTCTTCTTCTGCTACAGGCTCCTCTATACAATCATCCGGATAGCTTTCTGCCTCCATCAGGCGTTCTGCGCTTGCAGTCATGGCAAAATACCGGGGCAAAAATCCGGTCAGATTGGCAAGGGGCGACTGCACCTGGCCGATCAGCTGCAGCATTGCCGTCATGGTTCCGAAGGAAAGGGTTCCCGTCAATATTCCATAACCGCAATAGCCGGCTCCAAACAAATACATCCCATTGGCAGCCATTCCAAAGCCTGTATTGCAAATATCCGACAATAGATTTCTGCGGATGCGGGCTGTCCTGTGCTGATTCATTTTCTCCCTGGCAGTCTCTTCTATCTTCTTTTCCATGCCGAATGTACGGGCTACCATCAGGTTTCCCAGATGCTCCTGTAAAAACACTCTTACTGCTCCGTCTGCCTCCTGAATCTGCTTGTGAAGCCGTTTCAGTATTCTGCGAAATCCAAATGTAAACAACAGGATCACGATTCCGGCCGGTATAAGGATTGTCACAAACATGGGCTCTAAGAAAGAAATGACAATCAAGGCTCCTGCCATTCTTATCACCATATTTGTCAGGCCGGGAAGGATTCCTAAAATTCCGTTGCTTACCACTACGGTATCGGATGTCAGCCGGTTCATCCATTCGCCGGAATGTACTGCTGTCACCGAAGCATAGGATTTTTTAAGGAGACAGAAAAAAAGCTGTTCCTTAAACTGATTTTCCAGGGAGGCATGGGCCCATTCCTGAAGAAAGTATCCCAGTGCCCGAATGGCGATCTGGCTTATCATCAAAACTGCCATTTGGGCCACCGCCTGAAAGAAGGCCGCCTGCTCCTTTGCCACTGCCCTGTCAATCAGCCTCCGAAAAAGCAAAGCAGAGAAGATACTGCTTGCTCCCAGCAAGGCCTGGAGTAATACCAGGTAAAGAATATATATTTTTTTCCTTCCTGTTGTCCGGCTGATCCATGCAAGGGTATGCATATATCGTCTGCTTTCCATCACGGAAACCTCACCTTCCGCGCATATAGGCTTTTCAATCGTTTGCATCTTCTGCACAGTATTCCATGATAGCCGTCTCTGCTGCCTTTTGGATGCGCTCCACATATCCTTCCTTCCAGAGAATGCATTGTTCCTCCACACTCCCCATCAGATCGCCGGTTTGCTCCAGTGCAGATGCCCTGCAGCCGCCTCCACAGTGATATTTGTGCTCACACTCTGCACACTTTTGATTCACTTTCAGCAAATCCCCCACGCGATTGTCCACAATTTTCATATAAAAGCTGTCGCTTAATCCTTTTTTCAAGCCGATATCCTGTATCAGGGGAAATAATTCCTGTTCTTTAAGAGCCGTCATAGGCATGCAGGGAAGCAGCCTTCCCTCCGGTGTGATATAGCAGGCATATCGGGCCGCTTTGCAGAGCAAACGGTTTTCACACTCGCTCGTGCCGTAATACCTCATGGGAATCACAGAAAAAGCTTTGGATTTTTTGTGCAGCCGGATCACTCCTGCCAGTATGATATCCATCGGCATTTCTGCCCGGAAAAACCGAGGGATATAACGGATCATCTCCTCAATATAAGCGCGAAAACTCATGGTATTTCCTTGGCTGTTCTTTTTCCAGAGATCGGTCTCAGCTATGGTTCCGATCCGCAAACGTGACACGCCCATGCCCGCCAACAGCTCCACAGTATCCGGCAATGCACTCAGGCTTCCTTTGTGAACGCACAGCTCCACACTGGTGGGAAATCCTCGTCTTTCACACAATTCCAACGCCCGAAGCGCCGCCTTCTCTGCTCCCTGAACACCGCGCATCCAGTCATGCCAGCCAACACCATCAAAGCTGATGCTGAATTCCGGCTTCAGATTTCTCTTTTCAAATTCATCCAGCACATTTTCTGTAAGCAACCATCCATTGGTATATATCTGTCCTATGGCTATTTTATGGGACAAGATCCGGTCAATGATCTGCCAAAAATCCTTCCTGACAAAAGGCTCACCCCCGGTAATATCCACACACAGCACGCCGCATTCGGACATCTGGTCAATCAGATTCATTGCCTGCTGTCGGGATAGCTCTCCCAGTTTTCCATCCGGTGCATCCATGTAGCAATGACGGCAGCGATAATTGCAGTATCCTGTAACCGACCATAAGACGGACCGCACAAAACGATTGTCGTAATACTGGTAATATTGATCTTCCTCCAGCACTTCCCCCTGCGGGCAAGGTTCAATTACTCCGTCCGCTTCATACCTGCAAAGAATCTCTCTCATTTTATCGGATATAAATTCCGCCTCAAAATCTGTGGAACCATCACACAGAAGAAGGGTCTGAAATTCCTCCTGCTTCAGATACTGTATGCTGTTTTCCGGATGCCTTACAAGTACCCATGGAGTTTTCTTCCACCCCCGCAGGACGCAGGATGAATTCAGTCTGTAATACATAGCATATAACCTCGTAACAGTTCAGATAGGTCTGCGCATTCATTGCGCTGACCGTAAGACATTGTGCCCTTTGGGTAAAACGTAACGGTCGCGAGCATACGGCCCATCACGAAACGATTCTAAATGGACCGTATGCCGTAACAGTTCAAGGGCTATCTGAACTGTTACATAACCTCAATTCGGCAAACGTTTCTTTAATGCAATATTCCTTGACAAATACTTTGACAATATCTGAGGACCATCCGTATTTCTATACAGGACAGCCCTCTCACTTTGGAGCCTTTTGAGATAACTGAAACAGTCAAATGCAACTAAAAATTTTTATCCACATGGTTTACTGATCCATCACAGCCATATTCCTTATCAAGCTCTTCCTGATTCCATTCATCCCCACCCAGGGCACTCGCCGTCACCACATCGCTATTATCAAACAGCACAACCTCCGCTTTAGCCTTCTCATATTTCATGACACTCTACCTCCTTCCTTAAAATTTATAATAAATACGCTTTCTCCTTCGAGATGCATACCTACTACCTCATCCGCCGCGCAATAATATGTAAAATTTCCTGCGGATTCTTCTAAGCGCCGCCTTTATCCGCCGCGCCCCGTACCTCACACCCAGGGTACGCAGATACCTCCGATACTCCTCATCCTCGCAGGAAACAAATTTTTCCCCTTCATCCGGATAAAATCCGGTCATCACACCGAGAACATTTTCTTTTAGCACCGGCTCCTTATAAAGCCCGTTATCTCCACAGATCAGATAATCCCTTTCCCGAACCTTCACGATTCTGTGCAGCACATATTCCCCCGAAGGACGGCTAAAAAGCGCCACATCGTATTTCTTTAGCTCCCCCGCCGCCTGCTCGATCACGACCGTACTTTTCCGGTCATGCAAGAGCGGCTCCATACTGATTCCGGTTGTCTGTAAAAGAATACGTCCCTGTGCCTTCAGCACCTCTTCAATGGTGTCATAGACGGAACTATTCCCCATCATCCGTCTCCAAAGCGACCTCCATGGTCTCCAAAAATTCGTTCAAATCTCTCCGGGCTGTTTCTTCATCCAGATCCTCAAACCGTTCCAGCATCTTCTCTGCCAGCCCGTCTCTTGTGATGCCCTTTTCAAGCTCCCGCCAGTAAAAGGCTCCTGTCTCGTCCAGCCGGATCATGCCGTTAAGATTTTTGCTGGCCTCTCCCACGGGAACCACCATATATTCCTTCCCCAAGCGCCGGAGTATAAAACCTTTTTTTGCCCGAATCATCCCTGTATCCTCCCTGTGTGCTTTTCTTTTTACAGCAATTCCCATACTTTCCTGTTATCCGTCTGTTTCGCTGTTCTTACGGTTTTCTTCCATGACTTTGTCCGCACCTTCACTGCCCCTCATCCCCTCATACGCCGCCAATGCCGCTTCTCTCTCCTTGTTACATTGAAGAATATAGCAATCCACACTGGCAAGCATCTTATCCACCAATTCCAGGAAATGACTCATCGCCTCTTCCTCTCTCGGCATCAGCATCTGGTGGAAGATCCGTCCGATTACCTCCGATATTTCCAGCCTTCGGATATGGTTTTCCCTGCTTTGCTCCAAAAAACAGATCGCCTGCATCGGCACAGAAACCGAATTGCCCAGACCTTCCTTTCCACACCAGGGGGTGCCGCACACATAAAAGGCATTATCCATGAATCGAATGACAGGCTTATCGCCATTTATCACCTGAACCCGTCCGGCAAACTCTTCCATCCACAGTCTCACGTGTGTGGTTTTTCCCACGCCGCTTTTTGCAGCGAAAACAAATGCTTTTCCATTCATCTTTAAAGCCGCTGAATGCATCAAAAAAGCGTCATAGTCAATGAGCTTCAGACAAATACGGCGATACAGACATATGCTTTCACAGTAGGCAAGAGGAAATTTCTCCGTGCTCTGCACCTGTTCCTTTAAAATCTCCTGCCGGGTAACGGATACCTGAAAATCCTCTCTTCTCCCATTGGCCTTATAGGGTTCGCAAAGTCGGCTTACGTATTCATAGTGATTGTCTATTCCGATTACGAGTCCGGCTATTTCTATTTTGAACATAGTATCCGATGCTCCCCCGATCAATGTTTATAGCAGCTCAAAGCCACTGTTCTCATTTTTAGCTTTTCTTCTCTACATCGCCCCATCACTCCGAAGCACGGCTCCCACGGTCCGAAACAGAATCCGCAGATCCAGCCCCATGCTCCACTCCATGATGTACTTCTTATCCAACCTTACCACTTCCTCAAAGTCCGTGATGCCGCTTCTGCCGCTGACCTGCCACATACCGGTGATCCCGGGCTTAGTGGCCAGGCGTACTCTGTGATGGAGATCATATTTTTTCCACTCCTCCACAGTCGGCGGTCTGGTGCCTACCAGGCTCATATCACCTTTCAGCACATTCCAGAACTGAGGAAATTCATCCAGAGAAAATCTGCGGATAATGCCGCCGATGCCATGCTCCCCGCCAATGATTCGGGGGTCGTTATCCATCTTGAACATCATGCCGTCCTTCACCTTGTTCTGTTTCATCAGCTCCTGCTTCCGCTCCTCTGCATCCATGTACATGCTGCGAAATTTATAGATCCGGAACTTTCTTCCGTTCATTCCCACCCGTTCCTGGGAGAAAAAGATCGGTCCCGGAGACTGGATGTAGATCAATGGTGCGATAAATATGTACAAAACCGCTGTGGCCAGGCATCCCACGGTTCCGCCCAAAATATCCAAAAGGCGTTTGTATAAGAACTGCTTTGCCGGCGCCATGTTGATGCTGCTGCTCAGCACGGTATAATTTCCCAGCCGTTCTACGCTCTGCTTCTGGCCCTCGGATTTCATGGCCCGCAGAAGGCGCAGATGTACGGTGACTCCCATGGCCACCAGCTCATCATACAGGGCATCGGGAAGCTCCACCTCTCTGGGAAGCGAGATAAAGACCTCATCCACCCAATCCTTGCACACATAGTCTGCCATGGAGACAGCATCCGCCACCACAGGCACTCCCTCAATCTCCATTCCTTTGTGAAATGCATCTTTCTTTCCGACATCATTCATCAGCGCAATTCCGATCAAACGGAGACCGCCGTAATTATTTTCCCGGAAATTCCGTATCAGCTCTGATGCCATGCTTTTGGTGGTCAGCAGTATCAGGGTTCTCTCTACCTTCCCATCGGTTCCCCGCTTTGCCAGAATCTTTTTCCAAAAGCATCTGACAGTCCATGTCATAGCAACATAAAAAATTCCTGTCAATGCCACTACAATTCTGGAGTAGGCGCTACTCTCACGTGTCGAAAACAAGTACAGAACAGACAGCAGAATGATCATGCCTACATGCCGCACGGAAGCCGTAAATTCGTGGTAATATCCTCTCCTAAGGATATTTTTAAAGCTGTCGTTGACCAGTGACACAAACACCTGCGAAAAGCAAAAGACAAAGATCATATCCCGGTACAGCTGATTGTCAAATGGAAAACTATTTCCATGACGGATCAGGTAAGCCATAAAATACGCCACCTGCAGACAGATCATGTCAAGCACTATAAAGTCCAGATGCTTCGTCCAGTCCTTGCTCGACTTGCGATACATATTTCCCTCTCCTCCATATTCTCTTAAACCCCTGACACAGATGGGAGGCGCCCTCTTCAGGCGTATCTCCCCCCTTGCCATATCATGCACTCCCGAAATTTCTCTCCTGTCTCACCTGTTGTCAGCCTTCTTTGGAAGCACATTTTCATCTTACTGCTGCTTGTAGATAACAGACAGTGTACCTGAACCGATTACGTTTACAGATACCATCTTCTTTTCCCAGTCAATATTGACTACAGGAAGAACCGCCCAGTGATTCGTAGCGTTATCATAAAACAGCACAGATACGTTGTTCAGGCCCTGCACCAGATTCGGCACATACAGCGTCATTTCTGTGGTGGCCACCTTTACCTCTCCGGTAACTGCATCCTTGGCAACCAATGCACGGGTGCTGGTCAGGGCGCTGTAGCCTTCCAGCGCCGGCGAATTCAGCACGGTGCTTAAGGTTTGGCCGGCATTGATGTTGTTGATAGCTGCCACTACGTTTGCCGGAAGTCCCGCGGTCTCTGCCACACCGGTTGCAAAGCTGAGGGCCATATTTCCTATGACTGCCTCCTGCTTGTCGTTGGTCTCAATCGGAATGCCGGTTGAGGTCTTGGTGCCGGTTACCAGAGTCAGTACATTTCCCATCAGGCCGGCGCCGTTTAATGCGTTCAGCGCTGCTGCGGAAGCCAACGGCGTTGTTGTGTCGGCAATGGTAGTGGTTGCCCCGGAGCCGCCGCTGCCTGCTGTGATTGTGCCGGTGCTTACGGAGCCTCCCCGGCTGCCGCCACCGCCGCCGCCACCACTGCCCCCGCTGGGAACAATGATCGGAGCCGTTGTCGGGCTGTCCACTGCAAATGCAGTGATCTGCCCTAAGGTCATTACGCCGGCCAGTACCAGTGCCATCAGACATTTCTTTTTCATCTCTTTCACCTTCTTTCCCTTTTAAATATGCTATATTCAATAAACAGCCTTTGATAAGACCGGTTATTGCCTGTTTTAAACCATTCCCCTATTGGTCCAGGCGGCCCCTGACGCAGCCTGCCACCCTGGTACTACAGCGAACTTTTTGCAAGCATAGTACTAGGACACCTGCCGATAAAACAGCTCCAGAATCATAGGCATCAATGCCTCCTGATCTACATAGAACTCATCATAAACATCGGTCGTCACAGTCTCTCCCGGCACTGTGTAAAAATCCCCCTCCGCCAGACTGTCCTTTTCCAAAGCATCCATGGCAACCTTTAAGTATTCCTCTTTTCCCATATCTGTGACCATATGATTCTGAATCATCTCAAAAATCTCCGTGACAATCTGGCTGTCCTCCGCCGATTTTTTCTTGAGAGACTCAAAATACCGGGTGATGTATTGCTGCTGCTGGGCCATACGGGTGATGGCCGAATGGCTGATACCGGTATCACGGTAACGGACAAATGCCTCTGCCTGGTCGCCGTGAAGAGTGACGGTTTCGCCCTTTACAAATGCCGGATCCCGCTCCTCCATGCCGTCAATGGGAATGGTCACTGTGACACCGCCCACCGCGTCATTGAGCATTCCGATGACATCTGTATCTGCTGCCAGATAGTGATCGATCGTCAGCCCGCCCAAAAGGTTTGCCACTGCTTCCGCCAGCCGCTCACAGCTTTCCTCCCGGCCATCGCCGTAGGCATAGGCCAGAGTCAGATGCTGGACATCGGTTCCCAGCACATTGCCGCTTAGATCCGTCAGGGTGATCTCCGTCATGGTATCTCTGGGGATCATCAAGACTTTTAAGGTGTTGCGGGTAGTGTCCTGGGCCAGGACAAACAGTCCGTCTGCCTGACCGCCTGCCGTATAGCCGGTGCTTTCTGTCATGGGGCCGGTTCGGTCCACCCCCATAAGCAATATGGCCTTTACATAGCTGTTGCGGCGGTAGGTCTTTCCGTCATATTCTATGGTCTGGCTGTGAAAGCCTCCGTCTCTCTCCGTCTCTGTGTACTCTCTGGAGGCGATCTCCGCCTCGATGGCTTTTCTCTGTCTGTACTTTTGGACTGTCACCGGTATCATTACCATAACGAAGAGAACTCCCGCCAGGGCTATGGCCTGGTATAATTTCTTTTTATTCCTTCTGCCCCGACTCATGATTTCTTCTTCTCACCGCCGTATTCCTTGTATGAATCGTATCGTTTGTACCTTCCGTAGCGCCCGTACTTTCCGTAATATCCCTTTGTATGGACATCTACTTTATTTAATACTGCTCCCAGAATCCTGCAGCCGGATTTTTCCAGCTGTCCTTTTACCTTCTGCTCCAGACGGTAGCTGATGGCGCCGCTTTCAATCACCATCACCGCGCCGTCACAGTGCCGGGCCACTATCGCCCCGTCAATCAGATTGGCCATGGGAGGCGTATCCACAATAATATAGTCATAGCAGGCCCGCAGGGCCTCAAACATCCGGCCGCACAGCTCTTCCTCCAAAAGCTCCGCCGGGTTGGGGGAATAGGGGCCTGCAAAAATCACACTCAGATTTTCTTCATTGGTCTTGTAGATCACATCCTCCAGAACCTTTTGACCGCTTAAATATTGAGATAAGCCGGCCACCTCCTGCCTTAGCTGATATCGATCCACCAGAATGGATTTGCGGATGTCTGCGTCAATCAGTATGGTCTTTTTGCCTATCTGGGCCAGGGACTCTGCCAGAGCAAAGGAAATATCGCTTTTCCCCTCGTCCGGAAGGGAGCTGGTAAAGAGAACCGCCCTTATACTGCTTCCGCAAAACTGAATATTGGTACGCAGGGTCTTGATCGCTTCCTTGTAGTTGTAATCATCCTGCATTTCCCGTTTTAGCTCTACTGTCTCACTGCTCATTTTTTCTTTTTCCTTTTTTTCCTGTGCTTTTCAGATTCTCTGGCCTCCCCTTCCCGCTCCGGCACCGAAGCAAGAACTGTCAGGCCCAGATATTTGGCCACATCCTCATCCGTGCGGACCGTGTCATTGAGAATCACTTCCAAGAAGGTGAGACCGCAGACCAGTGCACAGCCTGCCATAGCCCCCAGCATGGTATTCTTCCGGTTGTTGGGGCTTATGGGAATCGGCACTACTTCTCCGTCCTCAATCATCTTGGGCGGAACCATCTCCATAATATCGCCGATATAGTCGGATGCCGTGTAGGCCACCTCATCTACAATCAGCTTTGCCAAGCGGGGATCCGGATCCGTCACTGTCACGGTCAGGATTCGGCTCTCCGTAGGGTTGTCGATCTTGAGCTTGCTTCTAAGGGCCCGGTAGCTCATCTGAAGCCCCAGAGAATCAATCACATTCTGCAGCACCGGCCGGCTGGTCATGATAATCTTATAATCCGTTGTCAGCTGGCTGCCGATCTGTAAATCCGCCAGCGATGTCAGGGTGGTCTCCTTGGAGAGCACATAGAGCATTGCCGTGGAGGTATACTGAGGAGTTAATACCAGTCTGCTGTAGGCCCCTGCCGCGCCGCCGCCGATCACAATAGCCAAAAGAATCAGCCATATCCGCTTTTTCAGCGCCTGCAAAAGCTCCAGCAGGTCAATCTCAATCTCGTCATTTTGATTCATCTCGTTTCTTTGTGCCATCTTATCTTCCCTGTTCCATTCCTTCGTCTTTTATGATATGAAGAGGATTTGCATAGGTCATCGCCGTGACCAGCTCGCTCCTCACATTCTTTTCCAGCCATTGCACCGCGTTCCTGACCTTTGGCGGCCGGTAATCGGGCCGGTGCATATCGGTTCCCAGAAGCTCGATCCGCCCCTCCCGCACCTGTCTTTTGCACCAGCGTGCCTCCGGGTGAGGCCATGATCCCTGCAGGCTCTCATAATTCATCTGAAGCACGCACCGGATGTCTCTTAGCTCCTGAAGGTGATTCTCTATGCGCAGGCATCCGTATCGCTCCATATGGGCCAGCACCGGTCTGTATCCGGCAAAGGACAAGGCCCTAATACCGCGAAACAGCCTCTCGTAGGAAACCTCTGGTTCAAATTCCACCAGAACATAACGGCTTCCTGCCATGGTGTAAGCTTTTCCGTCTTTCAGCCGCTGGGGAAGCTCCTCATGGAAGAAGGTTTCCTGACCCAGGTATAATGTAAAATCCGGATATTCCTTTCGGATCTCCTGCTGTACCTGATCCGCCAGCTCTTTAAGTCCAACAGCCTCGTTCCTCCTGGAATAGTGGGGAGTGGCAATCACTGCCTCAAATCCCTGATCTACTGCAAAACGGAGCAGACGAAGAGTTTCCCCAAAATCTCTGGCACCATCGTCTACTCCTGGAAGAACGTGGGCATGGACATCTATCATCTGTCTTTGTTCCATCTCCCACCTGTGCATATCGCCCATATGCTTCGTTTTTATGTAACATTTTTGGTTTTTTTCTACAAATCTATAAAAACTTAAAACCATTATACCCCCCCCCCGCACCATTTTGTCAATCTTTTCTGACAAATTGCCACATGTCCATTTTATATTTTTTTCTCGCATGCTGCTTTTCATGGGGATTTGCCGTGTTTGCTTTATTTTCTAAAGTTTGAAGAAAGGACTTGCCACACTAGAATATAAAAATCTTTTAAACAAAAAATCCGGCATGGAAGCTTTCATTTGAAAACTTCCATGCCGGAAGGAATTGCTTTATATTTTGCGTATTGCTGAAATAAGCTTTTCTATCGGCTCACACTCTCTTATAGAAAAATGATATTTATCTACCACTCCCATGGAAATTCCATGCTGGTAATCGTTAGCACCCGTTCTGCGGCGAAAAGCTCTTGTATATCCGTATAATCCGCGCAGCCGTTCCAACTCATCAATTTCCTGAAAAACCGCGATTCTACCCACATCATCACGTGGCCTATCAAACTTCCATGCAATATATATCGGGATGTCTCTCCCTTGTTTTCTGTCTTCCGCTTTACAACGAATCAAATCCCTGTGAAATGGATAATCCAGCCTTGAATTTCCAATGCATTTATTACATGAACCACATTTAAGATTCTGCTTTATACTTCTATCTTTAATGAATAGCTGTATATCCTCTTTCAACTCGTCTG
>CAJUHR010000037.1 GCA_910586255.1 uncultured Lachnospiraceae bacterium | reverse complement strand
CCTGTTAAACCTTTATACCGCTTCTTCTTCCTTTCTGACCTGTTCCGCCATTTCCGTTATCTTTGGGAGTAACAGCTTAACATAATCAGGCGTTAAGTCTGCCAGATATTCACCCCTTACTCCGTCTATGGTATGTCCCAGAGAAAACTCTACATTTTCTAAATCCGCTCCAAACAATTTCAGATAGGTGGTATAGCAGTGCCTTGGCATATGTAAGGTTAACTTTTTCTCAAATCCCCTTCTTTCCAAATACAGCCCCAGATTTCGGTTAAAGGCCCTCTTATCTACAATCTCTCCGTTCCTGTCAATGATTACAAGGGAACCATTTCCCTTTTTATAAGCATTGTCCCGCCAGCCATTTTCTACCTGTATTTCTTCCAGCTCTTTAAAACAGGCAAACACTTCCTGAATGGCAGGCGCATACCGTTCGGATTCCTCATTCTTGGTATCTCCCAAACGAAACCTTCTATCCGTTCTATGTTTCTTCTCCACTTCTTCCAGTGCCTGATGGATATGGAGCATTCCCTTATCTAGAAGCAAATCTGATTTTTCCAGCGCAAATATCTCCTGCCCCCTTATACCAGTTAGCAACAGTATCTTTACCACCACCCACAAGCGCAAGCGATATTCACAAGCGAACGCAAGCGATACGCACCTATGCACAGACTGGTTTTCTATGTATCTAATACATTTTCAATACGCAACTTACACGCAATTTACAAAATCTTCTAAAAACACGCCCATATAACAAAAAAGAGTACCTATCTTTCGACAGATACTCTCCTTTGTCATACTCTTTAACGTGCGCGAGAGGATTCGAACCCCCGACACCTTGGTCCGTAGCCAAGTGCTCTATCCAGCTGAGCTACGCACACATATTAGAAAATGCAGCAGATTCATTACCACCGCAACAGTAAACATTTTACTTTAAAAACAGAATTTTGTCAAGCTGTTTTGCAAAGAAATCTTGAAAATTTAAAGGTAAATTTAAAGGTCGTAAAAAATTTAAAGGTCGCAAAAAAATGAAAAACCTCTTGACATTTTGTCTCATTTGGGATATTCTATCAGCAAGTCAATTAGTTACAAACCATTGACCGGGACGAGTAGCTGTTTGGAATATGCGCAGAGAGCTGCAGATGGTGGGATTGCAGCCATAGGAAGAACAGGGAATGGACCCGTGAGGGCGAGCTGAAAGGGAGATAGCTCCGGAGTAGGTGAGACGTGTCTGCACGTTACAGCAGGCCATGTATGATAGTACATGGGGATGAGTGCATTCGTGAGAATGAATTTAGGTGGCACCGCAGAAGTGAGAGCTCCTGTCCTATGGTTATGTTGTAGGACCAGGGCTTTTTTTGTTCCATGGGAAAACATAGATTAAATGGGGTTTTGTGGAACAGTGCCCTCTGGAAAACGGCCGCCAGTGTTTTGCAGCTAATTAGAATAAAACCCCACAGTGGAGAAAGGAAAAGATTATGAAGCAGAACATCCCTTACAAAATTTATCTGGAAGAGCAGGAGATGCCGAGGCAGTGGTACAATGTCCGTGCTGACATGAAGAAGAAGCCGGCGCCCATTCTCAACCCGGGTACCTTAAAGCCGGTGACCTTGGAAGAGCTTTCCGGGATTTTTTGTGAAGAACTGGCAAAGCAGGAGCTGGATGACACCACGGCATATTTTGACATTCCCCAGGAGATTCTGGACTTTTACCGGATGTACCGGCCATCTCCTCTGGTAAGGGCTTATTGTCTGGAGAAGAAGCTGGATACGCCGGCTCACATCTACTACAAGTTTGAGGGAAACAATACCTCGGGAAGCCACAAGCTCAATTCAGCCATTGCCCAGGCCTATTATGCAAAGAAGCAGGGGCTTAAGGGTGTGACCACGGAGACGGGAGCCGGACAGTGGGGAACAGCCCTTTCCATGGCCTGTGCCTACCTGGATCTGGACTGTCAGGTGTATATGGTGAAATGCTCCTATGAGCAGAAGCCCTTCCGCCGGGAGGTGATGCGGACCTATGGGGCCAGGGTGACGCCGTCTCCGTCCATGGACACGGAGGTAGGGCGGAAGATGAATGCCCAGTTCCCGGGAACCACCGGAAGCTTGGGATGCGCCATCTCCGAGGCTGTGGAGGCGGCGGTGAGCCAGGAGGGATACCGGTATGTATTGGGCTCCGTTCTCTCTCAGGTGCTGCTCCATCAGTCGGTGATCGGCCTTGAGGCAAAGGCTGCCCTTGATAAATACGGAATTAAGGCTGACACCATTATCGGATGTGCCGGAGGCGGTTCCAATTTGGGAGGACTGATCTCACCCTTTGCAGGTCAGATGCTCCGGGGAGAGGAAGACTATGAGATTATTGCAGTTGAGCCGGCTTCCTGCCCCAGCCTGACCCGGGGCATATACGCCTATGACTTCTGCGACACAGGAAAGGTTTGCCCCCTGGCTAAGATGTATACTCTTGGAAGCGGCTTTATCCCCTCTGCCAGTCATGCCGGCGGCCTGCGCTATCACGGCATGAGCTCCGTTGTGTCCGAGCTCTATGACCAGGGGCTGCTGACTGCCAGAAGCGTGGAGCAGACAGAGGTGTTTAAAGCGGCCCAGATCTTTGCCAAGGTGGAGGGCATACTTCCGGCTCCGGAGAGCAGCCATGCCATCAAGGTGGCTATGGATGAGGCTATGAAGTGCAAGGAGACAGGCGAGGCGAAAAACATTGTCTTTGGCCTGACCGGAACCGGATATTTTGATATGGTGGCATACCAGCGTTTCAATGACGGGGAGATGCAGGATTATATTCCGTCAGACGAGGACCTGGCAAAGGCCATTAATGATTTGCCTAAGGTAGAGTAAGAAATATCGTGAGGAATGAAAATGTTACTGTTTAGGGGCAATGTCATGTTGTTGGGAGCGAACAGTAATATGAAAACAACCCGTCAAAGGAGGGCTCCATAAGCGGATCTTCTGATGGCGGGTTGTTTATTTTTACAAGCAATGAGCCAAGTGCCGTGTTCGGCAGAGCCGGACAAGAAGATGCTCCCGTGAACAGCAATCATTTGACGGGCAGTGAATACAATGAGAGAGTACATTGACAGAAAATGCTAATATAGATATAATATGAAGGAATACATATATTAGGAAACGATTTTTGCAAGGCAGAAGCTGTGCTTATATGCAGCAAAATCGGCGGCGGGGAATGCCATAAAGAAAACATTTATGACGTTTCCAGCAAGAATATATTAAATAACAATTAAGGGAAAAGAAGGCAGACATGAGAAAAGCGTATCAAAGGATTTCAGTGCTTGCGGCAGTGGGACTCAGCATGGCCATGACGGTTCAGGTCCTCGGCGCTTCGGGCGGCCCCGGGGAGGTGAGCAGATGGAGACAGGATGAAAAGGGATGGTGGCTTCTCAACTGGAACGGAACCTATCCGGTTGAGAAGTGGCAGAAGGTCAGTGGAAAGTGGTATTATTTTGATGCCGAGGGTTATATGATGGCAAACAGCTGGATACAGACCGATGGAAAGTATTACCGGGTGGGAGAGGACGGCGCTATGCTGGATTCTCAGGAGATTCATATTGACGGAAAAACTTATACGCTGAATGAACACGGAGAAGTGACAGACGGGAACCCGGAGGAGCTTTCCGAGGAGGAGAAGGCAGCGCGGGCCTATGCCCAGGAAGTGGTTTCCCGGATTACCAATGAGAACATGAATAAGCCTCAGAAGGCGGCGGCTATTTACAGCTGGGTTCGGGGCAATATGCGGTATACCACCAGCGGTCCCAAAAGTGACCAGGCGGCTTCGGCTTTGTACGGCTTTAGGAGACATTCCGGCTGCTGCTATGAGTATTTTGCCATGTCCCATTATCTTTTGGAGGCGGCCGGGATGCCCAATATTCCGGTGGTCCGAGCCAGTGACGGAGACCATTTCTGGAATCTGGTAAATGTGGACGGCTCCTGGTATCATTTTGATGCAACGCCCCGAAGAGACAACGGGACCTGGTGTCTGGTGACTACCGATGTGCTCAGAAATACCTGGGGTTCTCACAATTTTAATGTGGAGGAATATCCGCAGACACCATGAGAGCAGGTGAAATGAGAGCAGACAACATGACATCAGACAAGAAGACAACAGACAGAGAGGGGATTTTCAGATATATAACCCTTTTGGGAACAGGTATCATTTTTGCAGGAATGGTTTGGGCGGCTCAGTCTCTGCTGGCTCCCAAATATATGGGAGCCGTGATTGAAGGAAATTTTACAGAAGAATATTATCAAGATCACACAGAGCATGAGCTGTTGATTGTGGGAAATTGCGAGTCCTATGAAAATATTTCTCCCATGACCTTGTGGGAGGATTACGGCATAACCAGTTACATCCGGGGCAATTCCAATCAGCTGATTCCTCAGTCCTATTATCTGCTAAAGGAAGCCTTAAGATATGAAAAGCCCAAGGTGGTGCTTTTAAACATTCAGGCTATGACAGTGGAGGAACAAAGCTCTGAGGAGTATAACCGGATGGTATTTGACGGGATGCGGTGGTCAGAGGATAAACTTAAGGGAATTCTGGAAAGCAGGATGGAGGAGGAATCTCTGGTGGAATATATTTTTCCTGTTTTCCGCTATCACAGCCGGTGGAGCGAGCTTTCCGGAGAGGATTTTATCTATGCTTTTGGCAAAAAACCTCTCAAAAGCTACAACGGCTATTATCTTCGGGCTGACGTGCGGCCCTATACGGAGTTCCCGGCAGAGAGAAGACGCGATGATTATTCATTTCCGGAAAAAAATGTAAGATACCTGGAGGAGATCGTCCGGCTTTGCCAGGAAAACAAAATCAGTCTGGTGCTCATGAAGGCTCCAAGCATGTACCCGGCCTGGGTGGAGCCCTGGGAGGAGCAGATTATGGAATTTGCCGCTGAAAAGGGAATTTTGTATATCAATACTCTGCTTTCCATGGATGAAATCGGACTTGACATGTCCACAGATACTTATGATGAAGGCCTGCACCTGAATGTGTATGGGGCCGAGAAGCTCTCCTCCTGGCTGGGAGGAAGGCTGAAGGAACAATACGCGCTTACGGATTTTCGGAATGATGAAAGGCTTGCAGCTGTATATAATCAACGGCTTGAGGAATATCATAAGGAAAAGGAAGAACAGAGGGCAGAATTTGAGCAGCTGGGATATATCAGTAAATACAGGACACAGGAGGAGTAAAGAAATGAAGACACAAAAAATAGCAGGAAAAAGAATGGCAACAATGGCGATGGCAGCGTTTATGGCAATATCCACAGTGTCCGGAGCGATGGCGGCAGAACAGAAGGAGAAATATACGTTTACCTACAAAGAGCAGAAGTTTGAAACAGGGATGGCGGCCGATGCGGCCTTAAAGGCACTGGGAAAAGAGAAGGATACAAAGGTGCTGGCCAACTGTGCCGATGACGGCGGAAAAGACAAGGCGTATATGTATGACGGCTTCCAGGTCGTCACCACAAAGATCAACAAAAAAGAAGTGGTCAAGGAGATCAATCTGACAGGCGATGGGGTGAGCACGGAGGAAGGACTGAAAGTGGGCGATCTGCCGGCTGCTGTCAAAAAAGCATATCCCAATGCCCAAAGCGACAACGGTCTCTACACGGTAGTTCTGGGGGATACCCAGCTTGTCATTGACTGCGGCTTTAGGGATGACAAGGTTGTGATGATCACCTACGAGGCGGCAGAGAAGAAATGATGAGCTATACTTCCTATGGTTTTATCCTGCTGGTGGCGATGGGGCTTGTAATGGCAAGGTTTGTTCCGCAAAAGCACAGAGGATGGATTTTACTTGCCATGAGCCTGCTTTTTATGGGGTCTGCCGGCGGTGGTTATACCATATGCTTCTGGTTTATCAGCACGGCGGCGGGTTTCGCCGCCGCGTTTTTTCTGAGCGGAGAAAAAACTTTCCCGAAGAGACTTGTGCTGATTGCGGCCGTGGCCTTTCAGCTGGGTCTTTTGGCTTATTTTAAATATGTGAATTTGCCCTTTTATACCCTGGAGGCTCTGGGGGAGATTACCGGACGTCCCTATGAATTTGAGCCGGCAGATAGGGTGAGTATTCTTGGAATATCCTTTTATACTCTGATGATTATCGGATATAATGTGGACGTTTACCGGGGAGAGATAAAGGCCGCCAGGTCATTTTTTCAGTTCTCTCTGTTTGTCGGCTATTTCGGACATTTTGTTCAGGGTCCCATTGATTCCTTTAAGGAAATGGGAGAAAGCCTTAAAAAGCCTTCTTTGACCACTTTTCGGGATTTGCAGGCAGGATGTCTTCGGATTCTTTTGGGACTTTTTAAGAAGCTGATGATCTCAGAGAGGCTTGCGGTGATTGTGGATACGATTTATGGGGACTATTCTTCCTATGGAGGATGGTATCTTTTTCTGGCCGCCGCATCCTTTTCCCTGCAGCTTTATACGGATTTTTCCGGCTGTATGGATATTGTTGCCGGCGTGTCCCGGCTGTTTGGGATACGCCTGGCAGAAAATTTTCGTCAGCCTTATTTTTCCGAAACCATTGCAGAATTTTGGAGGCGGTGGCATATTACCCTAGGGGCTTTTCTGCGAAAGTATGTGTACATACCCTTAGGGGGAAACCGGAAAGGGAAGCTCCGCAAATATCTGAATATTACGGTTGTATTTTTCCTGAGCGGTCTCTGGCACGGAGGCAAGTGGACCTTTATTATCGGCACAGGTCTTTTGCAGTGCGCGTATATGATAGCGGGAGAGCTTTTAAGGCCTCTGTCTGACCGGCTTTTCGGGCTGCTTCACTTAGACCCCGCATCTCTTGCTGCAAAGGGCTTTCGCAGGCTGCGGACGTTTCTTTTAGTGACGGCAGGCTTTGTGCTGTTTCGGTCTGATTCTCTTACCATGGCAGGAGAGATTTTTGCCGGGATGCTGGCACCGGCCAGGTATGCGGAATATGGGGAGGGAGTTCTTTACTCCGGTCTGGGAACGGCAGATTTTACAGTGCTTCTGATTTCTCTCGTAATACTATTTCTTTTCTCTCTTTGGAGAGAAAAAAATGGAGACAGGCCGGTTGTACGGGGAGAGGGGATGCAGACGATTCTGTGCTTTGGGATTACCTTTGTGATTATTTTGTTTGGGTGCTATGGGAAAGGATATGATATGTCTTCTTTTATCTATTCCCAATTTTGAGGTGGCGGTTTAGACGGGCAAGAAGATACCCCGTCTGAACCGTTACGTTTTGAAGAACAGCTATGAAAGCCGGATTGTTCGGAAAATCGAGTAGGGGCAGACTTTCCCTCTATTCGCCGTGCCGGGCACCTGTCAGCTTTGTTGACAATTTTCCTTTAGGTGCCTGTGTACATAAAAAAGCCTTGTAAATCATATATTTACAAGGCTTTTATGCAGAAGATGGGAGTCGAACCCACAAGGTATTGCTACCACACGGACCTGAACCGTGCGCGTCTGCCAATTCCGCCACTTCTGCGAAACTCCCCGAGTAGGACTTGAACCTACGACAGCGCGGTTAACAGCCGCGTGCTCTACCTACTGAGCTATCGAGGAATATTCTTGACGAACGATAGATAGTATAGCAGAATTTCTCAGAAAATGCAAGAGGGTTCTCAAATTTTTTTTATGCAATTTATGTTGCAGACTTATAAAAAAGTAGTTGCCATAATCGGAAAATTGTGATATACTATCTGAGTTCGCGGGAGTGCTGGAATTGGCAGACAGGCTAGACTAAGGATCTAGTGGCTGTATGGTCGTGTGGGTTCAAGTCCCATCTCCCGCAGGTGTAAGATAGCCTATGGCTGATTGAGACACAGGTTCGCAGAAGTGGCGGAATTGGCAGACGCGCACGGTTCAGGTCCGTGTGGTAGCAATACCTTGTGGGTTCGACTCCCATCTTCTGCAGGTAAGAGCGCAAGACCGGACGGATAAGGTTCGGGACTTGCGTTATTTTTTTGTAACAGTTCAGAGAGGAAAATCAATGGGACAGACGGAGACTTTGCAGGGGCAGATTCCGGATTTTTTGCGGGAGAAGCTTTTAAAGCAGTATGGGGAGGCTTTGACAGACAGGATTGGGAGAGGGTATGAGTTTCAACGGCCGGTGACTCTCAGAATTAATGAGCTGAGGGCAGACAAGGAGGCGGTAACGGAGGCTTTGACCCGGGAGCATATTCAATACAGGCAGGTGGCCTGGAGCGAATCGGCTCTGATTATTGAGGATGGGATTCGGGAGCCGAGACTTAAGGAGCTGGAGATTTACAAGACTGGCGGGATTTATCTGCAGAGTCTCTCTTCCATGCTGCCGCCGCTTATACTGGCCCCTGGGGCGGGGGAGAGCGTGCTGGATATGGCCGCGGCCCCGGGAGGCAAGACCACTCAGATGGCGGCTCTTTCCAAAAATATGGCCTCCATCACGGCTTGTGAGAAAAACAAGATTCGGGCAGAGCGTCTTTCCTATAACATTGAAAAACAGGGAGCATCACGGGTATGTGTGATGGTGACTGATGCCAGAAAGCTGGATGATTTTTTCTCCTTTGACAAAGTGCTTCTGGATGCGCCCTGTACAGGAAGCGGAACCCTGGATATGTGTCAGAAGGATGCAAAAGAACGTTTGAATCAGAGTTCTCTAAAGCGTGCGGCAAGGCTTCAGGAGGAGCTTTTGGTAAAGGGACTGAGGCTTTTAAAGCCGGGACATGAGTTGGTGTATTCCACCTGTTCCATTTTGGAAGAAGAAAATGAAGCAGTTGTAAGGAAGGCTCTGCAGAAGGTGAAGGCAAGGGTGATACCTATCGAAACAGATGCATTTTCTGAGGTGCCTTTACTTCCCGTCAGAATAGAGGGAACCATGTGTGTATGTCCGGATGCCCGATATGAGGGATTTTTCGTGGCAAGGCTGCGGTTGTAGTCCGAGGTTACTGTTCACGCCATGACTAACACTTTGCTGATTGGTCATGAGTCTGTACAGTTACGGGGCCAACAGTCTGAGGGGAGGCGGGGAAAAACCTGTGGAAATTCATGAGGAATTGTTATATAATAGGGTCGGTTGGAAGAAAATATTTTTTGTAAAGGATTCGGAGCGCTTTACTAGATTTGGAGGAAGCTATGCTGACATTGGAGAATGTGTCCTTTGAGGTACAGGAGGAAAAGGGACAAAAGGAAATTATAAGAAATATGAACCTGACCATTGATGACCATAAGTTTGTGGTGATCACAGGTCCCAATGGGGGAGGAAAATCCACTCTGGCTAAGCTGATTGCAGGCATTGAAAGGCCCACGGAGGGAAGGATTTATTTTCAGGAAACAGATATTACGGATTTAAGTATTACAGAGCGGGCTAATCTGGGAATCAGTTTTGCTTTTCAGCAGCCGGTGCGTTTTAAGGGGATACAGGTACTGGATCTGATTCGCCTGGCAGCCAGGAAGAATTTAAGCGCGGCAGATGCCTGCCAGTATCTCTCGGAGGTGGGGCTTTGCGCCAAGGACTACATCAAGCGTGAGGTCAACAGCAGCTTATCCGGCGGAGAGCTAAAGAGGATTGAGATTGCCACGGTGCTGGCCAGAAATACCCGGATGTCTGTGTTTGACGAGCCGGAGGCGGGAATTGATTTGTGGAGCTTCCAGAATCTGATTCAGGTGTTTGAACGGATGCGGGAGAGCACGGACGGGTCGATACTCATTATTTCCCACCAGGAAAGGATTTTGAATATCGCGGATGAGATTGTGGTGATTGCGGACGGAAGGATCACCCGACAGGGACCGAAGGATGAGGTGCTTCCGGACCTTCTTGGAACTACCTCTGCAGTGGATGCCTGTGCGAAATTTTATCAGGGAGGGGACAGGAGATGATAGACCAGATTCAGCAGAGAATTTTGGAGGAGGTTGCAGATCTCCACGGAGTGCCGGAGGGAGCTTACAATATTCGCGCCAACGGCCAGATGGCAGGCAGAAATACGACTGCCAACATTGAGATTATTTCCAAGACAGAGGTAAGTGGCATTGATATCTGTATTCATCCGGGGACTAAGCATGAGAGTGTCCATATTCCCGTGGTTCTCAGTGAAAGCGGCATGAAGGATATGGTTTACAACGATTTCTATATCGGGGAGGACAGCGATGTGGTGATCGTGGCGGGCTGCGGTATTCACAACTGCGGCGATCAGGATTCCCAGCATGACGGGATCCACCGGTTTTATGTGGGGAAAAATGCCAAGGTTAAATATGTGGAAAAGCATTACGGAGAGGGAGACGGCAACGGCAAACGGATCTTAAATCCGGTCACGGAGGTCTACATGGAGGAAGGAAGCTCCATGGAGATGGAGATGGTCCAGATCAAGGGTGTGGACTCCACAGACCGTAAAACAAAGGCAGAGCTGGCACAGGGCGCTAAGCTGGTGGTCCGGGAGCGGCTCATGACCCACGGCAATCAGTATGCGGTCAGCGATTATGTGGTGGATTTAAACGGAGCAGATGCCAGTGCGGATGTGGTGTCCCGTTCCGTGGCCAAAGATAGCTCCTATCAGAAATTTGATTCCCGGATTGTGGGGAATGCTCCCTGCAGCGGCCACACGGAGTGCGATGCCATCATTATGGGGGATGCCCGGATTGTTGCAGTTCCTCAGCTGGAGGCCAATAATATTGACGCGGCTTTAATTCATGAGGCGGCCATTGGAAAGATTGCAGGGGAACAGATTGTAAAGCTGATGACTCTGGGGCTTACGGAGGAGGAAGCAGAAGCTCAGATTGTCAACGGATTTTTGAAATAAGATTTTAAATAAGTTTTTAAATGCATTTGTAAAATGAAAAGGCTTAAAAATTGAGGGGCTGTCGGATTTTGCGACAGCCCCTCTGTATGCTTAGAGATCAGACGGCTCCGGGCCTGCGGGAGTGTCTGGGGAATCTGCGGCTGCCGGCGGCACCTTATCTGTCCGGGAGCCGGGAAGTCCGCTGAAGTTTAAATTGCGGGTCACCTTGGCATCATAGGTCTGTGCCTTTAAAATCTCACGGAAATCCACGCCGGTGGCCTCGGACATGGTGTCAAAAACCTGCTGCATGACTGTGGCTGCATTGCCGGATACCTGGCTGATGCCGGAACCGGAATCTGTGCCGCCTCCGTAAATATTGACCTTGCTGATGCTGGCAAGGGGCTTGGCGATCTCTGCGGCCATCTGGGGCATGATGCTAAGAAGCATCTCCAGTATGGCTGCATTGTCATACTTGGAGTAGGCCTCTGCCTTCTTCTCCATACCTTCGGCCTCTGCCAATGCCTTTGCCTGAATGGAGGCAGCCTCCGCTTCTCCCTTGGCACGGATACCGGTGGCTTCCTGCTCGGCGGCAAACCGGGCGGCTTCCGCCTTTGCTCTTAGGGCATCTGCTTCCGCCAGTGCTTTGGCCTTCATGGCATCTGCCTCTGCCTGGGCTTTGGCTTTCATGGCCTCCGCTTCCTTTTCCTGTTCATATTTCTTGGCTTCTGCTTCCCGCTGACGCTTGGCCAGGGTGGCGGCGGCTTCCTGCTCTACCTTATACCGCTCGGCATCTGCCTTCTTGTTGATCTCAGCTTCCAGAAACTGCTGCTGGATGGCCACTTGCTGTTTTCTCAGCTCGGCCTCTCTCTCGGCCTTAGCGATCTGGGCATTGACTGTGGCAGTCTGAATGGTCTTTTGCTGTTCTTGTTTTTGAATCTCATAGGCAGCATCCGCCTCTGCCTTTTTAGTGTCGGCATTTTTCTGAAGCTCAGATTTTTTGATGGCCAGTTCGTTATTTTTCTGGGCGATCTCAGTCTGGGCAATGACTCTGGCATCATTGGCAGATTTGTCTGCCTCTGCCTGGGCGATGGCGATATCCCTGTCCGCCTGGGCCTTGGCAATAGCAGCGTCCTTTTTGATGCGGGAGGTATTGTCCGCGCCCAGATCCTTTATAAGCCCGTTTTCATCTGTCACGTTCTGAATATTGCAGGAGAGAATCTCGATGCCCAGCTTATCCATATCCTTGGATGCCTTGGACATCACCTGGTCGGAAAAGGAATCCCGGTCCGTGTTGATCTCCTTCAAGGAAAGAGTACCAATGATCTCACGCATATTTCCCTGCAGAGAATCCTGCAGATCCATGGTAATGTCCACGGCCTTTTTATTGAGAAAGTTCTTGGCAGCAAGCTTGATGCCGTCCGGGGAAGGCGAAATCCGGACCTTGGCCACGGCATCAACATTGACATTGATAAAGTCATTGGTGGGCACTGACTGCTCGGTCTTTATATCTACAGTCATCTGTCCTAAGTACAAACGATCCAGCCGCTCAAGATAAGGAATCTTAATCCCGGCCCGTCCCACCAGGATCCGGGAATCCTTTTTCAGGCCGGAGATAATATATGCCTGATCCGGCGGAGCTTTCACATAACCGCTGAACAAAATCAGCAGGAGGATAATAATGACGGCCGCAATAATTGCAATGGAGAAAAAGGAATCGGGTATTGGCATGGTGTTCTCCTTTCATGGAAAATAAAATGATGTTGAGGTAAAAAGGTTTTTTAACCCCTATGATACTCGGATTTTTAATTTTTTGACCCTGGTATCATAAAATTATAGTATATTTTATCGTATTTTAGAGAATGACGCAACAGATTTCTGAATATTGTAAGATAATGTAAGGATTTAATAATACTGTTGTGTAATACAATTTTATAAACAAAATATTTTGAGAAATATATGATTTTTGAGTTTATTATATTAATGATTTTGTCAATATAGAAGGATAAAACATATCTTAATTTATCAAAATGTTCAAAAATATCTGAAAATATTAAAAATATAAATTAATTACTTGTGGATATAGAGAGAATATTTCTAAATTATTCAAATAATACCATACAAAAGAAAAATTAATAAAAAAATATTTGTTTTTTTAAAAAAAGCATTGACA
Organism: uncultured Lachnospiraceae bacterium; assembly: GCA_910586255.1. GTDB lineage: Bacteria > Bacillota > Clostridia > Lachnospirales > Lachnospiraceae > Brotaphodocola. Next base: position 24,371 of record CAJUHR010000037.1, on the reverse strand, counting down.
AATAAAGGCATATCTGTTATTATAAATACAACAAAACAAGGAAGGAAAAGAAGAAAGACAATCTTCAAAAGAGAGTTCTCACCAAAAGAGAAATCTCAAAAAATCTAAGCAAAGGAGGTACGGACCACCGAAGACGTAAATTTCGTTTCTGCTGTCAAAGACAGACAGGAACACAGGACAACGAATCTGCCGGGGAAAGCACCCATATAGAAGAAGGAGTATCCAGATCAGATATTATCAAAAACTGAAAAGAATCGGTTTTGCTATATGACGAGAAAGTATAGTGAGGAAGATAGATTTCAGAATCGGATAATCGAAAATAACGTTGAAATGGAAGAAAATCGGAAGGTGTATTGACTGGGGCAGAGGGAAAAAACTTCATATAGAAAAGTACAGGAGATGTACAAGCGTGTAACAGAAGGCGTAAAGAAGCCATGTTACCCAAAAGAAAAATCAGCAAGCAAAGGCTGAAGAAAAGCGAGGTAAAATCCAATGGACAACTTCCATTGAAGCCGGATATCAATGAGATAAGATCGTTGATATCCGGCTTTTGTTGTTGTCAGGGTATTTTAATCTGAGGCAAGGATTGCCGGCATAATCAGAGCCCGGTAAAATCAAAGGCAGGCGTATATTCTTCACGGGCGCTGCTTTTTTTCTGCATAAATCCCAGCTCCAGTCCCAGAGAGAGGGCGGCGTCCACAACCTTTTGGTATTCATAGGAGGTAACACGCCGGTTCAGCTCCGGATAGAACCTGTTCCTATGAAAAGGTGTATACTGGCTTAAAAGGCTTATATAGTACTGCCCGCCGGGCAAATGCTCAGCCATCCACTTAAGCAGACGGATGGAGTCTTCTTTCCTGCCAGGAAGAACCATGTGACGGATAATAACACCCTTATCCATAATCGGATCCGGCACTCCGGCTTCCCTGTGAAGGATTGGCGGGCCCGTTTGAGAGATCATCTGAGTGACGGCCCGGGATGCCACGGCAAAATAGTCAGGAGCTTTGGAATATTGTCCGGACAGGGAGGAATCAAAGTACTTCAGATCCGGCAGCCATATGTCTACATAATCTTTCAAGGCCTCAACCGTCTCCACCCGTTCATATCCTCCGCAGTTGTATACAATGGGAATGGTCAGGCGGTGGCGGACCAGGTCCAGAGCCGCCAGAATAGGAGGCAGATACTGGGTGGCAGTCACCAGATTAATATTGTGGGCGCCCTGCTCCTGAAGCCGGAGAAAAATATCAGCCAGCTGGGGGACGGTCAGCTCTTTTCCCAGTCCCTCCTGGCTGATGGAATGATTTTGGCAGAAACAGCAGCCCAGGGTACATCCACTAAAAAATACGGCTCCGCTTCCCCGCGCGCCGCTGATGCACGGTTCCTCCCAGCAATGGAGCGCGGCCCGTCCGGCCCGCGCCATTATTCCGCATCCGCAAAAGCCCAAAGCAGCCGCCCGGTTCACCCCACATTCCCGGGGGCAAAGCCGGCAGCTTTTAAAAGCGTCCAACGAAGTAACCAAAGCCCCATCATCTCCCCCTTCCAAAGCACACATACAAAAACACCTCCCTGCTTCAAACACACTCCAGAGACAATCGACAGCTAAAATCCAAAAGATACCCACAGCTATAAGATATTTAATGTAGAGTTATACTAACACATTACCCCTTTTAACACAATCCCGCCTCACAATATTTCTTACAATAAAAATCCCATTCTATAGAGGTTTTCATTTACAGGACACTCGAAAACGCAGCCTGAGATGTTAGCCGTGCCCCGAAAAAACCTGGAAGAATGTTGGCGCTTAACGAGCCGGGATGCCTTTCCCGGGGGGGGGGGTTAGCGTCCACTACGTTCTTCCCGGAGCGAGAGCGCGTTTTTCGGGGCACGGCTAACATCTTGGGCGGACCCCTCGCAAATACTCATAACGATTTTTTTACAATGGAAACAAAAGGAACTTGAAAAACCATCCGGACTGTTGTATAATCATTTTCATAAGACAAGGGAAAGTAATTCCTGGGAATGCTCGACAACCTTACCAATTTTGAACCTACATCTGTGACACAGGGATTCCAATATTTGTAAGTGGATGTCAGGCCTCCTTATGAGTGGAAGGCAGAAGCTTACGTGAGGTTGCCCACCTAGCAACGGCTAGGCGTCAATAAGTAAGACCGGCATTTCTGGGATTACAAAAGAAGAAAGCAGCGAGAAATCGCTGCTTTATCTTTTTGTCAATTTGTGGTAATCTATAAGAATACAGGCTTTGAACGAGAGCCGGCCGTGGACAAATCCGGCGGCAAAACAGAAGGATTATAAGGAGATTTTATGAAGAATAAGAAATATCAACCATACATTTACTGGGGAGTGACTGCATTTGTTGTGCTGGCGCTGCTGATAGCCTTTATTTTTACGATTATAGAGATAGATAGGGTAAAGGGGGCTTTTGACCTGCTGTTTCATATACTGGCGCCCATTACCTATGGGGCAGTGCTGGCTTATCTGCTGGCCCCTGTATACAACCGGGTGCGGGACGGAGTGGTATCCTTAGGACAAAGCAGCAAAATCTCCTTAAAACGGCTTAAGGCTCTGGGGGGCTTTGCAGCTACTATTGTGAGCGTTGCAGTGCTCATAGCAGTGGTGACGGGGCTGATTTCCATGTTGATTCCTCAGCTGATCAACAGTGTCCGGGGAATCATCGATGCGTTGCCCTCCGGCATCAGCAACCTTCAGCAATGGCTGGAGAAGATATTGGAAGATAATGCAGATCTGGAGCCCACGGTCATGGAGTATTATGACATGGGGGTGACGCAGCTTCAGATCTGGGTGACCAATGAGGTTCTGCCCAATATGGATAAGGTTTACAACTTTATCAGCGGTTTATCCAGCGGGGTTTTCACCATATTAAACATATTGAAGAATATTTTAATCGGTATCATTGTGATGGTATACCTTCTGAATATGAAGGAAGCATTGATGACCCAGGCAAAAATGATTCTTTATGGGGTATTCCCATTAAAGATTGCGAATAAAGTATTGGAGGAGGGCAGATATGTGCATCAGGTGTTCGGAGGCTTTATCATCGGAAAGCTGGTGGATTCTCTGATTATCGGGATTCTGTGCTTTGTGCTTCTGAATTTTATGCGTATGCCTTATGTGCTGTTGGTCAGTGTGATTGTGGGAGTGACCAATGTGATTCCGTTTTTCGGACCGTTTATTGGAGCAATTCCCAGTGCTTTTCTGATCCTTTTGGTGAGTCCGGTCAAATGTTTTTGGTTTTTGGGATTTATTCTGCTTTTGCAGCAGTTTGACGGGAATATTCTGGGCCCGAAGATTCTGGGAAATTCCACAGGTCTCTCCAGCTTTTGGGTGCTGTTTTCCATCCTGCTGTTTGGCGGTTTGTTCGGGTTTGCGGGAATGATTATCGGAGTGCCGACCTTTGCGGTATTCTACAAGCTTTTCCGGGAGCTTATTGTATGGCTTCTTGACCGGAAAAAGCTCTCTGTGGATTTGGAGCAGTACGGCCGGCTGGACTATATTGATGAGGAGAGCAAAACCTATATTGAAAAGTAGAAAGAAAAAGCAAAATCATATATCAAAAAAAAGAGCAGCCATTGGTTGGGTTTTGGGAGTCCCTCTCATAGTGGCGGTGCTGATTGTTGTGATTCTTCACAACGAGAAGGAGGGAGACGGCATAAGCCGGGCTTTGGCTGCCAAGTCGGTGGTGTTGGCTTTTCATTCGCCAGAGGAGCTTGAGGAGTGGCAGAAAAGCTATGGAGCGTCCCATTTTCCGGCCAAGGCTTTGGAGCAGTGGTATGTGCCCTATATGGATTATCTCTATGAAAAGGGGTTTCTGTCAGAGGAGGACATACCGGCCGAGGAGGATTACGCAGAAGGGAATCTGACCTACGGGGAGGCGGCGCAGATTGCAGGAGCCATTTCCCCTCAGCTAAAGAACCGGGTTTCTGTGACGAAGAAAAACCGGAGAAAGCCCTATCCCCAGGAGCTGTGGTGGCTGCTTTACGACTCCATTCTTAAGTCTGTGGATGGGGGGGAGAAGGTAGAGCGCAGAAATATCTGCATTTACGGCACAGTGGACAATGTGCCCTGGACACCTCCATGGGTTGCCCACACCAATTTGGGGGAAACCGGGTTTGCCGGGCTGGCCATGGACGGATATATTGATCATGAGCTGGAAGTGTATGCGCGGGGAAACGAAATCATTCATGTGCTGGAGGATAAGGGACAGGAGCTGACCTACCGGAATGTGTGGCTGGTGGATGGAGATGAGGAGAGCTTAAGGGTTTATGTGGGAGATATTGAGCGGCAGATTCCGTTTGCAAAAAGGTCAAAAAAAGTGGATGAATATTTACATAATCTGGCAGATATTCAGCTGGAAAACGGAAAGGTGACCCGGGTATCTGTGAAGAAGGAGCGAATCAAGGGAAAGCTTTTGTCTGTTTGTCCGGACGGAGTGGAGATCGAGGGGTACGGTATGGTCCCTTTAGACGAGGAGTACAAGGTTTTACGGACTTACGGAGGATTGGCTCGCCAGGAGCTTGAGGATCTTCTGATCGGCTATGATATTCAGGAGTTTGTGGCGGCCAAGGGAAAAATCTGCGGGATATTGACGGTTCGGGAGTTTGACGCAAAGACTATCCGGGTATTGATTATGAATGAAAATTTTGAGGGCCTGTACCATGATGAGATAACCCTGTCCGGAGACACGGCCCTGACACTCACAAAAAAGGATCAGGAGATCCGGGTGGAAGCCGGAGACACGGTGACCTTTACGCCGGGAGATGAGCGGCTTGCCGGGGAGCGCTTGATTGTCACAGCCGATGAGGCCGGGGAGATCCGTGTCTGCTCCATGAACCGCTCTGAAAGCCAGCCTTCCTATAAGGGGCGTCTGGAGCTGCTGGACACGGAGGAAGGGCTGGTATTGATCAATGAGCTGTATCTGGAGGATTACTTAAAGAAGGTGATTCCCAGTGAGATGCCGCCTTCCTATGAGAAGGAGGCCTTAAAGGCACAGGCAGTCTGTGCCAGAACCTATGCCTATATGCAGATTCAAAGCAATACCTACAGTCAGTACGGAGCCCATGTGGACGACAGCACCAATTTTCAGGTTTATAATAATATGGGAGCTGATGAGCGGACCAGCGCGGCAGTGGATGAAACCTATGGGAAAATGCTCCTTTATGAGGGAAAGCCGGTGACTACCTACTATTTTGCAACCTCCTGCGGCACCACTGCCGATGGCAGTGTGTGGGGAGGCGATCCGGCGGCTACCCCTTATCTGGAGAGCGTGACCCTGCAGCCGGGACGGCGGCATTTGAAGTTTAATTCCAATGATGAGTTTGCCGCCTTTATCAAGCGGACGGATTATCCTGCCTATGATTCCTCCTCCCCTTTATACCGATGGAATGTGACTACCAATGCAGATATTCTCACTGCTAATATCGGCGGTGTGGGAAGGGTGGAGGCGGTGCAGGTTACAGAGCGGGGATCCGGCGGTGTGGCTCAGACTCTGGAGATTAAGGGCAGTGAGGGAGAGAGAACCATATCTGGTCAGGACAGGATCCGGGCGGCTCTTGGAGACGCAAGCCTGACGATTAATCAACAGAACGGCAAGACGGTGACTGGCTGGAAATCTCTGCCCAGCGGATTTCTCACCATTGAGGCGGCAGGAACAGACAAAAACGGTGTTCTTCTTTTTAAGATCTATGGAGGCGGCTACGGGCATGGCGTGGGAATGAGCCAGAATGGCGCGCAGGGAATGGCAAAGGAAGGGATGGGATATGAGGAGATCCTGAAATTTTTTTACAGCGGGGTTGCCTGTGAGCCTTTAGGGGGCGCCAAGAAAATGGAAGATTAATGTTTTTTACAGTACAGATATCAGATAAAACAAAAGGGCCGCGGCGCGGCCTTTTTGTTTACTTATCTTTCTTGAATGTGGATACTATGTGACATCAGATTCCTGTGATATAATCAGTGGAAGCGCCAAATAGGACGAGCCATCGTCCCGGGGCGCCAGATACTATAACTGTGAAGGCACTAAGCGGCCGCCTGGCAGGAGAGAAAAGGATAGGTGAACTATGAAAAATACGAAGGATTATCTGAAGGAATTTGAAAATTATCTGTACAAAAAGGAGAAGCACCCCAATACCATTGAAAAATATCTCCATGATGTAGGATTTTTTCTGGATTTTATTCAGGAAGAAAAACGAGAGAGAACACAAAATGTGCCGGAAAAGGGAAGTGATTTGGAAAAAGGCAGGGAGCCGAAGAAGGGAAGGAGTGAGAGAAAAAGGGGTCAGCCAAAGGCTCCGGGGGAATTTGACCGGGAACAGGTTTTCCGGTATAAGGAGCACCTGATACAGAACTACAAGCCGGCCAGCGTCAATTCCATGCTGGTGGCTTTAAACAGCTATCTGGAATTTTCCGGAAACCGGGATTTTCGGGTACAGCTGTGCCGTATTCAGAAGCAGATTTTTCGGGAGGAGGAGAAGGAATTGTCGATGGAAGAGTATCAAAAGCTGGTAAGGCAGGCGGAAAAAAAAGGAAATCTGCGGATGAGCTGTATCTTGCAGACCATAGGAAGCACGGGCATCCGAATCGGAGAGCTGCCCTATATTACGGTGGAGGCTTTAAAGAAAAAGCTGGTGTATATTCAGTTTAAGGGAAAGTGCCGCTGTGTGATTCTTCCCAACTCACTGGTGGTTTTGCTGGAGCAATATTGTGAGAAAAACCATATCCGGGAGGGAAGTATCTTTGTGACAAAGGGAGGAAATCCTGTGGACCGCAGAAATATCTGGTCAGATATGAAGAGGCTTTGCCGGGAGACCGGGGTGTCAGAGAGCAAGGGCTTCCCCCACAATCTGCGCCATTTATTTGCCTGCTGCTATTATGAGAAGGAGAAGGATATTATCCGCCTGGCTGATTATCTGGGCCACAGCAATGTGGAGACTACAAGACGGTACACCATGGTCAGCAATATGGAGGCCTGCCGGGGTCAGCTGGAGCTGGGAATGTTGGTGGGACAGTGGGTGGCAAAAGAGGCAGTACAGGAGAACGTTACGGGAAGGGGGAGTGAATCTTGACAAAGATTTCCCTTTCTATTAAAATGAAAAATAATTAAGAAGGGGGGCTTAGTCATGGCTATTCAGGCAGCATTTGTAGTACCCCATCCGCCGGTGATCGTGCCGGAGATAGGAAAGGGACAGGAGCGAGCGATTCAAAAGACCATTGATGCGTACAAGGAGGTTGCCGGCAGGATCAGCGAGCTTCAGCCGGAGACGATTGTTGTGGTCTCATCCCATCAGATTATGTATGCCAACTATTTTCATATATCGCCGGGGGAGGAGGCCAGAGGAACCTTTGAGAGATTTCAGGCAGGTCAGATTGGATTTGAGGCTTCCTATGACACGGAATTTGTGGATTTGCTTTGCAGCCTGGCCGAGGAGAGAAAGCTTCCCGCAGGGACAGAAGGAGAGACGGACAGGCAGCTGGACCACGGGACTATGGTTCCTTTATATTTTGTGGGAAAGTGCTGGACGGATTGCCGGCTGGTGCGGGTCGGAATGTCCGGGCTGTCTCTGATGCGTCACTATGAGCTGGGGCAGTGTATTCGGGAGACGGCAGAGATTTTGGGGAGAAAAACCGTGGTGATCGCCAGCGGGGATTTGTCTCACAAGCTGAAGACGGAGGGTCCTTATGGTTTTGAGAAGGAGGGACCGGAGTATGACAGCCGGATGATGTATGCCCTGGGGAGAGGAGCCTTCGGGGAGCTTTTGGAATTTCCGGAGGAGCTGTGCAACAAGGCAGGAGAATGTGGACACCGGGCCATTACCATCATGGCGGGGACATTGGATAAGACCGAGGTGATTTCCAGGCGTCTTTCCTATGAGGGACCCTTTGGGATAGGCTACGGAATCTGTGAATATATTGTCCGGGGAGAGAACCGGCATAGGAATTTCAAGGAGCTCTATGAGGAAAAGGAGCGTGCGCGGGTCGCCGGGGAGATTGAAAAGCAGGATGATTATGTAATGCTGGCCCGTAAGGCTGTGGAGAAATATGTCCGGTTTGGAAAGGTGATGGAGGCGCCCAGAGGACTTTGCAGGGAGATGTACAGCCGGAAGGCCGGGGTATTTGTATCCATTAAGGAATACGGTAGCCTTCGGGGGTGTATCGGCACAGTCCAGCCGGGGGAGGAGTCCCTGGCAGAGGAGATCATCCGCAATGCGATCAGCGCCGCCAGCCGGGATCCCAGGTTTTCTCCGGTGGGGGAGGAGGAGCTGGACCGGCTGACCATCACGGTGGATGTGCTGGGAGCCGTGGAAAAGATTTCCTCCCCGGCGGAGCTGGATGTAAAGCGATACGGGGTGATTGTCGCATCTGCCGGCAGCCGGGGACTTCTGCTTCCCAATCTGGCCGGAGTGGAAAGTGTGCAGGAGCAGATATCCATTGCCAAAAGGAAAGCCGGCATTGATGAGAGGGAGGACGTGGAGCTGGAACGTTTTGAGGTAGAGAGACATTTTTGACAGATCGGAGAGAGCCGGTCAGCAGGGAATATAACCCAGGCTGGCCGGCTCTGTTTCTGTAAAAAATGGCTGCTTTTCAGTGTTTTTGACCTTTTGATCTTGGTATCATAAAAAAGGAATATCACAAAAGGAAAATGGACAAAGTAATAGTAATCCTGCAATATTTTGCTGGGGACAGATAAGCAGTCGTAAGTAAAAGGAGCTAGAGCAATGCAAAAAGGAAAAGCAAGTTTGTTGTTTGAACATCCGGCATACATCATAGGAATGGCCTCTGTTGCCGGAAAGAAGGAGGGAGAAGGCCCTCTGGGGAAGGCCATTGATGTGGTGGAACAGGACCCTATGTTCGGCTCGGAGAACTGGGAGCAGGCGGAGTCTGCCATGCAGAAGCAGGCGGCGGATCTGGCACTGGAAAAGGGGGACATTCATCGAAAGGATGTCCGATATCTGTTTGCGGGAGATCTGCTGGGACAGCTGATTGCCACATCCTTCGGTACCGTGGATCTGGAGATTCCCCTTTTCGGACTGTACGGAGCCTGTTCTACCATAGGCGAAGCCTTAAGTCTTGGAGCCATGTGTATTGACGGGGGCCATGCAGATAAGGTGATGGCCATGGCATCCAGCCATTATGCCACAGCAGAAAAGCAGTTCCGTTTTCCCCTGGGGTATGGAAATCAAAGGCCTCAGTGTACCACATGGACGGTTACCGGCTGCGGAGCACTGGTGCTGTCGGCTAAGGGGAAGGAGGAGCAGGTAAAGGTCACAGGCATCACTACCGGAAGAATGGTGGACTTAGGGGCAAAGGATTCCATGAATATGGGAGCAGCCATGGCTCCTGCAGCCTGGGACACCATTATGCAGAATTTTAAGGATCTGGGAGTGGATGAGGGTTGGTATGACAAGATTATTACCGGGGATCTGGGAGAGGTGGGAAAGAAGATTCTGCTGGATTTTATGAAAAATGAGGGACATGACCTGTCGGATAAACACATGGACTGTGGTCTGGAAATCTATGACAACAAGAGTCAGGATACCCATTCCGGGGGAAGCGGGTGCGGCTGCGCGGCCGTGACCCTCTGTGCCTTTATTCTCCCCCAAATGCTTAAGGGAGAATGGAGGCGGGTGCTGTTTGTACCTACCGGAGCACTTCTGTCCACAGTCAGCTACAATGAAGGACAGAGCATTCCGGGCATTGCCCACGGGGTGATACTGGAGAGAACAGGAGGGAATAAGAAGAAATGATGGAGTTAATAAAGGCATTTTTGGTGGGAGGCGTCATCTGTGCTCTGGTTCAGATCCTGCTTAGTAAAACAAAGCTGATGCCGGGACGGGTGATGGTTCTTTTGGTGGTATCCGGGGCAATCCTGGGCTGTCTGGGAGTCTATGAACCCTTTGTTCAGTGGGCCGGGGCCGGCGCGTCCGTGCCGCTTTTGGGATTCGGCAACACCCTGTGGAAGGGAGTGGCCAAAAGCTTGGGTGAGGAAGGCTTTTTAGGAATATTTAAAGGCGGTCTGACGGCCGCTTCTGCGGGAATAGCAGGAGCTATGATCTTCGGATATCTGGGCTCTCTGGCTTTTAAACCGAAGATGAAGGAGTGAGAGACTTACCGGAAACGCGGCAGGTGGGCAAGAAGAGAAATATGGTTCGCAACGCAAAATAAAAGCAGCAGGAGTGTTTTGTAAAAGGAAGCTCCTGCTGCTCTTATTTTGAGGTATACAATACAGACGCTATATGAATCAATCCTGCCCGGGTCCTTTGGAGATGGCGGACCCGGAATATTCGGCGCCGGGAGATACGTACCCGGGGCCGATGGGCTTTGGTTCGGTACTCTCCTGGCTTTCCTGTGTCTCACCTGCCGGCGGCTCAATGACTGTTGCAGCATGGCCGGGACAGCGGCGGGAGGGCAGGGCAAAGGCCGAGTCATCGGTGGAGCTCTGCGCGTCAGCAGGAAGGGCGATGCGAACATGAGTGGCCCGCGGGCACCAGGAACCGGGAAGCAGCCCAGTGGCAGAGCACACGGTGGCCCGCACATGGGTATCACAAACCTCTGTGGGTACGGTGCCCTTTGCAAAATATTCCGTGTAGATAGCATTGCCCCGGGGATCGGCGGAGCAGACGCCGGGGATAGCCAGCTTTCCGGATTTCCGGCATATCTCAGCAGTCTCCACACTGTCCGGCACCTCAAAGCCCGGATCGGCCAGGTTCTCATGAAGCCGTGTCATGATTTTTCGCCAGATTGCCTTGTGGAAGGAGGTGTTGCCGTTTAAGCCGCCGCCTCCAAGGCGCTGGTTGTTGTCACAGCCGGCCCAGATACCGGCCGTATAGTAGGGAGTAAAGCCTACAAACCAGATATCCACATTGTTGGAGGTGGTGCCGCTCTTGCCCGCGTTGGACATGCCGGGAATATTGGCAGCCACGCTGGTGGAGTTGACACTGACCCCGGAGCGGGAAAATTTGCGGTGGCTTTCCATGGAGTCCGACAAGGCATCGGTCAGAAGGAAAGCCGTGGAATCCTTGAGCACCCGGTGGGTCTCCGGTTCATTGTCTATAAGGATCTTTCCGTTGTGATCCAAAATTCTGGTGAAAAATACCGGCTTGGTATACACGCCGCCGTTGGCGATGGAGGCATAGGCCGCCGTCAGCTCTAAGTTGGTCACACCCTTTGTGAGGCCGCCTAAGGCAGTGGCTGCATTGAGATCCGTGTCTGTCAGGGTGGTGATGCCGAAATTTTTGGCATATTCCACTCCCAGCTGGGGAGAAACCGTCTCCATCAGGCAGCGGACCGCCACAATATTCATGGAGTAGATAATGCCGTCCCGGATGCTGGAATACCCCAGATAACCTTGACTGTACCAGTTTTTAAAGGTCTTTTGGCCAACGGTAAAGGGTTCATCGTAGTAGACCGTGCCCAAGGTGGAACCGCAGGTGTCAATGGCCGGTGCAAAGGCCGTGATAACCTTAAAGGTGGAGCCCGGCTGTCTGGTGGAGTTGGTGGCCCGGTTTAAGGTCAGGCTGTCGGTTTTCTGTCCCCGGCCGCCGCTGACCGCCTTTACCTGGCCGGTCCGCTGATCCATGATCACGAAGGAAACCTGAGGCTGCATGACCTTGGTCAGTTTTTCCCCAATGATCTCATCCCCCTCTGAAAGCAGCTGAGCCTTGTAGGCGTCCACATCCGCCTGGGCGGCGTCCTCTGTGTTGTACAGGCCGTCATGCCGGTCATGAAGGGTGGATTTATGCCAGTTTAAAATGTCCCTTTCGGAGAAATGCTCCGTGGTTCCGTCCCCATGGGTCACGGAAAGGCGGTACTCAATGGAGTAGCGGGTGGCCGTATAGTTGGCCGGATTGTTGATCTCCTCATCTACAATGGCCTGGATTTCAGGGTCTAAGGTGGTCTGGATCTGTAAGCCGCCGCCGTAGAGCAGATTGTGGGCCTGGGTCTCCGAATAGCCAAGCTTTTCCATCAAAGAATCCTTTACCTGCTGAATCAGCTCATCGGTAAAATAGCTGTAGGGGGTGGCGGCTGTCTCCCGGGCCACAAGATTTACGTTCTGAATACGGGCATACACGTCATCAGCTAAAGCCTCCTCCTGCCGGTCCTTGTCAATGTAGCCCTGATCCACCATGTACTGAAGAATGATGGCCCGTTTTTCGGCATTGTTTTCCGGATGGGAGATGGGGTCATAGCGGGACGGGCTCTGGGTGATTCCGGCTAAGACCGTGGCCTCGGACAGGGTCAGATCGGAGACCTCCTTGTCAAAGTAGCGGCGGGCGGCCACCTTTACTCCCAGGGCATTGTTTCCCAGATTGATAGTGTTTAAATAGTTAGTCAGGATCAGCTGCTTGTCCATGGATTTGCTGAGCTGGACTGCCAGATACTGCTCCTGAAGCTTTCTTTCCAGCTTGGCGCCGAAGCTGGACTCCATACCGCCGTTGAACACATTGTTTTTGATCAGCTGCTGGGTAAGGGTGCTGCCTCCGCCCCTGTTTTCTCCGGTGAGAACGCCGTAGGCGGCCCGGGAGATGGAGCGCAGGTCAATACCGTTGTGTTTCCAGAAGCGGGAGTCCTCAATGGCCACAAAGGCATTGATCAGATCTTCGGGAAGCTCGTCATAGGTAGCCTCCTCCCGGTTGGCTCCTGCCATGACCAGCGTGTCGGTCAGATTGCCGGCGCTGTCATAGATGGTGGTGGCATAACCCATGGGAACAATGCTCTCCACATCAATATCCGGAGCGCTGTCAATGATGCCCATGAACATGCCAAGACCTGTGCTGCATACCACCAGGACGGTAAACAAACAGAGGACGAAGCAGGTCTTAAATATGGTCAGTAATATACGGGAGGTATATTTCTCGGCGTTGGAGCTGGCCGCTTTTATCCTTTTTTCGGTTGCTTTTTTTCCGTAATTCATGATATTCCTCCTTTTAGAGGGCTCGGACAAAAACCCAGATACCATTATATCAAAAATTGTGGTACAATTCAATAAGGATGATATTATTAAGGGAGGTAGGGTCTGTGATGGAGCCGTATAAGATTTTGTATCAGGGAGGTCAGGGGGAGCTCGTGGAAAAGAAATCCCGGTTTATCGCCACTATCAGGCCGGTGAAATCGGAGGAGGAGGCAATGGCCTTTGTGGAGGAGACGAAGAAAAAATATTGGGATGCCAGACACAACTGCTATGCCTGGGTGATCGGCGAGAGAGGACAGATAAGCCGGTGCAGCGATGACGGGGAGCCGGCTCAGACAGCCGGACGGCCTATGCTGGATGTGCTTTTAGGTGAAGGGCTCCGGGATGTTTGTGCGGTGGTGACCCGATATTTCGGGGGAACTCTCTTAGGGACCGGCGGCCTGGTCCGGGCTTACTCAGGAGCGGTTCAGGAAGGGCTGCGCCGCAGTGTGATTGTGGAGAAGCTCCCCGGAAAGCGCCTTCACATTCTTACAGATTATAATGGGATTGGAAAAATTCAGTATGTGGCAGGCCAGATGGAGGTCTTTATACTGGACACCGAATACACGGATCAGGTGGCTGTGACTTTGATGGCGCCCTTGTCCTTAGCAGACCAGCTGACGGCGCGAATCACGGAGCGAACGGCGGGAAAGGCAAGGATTGAGGATGAAGGAACCTTATATTATGGCATAACAGGCGGGAAAATGGTCCTTTTTGAGGATTAAACCTGAAATACCACTTGCAATCTCCCTTTGGAAATGCTATATTTATACACTGTAGATTACCAGGAGCTAAGGACCGACACCGTGTTCTTAGCTCTTTTGGAGGAGAACGATGAAAAGAGACGATGTTAGAAACATAGCGATTATTGCCCACGTGGATCACGGCAAGACTACTCTGGTGGATGAGCTTTTGAAAAGCAGCGGTGTTTTCCGCGCCAACCAGGAGGTTGTGGAGCGGGTCATGGATTCCAATGATATTGAGCGGGAGCGGGGAATCACCATCCTTTCCAAGAATACGGCCGTTTTTTACAAGAATACCAAGATTAATATTATTGATACCCCCGGACATGCAGATTTCGGGGGAGAGGTGGAGCGGGTTCTAAAGATGGTAAACGGGGTGATCCTGGTGGTGGACGCCTACGAGGGTCCCATGCCCCAGACAAAGTTTGTGCTCAAGAAGGCTCTGGAGCTGGATCTGCCTGCCATTGTCTGTATCAATAAGATTGACCGTCCGGAAGCCCGGCCGGAGGAAGTGATTGATGAGGTGCTGGAGCTGTTTATGGATCTGGATGCCTCTGACGAGCAGCTGGACTGTCCCTTTATATTTGCATCAGCCCGGGCAGGCTTTGCCAAAAAGAATCTGGAGGATCCGGAGGAGGATATGAGGCCTCTGTTTGAGACGATCGTGGATTACATTCCGGCTCCGGAGGGCAACCCTGAGGCAGATACCCAAATGTTAATCAGCACCATTGACTACAATGAATATGTGGGACGGATCGGCATTGGCAAGATTGACAACGGCACGATTCACGTCAATCAGGAGTGCGTGATCGTTAATCACCATGACCCGGACAAGCTGCGCCGGGTAAAGATTGGCAAGCTGTATCAGTTTGACGGATTGAACCGGGTGGAGGTTTTGGAGGCCACTGTGGGAGATATTGTGGCAGTGTCCGGCATCACGGATCTCCACATCGGAGATACTCTCTGTTCCCCGGAGAATCCTGAGTCCATTCCGTTCCAAAAAATCTCCGAGCCCACCATTGCCATGAATTTTATGGTTAATGACAGTCCTTTGGCAGGACAGGAGGGTAAATATGTCACATCCCGCCATATACGGGAGAGACTGTTCAAGGAGCTGAATACGGATGTGAGTTTGCGGGTGGAGGAGACGGATTCCCCTGACTGCTTTAAGGTGTCTGGTAGGGGAGAGCTCCACTTGTCGGTGCTTATTGAAAACATGCGCCGGGAGGGGTATGAGTTTGCAGTCAGCAAGGCAGAGGTGCTCTATAAGTTCAACGAGAGAAATCAAAAGTTAGAACCCATGGAACTGGCCTATATCGATGTACCGGAGGAGTTCACCGGCACGGTGATTCAGAAGCTGACCTCCCGCAAGGGAGAGCTCCAGGGTATGAGCCCCATGAGCGGCGGTTACACCCGTCTGGAATTTTCTATTCCGTCCAGGGGGCTGATCGGATACCGGGGAGAGTTTCTCACGGACACAAAGGGCAACGGGATCATGAATACGATTTTTGATGACTATGCCCCCTATAAGGGAGATGTAAATTACCGGAAGACAGGCTCTCTCATAGCTTATGAGAGCGGCGAGACCATTACCTACGGGCTTTTTAACGCCCAGGAGAGAGGCCTTTTGTTTGTAGGGCCAGGGGAGAGGGTGTATTCCGGCATGGTCATCGGCCAGAATCCCAAGTCGGAGGATATTGAGGTCAATGTCTGCAAGACGAAAAAGCTGACAAACACCCGTTCCTCCAGCGCTGATGAGGCTCTCAAGCTGGTACCTAAAAAAGAGATGAGTTTAGAGCAGTGCCTGGAATTTATTGATACGGATGAACTGTTGGAGGTGACTCCGTCAAATCTGAGGATTCGGAAGAAGATTTTGGATCCCACCCTGCGCAAGCGCGCTTCTTTTAAGAAATAGCTTTGGCGGGAAAATTGGACTTGAGGATCGTGTCGGGATTTGGCGAGCGAAAAGCCACATATCTATGTCTCTTTTTTCATAGACATATTAAGAGAAGAACCGGCAACGGTAAAAAGCAAAATATGAATATGAAAAAGGAAGAGGAGAGAAGTACCATGGCAGAAAAAGTAATTGAAAATAACAAAGTGAGTGTAATTGGAGAGATTATTTCTGAATTTACCTTTAGTCATGAGGTGTTCGGGGAAGGCTTTTATGTGGTGGATGTGGCAGTCAGCCGCTTAAGCGAGCAGGCAGATATTATCCCTCTGATGATTTCTGACCGTCTGATTCATGTACAGGAGGATTACCGGGGCTGTACAGTGGAGGCTATCGGCCAGTTTCGTTCCTATAACCGGCATGAAGGGGTGAAAAACCGCCTGGTGCTGTCAGTGTTTGTCCGGGAAATCAACTTTATGGAGGAGTTTACTGACTATACCAGAACAAACCAGATCTTTCTGGACGGTTATATATGCAAAGCGCCCATTTACCGGAAGACTCCTCTGGGACGGGAGATTGCGGATCTGCTGCTGGCAGTGAACCGGCCCTACGGTAAGTCGGATTATATTCCATGTATTGCCTGGGGGCGCAATGCCCGGTTTGCATCCGGCTTTGAGGTGGGTACCCGGGTGCGGGTCTGGGGAAGAGTTCAGAGCCGGGAATACACAAAGAAGCTGTCTGAGACAGAATGTGAGAAGCGGGTTGCCTATGAGGTTTCCATCAGCAAGATGGAATGTGGAGACGGGGAGATCCAATTGTAGGCAGGCGGCCGGAGGCTTTGCCGGCCCGGTATTTGGCGGGGCAGAGCCGAAAAACAGGCGGGAATATCAGACAGAAAAGACAGAGTGGCTGTCAGGAGTACAGAGGAGCAAGACTTATGGATACAGGAAAAATCGAGATTATTTACGGGGAGGGATCCGGTAAGACGGCAATGGCCCTCGGCAGAGGAATTCAGGCACTGACTGAGCAAAAACAGGTGATTATCATTCAGTTTCTCAAGGGAAGCCAGAAACAGGAAAAGATGGAGGTGCTTCGGCGTCTGGAGCCGGAGCTGAATGTATTCCGCTTTGAGAAGGCAGGGTGTAACTTTGATGAGCTTTCGGAGCAGGAAAAGCAGGAGGAATGTGTCAATATCCGCAACGGAGTCAACTACACAAGAAAGGTGCTGGCCACAGGCGAGTGTGATCTTTTGATTCTGGATGAGGTGCTGGGGATTTTGGATCATGACATTGTGCGGGAGCCGGAGCTTTTGCAGATTTTGGAAAGCCGGGGAGAGGCAGATGTGATTCTTACAGGAAGAGTTTTGCCGGATAATCTGGCTGCCATGGCCGACCGGATTGACAGGATCACCCCGGTAAGAGTCGAGGCAAAAACCAGTTGACAAAAAAGGGCGATAATGATAGTATTTCTGTATTATAGAAGTAGAGGTTGCGCCAGGCAAGAGTAGGCTGCCGGATGTTCCAGAGACAGGGGAAGGCAGACAAAAGGGCCGAGCGCCGAAGATGTGTGCATTCTGGATGCGCTCATCTGGGCACAGGGTGAACAATTCTGTGACTGTCATCCGGCACCGGGTGGAGTGCTTAAGGCCGGATGGAGAGCTGCTCAGAAGATTATAAGGATATTATATCTTTTTTGGGGAGCTGTCCGTATGGCTCCCCTTTATGATTGTACTTTCCCGGAAAGCCGCAACCATGAATGTTGCATACATAAGTTGAAGGAGGAATTGAATATGGCGATTTTTGAAGGAGCAGGCGTAGCGTTAGTGACCCCTTTTCATGCTGACGGAGAAGTGAATTACGATAAGCTGGAGGAGATCTTAGAGGAGCAGATAGCAAACGGAACCGATGCCATTATCTCCTGCGGAACTACCGGGGAGTCTTCCACCATGAGTCACGAGGAGCATATCGATGTGGTGCGTTTTACCTGCCAGGTGGTGAAAAACAGGATTCCGGTCATTGCAGGAACCGGCTCCAATTCCACCAGGGAGGCCATCCATCTGTCAGAGGCGGCCCAGGAGGCCGGCGCAAACGGACTGCTGCTTGTGACCCCCTATTACAATAAAGCCACTCAGGCGGGGCTGGCTGCCCACTACACGGCAGTGGCCGATGCAGTCCGGATCCCGATCCTTTTGTACCATATTCCCGGACGCACCGGTGTGACTATGGCCCCGGAGACCATTGTAAAGCTGTGCAGGGAGGTGCCCAATATTGTGGGCGTCAAGGAAGCCAGCGCCAATTTCTCAGCTATTGCCCAGATCATGAATCTGGCAGAGGGATGCGTGGAGCTTTACTCCGGAAATGACGACCAGATCGTTCCCCTGATGTCTCTGGGAGGAAAGGGTGTGATCTCCGTGCTGTCCAATGTGGCGCCCCGGCAGACCCATGATATCTGTCAGGCTTATCTGGACGGAGATGTGAAGAGAAGCTGCCGGCTGCAGCTGGAGGCGATTCCCCTGATCAATGCTCTGTTCTGTGAGGTGAATCCTATTCCTGTCAAGGCTGCTATGAATCTGATGGGCAAGGAGGTAGGATCCTTGCGTCTGCCTCTTACGGAGATGGAGCCGCAGAATAAAGAGCGGCTTGAAAAGGCCATGAAGGAATACGGGATCCTGTAGAGGGAGAAGGGGAATACTATGACAAGGATTATTATGCACGGATGCAGCGGAGCCATGGGGCGCGTGATTACCGGGCTGGCGGCAGATATGGAGCAGGTGGAGATTGTGGCCGGAATCGATCCCAATAATCAGGTTGATTTGGGATATCCGGTATTTAAAAGCCTGGAAGCATGCGATGTACCGGCAGATGTGGTGGTGGATTTTGCTTCTGCGAAGGCGGTGGATCATCTGCTGGAATACTGCGGCGGGAAAGGGCTGCCTTTGGTTTTGTGCACCACAGGGCTTTCCGAGGAACAGATAGAAAGAGTTCAAAAGACAGCCGGAAAAACGGCGGTTCTCCGTTCTGCAAACATGTCATTGGGCATCAATACTCTGCTTAAGCTTTTGCAGGACGCGGCCAGGGTGCTGGCAGGAGCAGGCTTTGATGTGGAGATTGTGGAGAAACATCACAACCGGAAGGTGGATGCCCCCAGCGGGACTGCCCTGGCTCTGGCGGATTCGGTTAACGAGGCCATGGATCACGCGTATCATTACAAATATGACCGCGCGGCAGACAGGGTGAAGAGAGATCCCCATGAGATCGGGATTCAGGCTGTGCGCGGCGGCACCATTGTGGGAGAGCATGAGGTGATCTTTGCCGGACAGGATGAGGTGGTGACCTTTTCCCACACAGCCTATTCCAAGGCGGTTTTTGCCAAGGGAGCCCTGGAGGCGGCAGTGTTTTTAAAGGGAAAGGAGCCAGGGCTCTATGCCATGGCAGATGTGATAAAAGCAGCTACTTAAGAGGCGCTGATTATGTTATAAAAAAGGAAATATATGCTGGGCTGGGAAGAAATTCACATTCTTCCCCGCCTGTTTTTTTCATAAAATCAGTTCTCGGGAAGCATACTAAAGAAGAATCAACAGTTCAAGAAAGGAGAACAGAATTATGAAAAAGATGAAGATATCGATTCTGTTTCTGACGGTGCTCATGATGGTTCTCTTAATGACTGCCTGTGGAAACAATAATAACGATACCACATCCGGCAGCAGCGCTCCCAAGACTAACCAGTCCTCATCCGAGAGCTCAGGAGGTTCTGGGATGTCAGAAGGAAACGGAACCGGCAAAACCGAATCCGGAATTAGTGAAACCGGCAGCGGCGCGGGAAATAACGGGACTGCCGGCAGCGGTGCAGGAACCGGAACGGGAAATTCGGGAACTAATAAAAACGGTTCCAATGAGGAAGAAAGCAGCTCAGGAGTGATAGGCGGCCTGATTGACGATGTGGAGCAGGGAGTGGATGACCTGACCGGCGATGCCTCCAGAGCTTCGGACGAAAGTAAATAAAAAAAGCAAACACCGGACGGGCGTGAGATTTGCAATAGTTCAGATATACCCGTGAGTATACTCCTTGAACCGTTGCTGACATTTGCCACGTCTGGTGTTTTTTTGTTTTTAGCTTTATGGTAACGTATTTGTGGTAACGTAACAGAAAAAGGATTGACATCATGGGGCGTGTATGGTATGGTCAGAAAAATGTGTCTTTTTACGGAGGATAATTTATGGAATATATTACTCAGAAGCTTAATCAGATTCTGGCAAAAATAAAGAATGACCTTATAGTCCGATGGGGCAAAAGGAAAGTATATCAGGGAAAATGTACCTGGAGAAAAAAGCAAATCAAACGGCTGTCTTGTCCTTTAAATCATCTGTATTCGATTCTCTCAGCAGCTTTTATTCTGGAAATGGCAGTGCTTGTCTGCCGGCTTCCCCTGAACGAAAAATTAAACTTCCGTATTGTAAACAGCCGACAGGAATATAAGGCCGAGTGGGTTTTGCCGCCTTCGGCCGGAGAGAATGCCTCCGAGGATGTCTATGGCATTCGCATCTGTCCGCACACCTGGGAGCTTGAATTTTACCATAGTCAGGATATTCTCTGCCCGGGAGAGAGCATCCCGGGGGATCCGGAAATTTAAACAATGCGGTACTGGCCGGAGGTATGCAAAGAAGGGAGCTTTAACATCACAGAGGCATAGAAGACATTTGCCTTCCATTCAAAACGCGCTTCTCCCTGATACCGGCGGGCAATGGCAGCAACGGAATCTGTACCAATGCCAAATCCTTTATGCTTGCCGGATAAAAGCCGGCCCTGTTCGGTTTTGGGCGGATTGGAACAGGTGTTGTCCACGGTGAGTGCAAAAATATTTTCTCCGATCTTCATGGCATTTATCCGGATAAAAGAGGCGCCGTCCACAGAATAACAGGCCTCTATGGCATTTTCCAGAAGATTCCCCAACAGCACACAGAAATCCGGTTCCGGTATGACGGTGTGCCTGTCAATGGGCAGAGATACCTCCATGGAGATTTTTTCAGCTTCAGCCTTTTCATAATAATAACAGACCATGGCATTTACGGCAATATTTTGGCAGAAGGTGCGGGTGAAATCAGAAGGCAGCTGCTCCCCATAGTTCCGAATGTAGGCAGACAAGGTTTCAAAATCACCACTGTCAATACAGCCTTTAAGAACCCGCCAATGCTGACGAAGATCGTGGCGGACCCGGTGAATTTCCGAAATGTGTGTCTGAATCAGAGTATATTGGTCGCTTTGCAAACGGATCAGGCGTTCCATACCGCGGGCCTGCTCCTCTGCTGCCGCCTTTTTACGGATTTGCTGGATGGTCTGAATGATTTGGCGATAGATGAGGAACATACATACCATCAGAAAAATCCAGGCCAGCAGGAAACGGGGATTGGTCTGAGTCGGCGGATAGGTAAAAAGCATGACGATCAGACTGGTAAATAATGGAAGTATCCATATGGTTTTCCAAAGGTCAGGGGCATCTATATCAAAAACAATCTGGGCAGTACGGCAGATGTAGCTGAGCATGAAAGGCATGGTAAGGAAGAAAAGAACCAGAATCACCGTTCCTCCCTGCCAGGAAAAAAGATCAAGCTGATATAAGGATTGCACAAAAAAAGTGGCAACCCCCGTGACAGCCATCAGATAGTCTGAGGTAAAGATGTAGAGGAAGGCAATTTTTCCCCAATCCATCTTTACAAAGTAGAAAAATAATGTTCCGTAAATGGGAACAGCGCAAATTTGCGCCAGATTTACAGGGATTCCCGTGGAATACAGAAGGAAAAATAATCCCAAAAAGAGGAACTGCTCTGCCATAAGAAGCATCGCTGTCGTCCTTTTGGAAAAACGCAGGTGATTCCAGAATGGCACATAGGCAAACAGATGGAACGGCAGGGTCTTGGCTGTCATATAAAACAAAAGCTCAATCATAAAAGGCTCCTTTGAATCACGTAAAAACAGGAAAATTGAAAATAGCTTTTTTATTGTAACATAATTTCTGAAGTTTTTCTATCTGTTTATTCCGGTGAAAGCATTCCGGCTAAAACGGTGATTTTTTTGTTGAAATTTGTCCCGGATCCGATATAATAGAGAAGGAACCATACAGAAAATTACCAGACAAAGGAGAACAATCCATCATGAAGCAGGATATGATCGTTATTCTGGATCTTGGAAGTACAGAAAATACGGTGGTTGCCCGTCAGATCCGTGAGCTGGGTGTATACAGCGAGATCCACCCCCATGATATTACCACAGAGCAGTTAAACGGGCTCAAGAATGTAAAGGGAATCATCTTAAACGGCGGTGAGAACCGGATTGTGGACGGACAGGCGGTAGATGTTGACCAGGCCGTCTATGCTTATGGCTGTCCGGTGATTTCCATTGACCACCCCACTGCAAAATGTGAGCAGCAGTATGCACAAATTCCGGGACAGGAAGAGCTGAGACAGTTTGTTTTTGACATATGTCATGCAGAGCCCAACTGGAATATGAAGAATTTTATTGAAGATCAAGTGGAGCGGATTCGGGAACAGGTGGGAGATAAGAAGGTATTGCTGGCATTATCCGGCGGTGTAGATTCCTCTGTGGTGGCGGCGATGCTGATCAAGGCCATCGGAAAGCAGCTGGTGTGCGTTCATGTAAATCATGGCTTGATGCGAAAGAATGAGTCGGAAAGTGTTGTGGAGGTTTTCAAAAATCAGCTTCATGCCAACCTGATTTATGTGGATGCAGTGGAGCGCTTCCTGAGTAAGCTGGAAAACGTGGCTGATCCGGAGCAGAAGAGAAAGATTATCGGAGGAGAATTTATCCGGGTATTTGAGGAGGAAGCCAGAAAGCTGGAGGGAATTGACTTTTTGGGACAGGGAACCATCTATCCTGATATTATTGAAAGCGGGACAAAGACCGCAAAGATGGTTAAATCCCATCACAATGTGGGAGGTCTGCCGGAGGATCTGCAGTTTGAGCTGGTGGAGCCCTTAAAACAGCTGTTTAAGGATGAGGTGCGGGCCTGCGGTATTGAGCTGGGACTGCCTGAGTCTATGGTATACCGTCAGCCGTTCCCGGGACCGGGACTGGGTGTCCGCTGTTTAGGCGCCATTACCAGAGACCGGCTGGAGGCAGTCCGGGAGTCAGATGCCATCTTAAGAGAGGAATTTGAGAAGGCCGGACTCGACAAGAAGGTATGGCAGTATTTTACCGTGGTACCGGACTTTAAGTCCGTGGGGGTAAAGAACAATGCCAGATGCTTTGACTATATGGTGATCATTCGGGCAATCAATACCATTGATGCCATGAGCGCCACCATTGAGCGTGTGGATTGGGATGTGCTTCAGAGAATTACTGACCGGATACTGAAAGAGGTGGGGAACGTGTGCAGAGTTTGCTATGACATGTCGCCGAAGCCGCCGGCTACCATAGAGTTCGAATAGGGGACATTTTAACCGGAAGCCTGATAAAACAAGGGCTTCCGGTATTTTTATTTTCTTCGTGACACTAATATGACACTCGAAAATCAAGTTCGTACTTTTATTACCCTCTAAAATGGCGCTGTTGAAATTCCTGTTGTATTGTGGTAGAATCCATTCATGGAACCCATGACAGGGGTGGTAGCCTCCCGAGCCAATGACCGGCTTGCCGGAATACATAGGAAGGGAGGTGGCGCCAATGACAGCTGCAGATATCATTTTGATATTCATAGGGGTGATCGGCTTGCTGATTGCTTTCGGTAGCTTTGTTATAGCGTTGCTTGCCTTTCTCGACAGAGACAAGGAACACAAGCGAAAAAAATAATGCCCACCCTGTTGCAACCAGGATGGGCGCCTCTCACTGAGAGGTAAATAGTCCGCTTGGGAAACTCCACCTTTGGAGTGGGGCTCCTGAAGGGCGTCTGTTGGAGCAGGCGTCCTTCTTTAGTTAAAGGATAGCATAAAGCGGCAGAAAGTTCAAGAGAATTCTTCTTCCGGCGGCACTGCCCTCCGGAACTGATTGAGCCGGTCCGCCAGCTGCTGATCCTTGTCCGGGTAAAGATGGGAATAGGTATCCAGTGTGGTCTTCACGGATTCATGCCCCAGCCGGTCCGCAATCTCCAATGGGGCAAAGCCCATTTCGATTAGCATACTGGCGTGGGAGTGCCTCAGATCATGGACTCTTATAATTGGTAGCCCTACTTTGGCGGCAATCCGCTTTATCTCCTTATCCAGGGCAGATTTTGTGAAATAGAATATCCGGTCCCCTTTTTCAATCCCATAGAGCTTTGACACATATTCCCGGATATCATCGTATAGAAAATCGGGTATGGATATGCACCGCTTGGCCTTGGGCGTCTTTGGCTCCAGGAATAATTCTTCCCCATTTACTTTTGCATAGTTTTTATTGATATCGATCCGTTTTGAAGGGAGGATGTCTTCAGGGGTAAGGGCCAGCAGCTCCCCGGAGCGCATCCCGGTATAAAACAGCACATCAAAGGCCAGCTTTACGGAGGATTTTTGTATGGCGGCGGAGAATTGCTCATACTGCGCCTGCGTCCATATGTTCATTTCCTCGGCCCGGCTCTTCCCCATGCTGCCGGCGGCCCGACATGGATTGGCAGAGAGCCGGTAGTGGGCCACGGCATAATTCATAATGGCGGACAACTGATTGTTGACGGTCTTGAGATATGTCTGGGAAAACGGGTTCCCGGCTTCATCCCGATAGGATATCAATTCGTTCTGCCATTTTCGGACCTTGATGGTGTCAATATCGCATA
>CAJUHR010000036.1 GCA_910586255.1 uncultured Lachnospiraceae bacterium | reverse complement strand
CCAGATATTGAATTTTCAAGGTGCATAGCTAAAATCTATGTGCGAAGTTTGAGTTTTAGAAAAAGAAAGGAGAAGATACACTATGGAAGAACTAAAAGGAGTAAACTCTCCCAAAATATTTAGAAAACTTGTTCATGTAGAGCGGAATCTTAAGGAATGTGATGTTACTTACCCTTCAGATGAAAGAGTTAATAGGGTTATAGATGATTACAAAAAAACATTTCCAGGAGGAGAAAATGTTCAGGGACTTTATATACGAAGAGGGGTTATAGGTTATGATTTTGCTATCAGTCATAGACATTACAAATTAGACATAACATTACTGCAGGCTATTAAACTAGGACATTGTATATATCTCAGTTCTTATATAAAAAATGAGTCTGATCGCGATCGGGAGAATAATTTCTAAACCGTAGATTATTATCGGTCAGGGGAACTGTATTGCGGAATTTACATTAACGATATTAATGATAATAACGAAGGAGGTTATATGACAAAGAAAGAGGCAAAGAAAAAGATACTGGGGTATTTTAAGGAGAACTCCATTCCATACCGATTTCTGAACGAAGAAAGCAAGCTGATTATATTAGATTTTTCAGATACAGTTTATCTGAATGTAGAGATACCGGAAGTAATTGGCGGATATATAGAAACCTGTCTACGGTTTCTTGGCGAGGGTCTTTTCGCTCAATCATATTACTGTCAGCCAGTCATACACAGCGAGGAGATTGAAGTGAAGGCTGCCAGGATTATAGCTTACCTTAACCAACACCTGAATTACACTTGTAATTCTTTATACCCTCATATTTTTGGTCTGGATGATGAAGGAGGAGACATTTTAAACCGATGTTATATTAGATACGAGCTTCTGGAGAGATACTTTTATGAGTCGATGAATCACATACTCAATTTCTCCGTACAGCAGTTAGCAGATGTCTGTCTGCCGGTAATGTCGTATCTTGCCGGAGAGTCTACCTATTTTGAGGCAACGAAGATAGGAATTGATCATAAGCTTATGGGAAATCCTGTTGAGGCACAGTAACAGATTGGGAGTTATTGTCCTGAAAATTAAATAAAGGGGGCAGAAATACATGATGGTCAGAGGAGAAAACTTTGATGAACAGATGGCAAACAGAACGCAGGGAGCAGCTGATTTTTGGACGAAATTTTGACCGGGCTTATTATGCACCGGGTGGATTAGCCTACTTTGATCACTTAGATGTCGGTGTGGTGAGAAAGCTTTTTGAGGAAGGCTTTTTTGACCTTGACAGAAAATATCAGGGTGCGCCGTCTGTGGAAGAAATGATTCGATTTTGCCTGGAAAATGACGAAGACGATGAAAAAATGTGGTATTTCCACGGATTTGCCATTTCTCCGGAGAGAATCGACTGCAGAGTGACAATAGAAGGAATGGGATCGTATAAGAAGCCGTCCAAACAAGGCAGAGAAAGATTTTATGAGCTTCATCAAAATGCAAGTGTGCTTTCGGATAGGCAGGAGGAAACCTGTTATTGTTGGTATGATTAAGAAAGTGGAAATTTTGTTACAAAGCTCAGGGCTAATGCCATTCAGTTAAATTCCGAGAATATTCAGCCTTGGAAAAGAGGAGGGAGGCAGACCATTTCGGGCTACCTCCCTCCTCTTTTCCAAGGCGTACCTTCCGGCAAAACATAACTCATTGGCATTAAACCTAAGGGTCAGCTTTTTTTCACAAATTCAAACCGCACTGCCTGATAATCCATCTCCGGCACCGGCAGCGGAATCCCGGCATACATCAGCACAGCCCCTGTGTATATGTGGCCGGTGATTTTTTCTTCATACAGCATCTTAGGATCCAGTCCTCTCAGCCGTATCAGTGTGATGGGCGGGTTGGCGTACTTTCTCGGGATCACTCCCAGCACAAGTGCCTGTCCCTGATCCTTGGACACAAAGGACCAGATAACGGCATTGTTCTCGTCTCCGGGCGCGGTGATTCGATAGTAGTCTCCGGTCTGAATCAGCGGTTCAATCTCTTTAAAATCTGCAATTTGAGCGGATGCCAGTTCTTTCTCCTCCTCGCTCATATGCTCCAGATCCAGCTCATACCCGAAGGTTCCTGACATGGCCACTGCCGCCCGGGTATCCATGGGAGTGGTGCGTCCGGTCTGATGGTTGGGGCATACGCTGATGTGAGCTCCCATGGCGCTGATGGGATAGATAAAGGAGGTTCCGTACTGAATCTCCAGCCGGTCGATAGCGTCTGTGTTGTCGCTGCACCAGATCTGGGGAGAGTAGTAGAGCATACCGGCATCAAACCGTCCGCCTCCTCCGGCGCAGGTTTCCAAAAGCAGATTAGGATAGCGGCTCACCAGCTGTTCCATCATATCGTAGACGCCCAGCATATGACGGTGGAGAACCTCCCCCTGCCGGTCATCCGGCAGACTTAAGGAATAGACATTGCTCACAGCCCGGTTCACATCCCACTTGACATATTCCACATGGCAGGCATCCAGAACCTGAAAAATCTGGCCCATGACATAATCCCGCACCTCTTTTCGTGACACGTCCAGATTCAGCTGACCTCGGCTGGTCATGGGATTGCGGCCCGGTACCTTAAGGCACCAGTCCGGATGAGCCCGGTACAGATCACTGTCCTCGGAAATCATCTCCGGCTCAATCCAGATTCCAAACTTCATGCCCAGGGCGTGTATTTTCTTCACCAAAGCAGGAAGACCACCATGAATCTTTTTTTCGTTCACATACCAGTCACCCAGCCCGGAGATATCGTCATCCCGCTTGCCAAACCACCCATCGTCAAGAACGAACATTTCAATGCCGATCTCCCTAGCCGCTTTGGCGATTCCGTAAAGCTTTTTCTCATCAAAATCAAAGTAGGTAGCCTCCCAGTTGTTTACCAGTACCGGGCGGTGGCGGTTCACATGAGGGCTGCGGATCAGGTGATTGCGGAAGGCGTCATGGAAGTGGTGGGAAATCTGCTCTAAGCCCTTGCCGGAAAAGGTCAGTACAGCCTCCGGTGTGGTAAAGCTTTCTCCCGGATTTAAGCGGAAGGAGAAATTGCTGTGGTGGATTCCCATGATCAAGCGGGTTTGCTCCGCCTGATCTAACTCCACCTGGCACTGGAAATTGCCGCTGTAGACAAAGACCACGCCGTAGCAGCTCCCGTAATCCTCCGTGGCAGTGCGGTCGCATAGAATGACTGCCGGATTGTGATGATGGCTGGACATACCCCGCTTGCTCTCAATGGTCTGGATACCATGGCACACGGGCCGCCGTTCCGTCTGCCGCTCCATGTTGTGACGCCCGTAGAAATGAATCAGATCCAGAGCCCGTTTGGGAAAATCCAGCTCCAGGGACATGGCCTTTTTCAGGGCGATCCGGGCAGTTCCCGTGTTGGTGATTTCCACGGCCCGGGTGATCACATCACACTGGGGAAATACCCCATAGAGTAATTTGACTTCCACACCTCCGGGAGCATCAGCCATAAGGATCTCTAAGGTGGCAGCCTCAGATTCATCTCTTGCAAAGAGGGCAGGAAGGCCAGGAAGACTGTATTTACCAGGCAGAATCTGGTGGGAGCGGTATTTCAGCTGCAGACAGTTGCTGCCGTCAGGATGGCGGATCTCAATGCCTTGAATCCGGTAATCGCCGTTGCCCTCAGCTGTGTATTCCTGGGGGAGAACATCCAGGGAAAAACGGCGGTCATCCTCAGCCTCGTAGGGGTTGCCGGAAAAGCCGCGGTCCAAATTTACAATCCGGTGAATAATTTCGGCATTGCCCAGGTTAGCGCCATAATATAAATGGACCAGAGTGTCGTAGCGCTCGATCTGCATTTGGTACATGGTGGAGCGGGTGCAGAGGGTAAATACTTTTGTCTTTGGATTATATTTGATTGGTTCCATAGTTGTATCCTCCATTTATGAAGTATTGTAATTTCCAATTTTTCCATTAAACCAGATACCTCAGACAATGTCAAGAGGAAATTTCTTCGCTCTCCTTCTCCTTAAAAAAGGGTCGGAAAAGCCGCCACAAAAACCAGGAATCCACATAGGCGGTCAGAGAGAAGCCGCACATTAGCCACACAAACAGATATACAGGAAAAAGCTCTGCGTCCACAAGGGTAAAATACATGGGGAGGCAGGTGATTGCAGCAATTGTAATGGCATATCCAGGCTTTTTGAATACAAAATATAAGGCATGGCTGAAAAGCTTTCCAATCTTATTTTCAAAGGAAGCAACTGTGGGAAAAATGTAGAGCGCCATCAGAATTAAGGCAACTCCGGCAGCAGTGAGCACGTAGGTGAAAACCTGTTTTGCTCCCTGGGGCATAGTGCCAATCGCAATCTGTTCCAGCCACAGAAGCACTGCAGCCACAAGAAGCAGGACCCATATGGCCGTGGACTGCCGAAAGTTGTTCCGAAAACTTTTCCAGAAGAATTTCCAGGCGCTGATATCACGATCCTTATGAAGCTTCAGGGTGCAGTAGAACAGGGCGGTAGTGGAAGCGCCGATAGTGATAATGGGGATGCTGGATATCATCCACAAAAGATTCAGAGCAATCAGTTTTCCGAGAAACAGAAAAAACTGATGGAGGAAATTGTCCTCATTAAACAGATTCATAGGTTCTCCTTTCAGCCAGGTGAAAATGTGCCGGGGGAATGAAAAGCAAAATAGCCGGCATTATAACAAAAAAGCCCGCCGCGCCGCAAGGGAACCCTGGGCATTGGCGGGCGCTTTGTATGAGCCTTTGCTTTTACAGCTTACCACCTGAGGTTGCAATACCTTCCACGAATTGCTTCTGGAATATCAGGTACAGCACGATCATCGGGATACAAGCCAGCAGAGAGGCAGCCATCAGCTGGGGATAATTGTTGGTATACTGACCCTGCATCTTGGCCAAAGCAGCAGACAGGGGCATTACATCACGGTTACAGATCAGGGGCCACATCAGGTCCTTGTAGGCAAACACTGCGGTGAAGATACCCAGGGCTACCATGGAGGACTGGGTCAGAGGAGCCATGATCCACAGGAAGGTCTGACCGATATTACAGCCATCCAGACGGGCAGCCTCTTCCAGATCTCTGGGAAGGCCCATGTAAGCCTGGCGAAGCAGGAAGGTACCGAATGCAGTAACCAGACCGGGAAATACCAGGGCGAAGATGGTATTTAACTGTCCCATCTTGCTGACCATCAGGTACTGGGGAATGATATAAATCTGACCAGGAACCATCATCTGAAACAGAATCAGGGAAAACATAATATTTTTGCCCTTAAACTCAAGTCTGGCGAAAGCATAGCCTGCCAGGGTAGCGGTCAGAACCGCTGCAATAACACGGCCAGCAATCAGCAGCAGCGTGTTTAAATACAGGATTGGGAAATCCATATTGTTGATAACAGTAGTAAAATTCTCTGTCCGCCAAATACTTGGGAAGATGACGAAAGGATTGACGGATGTAGCTTCAGTCATTGACTTAAATGCTGTAAGGGCCATCCACAAAAACGGAACCAACATGGTGATGGATACCAGAATCAGGATGAGATGAATGCCGGCAGCCGTAAGTTTTGCTTTTTGTTCCATAACAATTTCCTCCTAATCCTAATTATAGTAAACCCATTTTTTCTGAGCAATCATCTGGAATATGGTAATAACCATGATGATTGCAATCAACAGTACAACGATAGTGGAACCATAGCCTTTGTTGTTCTCCACAAAGGAGTTTTGATAAAACAGGTATACAATAGACTGGGTCTTATAAAGAGCCGGGTTATTCTTATCCATTACCATAAAGATCAGGTCGAATACCTGCAAACCGCCAATGATTCTTGTGATACTCACGAAGAAGATAGTCGGGGAAAGCAGCGGAACAGTGATGTTGAAGAACTGCTCAATACCATTGGCGCCGTCAATGTCAGCAGCCTCATAGTAATCTCTCGGAATTTCCTGAAGTCCGGCCAAAAACAGTACCATATTGTAACCAATGATGGACCAGATACCGATCACCGCGATACTGAATACTGCGATTCTGGGATCAGAAATCCATTGGATATTGCTGTGGAAAATGTGATTTAACAAACCAAACTCTGTGTTAAACAGCCATCTCCATACCATAGCTACTGCAGCAGGAGCCGCCACCATGGGCAGGAAAAAGATAGTACGATAAGTGGAAACACCTTTCATTTTCCGGTTCAGCAAAACTGCCAGAACCAGGGAAAGCGCGATGGAAAACGGTACTTCCACAATGGCGTATTTGAAGGTGTTCAATACGGACTGCCACACCTCAGCATCGCCAAACAGACGTATGTAGTTTTCCGCGCCAATGAAAATATTGCCTTTGCCGAAGTCACCGGTCTTGAAAAAGCTCTGCCAGATAGTCTGGAAAATCGGGATAATGTTGAGGATGATCAGTCCAATCATGGTTGGAAGGATGAAAAGCCATCCCCATATAAACTCATTGCGCTCCCGGCTGGTTCCTTTTTTAATAGTGCTCACAAGTTCACCCCTTCTCTTGATTAGTGTTACCGTCCGGATGTGCCTTTTGCTTTCACAGTAAACCTTTCATTTATAGCGGTGTCTGATAGCAGGCATGGAGATTTACCGGGAAAACAAGAAGGCACATATAGGGACAGAAACATTATACTTTTAGTTTTCCTCTGCAATCTTCTCGTTCATGATCTGTGTGATATTGGCACAGGCTGTAGCCATATCCTCCTCGCCGTTCCAGGGCTTTTTCAGCTCCTCAACCATCGGGTTCCACCATGCCAGGGTAGACTTGGTAGCGGGACGGAACACCACATCATCCATGGCATCCAGATAGGGCTGCAGATTGAACAGATCGGTATTGTTGACCCACTTGTCTGATACGCCCTCGTAAGCAGCCATTGTTACGCCAAGCTCTGCCTGCTTCTGCTGCATATCCTTGGAAGCGAACCATTCGATCAGCTTGTAAGCGCCTTCCGGGTTCTTGGTGCCTGCGGAGGCGGACCAGCCAAGGCCGTTGTAGAGGGAAATGCTTCTACCGGTTTCCGGATCTTTGGGAAGTCTGGCCACATCTGCATGCTGAGCAATGTACTCATTGTCCTTGAAGGCAGCTACCATCCAGGAGCCCTGGCTGATCATGGCAACCTTGCCGGAACCGAAGAGAACGTCCGTGCCGGTCTCAGACATGGTGGATGCCGGAGGCATGGTATCTTTTACCAGCTTGTCAAAGAATTCCATGGCTGCAACTGTTTTGGGATCGTCAAACCCGGACTTTCCCTCAGCGTTTAACACACAGCCGCCTAAGGTATATACCGTGTTCATCCAGGTGTCCTGCTCATTTGACGGGTTGGCGCAGAAACCGAACTGACTGTTATCGTCCTTTGTAAGCTGCTTGGCAATGTCATAAAAATCGTCCCAGGTCCAGCTTCCATCCGGATAGGGGATGCCGGCCTCATCAAACATATCCTTGTTGTACCAGATTGCAACAGTATCCATGTCCTTGGGAAGAGCGTAAATCTTTCCATCATAGGTGTACATGTTTTTTAAATCCTCCGGGAACTTGTCCAGCTCCAGAGTTTCGCTGGCATTTACCTTGTCGGTGATGTCTAACAGGATGCCGTTGGACATATATCTTACGGCTTCATTGGAGTGCATCCAGAATACGTCAGGCATATCGCCGCCGGAAGCGCCTGCTTCCAAAAGAGTCCAGTAGCTGTTCCACTCAATGACCTGAAGCTGAGTCTCAATACCTGTAGCTGCGGTGAAATCATTAAGGATTTCCTGGAGGCCGGGCTGCTGTCCGTTGTCCCAGATAGCTACGGTCAGCTTGCCGCCGGCATCGCCGCCCCCCCCATTGCCACCGGCGCTGTCTCCGCCGCCACCGCCCGCGCTGCCGCCGCAGCCGGCCAGAGTGGTTGTTGCCAGGGCCGCGCAAAGGCCCAGTGCGAGAAATTTGTTGCGTTTCTTCATGGTGATTACCTCCCGTGTTCGTCATATTGACTTAATTTCTTGAAATAATTATAGAAAAAGATGATATTATTGTCTATGGATAACTCACAATAAAATCGAAATCTTTAACATGGAAATATGAATAAAGATATGGAAAAATCACTTGGTATGGTGTATAATGTGATTATTATAAAATAGTATTTCCAGTGTTCACGTTATGCGCCATTGTTGAATATTGCTAAAAAACTGGAGGAAACAATTTTATGAAGAATGTCAAGTATACCGATTCTGCCCAGTTCCGGTGTCTGGAACATCTTCGGGGAAGCTATATGGATCTTTACCTGGTTCACTGCGGGCTTGAGCACTGCCTGCCTACACATACAATCGCACGAACGATTCGGGAAGAGTACATTATCCATTTTGTTTTGGATGGAAAGGGTTCATACACGGTCAATGGTATTACTTATTTTCTCAGCGCAAACCAGATGTTTTTGATCCGTCCGGGCGAGGAGGTTCGCTATGGAGCCGACCCGGAAGAGCCTTGGACCTATGCCTGGGTCGGATTTGATGGAATTCGCGCAGAAGCTATTTTAAAGAACTGCGGTTTTTCCCGTCAGTCCTATGTGCTTCCCTTTAAAAACCGGGAACCGGTGATCGAACAGATCAACGCCATTTTGAATGCTATTCAGCTGTCCTTTTCCAATGATTTAAAACGCAATTCCTCTCTTATGATGTTGCTGGCACTGTTGGTGGAGAATTATAACCATGATTTTCTGAATCAGAAGAGCGG
The DNA here is from genome assembly GCA_910586255.1 of uncultured Lachnospiraceae bacterium. GTDB lineage: Bacteria > Bacillota > Clostridia > Lachnospirales > Lachnospiraceae > Brotaphodocola. The sequence continues at coordinate 31,477 of CAJUHR010000036.1, read as the reverse complement.
TTCCGGCCGTTACGATTACAGCAGCAATGTCTATGTGGAGCAGGCCATTGACTATGTGAAATGGAAGCACAGCTACGGAATCAATGTGACGGATATTGCTGATTATGTAGGGATTAGTCGTACCTATCTGAATCATGTGTTCCAGAAGGAGTTAGGACTTTCCGCCCAGAAATTCCTGATGGATTTCAGGCTGCACAAGGCGGCCAATCTGCTGATATCAACGGAGCTTCCGGTGACAGAGGTGTCCGCCGCCGTGGGATATGAAGATTCTCTTGCGTTTTCCAAAGCCTTTAAAAAGAAATTTGATTTAAGTCCCAAGAATTATCGCAGTCACAAGGAGACTGTGGAACAGTACACGGAAAAACAGCCTCCTATTGAATAGGGGGATCATATACCCGTAAGCCCAATCATTTGGCAAATAAGTATGCTTGCGAGTATAAAAGAGGAGGGACATGGAACAGTCATTTGTATTGCAGCTTACAAACCGCCAGATCCAGGATTTCTATCTGTGCTTCTGCGGTTATGAAAAATGTGACAGAAATCATCGGTTCGGTCCTGCAGTGCGTCCCAACTATGTGGCCCATTTTATTCTGGAGGGCGAGGGGGAATATGTGGTGGGCGGCAATCACTACCACTTAAAGGCTGGACAGGGTTTTTTGATTGAGCCTAACACGGTGACTTTTTACCATGCCGATCCGGACAACCCCTGGACCTATGTGTGGGTGGGGTTTTCCGGTCCCCGCGCGCCGGAATATTTGTATCATTTGGGATATAACCACAATCATCTGGTGTTCCAGAGCCGGGAGGGTGAACGAATCCGGGAACTGGTATTTAGGATGTTGCGCCACAATAAAAACAGCCCTAAAAATGAATTTTATCTTCACGGACTTTTGTATGAATTTTTTTCTTTTTTGGCAGACGATGACGAATCTCAGCAACGCTATGACCCGGAACATCACCGGGAAAATATCAACCGATATCTGAGAGAGGCAGTGACCTATATCCAGCAGCATTTTTCCGAGGGACTGCAGGTGGCGGATGTTGCCAGCCAGGTGGCAGTGAGCCGGGTGTATCTCTATCAGATTTTTAATGAGACCCTGGGAGTTTCCCCAAAGGAATATCTGACTAACTTTTGCATTACCCGGGCCACAGAGCTGCTTACCTTAAGCGATCAGCCGGTGGAGGCCGTGGCGGAAAGCTGCGGTTTTAAGAATCCGGCTGCTTTTTCGGCTGCCTTTAAGAGAAGGATGGGGACGACTCCCACCAAATACCGCAGCTGTGTGTCAGCGTCTTACAGGGATAGGCTGCAGAAGGAATTGCAGAGCCTTTTGCCGGCGGGGGAGGATTGATAAGGCGGGGTATCTGGATATCGGCTGCCGGGACTGTGATGGAAAATGGTATTCTCTTTCCACACAGGAGGAGTCCTTAGGCAGGATGCACAAACTTTCTATGACAAAGCAGTCGGGGCCAGTGAGGCGGACTGGTACAATCAGGTGTTTTTAACTCTGTCCTCTCTGCTGGAAGATTGGGCCTGGAGAGATAAAAATGAAGCGGCCAGCTTTACCCGTCAGTTTTAGGTCTCTGCCAATTGGACAGAGATATGCCCTATGCCGTTTATGGGAACTCTGATTGAGCGCAGTGCTGGGGCGCCGTTTCGTTTTATAGATATGCATGGAGGAACAAAACATCCCTGTTTAAATCTGCATTTGCTGTTCGGATTTAAACGGGGATGTTTTATTTATGACATTTTTGGGATTACCGATTGTCGCTTGTCAGCACATAAAGCTTTGACCAGAAGTCGGTACAGACCTCAAAGTCTTCCTCCGGCTGACCGCTGACGGGCTGTCCAGAGGAGGAATCGGTGGTGATAAGCCCTAAGTTCATCAGCTCATCGCCGCCGTGGCACAGGCCGGTCTGGTCTACGCGGTAAACCTTATCAGGGTCTAAGCCCTTTAAGCGGAGTCTACGGTATGGGCAGTTGACGTCATTGAGGATCTTGTAATAGCCTACAATGGCTGTGCGCTGGTCCTCGGACACAACCATCCAGGCGGCGATATTGTGCTCAAAGGGGCTCTTAAGCCGGTAGAAGGTGCCAAACTGAATGACAGAGCGGTAGCGCTTCATAAAACGGATCTGCTCCCTTACCATTTCCCTCTCTTTGCTGGTCAGCTTTTGCAGATCCAGCTCGTAACCGAAAGCGCCGAAGAAGGCCACATTGCCGCGGGTGGAGAGAGGAGTGATGCGGTTTAACTGATGGTTGGGCACAGCGGACACGTGAGCGCCCATGCTTACCACCGGGTAGCAGAAGCTGGTGCCGTACTGGATCTTTACCCGCTCTGCCGCATCGGAATCATCGCTGGTCCAGCACTGGGGAGCGTAGTAGAGCATACCGGCATCAAACCTGGCTCCGCCACTGGCGCAGGACTCAAACAGAATGTGGGGAAAGTCAGTGGTCAGCCGCTCGTACAAGGAGTAAAGTCCCAGCACATAGCGGTGGAATACCTCCCCCTGTCGTTTTGGATCCAGGGCCAGGGAGTAACATTCGGTGATGGAGCGGTTCATATCCCACTTAATATAGGAGACCTTGGACTCGGAGAGGATCTTTGCCACCATCTCGTAGATGTGGTCTACCACCTCGGCGCGGGAGAAATCCAACACATACTGATGTCTGCCGTGGGAGAGGGCGCGTCCCGGCGTCTGAATCAGCCAGTCGGGATGGGCACGGTAAAGATCGCTGTCCATATTTGCCATCTCCAGCTCCACCCAGAAGCCGAATTTCATGCCCAGGGCCTCGATCTTTTCCGACAGGCCCTTGATGCCGTTTGGCAGGCGCTCGGTGTTGGCATACCAGTCGCCAAGGCCGGCATAGTCATTGTTGCGGGCGCCGAACCAGCCGTCATCCAGCACGAACAGCTCCACGCCGTCCTCCTTGGCGGCCCGCGCAATCTCCACCAGCTTGTCCTCGTCAAAATCAAAGTAGGTGGCTTCCCAGTTGTTTAAGAGAATCGGGCGCACCCTGTCCCTCCACACTCCTCTGGCCAGACGGCTGCGGTAAAGGCGGTGAAAGGTCTGGCTCATGCCGTTTAACCCTGTCCTTGAATAGACGGTCACGGCCTCCGGGGTCTGGAACTTCTCGCCGGGAGCCAGATGCCAGGTAAAGCCGAAGGGATTGATACCCAGCATTACACGGGTCACGTTGTAGGTATCCACCTCGGCCTGGGCCAGGAAATTGCCGCTGTATACCAGGGAAAAGCCCATCACCTCGCCCTGAAATTCGTCTGCCGTGGGGCGCTTTAGCACGATGAAGGGATTGTGGGTGTTACTGGAGTGACCCCGGGTGCTGCTGACGGCCTGGATGCCCTGTTCCAAGCGGCGGGTTTTCACCTGGCGCTCCCTGGACCAGGCGCCGGAGAATTGAATCCAGTCATAATCGCAGTCCGGCAGGTCCAGGCTAAAGCTCATGGCTCTGGTGATCTCAAAGGAATCCTCAGTGGGATTCTCAAACCGGGCGCTCCTGGCGATGGCCCCCTCATTGTTGAAGATGGTGTAGAGGAGAACCAGCTTTAAACCCAACAGTTCATCCTTTAGGGTCACCTCTAAGGTATCGGCCTCCTCATTGGATTCTGTATAGGTGGCGGGCAGTCCCTCAAGGGCCGGCTTGCCGGAAAAAATGCGGTGGGACTGGTAAGTAAAGTTGGTGATGCGGCTGCCGTTTTCCTGGAGAATTTCCATGGCAGGGAGCTTAAAGTCCGTGGTGCCGTAGACCGGGTACTCCTGCTTGATGTGCTCTAAGGAAAAGGCATAGCCCTCGGACTGGTAAGCGGCCATGGGGCGGTAGCAGCTCTCAAGCAGGTGGTCGAAATCCGGCCGGTCGCTGATTCTGGCCCCGAAGTAGAGCTGGCCTAAATGACCGTTGTCCAAGATTCTTATGATGTAGCTGATCGTATTGTTGTACAGGTGGAACTCCCTTGCGGCTTCATGATAAAGGATTGCCATGTGATGTACCTCCGTTTTTGTCAGATTTCAGTAATGTTGAATTTGACTGCTACGTTTTATTATAGCGAAAGGAGGCTTTTTGAAAAGGTGGTTATGTATGGGAAAATATCAAAAATGTTAAGTGGGATTTTAAGAGGGATGAACAGGCCCGGTAAATGTATGTGAGGAAGCAGGGAAAAGCTGAGGAAAAAGCCGAAGACATACTAAAGATATTGGAGATAAAAGGTATGATTCCGGAAAAATTGAGAAATGAGATTCAGGAGGAAAGAGATTTAACCCGGCTGGATGAATGGTTTATGCTTGCGGAAAAGAGTAAAGCTGTGGAGGCGTTTTTGGATCAGTATTGTTAATTGCTATTATGAGCTACTGTTCAAAAAAAGGCAGAGGGAGTAGTTTTCCCTTTACAAAGCAGATGGTAAATCGTATACTGAGAAGAAAATGCCGCAATGACCGGCGAGAGGAGAGGATTGTTATGGAACGAATGAAGAACCTGGCTTATTATAACGGAAGGATCACGCCCATTGAAGATATGATGATACCTGCCAATGACCGGGGATTTTATTTTGGGGACGGAATCTATGAGGTGGCGATGGTGTTTAACCGCAAGATCTTTGCCCTGGAGGACCATCTGGAGAGAATGGCAAACAGTGCGTCTATGGTCAGAATCGATTTGCCGGCTCCCAAGGAGGAGATCGGCAGATTGCTTTTGGAGCTGACTGAGAAGGTGGAGAGCCCTCATCAGTTTTTGTATTGGCAGATTACCCGTGGGACATCTCCCAGGAATCATCTGTTCCCGGATGAAAAGGCTGTGCCCAGCAATCTCTACGTGTACAGCAAGCCCTGGAAGGGTGTGGAGATGTCGGATGAGTACCGTCTGCTCAGCGTGGAGGACACTCGATTCCTTCATTGCAATATTAAGACACTGAACCTGCTTCCCAATGTACTGGCGGCTCAGAAGGCCAAGGAGGCCGGATGCAGCGAGGCGATTTTTGTCCGTGACGGGTATGTGACGGAGGGCTCCCACTCCAATATTTCTCTGATTAAGGACGGGGCGTTTATCACACATCCCCTGGATAACCTGATCCTGCCGGGCACGGAGAGGAAGCATATGATCGCTTATTGTGGGGAGCTGGGGATTCCCGTAGAGGAGAGAGCATTTACTTTGGAGGAGATGGCTCAGGCGGATGAGATTATCATATCCAGCACCAGTCATCCCAGCATGCGGGCCATGGAGTTAGATGGAAAGTCTGTCGGGATGAAAAACCCAGAGATTGTGAAGAGGCTTCGGGATAAGTATATGGAGGAGATCGGGCTGTAAGAAGTAATCATGAAAGAAAAGAGGAAAGTAAGTTCAGAGGAGAGAGGAAAGACCATGAAAATGTCAAGGGGAAAGAGGCTTTCCACTGCTGTGTTTTTTGGTCTGGCTTTGGGTGTGTCAGGCTGTTCGGTTTTGGGAGGGAAGTCTCCGTATCCGGAGGTAGAGCAGTATCTGAAAAACCGTTATGGGGGCAAATTTCAGATTGAACAGGTGCCGGGCGCGGGGGAGGAGACTTCTTACCGGGTTGTGCAAAAGGATGGGGAGAAGCTGGAATTTGAGGTATTTCCTGTGGGAGATGAGTATACGAACAAGGGCTTTGACGATACCTGCCCCCTGGCCTTTGTGATGAAAAAGGCCGGGGAGGCGGGGCTTGTGCTGGAACCGGGAGACGGGCAAAAGGAGCTGGTGGCTACGGTTGGCGGCTATGAGGAGATCGGGGAGCTGGCGGGAAAGCTGGCGGGGATCGCGGATGCTTATAAGGCTGCAGGGCTGCCGGCTAAGTATACCACAGGCACAGTGGGAGATGGCTGGAACAGCGCCAATATCCGGGTGGAGATCCGGGATTTTTCGCCGGAGGGCTATCAGCCCGGAATTATCCGTATTCCGGACAGTGTTACCGGGCTTCATGACAGGGAGACTATGGAGCAATATCTGGAAGTCAATTATCTGACCTTTTTGGAGAGGTATTATCTGGGGGAGATCCCGGCGGATGTGCCGGAGGAGGCTTTTGAGGCAGTGCGTGGAGAGCCTGGAGGGATTACAGTGATCTCCGGGGATGAGACCAGGGAGTATCCGGAGTTGGAATATAGTGATCTTTCTTTTGGCCAGGTATACCGTATGGCTTTGAAGGAGGGCTGGGAACCGATGCCGGCAGCAGAGGGAAACAGCTTTACCATTGGAAAAGGTGAAAAGAACTATCGGTTTGAGCTGGCGTTTGAGGAAAAGGAGGACAAAGGAGACCGGGAGAAATATAAGTATTCAGGGAACCGGACGCCTTTAGGGCACGATTTTTACCAGGAGCCGGTGGTCTATTGGTCTGTGGAGGGTGAGGAGAGCAAAACGCCGGCAAATCTGGAATCTGCATGGAATCGAGAGAGTATTTCAGCAGAGCTTCTTGAGCAGATTGCAGGGGTTGAGATAGAATCCGGCTTAAAGCTTCAGAAGGCCCGGGAACGTGCGGAGGAGATTCGGGACAAGGTGGACGAATATCTGCTCCGGTCGGATGTGAAGCAGCCGGGAGGGAGTGTGGAGATTGCTGACTGGAGGATCACTTTGAATCAGGTGGAGGAGATGAAGCGGTTGGAGACCAGCTCTATGTATTTTGAGGCGGATGAGGGCAAGATTTTTGTGCGCCTGGATATGAGTGTGGAGAATCAGGGAAAAAAGAAGCGGCAGTTTCTGGAAATGATTGGAACCAGTGAGGATCTGTCTGTGCATCTGATAAGCTCGGGAGGCCATCGCTATATACCGGTGGATATGATTGGGATGACGGATTTGGCCAGCGTTTCCGTGGAGCCCGGGGCAGCTGAAAATGGCGGGCTGATTTTCCACATTGGAGAGAATATTTTCCGGGAGGATGAGCATATATTCCTGACGCTTGAGGCAGGAGGGGAAAGCCGGGGGTTTCGGATTAAGTAGAAGGGAGCATGTCATGGGACAGAAACGGATCCGTGATTATGGTGTGATACCGGGGCGGATGAAGTCGGGGAAGAGAAATCGTATTACGGATGTGGACGGTGTGCAGGTGGGGCATTGTACGGTTAAGAATGAGGAAAATCATACCGGGGTTACGGTGATTCTTCCGGGTGTGGACAATGCCTTTGCCAGAAAGTATGTGGCGGCTTCTTATGTCCACAATGGCTTTGGGAAAAGCTGCGGCCTGATTCAGATCGATGAGCTGGGGACTCTGGAGACTCCTATTGCCCTCACCAATACCTTGAATGTGGGGGTGGTGTGGGATGCCTTGGCAGAATATGTTATCCGGCAGTGTGAGAGGGATCAGGTTCCGGTTAAAAGTCTGAATCCTGTGGTGGGAGAGTGTAATGACAGCCAGATTAACCATATTGAAAAACGCGGGGTCAGGGCGGAGCATGTGTGGGAAGCCATAGAACATGCCCGGGAAGATTTTGATGAGGGAGATGTGGGAGCCGGAGCAGGGACGATCTGCTACGGATTAAAGGGCGGCATCGGGTCGGCGTCCAGGGTGGTGGAGCTTTATGGGAAGGAGTATACCATCGGGGTGTTGGTGCAGTCTAATTTTGGGGCTACAAAGGATTTTGTGCTGGATGGGATCCCGGTGGGGGAAAGAATTCTTCAGCATAAGGAGAGAATGGACAGGGAGGCAGCGGGAAGAAGCGGCCGGGGAGACGGAACCTGTGAGAGGAATGGAAAGGATGAGAGGGGCAGAAACAGTGAAGCCGATGAGTCCGGATCCGGCGGCATGGGGGTATCCCAAAGGGATCAGGGGTCGATTATGACGATTCTGGCTACGGATCTTCCGGTGTCTGACCGGCAGCTTAGGCGGATTCTGCGGCGGACGGCAGTGGGTATCGCCCGCACCGGCGCCTATACCGGCCATGGCAGCGGAGAGGTGATGATCGGATTCAGTACGGCTAACCGGATCCTCCTTAAGGCGGGGGAGGAGCCACAGGCGCAGTCGGTGATTCATGAAACATTGATCAACCGTGCCTTTCAGGGAGCCGCGGAGGCAGCCCATGAGGCGATCTTAAATTCCATGGTGTGTGCAGGGCGGACAGTAGGGATTGACGGGCAGGTGTATTATGGGCTGGAGGAGCTGCTGCCTTATATCATGGGGTGAGAGTTTTCTCACCCCCCACGCGCCAGCAACGCCAGCCCTTCCTCTGTGATCTCACAGCCGCCCTTGGTGCGGTGAACCAGGATGAGTTCCTCATCAGCCAGCTCCTTTAGCAGCCCCCGCAGCTTTCCGTCACTGATCTGGGTGCCGGATTCTGCCAAGGCTTTTTGGATGGAAGCACGTCCGCTTTTGGGCGTGTTTTTTATGATGGTGAGAACCTGGCGCTTGAGGGAGCTTAAGCTTTCCCCAGCAGCTGTCAGCCCGTCCCGGATGTAGGAGGGAAGCTGGGCCAGAATCAGAGGATGGGCAGCGTAGAGGGAGGAAAAATACTGGGCCAGGTTAATCAGTTCCTTCACATTGCCCGGATAATCGTAATTCAGTAAAAACTGGTACAGGCTTTTGGATAGGATGGCATCCATCTGAAAGGGGGAGTGGTGGAACATGCCGCGGAAGAAATGTTCCAGCAAAAGAGGAATATCCTCCCGGCGCTCCTTTAGAGGGATGGTGTCCAGCACCGCCGTGCTGAGCTGGAAAAACAGGTTTTGGCGAAAACGGTTTTCCTGCACTAAGGAGTAGAGACTGGGGGCGGAGGTGGCGATCACCCGGATGTCCCAGGAACGCTGAGAAAGCAGGGAGTCGCTGACTGTGTTCTGGAGAAGCTGAACCAGGAAATCCTGCATCTCGGGGGAAAGCTTTTCAATGTGGTCTACCAGGAGAGTGCCGTGGTTGGCGGTCTCTAGCACCTCCGGCAGGTCGCAGCCGGACAGGGTGAGAAGCTGATTGAGACTGACAAAGGGGAAACGGCGGCGGCTGGAGCTCTGATGGATGGCTCTGGCCAGCATTTTTTTCTGGGTTCCGCTTTCACCCTGAATCAGCACAGGAAAGTCGTAGAGGGAGAGCCGTCTGGCATAGGAGAGTACCTCCTGAAACCGTTCGGAGGCTGTAATCAGGTTGGAAAAGCTGCTGCGCTGCCGCTCGATGGGGGAGGCTTCTGCTTCTTGCTCTCCTAAAGCGGTTAAATCAGAAGGCAGGGGGGGAGTGCTGGCGTCTATATCCGGATTGGTTGCCGGCTTGCTGGTCAGCAGGGAAACGCAGGCGTGGTTTGGAAAGGACAGCTCCATGACGCTTAAGATCATGGATACGCCCATATGGTTGGGGATTCGGTAGTCAGCGGTCTGGTTTAAAAGGATTCGGGAATGAGCCTCAGGCAGGCATTGGGCAAAAGAGGTTCCGATTCCCTGCTTTTTGGAGAGCCCCCAGTCCTTTGAAAAATACTTGTTCACAGCCATGATGGTTCCGTTTTCGTCCAGCAGGCAGATGCTGCAGGGCAGGTTGGAGATGGTGGCCAGAAGAAGCTGCTGGGAAAAGACAAAGCTTCTGTAGTAGCCTCCGGCGGTCTTTACTACCTTTAAGATGTGGGAAATGTAATTTCTGGTGATCTGGTTTCCCAGCCTGGCAGGCAGATGAAACAGGACACACAGCTCATTGATGGTGGAGATATCCACGATCCGGTTGCCGATGTTGATGACATTGCGGATATGGCTGGGAACCAGCTGGGGCTCGCCTACGGTGATGGCATAGCGGACGGACAGGTCGGTCTCCTGGGTATCGGCGGAGCAGGGGATAAAATGGTACTGGCTGATACCGAATTCCTCAAACTGGCGGATGGTGCTTAAAGTGGATTCAAAAAAATCATTGACCACATAAACCTTCTCGCCCGGAGGGATACGGATAATCTGGTCTAAAAAGGCGTGGTTGAAGGTTCTGGTGCAGACAATCTGACAGACGTGGTCCGGAATGGAGACGGGGAACTCGGCCTGAACCTTGGTGCTGGAAAAAAGGATGCATTGGTAAGACAGAAGCTGGGCAGGGTCGGTGACTTGGGAAGGCGCGCTGGTGTCAAAGAGGATGTGGTCTCCTAAGACTGATTGGAGATAGTCTTGAAACTCAATGCGGATGTAGGGGTTGACGCAGACGATCAGTACGTGTGGCTTTTTGTGGGAAAGGGACATGGGCGGCCTCCTGGGATGATTGGAATTTAGGATGATTATAGAGCAAAAACCAGAATAAATCAACCTAATTACTTTATAAAATTAAAAGACATTGAGAAAATAGAGAAAATTCAGCACTTTACTTTGACAAAGAAGGAAAGCACAATTAGAATAGTAAGATAGCAAAACGAAGGCGTTTAGGGATGAAGAGGCCTTTGCTTTTTTATTGCTTGATTGTATTTCATATTCGGGAAGAACAAGGAGGAGTTTTATGAGAAGGACAGGAAAGAAGTTGTATGCACTGCTCCTGGCAGCGTCCATGGTAGCTTTGACGGCCTGCGGAGGAGGTTCCGGGGATGGGAATTCAGGCTCCGGTACGGCCGGTTCCACTGCCGCGCCGGCAGCAGGCGGCGAGACGGGAGGCCAGGAGGAGATTGCCCAGGGAGCCTCTGTCTCTCAGGAGACGGATATTGTGGCGGCAGTCAATGTGGACTTTACCACCATGGATCCCATGGATACCAGCGATACCTTATCCGGCGGCATTCAGCGTATGATTTCCGACAGCTTGTTTGGATTTGACGATGATATGGGCATCATTCCCATGCTGGCCACCGGTTACGAGGCCAATGACAATGCCACGGAGTTTACCATCACCCTGCGGGAAGGCATCTCCTTTACGGACGGCACCCCCTGGGACGCGGATGCAGCGCTGGCCAACTTTGCCAAGTGGGATGACGAGTCCTTAGGGCTTAAGAGAACTACCTTCCTGTGCAATGTGCTGGATACCTTTGAGAAGGTAGATGATTATACGATTAAAGTAGCTTTGACTGAGCCCTTTGGCGCTTTCATCAGTAACCTGGCCCATCCGGCCTGTGTGATCATGAGTCCTAAGACCATCGAGGCTGGGGTGGAGGAATGTGCCAGAAATCCGGTGGGAACCGGACAGTATAAGTTCGTGGAGTGGATTGAGGGCGATCATCTGACCCTGGAGCTGAATAAGGACTGGTGGGGCTATGACGCGGACATCTGCGGCGGCACGGCTCTGGCGGATGGGGACGCGGGCTTTAAGACCATTACCTTTAAGCCGGTTCCGGAGAGTGCCACCCGTGTGGCCATGATCCAGTCCGGGGATGCCCAGCTGATCTGGCCCATTCCCACAGAGAGCGTATCTGTGCTGGAGAGCGATCCCAATGTAATCTCTTATCGGGATGACGGCATTGTGGTTCGTTACCTGATGATGAACACTCAGAAGGAGCCCCTGAATAATCCGAAGGTGCGTCAGGCTATGGACTATGCGGTGAATAAGGAGGCTTATATTCAGGTGGTGGATAACGGAATGTCTTCTGTGGCGACTTCCATCATCGGGCCGGCGGTTCAGTACTATAAGGGGAATGAGGCCCGTGCTTATGACCCGGAGAAGGCCAAGGCTCTTCTGGCAGAGGCCGGATATCCGGACGGCTTTACCACATCTGTGATGTATGCCAATACTACGGCAAACCAGAAGCGGGCTGAGTTTTTGAAGCAGCAGTTTGAGCAGGTGGGGATTAACCTGGAGCTTAAGGGCATGGAGAGCGCGGTGCTGAATCAGAGGATTCAGGATGTGGATGTTCCCGGTTCTGAAGCTGAAGTGGAGTGCTATCTGATCGGATGGTCTCCGTCCACGGGAGATGCAGACTGGGGAATCCGTCCTCTGGTAGCCATTGAGTCTGAGCCGCCTATGAGCTACAATATCTGTTATTTTGAAAATGAGGAGCTGGAGGGCTACATCAAGACCGGTCTGGAGAGCGCAGATGACGCGATCCGGAAGGAAGCCTACGAGAAGGCCCAGGATCTGCTCTTTGAGGAGATGCCGATGCTGTATTTGAGCCTGGAGTCCAATACCTGGGCGACCGGAGCCAAGCTGCAGAATGTTAAGATTTATCCGGATGGCGCTATTAATATGAAGAACGCAAAAATGGCGAATTAACGAAGGTTAATTTGATATTTCAGGCGCTGCAAGGCTGTAGGTTCAGTTTGCAGCGCCTTTTGTTTCACGAAAAAAGATGAAACTTCCTCCCGTTTGTTCTGAAACCAGTTAAGGAGATGAGAAAAAATGTTGCGATATACCTTAAAACGAATTGTGGGAGTAATTCCCACTCTGATCATAGTAGTAACCTTCGTGTTCTTTTTCGTGCGGATGATTCCCGGAGATCCGGCCCGTCTGGTAGCCGGTGAACAGGCGACTCTGGACGCGGTGGAGGCGGTGCGAGTTCAGCTTGGACTGGATCAGCCGATCCACATCCAGTATCTAAAATATGTAGGCGGCTTGTTGCGGGGAGATCTGGGAATGTCCCTGCGGACAAAGAGGCCTGTGCTGACAGAGGTGGCGGCCCGCTACGGCAATACCATGACCCTGACCTTTGCCAGTCTGATTTGGAGCACCATTGTGGGGGTAATCCTGGGTGTCTGGTCAGGAAAGAACCGGGGGAAATGGCAGGACTTTACGGGCATGACTCTGGCGGTGTCGGGGATTTCCCTGCCCAACTTCTGGATCGGTTTTCTTCTCATTATGACATTTTCGGTGAAACTGCGCTGGTTCCCCACCACAGGAGTGGGAAGCTGGAAAAATCTGGTCCTTCCGGCCATTGCTCTGGGGACGAGCATCGCGGCGATAATCGCCCGGTTTACCCGTTCTTCCATTGTGGAGGTGCTAAAGGAGGATTATATCCGCACGGCCCGGGCCAAGGGACTGCGGGAGAAGACCGTGACCTGGGGTCACGCCTTCCGCAATTCCATGATCTCCGTGGTGACCGTGGTGGGGCTTCAGTTTGGCTTTCTGCTGGGAGGCTCCGTGGTGACGGAGGCGGTGTTTGCCTATCCGGGCCTGGGACAGCTTCTGGTTGAGTCGGTGAATTACCGAGATTATCCGGCCATTCAGTCCCTGATTCTGATTTTTTCGTTGCAGTTTATTATCATTAATCTGATTGTGGATATCCTCTATGCCGTCCTCAATCCGGAAATCAAGTTGTCATAGGAGGGAAGAAGCATGATCGGCAAGAAGAAAAACGCGAAAGCAGAGCTGAATGAAAAGACAGATATTAAGACCCCGGTTTCGGAGATGGTGCGGAAATTTAAAAAGCAGAAAAACTCGGTGGTGGCCCTGTTCTTTATTCTCTTTCTGGTATTTTTGGCATTGTTCGGCGAGGTGCTGGCGCCTTTTAAGATCAACGAGTATGACTACAATTCCATTCTCCAGGGGCCGAGCGTTGCCCACTGGTTCGGCACGGATGAGTTCGGAAGGGATCTGTTTTCCAGAATCATCACCGGCACGAAGATTTCCCTGGCTGTGGGGCTTTCGGCTGTGTCCGTTGGCGCTGTATGCGGCACGATTCTGGGCCTTTTGGGAGGCTATTACCGGGGAGTGGTGGATGCCATTATCATGCGTATCTGTGATGTGCTGTTTGCCTTTCCGGGAATCATTCTGGCTATCGCCATTGTGGCGATCTTGGGAAGCGGCATCGGCAATGTGGTGATTGCGGTATCGGTGTTTTCCACGCCTACCTTTGCCAGGTTGGTGCGAAGCCGGACCCTGGCGCTGAAAAATTCGGTGTTTGTCCAGGCGGCCAAGAACTTAGGGGCCTCCGATGCCCGGATTTTGTTCCGCCATATTCTGCCGGGGGCGGTGCCGGAGATCATTGTGCAGTTTACCATGTCGGTGGGCTCTTCGATTTTGACGGCTTCTTCCTTAAGCTTTCTGGGTATGGGGGCGCAGCCGCCTACACCGGAGTGGGGGCTGCTCCTGGCCAACGGACGGAATTACATGATGACCAGCATGCACTGTACGGTGTTTCCGGGACTTGCGATTTTCCTGACTGTGCTGAGCTTTAATATCCTTGGAGACGGGCTTCGGGACGCGCTGGATCCGAAGCTGACGGATTGAGGCAGAGAAAGGAGGACAGAAGACAGATGGAAGATAACAGGAAAAATATATTGGAAGTGAAGAATCTCCACACTTATTTTTACACGGACAGCGGCGTGGTGAAATCGGTGGACGGTGTGGATTTTGAATTGAAGGAGGGCTCTACCTTAGGAATAGTGGGAGAGTCGGGAAGCGGAAAGAGTGTGACGTCCCTCTCCATCATGGGGCTTTTGACCGGAACCACCGGCAAGATCGCCGAGGGGGAGATTTTGCTGGAGGGAAGGGATATCGCCCACATCAGCGAGGAGGAGAAGAGAAAGCTGCGGGGAAGCCAGATTTCCATGATATTCCAGGAGCCCATGACCAGCTTAAATCCGGTGATGAAGATCGGAAAGCAGCTGACGGAGTGTATTTTACAGCATCAGGACATCTCCAAGGAGGAGGCCTGGAAGAAGGCGGAGGATATGCTGCGCAGAACCGGGGTGCCGCGGGTGGAGCATATGATGAAGGAGTATCCCTTCCAGCTTTCCGGCGGACAGCGGCAACGGGTGATGATCGCCATGGCGCTGGTGTGCAGGCCGAAGATCCTTATTGCAGATGAGCCCACCACGGCGCTGGACGTGACCATTCAGGCCCAGATTCTGGATTTGATGAACGGGCTGAAAAAGGCCATTGGCACATCCATTCTCTTTATCACCCATGATCTGGGTGTGGTGGCAGAGGTCTGTGACGAGGTGGTGGTCATGTACTGCGGACGGGTAGTGGAGAAGGGAGATGTGCGGGAATTGTTTGCCCATCCCTCCCATCCTTACACCATCGGCCTTTTAAATTCCATTCCCAAGCTGGGGGAGGCGGTGGAGGAGTTGGAGGCCATTCCGGGGAATGTGCCCAATCCCAAGTATATGCCTAAGGGATGCAAGTTTGCTCCCCGGTGCAGCAGGGCGTTTGACAGGTGCCAGAAGGAGGAACCGGGCTTTTATGAGGTGGGCGAGGGCCATGTAAGCCGGTGCTGGCTTTGTGAGAAAGGGGGCGTTTAACCATGGCAGACAGGACGGATATTCTGTTGCATGTGGAGGATATGAAGATTTATTATCCGGTGACAGGCAAGCGGCTGGGCACAACGGATTATGTGAAGGCGGTGGACGGCGTCTCCTTTGAGGTGAGGCGGGGCGAGGTTTTTGGCATTGTGGGCGAGTCGGGCTGCGGTAAGTCCACCCTGGGCCGAGGCATCTGTAAGCTGGAAAAGCCCACCGGGGGCACGGTGATTCTGGACGGGGAGGATATTTCCGGTTATAATGACAGTCAGATGCGGCCGGTGCGCAAGAAGGTGCAGATGGTATTTCAGGACCCTTACGCATCCTTAAATCCCCGGATGTCGGTGTTTGATATTATCGCGGAGCCGTTTATCATACACAAGCTGACTGGGGATAAGGCGGAGCTGGAGAAAAAGGTGCTTGAGCTTCTTCGGAAGGTGGGTCTGGATGATTATCACGCCAACCGTTATCCTCATGAGTTTTCCGGCGGCCAGAGGCAGAGAATCGGCATTGCCAGAGCGTTGGCGGTGCAGCCGTCTCTGATCATTGCGGATGAGCCGGTCTCGGCGCTGGATGTGTCAATTCAGGCCCAGGTGCTGAATCTGATGAATCAGCTGAAAAAGGATTTTAACCTTACGTATATTTTTGTGGCTCATGACCTAAGCGTGGTGGAGCATATCAGCGACCGGGTGGGCGTCATGTATCTGGGGAACTTTGTGGAGGTGGGCAACAAGGAGAGCCTGTATACCAATCCTCTTCATCCCTATACTCAGGCATTGCTCTCCGCGGTGCCGGTTCCGGATCCTACGGCAAAGAAGGATCGGGTGATTCTGGAGGGAAATATCCCGTCTCCGTTAAATCCGCCGGGGGGCTGCAAGTTTCACACCCGGTGTCCCAAGGTTATGGAGTGCTGTAAGGCGGAAGCACCAAGGAAGTATCAGGTAAGTGAGGATCATTATGTGTATTGTCATCTTTACGATGAGGTGAACAAAAAGTAGATGATGCCTATGACGGAAAAGAGGACGAAAAAGGCTATGAAATTATTTATCAGTGCGGATATTGAGGGCTGCGCCGGGCTGGCGATTCCGGCGGAGGCCCACAAGCAGGAAACGGTATACGGGCCTTTTGCCCGGGAGATGACCAGAGAGGTGCTGGCTGCCTGCGAGGCGGCCAGAGAGCTGGGAGCCAGGGAGATTGTGGTAAAGGACGGCCATGGGGATGCCTCCAATATTGATCCCCTGTCCATGCCGGATTATGTCAGGCTGATTCGGGGGAAAAGCGGCCATCCCTATAACATGATGTGGGGAATCGATGAGAGCTTTGACGGGGTGCTGTATGTGGGGTATCACGCGCCGGCGGGAAACCCGGAGTTTTCCATCAGCCATACATCCACCGGTAACAGTCTGTACATCCGCCTCAATGGAGAGTATATGAGTGAGTTTATGCTGAATACCTTCACGGCGGCCAGCTTAGGGGTGCCGGTGCTGTTTCTTTCCGGGGACGAGGCCATCTGCGGTCTTGCAAAGAGTCTGGTTCCGGGAATTGAGACGGCGGTGACTAAGAGAGGCACGGGAGGCGCAACGGTATGCGAGCCTCCCGGAATGGTGACAGAGCGGATTCAGACGGGGGTGAAAAGAACCCTGGGTCGTAATTTTTCTGCCTGCCATGTAAAGCTGCCGGAGCAGTTTATCTATGAGGTGACATATAAGGACTGGAAAAAGGCCTATCAGATGTCCTTTTATCCGGGGATGGAAAAGGTAGACACGTTTACCAACCGTCTGGTGACGAACAGATGGATGGATGTGGTGACGGCTCATTGCTTTGTGGTGTATTAGCAGCAGGGGAAAGCAATATATTGACTATAAGAAATGAAGGAGACTGACGAAGCCATGGATATGGAAATGTTTGGCCGGATTTCGGATGCGTTTGGGCCAAGTGGGTTTGAGGAGGATGTGATTCGGACCATTGCCGGGTATATGAGGGAGTTTGAGGTGGAGAATGACGCCATGAACAATCTCTATGTGAGAATGCCGGGGGCAGATAAGGAGAAGCCGGTGATTCAGCTGGATGCCCATACGGATGAGTGTGGGTTTATGGTACAGACAATTCATGAGAACGGGGTTCTGGGGATTGTGATGCTGGGGGGATTCATGCTCAGCAATATCCCGGCCCATTCGGTGATCATCCGCACAAGAAGCGGTAAGCGAGTCAGGGGAATTATAACCTCTAAGCCGGTTCATTTTATGAATGACAAGGAGCGGGCTTCCCAGGAGCTGGATATTGAGAAGATGTATGTGGATATCGGCGCGGTCAGCAAAAAAGAGGTGGAGGAGGTTTTTGGAGTTTCCATCGGGGATCCCATGATGCCGGATGTGAGCTTTTCTTACGATGAAGAGCACGGGGTGTGCTTCGGGAAAGCCTTTGACAATCGGGCGGGATGTGCCTGTATTGTGGAGACCATGAAGAAGCTGCTTGAGGAGCAGAAGCGGCTGGCTGTTTCGGTGGTAGGCGCTTTTGCGGCTCAGGAGGAGGTGGGAATGCGGGGCGCCATAGTGACGGCTCAGGTTGTGAAGCCGGACCTGGCTATTGTGTTTGAAGGTTCTCCCTCGGATGATTTTTATTTCAGCGCGGCTCAGGCCCAGGGGCGGATGAAGAGCGGCGTGCAGATCCGGCGGCTGGACAAAAGCTATGTTTCCAATCCGGTATTTATCGATTATGCCATGGAACTGGCCAGGAAATACGGGATTCCTTTTCAGGAGACGGTGAGAAGGGGAGGAAGCACTGACGCGGGGAAGATCAGCATCACCGGCAAGGCAGTTCCGGTTCTGGTGCTGGGAGTGCCCAGCCGTTATGTGCATACCCACTATAATTTCTGTGCAAATAAGGATCTGACGGCCGCGGTCGATCTGGCGGCACAGGTGATCCGGGGGCTGGACGGGGAAAGGCTGCGCCATATTTGCAGGCAGGATGTGCTGGATGGGCGTACCCTGTAAAGATCAATGATGAAAGGAATCAGGAATAATGACGAATCGAAAGAAGCCGGTGATCGGAATCCTGGGTCTGACCAGACGGACGGACCCGGGGATTTTTGTCAGCGGAGAGCATGTGTTTACGGGAAGCGCCAGCGTTCGCGCGGTTCAGATGAACGGCGGTGTGCCGGTGGTGATTCCGGCGGCCATGGTGGCGGAGGATGTAGAGGCAGCAGTGTCTTTTTGTGACGGGATTTTATTTCCCGGCGGGGAGGATATGACACCCTGGTATTACGATGAGGAGCCGCTGCCGGTGATTGGGGTTTTTCGGCCGGAGATCGATGATGCCTGGCTGAAGGCGGGAAGATTTGCCTTGGAAAATAAGATTCCCATGCTGGGGATCTGCAAAGGGCATCAGACGCTGAATGTGCTGATGGGCGGAAGCCTGTATCAGGATTTGTCCCTGCAGGAGGGGGAGCGGATTCAACATATGCAAAAGCTTAACCGGACATATCTGACGCACCACGTGGAGGTGGAGGCAGATACCCGGCTGGCATCGATTTTTGGTCCGGGGAGGATCAAAACCAATTCCATGCACCATCAGGCAGTGAAAAGACCGGGAGAGGGGTTAAAGATTTCGGCACGGGCCTGCGATGGCACCATCGAGGGGCTGGAGGATGAGGAAGGCCTGATTATGGGAGTGCAGTGGCATCCGGAGGATCTGGTGGATTCGGCTCCGGTCATGAATAAACTGTTTGCGGATCTGGTGGAGCGGGCTCTGCAATTTAAGCAGATAAACAAAAATGGAATAAAAAGGAATCCGTTAAATAACCTTTCCTAAGTTCCCAATTTATGTTATAATAATAAGATACGCTGATAAAGCATGACGATTATTTTAGAAAAGCAAGGGGGATTAAGGATGGAAAGAATCCATAGGTCTAAAGACGGGAAAAAGGGAAAGTTTAAGAAAATCGGATTAAAGATAGGCGGAGTCGTGATGGTGATGCAGATGACTTCCGTGCTGCTGGTGATGATGGTCTGCATTTTTATGTACAATTCTCTGGTCACGAAGATGCAGGAGGTCCGCTGCACCAATGGAACAAACGTGCTGGCCTATGAGCTGGGGCAATTGTCCGGGGACGAGGACATGAATCAGTTTCTGGATGGCTTAAAAAGCCGCATGGGCTGTGAGTTTACCATTTTTGAGGGGGATGTCCGGGCATATACTACTGTTATCCAGAACGGTCAGCGTGTGGTGGGTACCCGGCTGGCCTCCAATTTAAACAGCATTATACTAAAGCAGGGAAAATCCTATGTAGGCGAGGCCAACCTTAACGGGGAGCGTTTTTTGTGTTCCTATGTCCCCACAAAGGGGGCGGATGGAAAAGTCAATGGACTGATCTTTGCCGGGATTTCCAGGACCGAGGCCACACAGGAGACATTTGCGGTTGTGCTGCTGGCAGTGGTGACAGGATGTATCACCATTGTTTTGGGCGCTCTGTTGCTGACCGCCTATTTAAAGAAGAGAGTCTCCGATCCTCTGGGTGAGATCACCCAGATAGCCGGGCGGCTGGCAGAGGGAGATCTGGGACTGGCAGCCAATGAGGAGATTCGGGTCAATGTCTCCTCCAACGATGAGGTGGGTATGCTGGGAGAGATCTTTGAGGAGACGATCCACCGGCTTCGCTCCTATATCGGTGAGATTTCCAGCGTGCTGGGCTCCATGGCAGAGGGAGATCTGACCCGGAGAGCCACCCAGGATTACATGGGAGATTTCCAGTCCATTAAGAAATCTCTGGACGGCATCCAGAAGGCATTTAACAATGCCATGGGGCAGATTACTACCAGTGCCAGCCAGGTATCCTCCGGGGCGGAGCAGGTGTCCAGCAGTGCCCAGGCTCTGGCTCAGGGCGCTACCGAACAGGCCAGCTCCATTGAGGAGATTTCTGCAACCATGATGGACATTTCCAAAAATGCCAGGCAGACCTCTGTCGCCGCCGAGGAGGCCGGAGAGTATGTCAATGAGGCCGGTTCTCACCTGGGCGTCAGCATAGGATTTGTGGAAGAGTTAAATAAGGCAATGGAAAATATTTCCGGTTCTTCCAAAAAGATCAGCACCATCATTGCTACCATTGAGGACATTGCCTTTCAGATCAATATTCTTGCCCTGAATGCTGCCGTGGAGGCCGCCCGGGCAGGCTCTGCAGGTAAGGGCTTTGCTGTGGTGGCAGATGAGGTGAGCAATCTGGCTTCCAAGTCGGATGAGGCTGCCAAGGCCACCAAGAAGCTGATTGAGACCTCCATTGCTGCGGTTACGGAGGGCGGCCAGATTGTGAACAAGGTGACAGAGGCTCTGGATCAGACCAGTCAGAGCGCGGGCCATGTGACCAGCCAGATGGCAATCGTGGTGGATGCCGTAGAGAAGCAGACAGCGGCGCTTTCTCAGGTTACCGATGGAATAGACCAGATCTCTTCTGTGGTTCAGACCAATTCGGCTACCAGTGAGCAGTGCGCGGCCGCCAGCCAGGAGCTGTCCTCCCAGGCCAATCTGTTAAAGAATCTCATGCGTTCTTTCCGGCTGAGCCAGATGCGGTAAAAGGCAAAAGCTGGTCCCCAAAGCAGCGGCAACCCCCAAACGCCGGCCGCTTTGTACATTAATAAGGTGCAATCGTAACAAGAAAGGAGTCAGAAAACATTGGTTTTCTGGCTCCTTTCTTAATGGCGTCCTGACTGTCCGTCTGTGTTGTGAAGGGAATAAAGAGCAGGATTCAGGAAAAATATATTGGGATGCAATAGACATTGCGGAAAAATCCCAGGAGAATTTGATAAAAAGCCGGGACAAAGAGGCCTGGGGAAAGTTTTCACAGGATTTTTCGGGAGATTTCCAGGGGGATTGGGCGGTATTGACTGTGTCGGATACAGGCTCCGGCATCAGCAGAGAAGCGCTGGATAAAATTTTCGAACCCTTTTATACAACCAAGCGCAGCGGCAAGGGAACAGGCCTGGGATTGTCGGTGGTGAGGAATGCGATGGAGGCCGTAAAGGGACGGATCCGGATCGAGAGCAAGGTAGGTGAGGGCACATCCTTTATTCTTTCCTTTCCCCTTATGGATCCATCGGCTTTCGAGGACAGAAAGCAGGAAAAACGGGTGTTTCACAAGGTTCTGGCAGTGGATGATGATCCGAAGGTATTGAAAGCGCTGGAAGTGATGCTTAAGAACTCTTCCGTGAAGGCAGAGTGCTGCAATCATCCGGCGGCGGTGCTGTCTCTGCTGCAAAAGCACAAGAATGAATATGACATGATTCTGACCGACTATCAGATGCCTTCTGTCAACGGCCTGGAGCTGGCAGCCATGGTTCGCAGACTGAACCCTCAGATTTACCTGGTTCTGATGAGCGGCCTGGAGGATTTCCGGTTTGACTGGCATCTAAAGAACGGGATAATTGACGAGTTTATCCCCAAAACAGAGCTGTGGGACAAGTTGCGGAAATTATTGGGCCGGGAAGGAAAAGAAGAGCAGAGAGCGTCTGCCCGGGAAAGATCTCAATGGTCGTAGAAGAACAAAAAAGCCAGAGGCATAACATAGACAGTGATTGCCTCTGGCTTTTTTATCTTCAGCGGACAGGCCCGCAAAATAGCTTCTATAACGCGGCCGGATCGCTGACAGAAACGGAAGCAGCAGCCCTTTTTTCATCTTTCTCCAGTATGCGCAGATATTCGTCACGGGTCTTTTGATATACCAGATTGAACTCCTCATCTCCTCCGGAATGGAGCATGGAGATGTAGTTATGTACCTGGTGATTGATACCGGGGGTGGATCTTGCCACGGTTGCCACGCCTATGTTGGAGCAGACATCAGAGATTCTCTCAGCCTCGGATAGCAGATTGAAAAATTCCGAACCGTTGAATACGCCACATTCTCCGTCCCGCAGCCGTTTTAAATGATGATCCTTCAAGAGGCTGACCATATCGTCCACCACCTGCTCTAAGGGCTCGATCCGGCGGGCCTCTTGCAGGTTCTGCTTCCGGAATGCCTCATTGGTGTGGTTTAGAACCGTATCCAACAGCTGCCACAGCACCGCCAGCTCTGATTGAGCCACCTTGGAAAAGGAGGTGCTTCTCTTGTTGAGAGACTCGGCGATCTCGGCAATGTTTAGAGCATGGTCTCCCAGCCGCTCGAATTCCGTGATGGCAGAAAAGTAGTAGTTCATGATTTCCACATGATAGTGGGAGGTGATGGTGGCAGAGATCTGAACCAGATAATTGCTTACATGGTCAGTCATACTGTCAATATAGTTCTCGTCTTCCTGGATTTGCTTCATGACCTCCGGGTCATACTGATTGAACATGTCAAAGGCACGGCTGATATTGGTTTTGGCCAGCTTGAACATTACCAGGAGAATGTCATAGCAGCGCCCGAAGGCCATGGCCGGCGTGCTGATGAATACCGGATTGAGGGCATCTAACATTTCATCATATTTTCCGGCAGCCACAGGCTCGTCCTTGATAAGACGATGGCTGATTTTTTCATAGATCCTCACAAAGGGAAGGAGAAGAATCGCGCAGGCCAGATTAAAAATGGTATTGGCGTTGGCGATGCCGCCAGAGTAAATGGCCTCATTCCAGACGCCGTCCAGCAGTCCGATCCTGTGGAAAATTACAACCACGGTCAGGGTAAGGACGGATTTGCACAGGTTAAAGAGGATATTTACCACACCCACCCGTTTGGCCTCCGGCTTTGCCCCGATATTGCAGACAATGGCTGTGGTAACACAGTCGCCTAAATAGATGCCCACCAGCACGGCGTAGATTTCTCCGAAGGTCAGCTGGCCGGAGGTGGAAAACGCCTGCAGGATACCCACCGTGGCGGACGAGCTCTGAAGGATGAAGGCAACGCCCGCCCCGGAAATGTACGCCAGCAGGGGATTTCTGCCCAGACGGGAGAAAAGCTGTTCCACGATTCCGCTGTCAGACAGGACGCTCACCGCGTCCGCCATATTCATAAGGCCGGAAAAAAGGATGCCAAAGCCGATAATGATGTGACCGATCTTGGAGGAGTCACCGGACTTTACTCTCATGATGATGACAATGCCGATGATCAGGGCCAGGGGCGCTAAGGTGGACGGCTTTAAAAACTGCAGAAACCAGGCTCCGGAGGAATTGATGTCCAAAAGCCGGATGATCTGTCCGGTGACGGTGGTGCCCACGTTGGCGCCGATAATAATTCCCAGGGACTGATGCAGGGAGAGGATGCCCGCGCCTACCAGTCCGGAGGTAAGGACGATGGTTGCCGTGGAGGACTGGATGACCGCGGTCACAACAAGCCCCAGAAGGAACGCCTTTAAGGGAGTGCCGGTGATCCGCTCCATGGCCTTTTTCAGAGGGCCGGAGGAGCTGGCCTTTAACCCGTCCCCCATCATACGCATGCCGTAGAGAAACATGGCCAGTCCGCCGAAAAGAGTTATGATGTTGAAAATATTCATATTTGCTCACCTGTATTGTTGTATATTAAGAAAATCATGGATTGTGAAACAAGCCAGATACAAAGGGCTTACCTTGGATTGTACTAAAATTTGACATAAATTGCCACAGCTTTTTTCTTTTTTGTGAAATATACAACAGGATATGGCCTAAAATGACAGATTGGATATTCATCTATCACACTTCTTTGTCCGGCACGGAGAGTTCTGCCCGATTATAGTAGAAGTTTTTGACCAATTTAATGATTTCCCTGTATGCCGGATGCAAAGAAATTTGGCTTTTGGTGATTGCTGTAAAATACCACTGAATATTTTGCTCATCCTCAAAGGAAAGATATCGAAGCTCCTGATGCTCCTTCTGGCACAGAGGCATGGAGGGAGCAATGGTTATTCCGATTCGTTGGTTCACTGCCGAGTATATCATTGGCAGAGAGCCAACTTCAAGAACGATTTTAGGATGATAGCCATAATGCTCAAATAACAGCCGGGTGTACTGACCAGTCGTCATACGCGGCGAAGCGCAGATAAACGGGCAGGATATCCAGTCGGAAAGCTCCACATAAGGATAGGGAAAATGATCAGCCCTCTTTGCCTTTTTCAAAAGCTCATGCTCTTTGGGCACCACCAACACCATTTCCTCCCGGGCGATCCTGGCATATTCCATATAAGGCCGTTCCGCATGATTGCTGACAAAGATCATGTCCAGTTCCCCTTTTTCCAGCTTTTCCACCAAACCTGCCTTTGCATCCAGAATCAGAGAAAATCTTACCTGGGGATATTTCCTGATTACAGACGGCAGAATCCGTTCTACAAAAAACTCCCCCCGGCTGGCAGAGGTGCCGATCCGTACACAGTCATGATCATTTTCTGACAATATCCGTATTCTCTGATTCATCTGCTCATGAAGCTCTAGAATATCCTTTGCCTTCTCAATGCAGCACAGTCCCGCTTTAGTCGGAAGCATCCGTTTCCCAACCCGGTCAAAAAGAGCAGTGCCAAATTCCCCTTCTATTTTCTTTAAAAATTTTGTCAGGGTAGGCTGGGACAGATAAAGTCTTGCCGCTACCCGTGAAATGTTTTCCTGAAAAGCTTTGCGGAGATTGAGAAAATGCAGCAGACAAAAAACCTGGACTATTACCATTATCCCTCCAGGTACTATGTAAAGCCCTTTTGCATTGCAGGAAATGTGTATTATATCGGGGACTCCAAGGTATGTTCCCACCTGATTGATACGGGAGAAGGCCTGATCATGTTTGACAGCGGTTTTCAGCACTCCATCCATCTTCTCGTCCAGGCCATATGGGAGGCAGGCTTTAATCCTAGGGATATCAAATACCTGATCCATTCTCACGAGCATTTTGACCATATTGGAGCAGCCAATGATTTTAAGGATTTATATGGCTGTAAATTGGTGATCAGCAAGGCAGGGGCAGACATTATGCGCGACCGTCCGGAGCTGGTATATATGAAGGCCAATCCCAACCCTTATGCATCCTTGTTCACTCCTGATGTGGAGCTGGAGGATGGAGATGAAATTACTCTTGGCAACACCCGAATCCGGTGCCTTCTGACTCCCGGGCATTCACCGGGGGTGATGAGTTTTTTCTTTGACACCACAGAAAACGGAAAGACCTATCATGTGGGATATTTCGGAGGAGCTGGATTCAATACTTTATATCGGGAAAAACTGCTGGCAGACCGGCTTCCTCTGTCTATGAGGGAGACATTTCTGAAATCCCTGCAAAGAGTCCGGGATATCCCGGTTGACATTGTTCTGGGCAATCATCCCCGGCAGAACGAAACTCTGAAAAAGAGGGAGGCCATGCTGAAAGATCCGGATACCAATCCCTTTATCAATACGGATGAGTGGAAGAATTTCGTAGATACCTTGACCAACAGCTTTAAAGAATTTATGGAAGCAGGCAATTAATCTAAAGCAGAAAGGATATAAAGAAAATGTCACAGACCTTACTCACTGCCATTATTATTTTAGTTGTTACCTATATGTTTTTCAGCCCTCGTTTTCCCAATGCGGTCGTAGCCACCATCGGGGCTGTCGCCGTGGCCCTGATCGGGACGGTTCCCTTTAAATCTTTGTTTACCTATTATGCTTCCACATCCATTGTGCTGATGGCAGGAATGATGATTATCGGAGGCGGCATGTTCCATACCGGATTTGCCGGATGGATGGGCAATTCCATTGTAAAGCTCACCGGAAAAAGCGAAAAAAGCATTCAGGTGGTAGCCATTTTGTCCGGTGCTGTCATGTCCTCTGTGTGCAGCGGTTCAGCAGCCCTGATGGCACCTATCGGTATCGCCATTGCCGAAACTATGGGCATTGAGCCTTACGGATATGTGATGGCTACCCTTTTTGGAAGCGGAATCTGCTGTTTGACTCCCATGGCCACCCCGATTCTGGCCTTTGTCATGGAGGGAGGACATTATACTCCAAAGGATATTTTTAAGTGGGGGCTTTTGGAAGGCCTTGCCAGCATTATTGCAGTAGCGGTATTTGTGCCGATGATCTGGATGTAAAAGGATTTTACAATCATATGGTATATTCTTTTCTCCCATATAGTCGATAACCGCGCCAGCGGCTTCTGCCATGGATTCCAGGAACCGATCCTGGTCTCCGCCCATAAAGCTGGCGCGGCTTTTTCCTTAAACTTCCGCAAATCGGGAACAGCACAGGAGCCTGCCCGCTCCAATAATTGGCATCACCCTGCCATAAATACTCGGTTTCTTCATTGATAAATTACAGATATATATTATAATGGACAGAGGAAGGGGGGAGCAATATGCAGCTGATGCTGAAAAATTCTCCTGTGCTGGATATATCGGAGAGCGGCGCCTGCAAGATACTGGACTTTGACAGACTTCCTTTTGGGATGCGCAGGGAGGTGCTGGGTTTTCCGGATTTTGTGGAGTGGGCATCGAACCGGACTTTATCTATGGGAAGGAGCTATGCGAAGGAAATTTTGAATTCTTTGCGTTTTTCTCAGACAAACCGGTATGCCGTTTGCAAGGCGTGCCGTGGTTTGAGCCTTACGGATGCTTACTGGATACGGGAAGAGGGGGATGACAAAAGCTGGGAGGATGTAAATCTGTTTCAGAATGAACTGAGCCTTTATCTGGCAGAGCTGGCCTTGTCAGGGAGTAATACGTACCAAAAAAGGGACGGGCGGGGGTTATTCTCAGGCGGTTTGGCAAAGAAAAGGCTGATGATTCATACGCCGGAGCTGACTACCTTAGGGGTCAGCGCAAAGGGATGGATCCGGGGGAAGGATGGGCTGTGGCTGCACAAGGTCGGGCGGTACGAGCTTGCGGCTTCCCAGATCCTCAAGACTCTTGGGATTTCCCATGTTTCCTATGAGGAGTCCGGCGAGGAAGAGCTGCGGGGTTATCTGTCCCGGGAGCGGAGAGAATGGCTGGCTGGTGTGGGGGAACGGATGGTAAAATCCCATGTATTTACCAGTGAGGAAATTTCTCTGGTGACATTTGAAGAATTTTCTGTTTTCTGTGAGAGTTATGGATGCAGTCCCTATGAGGAGGCAGTAAAAGTGGACAAAAAGGCTTATCGGCAGATGCAGATTGGGGATTATCTGTTAAATAATGATGACCGGCATGGGCAGAACTGGGGATTTTTTATGGAGAATGACACGGGGAAGCTGACCGGGTACTGTCCGCTGTTCGACCATGACCATGCATTTTCGACCGGAAGGAATGTGATGTCGCAGACCACGGAGAAAGAGATGACTCTGTGGGAGGCTGCTGTGAGAGCTCAGGAGGAAGAGCAGCTTTCCCTGGAAGGGCTGTTTGAGATGACAAGACCAGAGAGCCTGGGGGAAGAGCAGTGGGAAGCGGTGCTGGAGCGGGGGAGACGGCTTCGGACTTGTGGAAACATTTAAAGGAGAAGGGATAACTTATGATAAAAGCCATTTTTTTCGATATTGACGGGACTTTAAGAGATTTTACGGAAAAGGGCATCCGCCCCGGGACCCGTCAGGCCATTGACCTGGCCAGAGGCCACGGCGTTCGCTGTTTTATCGCTACCGGAAGGCATCTTCTGGAAATCCAGGAGGAGAACCTTCTCGATGGTCTTATTTTTGACGGCTATGTTCTGTTAAACGGCAGTCTCTGCCTGGACGGCCGCCTTTCTCCTTTCTATGAAAATCCTGTCCCGGTCTCTCAGGTACAGGCCATGCTTGCCTTGCAGAAGGAATTGGGCTTTTCTCTGCTTTTTATGGAAAAGGATGCCTTATATGTCAGCCATGTCACTCCTCAGCTTGAGAAGCTGCAGGCCCAGATCGGCACGGCCATCCCTCCGGTAGAGCCTCACATGGAACGGGGGCTTGTTCATCCGGTCTATCAGATGAGCCCCTTTTCCGAGAAGCTGACTCCCGAATTTCTGGCGTCCCGGCTTCCTCTGTGTGATATTACCAGCTGGCATGACGGCGGGGCCTATGACATCACGCCAAGGGGCGGCGATAAACGGCTGGGAATCCAGAAGGTCATGGAGTACTACGGATATTCCCGAAGGGAAATCGCCGCTATCGGAGACGGGTACAATGATATTCCAATGATTCTCTACGCGGGTATCGGCATTGCCATGGGAAACGGCAATGACCAGGTAAAAGCGGCTGCGGATTTTGTCACGGATTCCATTGAGAGGGACGGGCTCCTTCGCGGAGTGGAGTATTTGTCCCGGTTTTTTTGATTGATCCGTAAGAAGTGCTTGCTTTGCGAGTATCTATACCAAGGTAAGGAGCTGTCATGAAATAATTGGTCAAGAGGACGCATCGGACATTTCGTCCGTGAGCAGTGACTGTCTGTGAACCCGCTCTATCATCTGCTCCAGAAAAGACTCCGGCCCCAATACCTTTACCACCGGGCCGAAGGAGAGCACCTGAATCAGAAGCTCTGTTTCCCAGCGCTTGTCGTAGTAGATGGTGCAGCGGTAGGTATTTTTATCCTCCAGTCGCTCCACCTTTTTCTGATAGCAGGAGAAGTGGAGCATGGCCCGTTCCAGGGCGTTTTGCTGGGTGGTGATCTCCAGAATCAGCGGCTGCTCACACAGGGAACGGTCAAGAAAGGAATCCACGTTAACAGAGGCAGGGTAATACCTGCCTGTTTTTTTGAGGGAAAGGATGCGGGCCACATTTAAGACATCCATCCGTTTTTTGCCTGTCTTATTAAAGGCCATGCCGTAGAGACGAAATTTTCCGTCCCGCTGTCCGTATTCCAGGCGGCAGGGCAGCCAGGTGTGGGTAAGGATTTTTCCCTTGCGGGAAAGGTAGGAAACGGACAAAAATTCATGCTCGCAGACAGCGCCTAGAAGGATCTGCATGTGCTCCCGGTACATGACACTTGAAAAAGGGTCATGGTCTCCGTACTGATCAAAAAGGCAGAAATCCGATGTGCGGTAAAGGGGAGCAATGTCGGAGAGTGCCTCCCTAAGCTCTTCAAGCTGTGCGTCTGTGAAAAAAAGCCGGAACCGTGTATCCATGGTCAGTGCCTTCAGCCAGGATCTCTGCAGATTGGTGAGGGACTGGGGAAAGGGCTCCTGTTTTAAAACCGAGGTGTAGGTTTGGGAAGTATGTCCGCTCTCCCGCAAAAACGGCCAGTCTCCCTGAATCAGACGGGGGACAATGGCAAGGACACTCTCATCATAGCCGTATTGACGGGCCAGCTTTTCTATCTGGATGCGGGTGAGGGGGTGGTGGGCAGCTTCGCTAAGAATCCGGGCCACCACCTGATAATAACAGGTATAAAGTTCAGAAAAAAGAGAGAAATCATGGTTTTTCATGTTGGTCGGGTTCTCCTTTAAATGAGATTTTATATTACTATCCATGGACTTCCCGGGAACAATGACCATAATATTCCTGCATTTTCTGCATGTCATTCCAGAATCTTTTTTCAACATCAGCATTGGAGCAGCAAAAGGAGCGGACTCTTCCGGTAAAGCTTTTGGCCCAGGGCAAAAGCTCTGCGGCGTCCGCGCAGAGGCGGGTGTATTCATACAGTCCGGGCTTTATGCGCCTAAGAGAGCCGCCCCGGCCTTCTCTTTGGAGGCGGGTGAGAATAAAATCCTCTTCCTGTTCATCAAGACAGATTTCCATGGTGACGGTTTCGGGTCCGCGTCCGGGCAGATTACCAAAGGATACACCCCAGACACAGGGAAGGACATGAGAAAGGGCGTCCATATGGGCATCGTAGAGATTATCCGGCGCCAGCAGCTCCACATTTTGAACAGAGTCAAGGCGGAAGGTGGATAAGCGGCATGAGCGCTCCTGCCAGGCGCAAAGATATCTTCGGCCGGTCTGGGTGCTGGTGAGAATTTTTAAGGGCGTCACCGTCAGAGAGGTGACAGTGCAGCCGGTGGAATGTGAGGGCAGGCCGGAAGCATGCTTTGTGCTTCTGACGTTGATACGGATCTGATATTTCTGCTCCATGGCACGCAAAATAGGAAGAAGAATCTCATCCTCCAGGGTGTGAATCAGATAATCGCTGCGGAAACGGAACACCTCATTTTTCCGATTCCAGAAATCCAGGATCGTACTGCCGATAAAACCAAAGGGAGCAACGCCCTGGAAAAAGCTGACAGCCAGCCAGAGAGCCGGAAACAGGCTGGGGTGAGTATGGATAAGGGAAGCTTTGCCGCTGTAAAGGTACTGCTTTCCTTCCTTCTTTCGGGTGATCAGCCCTTCCTTTTCATAGAAAGCCAGCTTCCGGCGAATGGTCTGGGTGTCAAAAAGACAGTGATATCGGGCCTGCAGCTCATCGGCAATGGTCTCCAGACTTTTGAAACTGCCGTCACGAAGAAGGTCGGAGAGGAAAAAACGCAGGGAGATGGCATTGCCAGTGAAGGTCTTGGATTTCCAGGCCTGATATAAGGGGTTCACATCCATACGGCTGGAATCCAGAGTGAGAAACACGGATTTTTTGTGGCCGTTTAAGTCTGCGCGTATGTAGTCAGAGAACCAGCTTTCCATGCGGCGGCGCTGGTTGTCATAGGTTCGGCCGCTTTTTTCGCAAAAATCGTCTCTGGTCTTGAAGCCAAAGACATAGAAATCCCGCACATAGGAACGGATTTTGTCAAATTGTTTGATCAGCTCTTTGTATTCGGACATATTGGTTTGTTTATGAATAGTTCTTTATGGAAACAGGCGCATCCCTTCCGTTTATGGGTATGTGCCGCCTGCAGGTGTATGGCTGCTTCTGCTAAGTATACAAAAAATTGGTTTCAAAAACAACAAAAACCTCGCAGTGTTTTTGAAATGATATTTTTTTCCTTCCATGGTAGGATATAGACACCGAAGAGGTGATGGTTCCGGCTCACAGTCGTGGCATTTGAACCAGACGGTGCCGCTGCTTTTGCAGTACGGTATGCCGCCGGAAGCATGAAATGACGCTCAGTTAGGGACTGAAGATTGTCAAATGACTTGATTTACGCGGGTTCGAATCCCGCCGGTGAAAAGCCGTTGCTTAGTGGTAAAGCGATCAAACGACACCTGTCACGTGTCTCTCAGAATGAGGAAAACGTGGAATCCATCAGCATACTTTGATTTTTGC
This sequence comes from uncultured Lachnospiraceae bacterium, assembly GCA_910586255.1. GTDB lineage: Bacteria > Bacillota > Clostridia > Lachnospirales > Lachnospiraceae > Brotaphodocola. The sequence continues at coordinate 403 of CAJUHR010000036.1, read as the reverse complement.
CAGAAGGAAATCCTGTCAACGACATATGTCGGAAGGCAGCCTTTAGGCGGGAGAAAGGTATGAAGCAGAGAGCCTGCCTGCGCCGCCGGAAACGGCAGAGCCAGACGGTATCCCATGCTCCTCTAAGGAGAGCAGAAGCGCCCTGCGGATTTTTGTGCTTTGGTACAGAAAAAGGCAGGGAGTAAAGCCCTTTGAGAGCGGAGAGCCGGATGACATTACTGTTTTGCAAAATTTTGGCAGAGCAGTACCGGATGGGCTTTGCCGGTTCGGATGGCCCGCAAGGTTTTCTGTGATGGATTCCAGGTTGGAATCAAAAAAAGGGGAAAATGTGTCAAAATGGAGGAGGAAAAGATTGAAAATGAAAAGTAGAGGGTATCCATTATCTTAAGCACACAACAAACAA
>CAJUHR010000035.1 GCA_910586255.1 uncultured Lachnospiraceae bacterium | reverse complement strand
CAGGTTTTCCGTGGAGCGAATGTCAAGTTAGGAAACTGACGACAAGTCACTGTACCAATTGAACAGCTGTATGAAAGAAGATGCAGTAACGCAGTGTGGTGTTTTTATGACACACACGGAGAAGTGTACAGTCACCGCTTGTCGTACTTAATCCAGAAGTGCGAAAAGGAGGCGACTTTTTTTATGGCAAGTCAAGTAATGAGAATCACATTGAAGGCTTATGATCACCAGCTGGTTGACCAGTCTGCCGGGAAGATCATCGAGACCGTAAAGAAGACAGGGGCTCAGGTGAGCGGACCGGTGCCGCTGCCCACCAAGAAGGAAGTGGTTACAATCCTGCGGGCAGTGCATAAGTACAAAGATTCCCGTGAGCAGTTCGAGCAGAGAACTCACAAGAGACTGATCGATATCATCACCCCCAGCCAGAAGACGGTGGATGCTCTGTCCAAGTTAGAGATGCCGGCCGGTGTGCATATCGACATTAAAATGAAACAAAAATAAGCTTTAGTATGATTGCTTAACAGGCAATCCGCTGTAAGGAGGAAAAAACATGAAGAAAGCGATCTTAGCTACAAAGGTCGGAATGACCCAGATCTTCAATGACCAGGGCGTTTTAGTCCCGGTGACAGTTCTTCAGGCAGGTCCCTGCGTGGTGACCCAGGTAAAGACTGAGGAGAATGACGGCTACAAGGCAATTCAGGTCGGTTATGTGGACAAGCGGGAGAAGCTGGTCACCAAGCCGGTGAAAGGACATTTTGACAAGGCGGGCGTGGCTTACAAGAGATATGTGAGAGAGTTTCGTCTGGAGAATGCCCAGGACTATTCCGTAAAGGATGAGATTAAGGCTGATATTTTTGCGGCAGGCGACAAGGTGGATGCCACCGCAATTTCCAAAGGTAAAGGCTACCAGGGCGCGATCAAGAGATTTGGCCAGCACAGAGGCCCCATGACCCACGGCTCCAAGTTCCATCGCCATCAGGGTTCCAATGGTTCCGCAACCACCCCGGGACGTGTGTTCAAGGGTAAAGGGATGCCCGGACATATGGGTCATGTACAGGTGACTGTTCAGAATCTGGAGGTTGTGCGGGTGGATGCCGAGAACAACCTGATTTTGGTAAAGGGTGCCGTACCGGGGCCGAAGAAGTCCCTGGTGACACTGAAAGAGACCGTAAAGGTCAGCCGCTAAGGCCTGAACCGAGGAAAGGAGGAACACACAGAAATGGCAAATGTATCTGTTTTCAATATGGAAGGCAATGAAGTAGGCACCATGGAGCTGAATGATGCAGTGTTTGGTGTGGAGGTCAATGAGCACCTGGTACACATGGCGGTTGTTGCTCAGCTTGCCAACAAGCGCCAGGGCACTCAGAAGGCAAAGACCCGTGCCGAGGTATCCGGAGGCGGCAGAAAGCCGTGGCGTCAGAAAGGAACCGGTCATGCGAGACAGGGTTCCACCAGAGCTCCCCAGTGGACCGGCGGCGGTGTCGTATTTGCTCCGACCCCGAGAGATTACACCATCCGTCTGAACAAGAAGGAGAAGAGGGCAGCTCTTAAGTCCGCTCTGACCAGCCGGGTGCAGGAAAATAAATTTATCGTAGTGGATGAGCTTAAGCTGGATGAGATCAAGACCAAGAAGTTTAAAAATGTTCTTGACAACCTGAAGGTGAATCAGGCTCTTGTGGTAGTAGGCGCTGACAGCGACAATGTGGTGCTTTCTGCCAGAAATATTCCCACTGTAAAGACCGCGTATGTCAATACGATCAATGTATATGACATTCTGAAATACAACACTGTGGTAGCTACCAAGGCTGCCGTTGCGAGCATTGAGGAGGTGTACGCATAATGGCAAACATTCAGTATTACGATGTCATTCTCAAACCGGTGGTTACCGAGAAGAGCATGAACGCAATGTCCGACAGAAAATACACATTCCTGGTTCACACAGATGCCAATAAGGCTATGATCAAGGAAGCGGTTGAGAAGATGTTCCCAGGCACCAAGGTGGAGCGCGTCAATACCATGAACAATGACGGCAAGACCAAGAGACGGGGCATGACCTTTGGCAAGACAGCCAAGACAAAGAAGGCGATTGTGCAGCTGACTGAGGACAGCAAGGAGATCGAGATTTTTGCAGGCCTGTAAGGCGGACTGACCGGACGTTTCCGCAGGAGCAACCCAGTGCGGTTTTTGTGCCGTGACTGGAGACACGCGCGGATGCGTTGCAGGAAACCACAAGTCTTTATAAATTATCGGAAGCCCTCCGGAAGAACAGGGCAGGATCAATGAAGCACCCTGCGGGCATACCTATAAGCCCGCAAAAGCAGGGCAGGCTCGATGAAAATGAAAGGAGTTTAATGTCATGGGAATTAAGACCTATAACCCATATACACCTTCCAGAAGACACATGACCGGTTCCGATTTCAGTGAGATTACCAAATCCACACCGGAAAAGTCTCTGGTTACTTCCTTGAAAAAGAATGCAGGACGTAATAATCAGGGGAAAATTACCGTAAGACACCGCGGAGGCGGCAGCAGAAGAAAATACAGAATCATTGATTTTAAGAGAAACTCGAAGGACGGCATTCCGGCAACCGTGATCGGCATTGAGTACGATCCTAACAGAAGCGCCAATATCGCGCTGATCTGCTATGCAGACGGAACCAAGTCCTATATTCTGGCTCCGGCCGGACTGACCGATGGGATGAAGGTTATGAGCGGAGAGACAGCAGAGGCCAAAACTGGCAACTGCCTGCCTTTAGCCAACATTCCGGTAGGCGCGCAGATTCACAATATAGAGCTTCACCCCGGGAAGGGCGGACAGCTGGTGCGCTCCGCAGGCAATGCGGCACAGCTGATGGCTAAGGAAGGCAAGTATGCCACGCTTAGACTTCCCTCCGGTGAGATGAGAATGGTTCCGATTGTATGCCGCGCCACCATCGGTGTTGTGGGCAACGGGGAGCACAATCTGATCAATGTAGGTAAAGCAGGAAGAAAACGTCACATGGGCATTCGTCCTACGGTCCGCGGTTCCGTTATGAACCCCAACGACCATCCCCACGGTGGTGGTGAGGGTAAGACCGGTATCGGCCGTCCGGGTCCGAGCACTCCATGGGGTAAGCCGGCACTGGGCCTTAAGACCAGAAAGAAGAATAAACAGTCCAATAAGCTCATCATCAGAAGACGTGATGGCAAGACGATCAAATAATTGAAGGAGGATCAAACCCTATGGGACGTTCATTAAAAAAAGGACCATTTGCAGACGCGCATCTATTAAAAAAGATTGATGCATTGAACGCTTCAGGCCAGCATCAGGTGATCAAGACCTGGTCCCGCCGTTCCACCATCTTTCCTCAGATGGTTGGACACACTATCGCGGTTCATGACGGAAGAAAGCATGTTCCGGTATATGTGACTGAGGATATGGTTGGTCATAAGCTGGGTGAGTTTGTTGCCACCAGGACCTACAGAGGCCACGGCAAAGACGAGAAGAAATCCAAACGGTAATCACTGCATTTGAAAGGAGGTTATTAGCAATGGCTAAAGGACATAGAAGTCAGATTAAGAGAGAGAGAAACGCCAAGAAGGACACGCGGCCGTCCGCTAAGCTGTCCTATGCCCGCGTATCCGTCCAGAAAGCGTGTTTCGTTCTGGATGCCATCCGGGGCAAGGATCTGGAGACCGCAATCGGTATTGTAACCTACAATCCCAGATATGCTTCCACTTTGATTAAGAAATTACTGGAATCGGCAGCAGCCAATGCCGAGAACAACAATGGTATGGACCGCTCCAAGCTGTATGTGGAGGAGTGCTACGCCAACAAGGGACCGACCATGAAGAGAGTAAAACCGAGGGCACAGGGCAGAGCTTACAGAATCGAAAAGAGAATGAGCCACATCACCGTTGTGCTGAATGAAAGATAGGAGGCAAATATGGGACAGAAAGTTAATCCGCATGGCTTGAGAGTCGGTGTTATCAAGGACTGGGATTCCAAATGGTACGCAGAGGGCGATTTCGCTGATTATCTGGTAGAGGACTATAAAATCCGTAAATTTCTGAAAAAGAGACTGTACAGCTCAGGCATCTCCAAGATCGAGATCGAGAGAGCTTCCGAGAGAGTTAAGGTTATTATTTATACGGCTAAGCCCGGTGTCGTGATCGGCAGAGGCGGAGCCGCCATTGAGGAGTTAAAGAGCGAGGTTCAGAAGCTGACCGACAAAAAGCTCCTGATTGACATCAAGGAGATCAGAAAGCCGGAGCGGGATGCACAGCTGGTGGCAGAGAGCATTGCTCAGCAGCTGGAGAACCGTGTGTCCTTCCGCCGCGCCATGAAGTCCACCATGGGCCGTTCCATGAAGGCTGGAGTAAAAGGCATCAAAGCGGCTGTTGGCGGCCGTCTGGGCGGAGCTGATATTGCCCGTACCGAGTTTTACAGCGAGGGAACTATTCCGCTGCAGACCTTAAGAGCAGATATTGACTATGGTTTCGCTGAGGCAGATACCACTTACGGAAAGTTAGGCGTCAAGGTGTGGATCTACAAGGGCGAGGTACTTCCTGCTAAAGGAAACAAGGAAGGGAGCGATAAATAATGTTAATGCCGAAGAGAGTAAAGCGCCGCAAACAGTTTCGCGGAAGCATGGCGGGCAAGGCGATGAGAGGTAACACCATCACTTACGGTGAGTACGGTCTGGTAGCCACTGAACCCTGCTGGATCAAATCCAATCAGATTGAGGCAGCCCGTGTGGCCATGACCCGTTATATTAAGCGTGGCGGTAAAGTGTGGATCAAGATTTTCCCGGATAAGCCGGTTACCGCAAAGCCTGCTGAGACCCGTATGGGTTCCGGTAAGGGCGCCCTGGAGTATTGGGTTGCAGTTGTGAAGCCGGGCAGAGTGATGTTTGAGATCGCAGGCGTTCCCGAGGAGATTGCCCGTGAAGCATTGCGTCTTGCCATGCATAAGTTGCCCTGCAAATGTAAGATTGCTGCTAAAGCAGATTTAGAAGGCGGTGAATAACAGTGAAGACTAATAAATTCGTAGAAGGATTAAAAGGGAAGACGGCTGCAGAGCTGCAGGAGGAACTGGTTGCTGCAAAGAAAGAACTGTTTAACTTGAGATTCCAGAACGCGACCAATCAGCTGGACAACACCAGCAGAATCAAGGAGGTCCGCAAGAATATTGCCAGAATCCAGACTGTTATCACAGAAAAGTCAAAACTGGCATGACTGAAAGCAACTTAGCTTTTAAATTGAGAGAGGAGATCTAAGACATGGAAAGAAATTTAAGAAAGACCCGTGTCGGTAAAGTCGTTAGCGATAAGATGGATAAGACGATCGTGGTTGCCATTGAGGACCATGTTAAGCATCCGCTATACGGAAAAATCGTGAAAAAGACTGTGAAGCTGAAAGCCCACGATGAGAATAACGAGTGTGGCGCAGGCGATACCGTAAAGGTTATGGAGACCAGACCTCTGTCCAAGGATAAGAGATGGAGACTGGTGGAGATTATCGAGAAGGCAAAATAAAGAATCGATGAGAACGGCAGTAAATTTTGAAAGGAGTTGGCAGGCATGATTCAGCAGGAGACCAGACTGAGAGTTGCTGATAATACCGGGGCAAAAGAGCTTCTTTGCATCCGTGTTATGGGCGGCTCCACGAGAAGATATGCGAATATTGGTGATATTATCGTTGCTTCTGTCAAAGATGCAACACCAGGTGGCGTTGTGAAGAAGGGCGATGTTGTAAAAGCGGTTGTAGTGCGCACTGTCAAGGGCGCTCGCCGGAAAGATGGTTCCTACATCCGGTTCGATGAGAACGCTGCAGTGATTATCAAGGATGACAAAACCCCGAGAGGCACCCGTATCTTTGGGCCGGTTGCCAGAGAGTTGCGTGAGAAACAGTTTATGAAGATTGTTTCCCTAGCGCCAGAAGTACTGTAAGGAGGTATGGACCGTGCATAAAATTAAGAGAGATGACCTGGTGAAGGTGATCGCAGGAAAAGATAAAGATAAGACCGGAAAAGTGCTGCGCGTTCATGAGGGCAAGGTGATTGTTGAGGGCTGCAATATGGTGACCAAGCACTCCAAACCCAGCGCCGGCAATCCTCAGGGAGGCATTGTCCGTCAGGAGGCCCCCATGGATATTTCCAATGTTATGTTGGTTGTTGACGGGAAAGCCACCAGAGTCGGATTCCAGGTAAAAGACGGCAAGAAGGTCCGTGTTGCCAAGGCAACCGGCAAAGTCATTGACTGATTGCAGAGAGGAGGAACGTAAGAGTGGCTAGATTAAAAGAAATGTATCAGAACGAGATGGTTGACGCTCTGATGAAAAAATTTGGTTATAAAAACATCATGCAGGTTCCTAAGCTGGATAAGATCGTGGTCAACATGGGCGTTGGCGAGGCAAAGGAAAACGCCAAGCTGCTTGATTCTGCAGTTCGGGATCTGGAGCTGATCACTGGTCAGAAGGCAGTTACCACCAAGGCGAAAAAGTCTGTTGCTAACTTTAAGCTGAGAGAGGGCATGGCTATCGGATGCAAGGTTACCCTGCGGGGAGATAAAATGTATGAGTTTGCAGATCGTCTGATCAACCTGGCGCTTCCCCGGGTTCGTGACTTCCGCGGCGTGAATCCCAATGCCTTTGACGGAAGAGGCAATTATGCGTTGGGTATCAAGGAGCAGCTGATCTTCCCGGAGATTGAATACGATAAAGTTGACAAGGTAAGAGGTATGGATATTATCTTCGTTACCACTGCCAAGACCGATGAAGAAGCCCGTGAACTTTTGACATTATTCAATATGCCATTTGCTAAATAACAGGAGGAATGATCCATGGCGAAGACTTCAATGAAGATTAAACAGCAGCGTCCGGCGAAATTCTCCACCAGAGAATACAATCGCTGCAGAATCTGCGGACGGCCGCATGCATATTTGAGAAAGTACGGGATTTGCCGTATATGCTTCCGTGAGCTGGCATACAAGGGACAGATTCCCGGAGTCAAGAAGGCAAGCTGGTGATCCCCAGCAAAAACCAATAAGGAGGACAATATTTATCATGACAATGAGTGATCCGATTGCAGATATGCTTACAAGAATCCGTAATGCAAATACTGCCAAGCATGATACAGTAGACGTACCCTCATCCAAGATGAAGCTGGCGATCGCCGACATCCTGGTAAAGGAGGGCTATGTTCAGAAATATGATATCGTAGAGGACGGTGCTTTTAAGACGATCCGCATCACCCTCAAATACGGCGCTGACAAGAATGAAAAGATCATTACCGGTATCAAGAGAATTTCCAAGCCGGGTCTGCGCGTATATGCCAACAAGGAAGACCTGCCGAAGGTTTTAGGCGGTTTGGGAACCGCTATCATTTCTACAAACCAGGGCGTAGTGACCGATAAGGAAGCACGTCAGTTAGGTGTAGGCGGCGAAGTACTGGCGTTTGTGTGGTAGACCGAAAGCAACTTAACAAGGCCGAGCCGCAGGCGACAGCCGAGTCTAGTTGAGTGACGTGTAGCTGCAGGAAGAACCTGCAAAAACACAAAATATCAAAACTGAAAACAGAAAGGAAGCACATTCCTTTCCGAAAATCTAAGTAGGAGGTAAATGGCATGTCACGTATTGGAAGAATGCCAATCGCGATTCCGGCAGGTGTGACCGTGACGATCGCGGAGAATAATAAAGTGACTGTAAAAGGTCCCAAGGGCACTCTGGAGAGAGAGCTGCCGGAGGAAATGTCCATCAAAGAAGAGGACGGACATATTGTAGTAACCAGACCCAATGATCTCAAGAAAATGAAATCCCTTCACGGCCTTACAAGGACCCTGATCAACAACATGGTAGTGGGTGTGACAAACGGCTATGAGAAGGTACTTGAGGTAAACGGTGTCGGTTACCGCGCATCCAAACAGGGAAAGAAATTAACCTTAAATCTGGGATATTCTCACCCGGTTGAGATGGAGGATCCGGAAGGCCTGGAGACTGTTCTCGAAGGGCAGAACAAGATCACAGTTAAGGGTATTGATAAAGAGAAGGTTGGCCAGTATGCTGCCGAAATCAGAGATAAGAGAAGACCTGAGCCGTACAAGGGCAAGGGTATTAAGTATGCCGATGAGACCATCAGACGTAAAGTTGGTAAGACTGGTAAGAAGTAGGAGGGAGTGCGAAAATGGTTAGTAAGAAATCAAGAAAAGAAGTTCGCGTAAAAAAGCATACCAGATTACGTAACCGCTTTGCAGGAACTGCAGAGAGACCGCGTCTGGCTGTGTTCAGAAGCAACAATCATATGTATGCGCAGATTATTGACGATTCTGTCGGCAATACTCTGGTTGCGGCATCTACCTTGGAGAAGGCGGCAAAAGAGGAGCTGGAACATACCAATGATGTGGCTGCCGCCGGTTATGTTGGAACTCTGATCGCTAAGAGAGCGCTGGAGAAGGGAATCGAGGAGGTCGTGTTTGACCGGGGCGGTTTCATTTACCAGGGTAAGATTCAGGCACTTGCAGATGCGGCCCGCGAAGCCGGTCTGAAATTCTAGTAGAGAGGAGAACGGCATGAAGCGTACAATTATTGACGCAAGTCAGTTAGAATTAAATGACAATGTAGTAGCAATCAAGCGTGTATCCAAGACGGTAAAAGGCGGCCGCACCATGAGATTCTCTGCTCTGGTGGTGGTCGGTGACGGCAAGGGTCACGTTGGTGCCGGCCTGGGCAAAGCAGGCGAGGTTCCGGAGGCCATCCGCAAAGGAAAAGAGGCGGCTGCCAGAAATCTGGTGGAGGTTCCCGTAGATGAGAGCCAGAGCATTCCCCATGACATTCTGGCACAGTTCGGAAGCTCCAGCGTGCTGATGAAAAAGGCTCCGGAAGGTACCGGTATCATCGCAGGCGGTCCTGCCCGTGCCGTATTGGAGCTGGCAGGAATCAAGAATGTCCGTGCCAAGTCTTTAGGATCCAACAACAAGACCAATGTGGTGCTTGCCGTGATCAAGGGACTGACCCAGCTTAAGACTCCGGAGGAGTACGCGAGACTGCGCGGCAAATCCGTAGACGAGATTGTGGGCTAAGGAGGAGAATGAGATGGCAGAGAAGTTAAAGATAACATTAGTCAAATCCCCGATCGGGGCGATTCCGAAGCAGAGAGCCACTGTGGAGGCACTGGGTCTTAGAAAGCTGAACAAGACCGTTGAGATGCCGGATAACGATGCCGTGAGAGGTATGATTTGGCATGTGAGACATCTGGTGAAAGTAGAAGAAATCTAACTATCGAAGTAAGGAGGTGCAATGTTATGGATTTATCGAATTTACAACCGGCTGCCGGTTCCAAGCACAGCGATAATTTCAGAAGAGGGCGTGGCCACGGTTCAGGCAACGGCAAGACTGCCGGCAAGGGACATAAGGGCCAGAAAGCTCGTTCTGGTGCTCCGAGACCGGGGTTTGAAGGCGGTCAGATGCCTTTGTACCGCCGTATTCCAAAGAGAGGCTTTACCAACCGCAATACAAAGGAAATCGTTGCAATCAATGTGAGTGCTTTAGAGCGTTTTGACAATGATGCAGTGGTTACCGTGGAGTCCCTGATGGAGTGCGGAATCATTAAGAATCCCAGAGACGGTGTCAAGATTCTTGGTGACGGAGAATTAACCAAAAAGCTGACCGTAAAAGTAGATGCATTCAGTGCGGGTGCAAAAACAAAGATTGAGGCTTTAGGTGGAACCTGCGAGGTGATCTAATATGTTAAAGACACTCCGAAACGCATGGAAGGAAAAGGAGATTCGCAAAAAGCTCCTTTACACTTTCATGATGCTGGTGGTGATTCGCTTCGGGTCGGAGCTTCCGATTCCCGGGGTGAACACCTCCTATTTTGCAGATTTTTTTGCAAGGCAGAGTGGGGATGCGTTCAACTTTTTTGATGCAATGACCGGAGGTTCCTTTACCTCCATGTCTGTCCTGGCTTTAAGCATTACCCCGTATATCACATCCTCCATTATTATGCAGCTTCTGACCATTGCCATTCCCAAGCTGGAGGAAATGCAGCGGGAAGGGGAGGACGGAAGAAAGAAGATTGCGGAGTATACCCGCTATCTGACAGTGGCCTTGGCATTGATTGAGTCCACAGCCATGGCAGTGGGCTTTGGCGGACAGGGCCTGCTGATCAATTATAATGTATGGAATGTGATTATTGCGGTGATGACCATGACGGCAGGAAGTGCATTTCTGATGTGGGTCGGCGAGCGTATTACAGAAAAGGGCGTGGGAAACGGTATTTCTATTGTTCTTCTGTTTAACATTGTCTCTTCCCTGCCTCAGGATGTCAGCACGCTTTACAATACCTTTATGAACGGCCGGATTATTGCTGTTCAGGTGGTGGCTGTGCTTATGATGATGGCAGTGGCAGTGGCCATGGTGGTGTTTGTAGTCTATCTGCAGGATGGCGAGCGCAGAATCCCGGTACAGTATTCCAAAAAGATGGTGGGAAGAAGGATGGTGGGCGGACAATCCTCCCATATTCCCTTAAAGATCAACACTGCCGGTGTTATCCCGGTGATCTTTGCCTCCTCCATCTTGTCGTTTCCGGTGGTAATCGCTCAGTTTTTTAATCCGGACTACAGTACGATTCCGGGAAAGATTCTGATGATGTTAAACTCATCTTCCTGGTTCCGTCCGGAGATGCCCTGGTACTCGGTGGGTATGGTGATTTATATTGTGCTGATTGTGCTGTTTGCCTATTTCTACACATCCATCACCTTCAATCCGCTGGAGGTAGCTAACAATATGAAGAAGTCCGGCGGCTTTATTCCTGGTATTCGTCCGGGTAAGCCAACTTCGGATTACCTGAATAAGATTTTGAACTATATTATTTTTGTTGGCGCTGTGGGGCTGATTATTATCAGTGTGATCCCGATTATGATTTCTGGTCTGTTTGGCGTGAGCCGGCTGTCATTCCTGGGTACGTCCCTGATCATTATTGTCAGTGTTATTTTAGAGACAATCAAGGCGATTGAATCTCAGGTAATTGTACGGAATTATAAGGGATTTTTAAACGATTAAGATGAGCCAAAGAGCTGCTGCGCAAAGGAAGATGGGCGGCAGCTTTTTCTGCTGAAAATCATCAAATGTGCTTCCGGAATCTTTATGTAGCGGCTTTCGGGAGTCTATATCAAGCAAGGAGGAGGAGAAAGATGAAGATTATCATGTTGGGTGCCCCAGGCGCCGGAAAAGGAACTCAGGCCAAGAAAATTGCTGAAAAGTATGGTATTCCGCACATTTCCACCGGTGATATTTTCCGCGCCAACATTAAGGGCGGAACGGAGCTGGGAATGAAGGCAAAGTCCTATATGGACCAGGGGCAGCTGGTGCCGGACGATGTGACCATCGGCATGCTTTTAGACCGGATCAGTGGGTCTGACTGCCAAAACGGCTACGTGCTGGACGGTTTTCCCAGAACCATTCCTCAGGCAGAGAGTCTGACGGCTGCTTTGGCAGAGCGGGGAGAGAAGATGGATTTTGCCGTGGATGTGGATGTGCCGGATGAGGCTATTGTGACCCGGATGGGCGGAAGAAGAGCCTGCTTAAAGTGCGGCGCCACCTATCATGTGATGTTCAATCCCCCAAAGAGCGAAGGGGTGTGCGACACCTGCAAAGAGGCTCTGGTACTGAGGGATGATGATAAACCGGAGACCGTTCAGAAGCGCCTGAGCGTGTACCACGACCAGACTCAGCCTCTGATTGATTATTATAAGGGCCAGGGCATCCTGGCAACCGTGGACGGGACCAAGGAATTAAATGAGGTATTTCAGGACATTGTGGCCGTCCTGGGGGCGTAAATATGTCAGTATCCATTAAATCCGGGAGAGAGATAGAATTGATGCGGGAAGCAGGAAGGATTCTGGCTCATGTCCATGACGAGCTGGGAAAAATGTTAAAGCCCGGCATTTCCACTCTGGATATAGACCGGACCGGAGAGCGTTTGATACGCAGCTTTGGATGTGTTCCTTCCTTTAAAAATTACAACGGATATCCGGCTTCCATCTGTGTATCGGTCAATGACGAGGTGGTTCATGGGATTCCCAATAAGCACCGTATATTGAGGGAGGGCGATATTGTCAGCCTGGATGCCGGTGTGATTTACAACGGATACCATTCGGACGCGGCAAGAACCCATGCCATTGGGCAGATCAGTTCAGAGGCACAGCAGCTGATCCGCGTGACAAAGGAATGTTTCTTTGAAGGGATCAAATATGCCAGGGCCGGCAATCATCTTAATGATATCTCCTCAGCGATTGAGGCATATGCAAAGCACTTTGGCTACGGAGTGGTTCGGGATCTGGTAGGACACGGGGTGGGGAAAGCTCTTCACGAGGACCCGGAGGTGCCGAATTTTTCCCAGAAGCGCAAAGGGATTCGCCTGCGTCCCGGCATGACCCTGGCCATTGAGCCGATGATCAATATGGGCCGGGGGGATGTGGTGTGGCAGGACGATGACTGGACTGTGGTGACGGATGACGGTTCCCTCTCTGCCCATTATGAGAATACGATTTTGATTACAGAGGGCGAGCCGGAAATCTTGTCCCTGCTGTAAGGACGGTGAACAGGATGGACTATCAACCAGGTTGTCCGGCAAGATCCCTTGCCGGACATGATAAAGATCAGTACTATATTATTTTATCTGTGGAGGGAGAAAGGGTGGTTCTGGCAGACGGAAGGATCCGGACCCAGGACAGACCCAAGCGGAAAAATAAAAAGCACATTCAGCCGGCCGGCAGCCCGCTGATTGAAAAATTTCCCGTGACAGATGATGAGATTTATGCCCGGCTGAAAAGCTATATTAAGTGTAAAGAGGGAGTCCTGTGACCGGTGGTCGAGGAGTCGTAATGCAAACAGGAGGTAAAAACACATGTCAAAAGCAGATGTGATTGAGATTGAAGGAACCGTAGTGGAGAAGCTGCCCAATGCCATGTTCCAGGTGGAGCTTGAGAACGGACATCAGGTGCTGGCTCACATCAGTGGCAAGCTGCGGATGAACTATATCCGGATTCTTCCGGGAGATCGGGTAACCATTGAACTCTCCCCCTATGACCTTACCAAGGGAAGGATTATCTGGAGAGACAAATAACCAGAGACAAATAACAGGGAAACAGGGATAAACAGGGAAAAAAAGTAAAAAAGGGCTTGCATTAGAAATATCGCGGTGCTATAATGTTATGGCAACTTTGTTAAAATGCCGGGTGAAGTTTGCCCAAAACCCGCCCTGGCTGTACTGATATATCTACGAAAGCAGATATATACAAGGCGTGGAAAGGAGTAATTGCCGTGAAGGTGAGATCATCAGTGAAACCGATTTGCGAAAAATGCAAAATCATCAAACGCAAAGGCAGTATCAGAGTAATCTGTGAAAATCCTAAGCACAAGCAGAGACAAGGTTAATTAAGAAAGAACAGGAGGTGTACGGCGCAAATGGCTCGTATTGCAGGAGTTGATTTACCAAGAGAAAAACGTATTGAGATCGGCCTGACTTATATTTACGGGATCGGAAGGACCAGCTCGAACCGTATTCTGGCGGAAGCTGGCGTGAATCCAGATACCCGTGTCAAGGACCTGACCGATGACGAGGTCAGAAAGATTGCGGCAGTGATCGCTGACAGCCAGGTAGTGGAAGGTGATCTGCGCAGAGAGATCGCGATGAATATCAAGCGTCTCCAGGAGATCGGTTGCTATCGGGGAATCCGTCACAGAAAAAGTCTGCCGGTTCGCGGACAGAAGACCAAAACCAACGCGAGGACCCGCAAAGGACCGCGTAAGACCGTGGCCAACAAGAAGAAATAAGATTGGAATACGGGTTTTATCAGGTAACAAAAACACGAATCAAGTTGTATGTTTTAAAAACAGGAACAAGATTCAGGTATTCACAGTTTAAGGAAAGTAGGTTAGTTTAAAATGGCTAAAAATAAGTCCACTGGAAAGAAAGTGACAAAAAAGCGCGTAAAGAAAAACGTTGAACGCGGACAGGCACATATCCAGTCATCCTTCAACAATACCATTGTGACATTGACGGATACACAGGGGAACGCCCTGTCTTGGGCGAGTGCCGGAGGTCTGGGATTTAGAGGTTCAAGGAAATCTACTCCGTATGCAGCTCAGATGGCTGCAGAGACTGCTGCCAAGGCAGCTATCGTACATGGTTTGAAATCTGTTGACGTTATGGTAAAGGGTCCCGGCTCAGGCCGCGAAGCAGCAATCCGCGCGCTTTCCGCATGCGGTATTGAAGTAACCAGTATCAAGGACGTAACCCCGGTTCCCCATAATGGTTGCCGTCCGCCAAAACGTAGAAGAGTTTAATTAGGAGGTACGAAAAGTGGCAGTAGATAGAGTTCCTGTTCTTAAAAGATGCAGATCCCTTGGTTTGGATCCGGTCTGCCTGGGCATCAGCAAGACATCCAAAAGGCAGCTGAAGAGAGCGAACAAAAAGGTTAGTGAATATGGCATGCAGCTTCGGGAGAAGCAGAAAGCCAAATTTATTTACGGCGTGCTGGAGAAGCCGTTCCGCAACTATTATGCGAAGGCAGAGAAGATGGACGGCCAGGCCGGTGAGAATCTTTTGATTTTGTTAGAGAGAAGACTGGACAATGTGGTGTTCCGCATGGGCTTTGGACGCACCAGACGGGAGACCCGCCAGATTGTTGACCACAAGCATATTTTGGTCAATGGCAAATGTGTCAATATTCCGTCTTACTTAGTTAAGGCCGGAGATGTGATCGAGGTTAAGGAGAAGGCTAAATCCTCTCAGAGATACAAAGCCGTTCTGGAAGTGACAGGCGGCCGTCTGATTCCGTCATGGCTGGACGTGGATCAGGAGAATCTGCGCGGTGTTGTGAAAGAACTGCCGACCAGAGAAGAGATTGATGTTCCGGTTGAAGAGATGCTTATCGTCGAGTTGTATTCTAAGTAAGTTTAGAATGATTTATCCCTCGATGAACGAACCCAGAAGGAGGGGCTGTAATCGTGTTCGATTTTGAAAAACCAAACATTGAGATTGTTGAAATTTCAGATGATAAGAAGTATGGCAAGTTTGTTGTGGAACCGCTTGAGAGGGGCTACGGCACCACGCTGGGTAACTCCTTGAGAAGGATCATGCTTTCTTCTCTGCCAGGTGCGGCGGTCAGCCAGGTAAAAATCGAAGGCGTTTTGCATGAGTTCAGTTCCATCGCCGGAGTCAAGGAAGATGTGACTGAGATCATCATGAACATCAAGAACTTATCTATTAAGAATAACAGCGACAGCAACGAAGTAAAGACGGCTTACATCGAGTTTGAGGGCGAGGGTGTGATCACGGCTGCCGATATTCAGGCAGATCCGGATATCGAGATCATGAATCCGGAACAGGTGATTGCCACCTTAAGCGGCGGCACGGACAGCAAGTTCTACATGGAGCTGACTATCTCCAAAGGCCGCGGATATGTGAGCGCAGATAAGAATAAGAATGAAGATCTTCCCATTGGAGTGATTGCCATTGACTCCATCTATACACCGGTGGAGCGGGTCAATATGACCATTGAGAACAGCCGTGTGGGCCAGATCATTGACTACGATAAGCTGACTTTGGATGTGTACACCAACGGGACTCTGGCTCCGGATGAGGCGGTCAGTCTGGCGGCAAAGGTGCTCAGCGAGCACTTAAACCTGTTCATTGACCTTTCCGAGAACGCCCGGACAGCCGAGATTATGGTGGAGAAGGAGGACAATGAGAAGGAGAAAGTTCTGGAGATGAATATCGATGAACTGGAGCTCTCCGTTCGTTCTTACAATTGTCTAAAGCGCGCCGGAATCAACACAGTGGAAGAGCTGTGTAACCGCACTCCCGAGGATATGATGAAAGTTCGCAATCTGGGCCGCAAATCTTTGGAAGAGGTGTTAGCTAAGTTAAAGGAGCTGGGGCTGCAGTTGAATCCCAGCGAGGAGTGATCCTTTCGTTACGGCTACAGGGTACCCGTGAGCCGTAGCATCCTTTCCCGTATGAAGCTTTGTCTGAGTATAGCAAACTATGTTTTTTGATTTTATGTGCCGGGTGCGTAAGACCGATGATGCAGTGCCGGGTATGAATAAAAGATGGAAGCTGTGGTTCGGTAAGACCGACTGGCGCGGACCGCACTCCGGATAATATGGAGGAAAATAAGATGGCAGGTTATAGAAAGCTGGGAAGAACTTCCAGCCAGAGAAAAGCATTGATCCGCAGTCAGGTTACATCCCTGCTGTACCATGGAAAGATCCGCACCACCGAGGCAAGAGCCAAGGAGATCCGCAAGGTTGCCGAGGGCCTTATCGCCATGGCAGTGAGAGAGAAGGATAACTTTGAGACCGTTACCGTCACCGCAAAGGTTCCCCGCAAGGACAAGGACGGCAAGAGAGTCAAAGAGGAGAAGAACGGCAGAAAGGTGACAGTCTACGATGAGGTTCAGAAGGAGATCAAGAAGGATAAGCCTTCCAGACTTCATGCAAGACGTCAGATGCTAAAGGTTCTCTATGATGTGACCGAGGTTCCGGCAACACCGGCAGGGAGAAAGAAAAACACCAAGTCTGTGGATCTTCCCGCAAAGCTTTTTGACGAGATCGCACCTAAGTATGTGTCCCGCAATGGCGGATATACCCGCATTGTGAAGATCGGACAGCGTAAGGGTGACGGTGCTATGGAAGTACTTTTGGAGCTGGTATAAGACAGATATAAAAGGACGGAAGAACGCCTGTGTATTGCTGGCGTTCTTTTTGTGAAAAGGGACAAATTTTGCTTTACAAATCGCCACAAATCAGCTAAACTTATCTTGACAAGGTGTTGTCAATTGTTGCTAATTGGAACGGTAAAAAGTGAACGAAATAAGATGAAAAGACCAACTCGTGATTTTGTAAAACGATGGTTATTGATGATTTTGAAGATATCTATTGCGGTTCTGGCGTTTCTTTGCCGCTTTTTGCTGCCGGTACTATTGCTGGTTTTTCTGGTGGCTGTTCCTCTTCTCTTTCTTGACAAGTATCATTTACAGGTGGACCACTTCTTTGAATCCCGCATGAATATCACCAACTATTTTAAGGGTGAGATATGGTTTGCGGTGGTGGCAACCTGTATAGCGGCATTACCCGGGATGTATTTCGGTCTTCTGGCATTGAACCAGACCAGGATTAATTTTCGGCTGGAGAACAGATATCACAGGCCTAGCATTCGACTGAACCTTGCACGAATCATCGTGGACAGGATTCATGACAGAGCCTATACACAAAGTCAAAGCGAGCTTTTCAGACGTTATGTGGAGAAGCTCCAAGGTGTTGAGCCGCAGGAAAATTTGATAACGTGTATATTTGACATTGAAGTTCTGAATGATATTGAGGTTGAGAATATAATTCTGAAAAAATTAGACTTTTATCTGGGGAGCAAGGTGTTTTCGCTGAAAATATCCGATTCTTGGAAAGAGATGAGATTATTGAGGCGAAGATGCTTTCTGAGGGGAATTGAGAACGGAAAACGGGTTTACAGAATAGAGTGGGATCTGTATCCATATATTTTACGGAAGAGAAATCCAAGAGGAAGGGAGGGAGAGTTCTGGCAGACAATAGATTGTTTCCTGAATTATGATAATTGGCAGATAGAAGCATATGCAAATATGGAGGTGCTTGTGCAGGCGAGAGTTTATTACGAATATGCTGCCCGTAAATTTGAAACAATTTATGGACTGATTCATTGGGAACATCAACAGGCAGGCCGTGTGGGCGCGCATTCCGAGGCAAAAACCTGTGATGGATATTTTTCCTATGAGCCAATCAAAGCCGGACAAATCATGTATGAGGCGTGAAACATTAAGAAAAAAGAATCAATTGTTGGGACGAATTCCCTCACAGGAATATCAAAGTCTTTTAAACTATATAGAGGAAATTTACCTGGGAGATTATCAGGTTAAGATTTTGATGGCCAGAAAGTTTTCAAATCTTTTCATGGCGCTTTTGCCATTGGTTCAGGAGGAAGACGGAGGCCGGGCCCAAAGGAAATACAAACAGAAATTTTCCGATTCGGAGAATGAGCCAATGGTCATATCCAATCGGGCGATGGCCATGGTTCGGGAGCAAATAAAAAATAAAAAATGCAGGCGGATCTTGCTGGCAGACGATATTATCATCCATGGCCGTACTTTGAGTATCCTATATGATCAGCTGGTAAAGTGGTTTGAAGAGAATGGGATTACGGATTATGTGATTGATGTTGTGGCCTATGCGAAAAACAGCGATGGATTGATTAAAAATAAAGAGTTTCTGTCCCGTGTAAAGGTGAAAAAGGATCGCAAAAAGAGTGAATGGCGTGCCATTTCCAATATGATCGTTGACATGTTTTTTCTGCTGGGGCAGCCCTACACATCCTATGTGCCCAATAGCCGTGTTTCTTTGAAATCCGAGCTGGGAAAAGGAATTTCGGGAATCCTTGACCGTCAAAATCATGATTTTGTTATTCAGACAAGCGCTGATATGAGAGCCCATGGGGTGAAGTCTTTTTCCTATATTGAAAGGGAGGCCAATGATTTTGCACTGAACTGCAGTATGCGCATTTATGCCTATGAGAAATTGCAGCAATATGTGTTGGTCCCCATGGCAATGCTAAAGCCTGTCAGTGATGAAAGCCTGACGGGATACTTTAACGAGCTTTCCTGGATGATGGATCCGTCCTCCAAAGAAATGATCCACGGCACAGGCAGTTCCCTGCTAAAGTATCAGACAGTAGTGTATCTGTTCAGTGTATTGTGGGGGCAGAAATTTGTGCAGGATTATTTTCCGGGAAAAGGGTTTATTTTGAACTATGATATGCAGGAAGAACAGATGAATTTTAATTGTCATCTGCTTGCTCCTTTTTCGGTAAGTCGGTATGAGCAGATTGACTGGAAGGGAAAATTAAAGGGAATGAACAGCTTGTACAGGGACGAGCAGCTGAGAGAGGAGGACTTGTATCAGGAGCCGGGGGTGGCGGAGCTTCAGGAGGTTTTAAACAAGCTTTACAAGGAAATCTCTCAAAACCCAAAGGCTGTTTCAAAGGATTCTTCCCGGGCAATGATGGGGAAATTTCTCTATGTAAACGGAGAGATGGACGAAAAAAGATATCTTGAGGCAAGGGAGGAGGCCGTGGAGACCAAAGCCGGCCAAAAGGATGAAAATCAGAGACTGATGGGATATCCTCTTGTAAAAATGAATGATAAGCTTCAGTCACTGGGAGATGAGTGGCTTCGTGCGGTTTTATATGCCATTGATTTCGGAAAGGGCTCTATTGTCCCTAAATGCTTTGAGAGTGAGAACAAGCTGTGGTATTTTTCGGTTCTCCATGCAGGAGAGCAGAATTACAAATATTTTGCCAATACGTACTTCCCTTTTTTGTTCGGATTGTACCGGCTGGAACAGTCGGATCTGGGACAAAAGGATTCTCAGACTCTGGAAAAATGGAAGAAAAGCTTCGTAGATCAATACCTGCTGCACTGGAGAGAGCAGAACCACTTTTTCCTTGAAGATGATTTGAACCTTTTGAAGAAAATGGATGTTACGGTTGACTTCGGTGAAGTTCTGGATAATATTTCTTGGGATTATTTCGGGGATCCGGATTTGGACTATGCGATAAAATTATCGAAAAACGTTATGGAGATTTAGGGGGAACATGGGGATAAAGTATGACGAAATAGCAAAAGAGATTATTTCATTGTATTGCGAGAATAAGCAGGGAAAGGTTCCGAAGTGTATCAATGAGGAATGTCAGTCAGGATGCTGTCTGTGTATTGATGAGGAACAGATCCGCTTGGTGAGCTTTTTCGCAGGCTTTAGTTATGACCTAAGCTTGAAGGATTCACAGATGATTATAGGCAGCCGGGAAGAGCTGGATGAGGAGGAATTTTGCAAGAACCAGCGGGAATTTACCAGAAAGCTGATTTCCTGTAAGGGAAAAAATCCGGGGGAGCTGGAAAAGCTGATTGCCAGAAACAAAGTTTATCTGAAGGACCAAAGTTTCCTGAAAATAATCAGGTCTCTTCCTCTTATACAAAGCATAAATGCCCTTTATCCGGTGGAAAAGAGAGGTACTATCAGCTACTTGTGTCTGTATGGCAATGAGGCAGGCAGTTTTTTGAAGGGGCTGCTGTCTGAGATGATCTGTCAGATGATTGATGAATTTGTCTCAAACCGGTCTTCAGAAGATTTGCTGGATATTTCCGGGGAAATTTTCGGGAGAATTACCAGGATTTATAAGGGAGAGGAAGCAAAGGAGTTTGAAACCACATTTTTCGACAATATTATAAAATATATTGAATGTTATGGGCAGGAGGATCAGTCTCTGGCGTTGGTGTCCCTTGGCCTGCGTAAGTATTATGATGAGCTGGAGGAGTGGAAGAGGAAGAAAGAAAAAGATAAGGATGCCTGTTCCTTTATTCTGAAAAACGCGGCGACAGAGAAGGGGGATATTCTCCACAGATATCGCTTGTTTAGGGAGCTGACTTCCATCACAGGGCTGCCGTTCAATCGAGACCTTGATGATTTTTTCAAGAGGGCTATGAAGCATATATCGCCTCATGAGATTTATGATGAGCTCCACCAGATATTGAAGAATTTTTCCCAATATAAGGGAGAAAAGCGTTATCAAATATTAGTTGCCTTAAAGCATATGCTCTCTGAGGAGGATGGCATGTGCGATGAGATGTTAGAGGACTTAAAAAAGTTCCTTTCCGGATCGTGATCCGGAAGGGAACTTTTTTAGGGAATATATGCTTTTATGGAGCTGTGGAGGGCGGAAACGTGTTCATGAATTTTACCAATATGGTTCCGGGAGGATGTGCCCCTGGCGGCTCTGTTGCCAAAGA
This sequence comes from uncultured Lachnospiraceae bacterium, assembly GCA_910586255.1. Classification (GTDB taxonomy): domain Bacteria; phylum Bacillota; class Clostridia; order Lachnospirales; family Lachnospiraceae; genus Brotaphodocola. The sequence goes on along the minus strand of CAJUHR010000035.1, from coordinate 23,164 downwards.
CCAGGGATACGCGTCAGATCAAGCTTCTTGGATTTCTGGCAGCAATCGGCCTTTTGCTTCTTGCGGGGCTGGCGGCAGAGCTGAAAAAAGAGAGAAGTAAATCGTAACAAAAGGGTGCATGGAAAGTGGGCATTGTTTGAAGCAGGTAGCACAGGTGACTAGAAGAGCCTGGCAGGGTGAAGTCAATAGAGATTTTGTTCATTTTTTCATAAATTCACTTGGCTTTTCGCCAAATTCCCGCTTAAAGGCCTTGAGAAAATTGGAGTAATCATTAAAACCACATTCGGTACAGGCCTCTGTTACATTCTTTCCGCTCATCAGCATGTTTCGGGCAATAGTCAACCGTTTTTTCATAATAAACTGGTACAGGGAAAGGCCAGTAAACTGCTTAAACTGGTGGCTTAAGTAATATTTACTTAGGTAAAACTGGTCCGCCAGATATTCCAGGCTTAAATCTTCGTTAAAATGGTTGTTAATATAGGAGACAATCTGGTTGATCTGTTCATTTTCCGTCACCTCGTGTCCGGCGGAATCGGAGATCTCGTAATAGACCCGGCTGAGCAGAACCAGGATTTCCATGATGGCAGAGTAGGCCATGATCCGGCTTCCCAGCTTATTGTGGGAGCGCTCCTGCTCGATGGTATGGCAAATATCCTGTATTTTCAGCATCTGAGCCTTATTGGGGCGGAACAGCCGGTAATTTCGGTTAGAGGCATCTTGGAAGCATGCGGTCAGATCTTCGCCGATATCCAGCAGCCCGTTAAAGAAAGAGTTGTTTAACCATATGACAATCCGCTCATAAGGGGTTTTGGACGGCGTGATCTCCGGACGATGAATATCGCTGTTGTTTGTCAGCAGAATATCCCCAGGGCGAAGCTTGTAGGTCCGGCCCTCGATGGTGTAATTCACATCTCCGGAAATAAAGATATAAATCTCATAAAATGCATGCTGATGGAAGTCAATGGTGATGGGACCTTCATTGCGGTAATGGTGATATTCATAAAAACGTTCGGTCATGATCTGGCGGTGGGTAAATTCGTCTATATACATATCCTATAAAAATCCCTTCCATTTTTACATTTATTTGTATTATACAGCAAGATTTACCACATTTCAAGATGGATGTACCATGCGGAATTGACGGAAAATTGTTATAATTTAAGTACATAAATCGTAGAATCCCAACAATAAAAACAGGAAAGGAGCGAGAAAGGTATGAGAAAACTTTACAGAGTACTGTCCCTTTCATTGGGAGCGGTATTCATTGCAGCGGCTCTTACAGGCTGTGGGAGTGCTTCCGATGGCAGGCGAATTGTCCGCATCGGCCACAATCAGGCCACGGATCATCCCACCCACGTTGCGCTTTTGGAGTTTGAGAGCTATGTGGAGAGCAAGCTGGGGGACCGCTACAATGTGGAGGTGTACCCCAGTGAGCTGCTGGGGTCCCAGACGGATATGGTTCAGCTGACCCAGACGGGAGCCATTGACTTTTGCGTGGCCAGCAATTCGATTTTGGAGACCTTTTCCGACAATTACACATTGTTTAATATGCCGTATCTCTTTGCCTCTGCCGAGGCTTACCATGCCTCAATGGATGATCCGGACATTACAGGGCCCATTTTTGACTCCACCAAAAAGGCCGGATTTGAGGCGGTTACCTGGATTGACGCAGGCACCCGGAATTTCTACACGGTATCCACGCCGATTAATTCTCCAACAGATTTAAAAGGGCTGAAAATCCGCGTGCAGCAATCTCCCACCAATGTGGAGATGATGCGGCTTTTGGGGGGCTCTGCCACGCCCATGGGCTTTGGCGAGGTGTATACGGCTCTCCAGTCAAAGATTATTGACGGTGCGGAAAATAATGAGATGGCGTTAACCTCCAATGGCCATGGGGATGTGTGCAAATATTATTCCTACGATATGCATCAAATGATACCGGATATTCTGATCGGCAACTGTGCCTTTTTAGACGGGCTTTCTCCGGAGGAGCGGGCAGTATTCCAGGAAGGCTTTGAGATCGTGAATCAGGTGGAGAGGCAGGAATGGACAAAGGCAGTGGAGGAGGCCAAGGAGAGGGCTCAAAATGATCAGGGAGTTCAGTTCCTCTATCCGGACACGGCGCCATTTCAGGAGATCTGCCTTCCCATGCATCAGTCGGTTCTGGGGCAATATCCGGATTTGAAGCCTTTTTATGACGCGATTCAGGTACATAATCAGACGTATGCTACGGAAGGAGGGACAGGGCAATGAATAAACTTCGCGAAATTCTGACTCAGATACTGAATGTACTGGCTGGGGCAAGCTTTCTTGTGATGGTGGCGCTGACCTGCTGGCAGGTGCTGACCCGCTACGTCTTGAACAATCCGTCCTCCTGGTCAGAGGAGCTGGTTTCCTATATGTTTGCCTGGATGAGCCTTCTGGGAGCATCTTTGGTTACGGCGGAGAGAGGGCATATGAATATTCCCATTATGGTGGAAAAGTGCGGGCCGGCTTTGCAGAAGCTGTTGCTCTGTTTGGCTGAGATAATCGGATTTTTGTTTTCAGCTGTTATTCTGGCTTACGGAGGATTTCAGATTGCCAATCTGGCTATGGGACAGATGACCTCTTCTCTGGGGGTTCCCATTGGGGTATTCTATGTGGTTTTGCCCTTGTGTGGAATTCTTAACATGGTATATACGGTACTGAACATTGTGGATATTATGCAAAAGAAGGAGGGGACAGCATAAATGGCAATTCAATCATTATTTCTGATTCTATTTGTACTGTTGGTGTTGCTGGTGCTGGGGGTTCCGATCTCCTACTCCATCGGTATATCTTCACTGGTGGTTATCCTCCAGACGGTGCCCCTGGATGTATCGGTGGTGACGGCAGCCCAGAGAACCTTTGTGGGTATGAGCAAATTCAGCCTGACGGCCATTCCCTTCTTTATTCTGGCAGGAAACCTGATGAATCAGGGTGGTATTGCAAAGCGGCTGGTGGACTTTGTTATGGCGATTTTAGGAAAGCTTCCCGGTGCGCTTTTGGTGACTAATGCCGGTGCCAATGCTTTGTTTGGAGCCATCTCTGGTTCGGCCTCGGCAGCTGCTGCGGCAGTGGGAAGCATGGTGAAGGAGGGAGAGGAAAGACAGGGCTATGATAAGGGACTGTGTGCAGCCACCAATGGAGCCTCAGCTCCCTCTGGTCTGCTGATTCCGCCGTCCAATGCTCTGATTACCTATTCTCTTGCTTCCGGCGGAACATCGGTGGCAGCTCTGTTTTTGGCAGGCTATGTGCCGGGAATTTTGTGGGCCGTCTGTTGTATGATCGTGGGCGTGATCCTGGCAATGGGCAAAGGATATAAGGGGAGCGAGGGGAAATATGACTGGAAGAATCTGGGCGTATGTACCCTGCGGGCAATCCCGGCGCTGTCGCTGATCGTGGTGGTAATCGGCGGAATCGTTGGCGGCATTTTCACGGCCACGGAAGGGTCTGCAATTGCTGTGGTCTATGCCCTGGTGCTGGGAATCTTTTATCGAAATATTACGGTAAAGTCATTCTGGAAGATTGTGGTGGACAGCGCCAAGATGAGCGGTATGGTGGTATTTCTCATCGGTGTGTCCAATATCCTGGGCTGGGTTATGGCGTTTTTGCAGATTCCCCAGGCAGTTTCAGCAGCCTTGCTTGGTCTGACAGATAATTACTTTGTAATACTGTTGATTATGAATGTAATTCTGCTGATCGCAGGTACCTTTATGGATGTGACGCCGGCCATTTTGATTTTTACGCCTCTGTTCCTTCCGATTGTAAAGAGCTTTGGCATGAATCCCATTCATTTCGGGCTGATTCTTGTGTATAATCTTTGCATTGGAAATATTACGCCGCCGGTTGGGAATACTTTGTTTGTTGCCATTAAGGTGGGAGACAGCACCCTGGCAAAGACCATTCCCTATATGGTCTGGTATTATATAGCCATTTTGGCGGGACTGATGTTAGTGACCTACGTTCCGTTTTTGAGTATGGGGCTTCCAATGATGGCCGGGCTGGCTTAAAAAAATGCATAATTTAAGAAGCTTTAGTAACAGGATGGATAATATCCTAACAGATGGTTAGGTATATCAGACATAAATACATTATCACAGAAAGGAAACATACACTATGCAAATGACATTTCGTTGGTACGGCGAGGGAAACGACAGTATCACACCGCAGCAGATCAAGCAGATCCCCGGTGTGACCGGGCTGGTATGGGCCTTGCACTACAAGCAGGCCGGCGAGGTATGGACCATCGAGGAGATCGAGGAGGCCCGCAAGCAGATAGAGGGAGCAGGCTTTAACATGGACGTGGTGGAGAGTGTCAATGTCCATGATGATATCAAGATCGGACTTCCCACCAGAGACCGGTATATCGAGAATTACAAGGAGACCCTGCGGAATCTGGCAAAGTTCGGGGTAAAGGTGGTTACCTACAACTTTATGCCGATTTTTGACTGGACCAGAACGGATCTGTTTCATCCAATGGAGGACGGCTCCACGGCGCTGTTTTATGAGAAGTCGAAGATCCAGGATGATTATAAAGAGATGGCCAAATATATTCTGGAGAATCTCCATGGCATGACCTTCCCTGGCTGGGAGCCGGAGCGGATGGCTCAGCTTGATGAGCTTTTTGAAAAATATCGTCCGGTTACCAAGGAGAAGCTGTGGGAGAACCTGAAATATTTCCTGGAAGCATTGATGCCTACCTGTCATGAGACGGGAATCAAGCTGGCCATTCACCAGGATGATCCGCCGTGGGATATTTTCGGGCTGCCGAGGCTTTTGGTGGATAAGGAATCCATCGGACATTTTCTGTCCATGGTGGATGATGAGTATAACTGTCTGTGCCTGTGTTCCGGATCCCTGGGGGCGAACCCGAAAAATAATGTGGCGGATATTATCCGCACTTACTGCGACCGGATTGCCTTTGCCCATATCCGGAATGTAAGGCATTTCCCCAACGGAGATTTCACAGAGGCCTCCCACCGGGACTGCGATGGAGACACCGGTATTCTTGATATTATGAAAGCCTATCATGACTGTGGCTATAAGGGATACGCAAGACCGGACCACGGAAGACATTTGTGGGGCGAGGAGTGCCGTCCGGGCTACGGATTATATGACCGCGCCCTGGGAATTATGTATCTGTGGGGCTGCTGGGATATGCTGGAGAAGCTGGATGAATAGGACTGCGGCGGGATAACCGCAGCAAGACAAGACACTGGTGTGAGATAATCGAAAGGAGACAGATTTTGGAACTTTCATTAAAGTCAATTCAGAATAAGGAAAACTGGAAGGGGTATCATCTTCCGGAGTATGACCCTGTAAAGATTGCGGAGAATACGGCAAAAAGGCCCCAATGGATGCATTTTGGTTCCGGAAATATTTTTCGCATCTTTCCGGCAGTGATTTGTCAGAGACTGATTGAGCAGGGAGAGATGGATACAGGGATTGTGTGTTGTGAGGGATATGATGACGAGATTATCACCAAATGCTTCCGCCCCTATGACAATCTTACCATTGGAGTAACACTGAATCCGGATGGTAAGCTGGACAAGGAGATTGTGGCATCCATGTCAGACAGCCTGACCATGGTTTATGACAGTGAACAGATTTCCGGTGTGATGAGAGAGCCGTCTCTGCAGATGGTTTCCTTTACCATCACGGAGAAGGGGTATTCTCTCAGAAATGCGGATCATGAACTGGTTCCGGCGGTGGCGGCGGACATGGAGGCAGGGCCAGAGGACTGCAAGACATTTATGGCGCGGCTGACCGCTATGTGTATTGAACGGGGGCGGTCCTGCGGGAAACCTTTGTCCCTGGTCAGCATGGACAACTGCTCTCACAATGGGGAGAAGCTTCAGGCGGCAGTGATGGAGATCGCGAAGGCATGGCTGGACAACAAAAAAATCTCAGAGGAGGATTATGCATATTTGGAGAAGGAGATTGCCTTCCCCTGGAGCATGATCGACAAGATCACGCCGCGGCCCCACCCGGTAGTGGAGGAGCAGCTGATCACGGACGGGATAGAGGGGATCAGTCCCTTTGTCACATCCAAGCATACCTATGTGGCTCCTTTTGTCAATGCGGAGAAGCCCCAGTATTTGGTGATTGAGGATTGGTTCCCCAATGGCAGGCCGCCCTTAGAGCATGCAGGCGTGATCATCACCAGCCGGGATATTGTCAATAAGGTGGAGAAGATGAAGGTTTGTACCTGTTTAAATCCTCTTCATACCTGTCTGGCGGTTTATGGATGTATTCTGGGATATACTTCTATTGCCGAGGAGATGAAGGATCCCCAGCTCAGCCGGTTTATTGACCGGATGAGCCATGAGGAAGGCATGCCATTTGTGGTGGATCCGGGGGTCATTGACCCAAAGAAATTTTTGGATGAGGTGTTAAAGGAGCGGTTCCCCAATCCGTTTATGCCGGATACGCCCCAGAGGATTGCCACAGATACGTCTCAGAAGCTGTCCATCCGTTTTGGTGAGACCATCAAGGCGTACATAGCCTCTGAGGACAGAGAGGCCTCCGAGCTTAAGCTGATTCCGCTGGTGCAGGCGGGCTGGCTGCGTTACCTGATCGGGGTGAACGATGACGGGGAGGCATTTGAGATCAGCCCGGATCCTCTGCTTTCGGCCATGAAGGAGCGGCTGGACGGCATGGAGCTCGGAAAGCCGGTGGATAAGGAACAGCTTTATCCGGTGCTGTCGGATGCAACTATATTTGGCGTTGATCTGTATGAGTGCGGTCTGGCAGAGAAGGTCATTGGGTATTTTGAGGAGATGATGGCCGGGCCAGGGGCTGTGCGTGAGACGCTTAAGAAGTATGTAGGATAAAAGCGGAAGCAGATTTGCGCGATATGAGCGGCATTTGTGCGGAGGTTGGGAAGCATGGGAAGCCGATGGGAGATTTTGCGGCGGATCTGTGTGTGGCATGAGAATATTTTGCGAATAAGGAGAAGGGCAGCGGACGAAGGACGCTACCCTTTTTAAAGCTTTTGTAGCTACTCAATAATATGGTGAGGAACCCGGTGTTTTGATTCGTCCCAGTATTTTGGTGACAGATAGAGAAGCAATAAAAAAGCAGATAAAAGGATTAATTATGAAATTAATCCATGCAGAGAAAGAGGAAAACATTTATGGTAAGGATACATACAGGGAATTTCAGCCTGGAGCAGATATGGCGGTCGGGGCAGTGCTTCCGCATGAGGAAGGCAGAGCATGTTGCAGAACAGCGTTTTCCCGAAACGCAGGCAGCAGGCGCCAAACCGAATGAGAGAAAGGGGTATGAGATTATCGCAGGCCAGAGATATCTGGAGGCGGTTTCTTTTGACGGAGAATGTGAGCTTTTTTGTAGTGAGCAGGAGTATGAGGATTTCTGGAAAGGGTATTTTGATCTGAAAGATGATTATGAGGGATATATAAGCCGCATTGACCCGGAGGATGAGTATCTTTTTTCGGCGGCAAAGCTGGGATGGGGAATCCGTATTCTGAGGCAGGACTTGTGGGAGACCCTGGTTTCCTTTTTGATTTCTCAGCAAAATAATATTGTGAGAATCCGCCGGTGTATCAGCAATATCTGTGAACGGTACGGGGAAAAAAGGGTTAGTGACGGGGGAAGAGAGTATTATGGATTTCCTGAACCAAAGGCTCTGGCGGGGCTTTCGGAGGATGCGCTGATGGCATGTAATCTGGGATATCGCAGCAAATATGTGGTGCGGGCCGCAAGAAGCGTGGTGTCGGGAGAGACGGATTTGAGGCGTATCGGGAAGATGGGATATGAGGAGGCAAAGGAGGAGCTTTTAAAGCTGTTCGGAGTGGGAGAGAAGGTAGCGGAATGTATCTGCCTTTTTGCCTTGCATCATTTGAAAGCGTTTCCTGTGGATACCCATATCAGGCAGGCTTTGGAACGGCATTACAAAGAGGGATTTCCCAAAGATCGGTATGAGGGGATTCAGGGGGTGATGCAGCAATATATTTTTTATTATGAGCTTTATGCCGACAAGCATTGTCATGATTTGTCTGAGAAGGACGGGAAGGGTTGATTTTAGCGGGGAAAACTGCTGCCGTTTGATTATCCTGATTTATTTGGTGGCCATTCCAGAGCGCCGATCTTAAGGATCCTCATACCTGTACAGAGTGAGAAACAAAAAATTCATATAATTAATGTTAACCACAACAACAAAAACGGTTGACAATTGAATGGAGTTCGGTTATTATTATGAGAAAGACATTACGGAGGGAGACGATTATAAACATGATTAAAACCAATCAGGGAATAAGGGAACAGGGGATTAAAAGGAACGAGACAAAAAATATGATTCTATGCGCCATGTTTGTAACATTAATCGCGGTTGGGGCGTTCATCAAAATTCCGATTCCGGTAGTGCCGTTTACTCTGCAGTATTTGTTTACCATGCTGGCCGGACTTCTGTTGGGAGGGAAGCTGGGAGCTCTGGCGGTTTGTGTGTACATTCTTTTGGGGCTGGCCGGGGTGCCGGTGTTTGCCCAGGGAGGCGGGATCGGGTACATATTCCAGCCAAGCTTTGGCTATATCATTGGCTTTGCGGCGGGAGCTTATGTGACGGGAGTGATTGCCAACGGGAAAGCAAATCCTGGCTATCCGCGGCTGTTGGCTGCTAATTTTATCGGGTTGGGGATTGTGTATTTGTTTGGAATGGTCTATTATTATATGATCAGCAAATTTTATCTGGGAACACCCATCGGATTTTGGCCCCTGTTTTTGTACTGCTTTCTTCTGGCGGTGCCGGGGGATATTGTGCTGTGTATTTTTGGGGCGGTTCTTGGAAAAAGGATGATTCCTGTATGCCAAAAGATCGGATGATTTGTGTGCAAATAAGGAAACTATGCCGGCATATCATTTGGCCCATAGTATGAAAATTGAAGGAAAGAAGGCGCGATGTACTGCGAAATGTGTACAGGATGGAGGAAAAATGGAAGTCAGAGCATTAGGAAATGAGATTTTAGAAGGGAAAATGGTTTCTGCCGGGGAGGCCATGTGGCTGTATCAGCAGCCATTGAAGGAGCTGTGTGAGACGGCGGACGAGATTCGTCAGTCTTTCTGTTCCAACCGCTTTGACCTGTGCACGATCATTAACGGGAAAAGCGGGCGGTGCTCGGAAAACTGTCGCTTTTGCGCCCAGTCGGCTCACAATCATACAGGGGCGGCGGAATATCCGCTCCTGGGGACGGAGGAGATTGTGGAGCAGGCGAGGGTCAATGACCGGCAGGGGGTGCTGCGCTATTCCATTGTCACATCAGGAAAACGGCTGTCAGACCAGGAGGTTGACCGGATGTGCGAGGCGGTGAGGCAGATTCGTGAGGAAACGGGAATCGGAGTGTGTGTTTCCTTCGGCCTTTTAAATGAGGAGCAATATCGCCGTTTGCGTAAGGCGGGGGCAACGAGAGTCCACAATAACCTGGAGACCTCCCGGAGAAACTTTCCCAATATATGTACGACCCATACCTTTGACGACAAGATAAATGCCATCCGTGCCGCTCAGGCCGCCGGCCTTTTTGTGTGCAGCGGAGGAATCATGGGGCTGGGGGAGACGGTGGAGGACCGGATTGACATGGCTCTTACCTTGCGGGAGCTGGGTGTCAAAAGCGTTCCTGTCAATATGCTTAACCCGATTCCAGGCACGCCCTTTGGGGAGAATGAAAGGCTGACAGAAGAGGATATGCGGCGGATTGTGGCGGTTTACCGGTTTATTCTGCCGGATGCGGATATCCGTCTGGCGGGAGGCCGCGGATTGATGCCGGATAAGGGAAGAGGATGTTTTCGTTCCGGCGCCAATGCTGCCATTTCCGGGGATATGCTGACAACGGCGGGAATCACAGTGGAGACGGACAAGAAGCTTTTGAGAGAGCTGGGGTTTGAGGTGAGGCGGGAGGATGAGTAAAGTGGGATGTTTATTTATCACCGGAACCGGGACGGATATGGGAAAGACCTATGTGTCCGGCCTGATTCTGAAAAAATTCCATCAGTGCGGATTGTCCGCCGGATATTACAAGGCAGCCATGAGCGGAAATGAGCGCCGGTCGGACGGGAGCCTGATACCCGGGGATGCGGTTATGGTGAAGGAAATGTCGGGCATCAGGCAGCCGGTGGAGGAAATGTGCCCTTATGTATACGAAAATGCAGTATCTCCCCATCTGGCGTCCCGGATGGAGGGCAATCCGGTGGAATTTGAGAAGGTCCAAAAGGGATTTGAGGCGGTCTGCGCCAGATATTCGTATGTCACCATGGAAGGTTCCGGCGGGATTTTGTGCCCCATCTGCCAGGATGAGCGGGAGCTGTGGCTGGAGGATATTATCAAGAGGTGCCATCTGGGATGTGTGATTGTGGCGGATGCAGGGCTGGGCACTATCAACAGTGTAGGACTGACCGCGTTTTATATGAAGGAGAAGGACATTCCTGTTAGGGGAATTGTTTTCAATCATTATGAGCCGGGAAATGTACTTCATGAGGATAATCGGAAAATGTGTGAGTATCTGACGGGGGTCAAGGTGGTGGCCTGCGTCAGGGACGGGGACAGGGAGCTGGATATTTCTCTGGAGGCTTTGAAGTCATTGTACTAGTACTGCATTGCGGAAATTTCGGTGAATTCGGCACTCGCTATTTTCGCAATGCAGTACTAGCAGCGAAGGGGCAGGAATTGCGTCCCCGAAGGAAAATGTGTGAGTGATTGTGTGAGGAGGAGCTATGATCTGGTATCCATATGAACAGATGAAAACTATGAAGGAGCCCTGGAAGATTGTGGATGCTCAGGGAGTGTATCTGGACACGGGGGAGAAAAGGATGATTGATTCAGTCTCTTCCTGGTGGAGTGTGATTCACGGCTACAAGCATCCGGAGCTGAATCAGGCGATTATATCCCAGGTGGAGAAATTTTCTCATGTGATGCTGGGCGGTCTGACTCATGAGCCGGTTGAGAGGCTTTCCGCAAAGCTTGAGAGCTGGCTGCCGGGAGATCTGAACTACTCATTTTTCTCGGATTCCGGCAGTGTGGCCGTGGAGGTGGCGCTTAAGATGGCGCTGCAGTATTATATGAACCGGGGCGAGGAACAGCGCACAATGATTCTTGCTTTGGAGCACGCTTATCACGGGGATACCTTCAAGACCATGGAGGCCGGGGATGACGAGGACTACCATTTTGTCCTCAAGGCTTACGGCGCCAGTCCCTATGTGAAGCATATTCCCACCAGGATAAAAGCCCTGGAGGAAGCGTTTTTGCAGTACCATGACCGGCTGAACTGTGTGCTGGTAGAGCCTCTCTTACAGGGAGCCGGAGGGATGCGGATGTATGATGTGTCCTTTTTGCAAAGGGCCCGGCAGTTATGTGATGAGTATGGAGTGTTGCTGATTTTTGACGAGGTGGCCACAGGTTTTGGCCGTACCGGCAACCGGTTTGTGGCGGATCTGGTGCTGCCGGATATCCTGGTTCTGGGGAAGGCGCTGACCGGCGGGTACATGGGACACGCGGTCACGGTGGCCAACCGGAAGGTTTTCGAGGGATTTTATGACGACAATTCGGATCACGCCCTGATGCATGGGCCTACATTCATGGGAAATGCCCTGGCCTGCGCTGTGGCGCTCAAATCCATTGAGATTTTTGAGAGGCAGGATTACATGTCTAAGATCCGCAGAATTGAGGAGATTACCCGCCGGGAGATGGAGGGCTTTTGTGATCCCCGGGTAAAGGAGGTGCGGATCATGGGAGGCTGTGTCTGTGTGGAGGTGAAGGATGCCGTGGTGCTTAAGGGATACCAGCAGTTTGCCTATGAGCGGGGAGTATTTTCCCGGCCGTTCCTCAAATATCTGTATGCCATGGTTCCCTATGTGATCGGAGAGGAGGAGCTGGTGCAGGTGCTTGGGTGTATGCGGGAGTGGTTTGCGTGAGGAATATCAACAAGGCTGTCCGAATCAAATCCCCGGACAGCCTTGCCTCACAGCATTCTCATCACAGATCACACAACCTCCTCAATCAAAACCTTGTCTCCCCAAATAATTTCCTTTACCCCGATCTTCTTTTTCTTGTTAAAATTAAAGCTAAGCATATATCCCTTTTTCAGATGAAAATAATCGAAATAAGCCGAAAGCTGTTTTTCTCCCCGCTTATATGCTGATATAGGATTCAAGAGAAGTTCTGTCACTTTTCTGATTTTTCGGTAAGAATATCGTAAGTTGACCATAGGATTTCCTTCACTTATAATAAAATATAGATAAAGATGCAATCGATCAAGCAGATGATAGAAAGAGGGATGACTATGAAAAGCAGAAAATGGCTGTGGACAGGGGTTCTGAGTATCGTGTTGGCGGCGGCCGGGCTTATGACTGTGGCAGCGGCGGACCATGTGATATCCAGTGTTACGATTCGCGTCAGTTCCAAATTGGAGCCCGGCGGCACTCTGCCGGATATTGGGGTGGATACAAGCTCTGCCGAGAGCGGAGGCGTCTCCATTTCCACCTCCGGTGATAAGTATACCATTGACCGGGTGGAGTGGGTGACATCCACCACACGGGACATGAAGGTGGGCGACCAGCCGGAGATGAAGGTGTGGCTGAATGCGGGGGCGGACTATTACTTTAAAGGAACCTATCGATCCAGCAATGTGACGATCAAGTCAGGAAGCCTTGTCAGCGCCAAGAGAGAGGATTCGGATACACTGGTGGTGCGGCTGCGGGTGAATGCCATCAAGGGAGATTTCCCCGCGCCGGAGGATGCTTACTGGAAGGACAACACCAAAGGAACTGCCAAATGGGAACGGCCGGACGATGGAGACACCGGCAAATACGAGGTGGTGCTGCGAAAAGGGACTTCCAGAATCCACGCTGTTGAGACCACCGCCACAAGCTACGATTTTTACCCCTATATGACAAGTGCAGGAACCTACTCCTTTAGGGTGCGGACCATAGCCAAGACCAACAAAGACGAGAATTACGGGAAAAACAGCGATTGGGTGGAGTCAGATGAGCTCTATATTGCCAAGGAGGATGTATCAGACGGCTCCGGCAGAACAGACCGGGTCAGCAGCTCCCCCACAGGCAATACCCGTACCGGGTGGCAGCAGCAGGACAATTACTGGTATTATTACTATCCGGACGGATCTTATCAGAAGGATTCCTGGCTGAAGGTGGATAATAAGTGGTATCTGTTCCAGAATGACGGGAAGATGCTTAAGGGATGGCAGAAGAAGGGAAATCAAACTTACTTTTTGGCAGAAGACGGGGGCATGCAGGTAGGATGGATCCAGTCGGGGGGCCATTGGTATTATATGAATCCCACACCGGATTCCTTTGAGGGATCCATGTTCCGCAACAATTGGGCCAATGTAAACGGGAAGCTTTATTATTTTAACGGCGAGGGCATTATGATGGAGGGATGGAACCAGATTGACGGTAACTGGTACTACTTCTATCCCGGAGAGGGAAGCCGGGCCACAAATACCTGGATAGACAACTTTTATGTAGATCAGGATGGGATTTGGAGACGGTGACAGAGGCAGCTGCCTGGATTTTTTGTTACAGTTTACGGGGCGGGGAAAACGCACGATGCTTCTTGTTCGGCAAAGCCGGACAAGAAGATGCACCCTATGAACAGTAACGATTTCTTCCGGGCAGCTGTTCTTTTTTTGGGAAATACTTGACGCTGCCAAAGATATCGCGTAAAATTGAGAAACAAAATATACTGGAAACAGATAATGGAACAGAAACTGCAGAAAAGAAGCAGGCGGCAGAAACTGCCACACGGGAAAGGAGCAGATGGGGCAATGGGAATTATTAGGGCATCCAGGCTGATTTATGACTATATCCGAAGAGATGAGGATGACCATGTGGAGGAAGTGAATCGGGCCATTGACGGTTTGGATCTGGATATTCAGGCAGGCGATTTTGTTGCGATTTTGGGACATAACGGATCCGGAAAATCCACATTTGCCAAGCAGGTCAATGGTATTTTGCTGCCAACCGAAGGAATCGTGTGGATATCCGGAATGAATACCGCGGACGATGATCATATCTGGGATATCCGCAAGACGGCGGGGATGGTATTCCAGAATCCGGACAATCAGATTATCGGAAATATTGTGGAGGAGGATGTGGGTTTTGGCCCGGAGAATTTAGGCGTGCCCACGGATGAAATCTGGAGACGGGTAGATGAGAGTCTGGCCGCTGTGGGGATGACGGCATACCGCTTGAAATCTCCCAACAAATTGTCCGGAGGCCAGAAGCAGAGAGTGGCGATTGCCGGTGTCATGGCCATGAAGCCTCAGTGTATTATTTTGGATGAGCCCACGGCAATGCTGGACCCTAACGGGCGGAAGGAGGTTATCCGCACGGTCCATGAACTGAACAAAAAGGAAGGAATCACTGTGCTTCTTATCACTCATTATATGGAAGAGGTGATTGAAGCAGATCGGGTGATTGTGATGGATGACGGGCATCTGGTGATGGACGGAACGCCCAGAGAGGTATTTTCCCATGTGAAGGAGCTTAAGGGATATCGGCTGGATGTGCCTCAGGTTACAGAGCTGGCCTATGAACTGAGGCAGGAGGGGGTAATGCTTCCGGACGGGATACTGACCATTGAGGAGCTGATTGACCATCTGCTTCCGATTTTTGAGATGGAGAAGGACGGAGCCTTGTGACACATTCATATTCAGATAAATGAGGCGGACTCTGCGGACAGCATTGTTGAATGAAGCCAATACAGCAGACGGAAATTAATGGAGGAAATTATGTCAATTAAGGCGGAGCACATCAATTATTTATACGGGGAAGGGACGGCTTTTGAACAGTATGCCTTAAGGGATGTCAGCTTTGAGATTGGGGACGGGCAGTTTATCGGTCTGATCGGACACACTGGTTCGGGAAAATCTACGCTGATTCAGCATTTAAACGGCCTGCTTCGGGCCAGCAGCGGAAAGATCTATTATAACGGAGAGGATATTTATCAGGATGGATATGATATGAGGGCTCTGCGCAACCAGGTGGGACTGGTGTTTCAGTATCCGGAGCATCAGCTTTTTGAGGTGGATGTATTTTCCGATGTCTGTTTCGGACCAAAGAACCAGGGACTTTCCAAGGAGGAGATGGAGGCGCGGGCCAGAGAAGCACTGACGCAGGTGGGGCTTTCAGAACGCTATTGGGATCAGTCTCCCTTTGAGCTTTCAGGCGGTCAGAAGAGACGGGTAGCTATTGCAGGGGTGCTGGCCATGCAGCCGGAGGTGCTGATTCTGGACGAGCCTACGGCCGGGCTGGATCCCAGAGGGCGGGATGAGATACTGGATCAGATATCAGCCCTTCACAATGAAAAAAGAATGACGATAATTCTTGTGTCTCACAGCATGGAGGACATTGCCCGGTATGCGGACCGGATCATGGTGATGAGCCACGGGGAAAAGCTGTTTGATGCACCGCCAAAGGAGGTATTTGGCCATTATAAGGAGCTGGAGGAGATCGGCCTGGCAGCGCCCCAGATTACTTACGTGGCGCGGCAGCTTAGAGAAAAGGGAGTTCCTTTGGAGGAAGATATTACCACTGTGGAGGAAGCTAAAAAAGCGATTCTCGGATTGCTTAAAAAGACGGGAAAGGCAGGCAGCAAGGAATGATTCGGGAGATTACATTAGGACAATATTATCCGGTGGATTCAGTTCTTCACAGACTGGATCCGCGGACAAAGCTGTTTGGCACTATGGTGTTTATTGTGTCATTGTTTCTGGCCAATAGTCTGGCGTCCTACGGGATTGCCACCTTATTTCTGGTGCTTTCTATCCGGCTGTCTAAGGTTCCCTTTTCCTTCATGGTCAGGGGGCTTAGGGCAATTCTCTTTCTCCTGTTGATCAGTGTCAGCTTCAATCTGTTTTTGACGCCGGGCATAGAAATTTTCCGGATCGGTTTTTTAAAGATTACGTGGGAGGGAGTTCGGCTGGCCGGATTTATGGCGCTTCGTCTTATTTATCTGGTGATCGGTTCCTCTATTATGACATTGACCACCACACCCAACCAGCTGACGGATGGTCTGGAGAAAAGCCTGGGATTTTTAAAGCGGGTAAAGGTTCCTGTTCATGAGATATCCATGATGATGTCCATTGCCCTGCGTTTTATTCCTATATTGGTGGAGGAGACGGACAAGATTATGAAGGCCCAGATGGCGCGGGGAGCGGATTTTGAGAGCGGAAATCTGATTCAGAAAGCCAGGAATATGGTGCCGCTTCTGGTGCCGCTTTTTATCTCCGCCTTCCGCCGGGCCACGGATCTGGCCATGGCTATGGAGGCCCGGTGCTATCACGGGGGAGACGGGAGAACCAAGATGAAGCCCCTTTGCTATGCCCGCCGGGACCGCATAACCTACCTGGTCTATCTGATTTACTTAGTGATGATTGTTTTGGTGAGATTTTCGTGACAGTTCAAGGGTTATCTGAACAGTTACAGATGCTGAGAGCACATTTCTAAAAAAGGAGGCAAATGGGATGGATTGCTGGGGCTTTTTGGGAATCAGACCTACAGAGGATGAAGGGAGGATCCGGCATGCCTATCTGGAAAAGCTGCCCGGCTATCATCCGGAAGAGGATGCGGATGGTTTCAGGCAGTTGAGACAGGCTCTGGAGGATGCCCTAAAGGAGGCAGAACGCTTAAAGGAAGAGAGACGGGAAAGGGAGAATCCTGGATTTTGCGAGAGTGAGATGATGGGGAAGGGAGAGATCCGGGAGTTTGTCAGGAAGGCGGAAGAGCTGTATCAGGATTACGGCCGCCGCATAGACGGCAATGCCTGGGAGGAGCTTCTTTCCATGCCTGTGTGTAAGGATTTGGAAAGCCAGAGAGAGGCGGGATGGGCGCTCTTAAGCTTTCTGATGGATCATTTTCATCTGCCCCATTCATGCTTTCAGGTTTTTGACAGGATTTTCGGCTGGCAGGAGGATGAGAGCGAGCTGTACGACCATTATCCGGAGGGCTTTGTGGCCTATCTTTTTGACCGGATCCGGGAGGAGGACAACTTCCGGTATGAGCTTTTTGAGCTTCGGGAGGGTTTTGACTATGATCAGTTTTGCGAGGAGTTTTTCACCCTGCGAAAGGCTCTGGGGGAAAAGGATCGGGAAAAGGCAGAGGCTTCGCTGAAGGCTTTGAATGAAATGGACATGGAGCATCCAGATCTCACCCTGCTGAGAATCCGCCATGAAGCGCTGCAGAGAGGACATGAAGAGCAGGCATGGGCTCTGGCAAAAAAGCTGTTTGAAACAGACGCGGACAATATGGCAACCCGTTACTGGTATGTGCGAAGCGCCCTGGACTATGAGGAATCCGGGAAAAGCCCGGAGGAATTATCTGAGGATGTAAAACCTTTGCTGGAAGAGGAGCCAAAGTTTCCCGGCTACTGGCAGCTGATGGGAGACTGTCTGTATCGGTCGAAACAGTTGTCGTCTGCCCTGGCCTGCTATCAGAGGGCCGGGGACTGCTCGGAGGACCATTGGGAATATATTGAACAGCAGATTGCAGACACGGCCAGAGAACTGTCCTTTCAGATGGAGGAAGATCCGGAGTTTGACGATTGGTGGCAGCTTGCCAATATCTGCTGGATGGGAAAACGATATGATCAGGTTCGGGAGCTTTTGGAAAATCGGGAGCCGGATGAAGAACAGAGAATGACCTGGCTGTTTATGATGGCAGAAAGCTGTCATGAGCAGGAGGATTATGAACTGGCGGCAGAGCTTCGCCAAAGGCTTTGGGATGCCATGGACGAGGAAAAACGTCCGCTGCGGCTTTACGTGGATCTGGCCAATGAATATAAACTGGCGGATGATACCCAGAGGGCAATGGAAATCTATGAGCAGGCAGAAGAAAGATTTCCAGGAGAGCCAGAGGTCTCCTACCGGCGCGCGGAGATTCTGTCAAATGACGGATTTTTGGATGAGGCTAAAAGGTTGTGCGATCAGGCACTGGAGTCAGGCTTTCACCGGGATGCCTTTAATCTGCGTATGGAAATTCTACTGGAGCAGGAAAATTACCAGCAGGTTCAGGAGTTGGCAGAGAATATTTTTGAGCAGGGATATTACAGCGCTCAGGTTCGCTATTATTATGTCCAGGCGCTGCGCAGACTGGACAAAAAGGAAGAGGCGGAAAAGGCCCTCAAGGAGCTGGTGGAGCAGACTGGTGAGGTCGGCGTGGTCTGTCAGGAATATGCAGGGCTCTGCTCAGAGCTTAACCGTTCAGAGGAAGCGCTGGAGTGGATTGAGAAAGCTTTAAAGGATCAGGTGACGCCCACACGGCGTTATATGAAGGGCCAGTATCTTCATGATCTGGATCGGTATGAGGAGGAGGCAGAGCTGTACCGACTTATGATGGAGTCAGGGCTGGACAGCTATTATATCCACTATCGTCTGGCAAAAGCCTTTGAGGCAGCAGCGAAATATGAAGAGGCCCAGAAGGAATTTGAAGCGTCCTTAGAGCGGGATTCCACCAACGGAGTGGCCTGGGACGGTCTGGGAGATGTGCTGCAGGATCAGGGAAAATGGGAAGAAGCGGCCAGGGCCTATGAGGAGGGCTGGAAGCGGGGGAATTTTCAGGCAATTCGGGATCTGTGCCGTCTGATGAAACGAACTCACCAGAATGAGCGGGCTTTGGAGTATTTGAAGGAGGGCTTTGAAAAGATGCCGGATGACGGAAGCCTCCTGTGGATCCATGCATGTATTTTGCGGAGACAGAAGAAATATGAGGAGGCAGCCCGATGCCTTGGACGTTATATGGAGGTGAAGCCATCTCAAGTTTCCTCCGCATATCGGGAGATTGCCCTGTGCTGGGAGAACGCCAAGGATTATGAAAAGGCAGAGGAATACTATGAGAGGGCCATTAGCCATGAGCCGGAAAATGCCAAAAATCAGCGAATGTTTGGCAAATACTGGGCCAATGTAAAAAAACAGCAAAAGAAAGCGCTGCCCTATCTGGAAAAGGCAGTCCAGCTGGACCCGGACAGTACCTACGGCTGGATGAAGCTGGGAGAGGTGTACGAGGCGCTGGGGCGCTTAGAGGAGGCAGAGAAATGTTATGAGAGGTCTCTGGAAAATTATCAAAAGGAAGCCCAAAAGGATCCCGGAGATTGCTGCAATTATGAGGGAATGGCCGATGTGCTGATTCATCTGGGCCGCCTTGAGGAGGCGGAGGATATGGCCAAAAAGGCCATGTCTCTCCAATATCCTGTATTTACCTGTAATGGGCCTGCCTGCTATGAGGCAATGGAGGATATGGCCAAACTGGAAGAAAAGAGAGGAAATCTGCAAAAGGCCTTAGAGTGGATGGAGAAGGCAGGAGAGCATTCTGTGACAGATTACTATCCCAGAGAGATTGCCCGTCTGCGGGCAGCCATTGGGGAGCAGGAGTAGAAGGAAAAGGACGGCAAGCATGAAGAGAGTCAGATTGGTGGTGGCTTATGACGGCACCAATTACTGTGGCTGGCAGCTCCAGAAAAACGGAGAGACCATAGAAGGGGTCCTGAACCGGGAACTGACTGCCCTTTTAAAGGAGCCAGTTGCAGTCATCGGGGCCAGCCGGACAGATGCAGGAGTACATGCCCTGGGAAACGTGGCGATATTTGACACGGAAAACAGGATGGCGGCAGACAAAATCTGTCTGGCTGTAAATCAAAGTCTGCCAGAAGACATCCGCGTGCAGAGCTCTGAGGAGGTACCCATTGGCTGGCATCCCAGAAAGGCCAACTGCACGAAAACCTATGAGTATCGTATTTTAAATAGAAGAATCGCCCTTCCCACTCAGCGGCTGTATGCTTATTTCTGTTATTATCCCCTGGATGTGGAGAGGATGCGCCAGGGCGCGGCCTTCCTTGTAGGAGAACATGATTTTAAAAGCTTTTGCACAGCCAAAAGTCATAAGGAGGACACAGTGCGGACCATTTACCGCCTGAATATAGAGCGGGACGGGGAATGTATTGTGATTCGCATCAGCGGAAGCGGTTTTCTCTACAATATGGTAAGGATTATTGCAGGGACGCTGATACAGGTGGGAAGAGGCGTGTGGCCGCCGGAGGAGGTGGAGGAGATCCTGGCGGCCAAAGACCGGCGCAGGGCGGGGCAGACAGCGCCGGCCGTTGGCCTTACCCTGGTGGGGATGGAATACGAGACAGAGCTTTCTCAGTGGCAGCACAGCCAGAATGCAGACTGGGAATACCATATTCTCCAATCGCACATCAAAACCGATGAAACGGCTTATTTCCTGATTCGGCGCTGCTGTAAGGAGGACTGGGAGAGACTGATTTGCCGCAATATCCATCACGCATTTCAAAACGGAGCCAAAAGGGTGTTTTTGGTCGATCTGGAGAAGGAACGGCTGCAGGAGGGAATGCAGTACGGGTATTACAGAATTGACCGGGCAAACTGGCAGGAGCCAGGCGGCGGGCTGCCGCTTCTTGGTGACGAGGAGCGGAAACAGATTCAGCAGATTTGCACCGGGGCAAAGGAGCCGGGGGCTGCAGAGCCGGAATGGTATTGCGCGGTGGATGGGGGAAGAGACAAAGGAAAAATGAACTTTTCACTTTAGCAGGAAAAATAAACGAGAAATAAACGGAAAAAAGTGGTTGACACCCGGAATGGCATATAATATAATTTATAATTGCGATGTTGAAGAAAATGCTGAAGCCATAGCCCCGGAATAAGCATTTTACAGTAGACTTCCAGAACGAGTGAGAATATTGTTATAGCAGAATATTTGACTGCGGCAGCAGGCTGCAGAATGAAACCGGTAAAGGTAACAGGAGGTTGACCAATGAAGAGTTTTATGGCTAGTCCGGCAACGATTGAGAGAAAGTGGTATGTGGTAGATGCCGCCGGCTGTACTTTAGGACGTTTGGCTTCAGAAGTGGCAAAGGTATTGAGAGGAAAGAATAAACCGATCTTCACTCCCCATATGGACTGCGGCGACTATGTGATCGTGGTAAATGCAGACAAGGTGAAGGTGACAGGCAAGAAGCTGGAACAGAAGATTTATTATAATCATTCCGATTATGTGGGCGGGATGAGAGAGACCACCTTAAAAGAGATGATGGCAAAGAAGCCGGAGAAGGTGGTGGAGCTGGCAGTCAAGGGTATGCTTCCCAAGGGACCTTTGGGTAGGAGCATGATAACCAAGCTTCATGTGTATGCAGGCCCGGAGCATCAGCAGGCCGCGCAGAAGCCGGAAGCCCTGGAAATCAAATTTTAATCGAAGGTACTGAAAGGAGGAAGTTATCATGGCAGACAAATATTATGGAACAGGCAGAAGAAAAAAATCCATTGCAAGAGTATATCTGTTGCCGGGAACAGGCAAGATTACGATCAATAAGAGAGACATCGATGAGTATCTGGGACTGGAGACCTTGAAGGTGATTGTCCGTCAGCCGCTGGTTGCTACGGAGACCACTGACAAGTACGATGTTCAGGTAAATGTGCGGGGCGGCGGCTTTAGCGGACAGGCAGGCGCCATCCGTCACGGCATTTCCAGAGCGCTGCTTCAGGTGGATGCGGACTATCGTCCCATTTTGAAGAAGGCCGGCTTTTTGACCAGAGATCCGCGTATGAAGGAGAGAAAGAAGTACGGTCTGAAGGCTGCACGTAGGGCGCCGCAGTTCTCCAAGAGATAATTACAAGCAGAATAAGAGATTTAGTGAAACCCTTGAAAGTCCAGTATTTTCAAGGGTTTTCTTTAATCTAAAGTTTTCTAAAATTGTGGTAAAAAGTGCTGAATTTTGAAGCGTAGCACACACATAGCACACAAGTAGCACACAAACGAGAGCATAAAAACCTTGTGTCTTGCGTAAGACTTTTGTATAATGCGGTTATTAAGAAAAGGGCGGTGTTTTCATGGATAGAACAGCGTATAAGAACCAGCATATCAAAGAGCATTACGACAGGATAAACCTTGTTATTCCCAAAGGCGAAAAGGACAGGATAAAGGGCGTATGCTCTGAAATGGGGGCAAGCGTGAATGAATACCTTTATATGCTTGTGTGTAATGACCTTGCGGACGGTACAAGCAGGATGGCAGAGAAAAAGCAGGGGTTTAATGCGGAACAGGAGCGGATGCTTGAAAAGTGGCAAGTGCCAAGAAAATATTATGAAATGATAGAAGATTTATCCTATACCAAAGACGAGGGATATTTTATCTATCTGAAAAAGGGCTATATAAATGACGTGACAGGCAGCAGGAATATACATTGCATGAAAACATCAGAAGTACGGCGGATTATCGGGAAAACGCATAAGAAAGACCATTACCCAAAGTAGAAGGATAGCGGTCTTGACACTATATCAAATTCAATTCTGCAAAAGTGCGATTGTAGTCATATCCAAATATAGTAAATGGCTCATTTCCGCATCTAAAATCTAAGTCAAGGCTTTTGAGCATAAACAGCAACCCATGATAGCCGCCTAATTCTGCCAAGTCAGAATTGTGTGAAATATTGGCATGATTATAAATAATGCAGTCAAGATCTTTGAATTTTGGAAAAAGATGTTTGTAGAGTTCGACTATTAGAGTTTCTTTTAGTAATGGATTTACTAACGATAAGATATGTTCATGTGCGTGTATCATTTCATGTAATATTATGTTCTTATCATCCACAAACTGGGGATTGATTTTTATTGTTCGTTCAAAAATATCCGTTTCTCCATTTTCGGTTGTTTCTGTGACTATAAATTTATAATAGTGTGCATCAATGCCAAAATGATAGGTATCTTCTTTAAGGCTGCCCTGTGGGGTATCTAAATATTTTCCCATTATGGAAGATTTTGCTATGCACATATCATTAAATAAATTCTCATACATCAATGAGCGTATATGTAAATCAAAAATTTCATCAGTTTGTTGGTTAATCCAGTCGTTGTAAGATTTCTGTAAATTGTCATTACGTTTAAGCGTATCATTATAAATCTGATTTAGAATTGACGTATCAGAGCAATTATTGATTGCAGATATTATGTTTTCTTTTATTTTCATTGTTTGTCTCCCTTTTTCTCGAACAGAGGGCATCTGCATTTTACAGACACCCTCTAATACGGTTTTATGTAACGGTTATTGCTTATGCTTAGAATATTGTACCGGACAGTAAGGAATAATCCTTTAAATGCTCTAAAATGATATT
>CAJUHR010000034.1 GCA_910586255.1 uncultured Lachnospiraceae bacterium | reverse complement strand
ATAAAATTCCGCAGGACATAATTGCTCAAATACAAAAGAGCATAGTTCATCATAATGGAGACCACCACCTCATTGACCTCCAGCTTTTCCCTGGCCACAGCCGGCACAGCGGCAATGACCCCTCCTGTCAGAGCGCCAATGGCAATCAGCACCAGGGGAAACATTATGGCCGAAAGCCCCAGAGGCTCCAGAACAAATGACATAAAGGTTATGATACATCCGGAAAAGAGAAATACCCCCTCCCCCACCAGATTAAACCGGTTGGCCGAATACATCATGCACATGCAGGTGCCTGTAAACATAAAAGGAATCATCAGCTCCAGCATACTGGAAAATCTCCGCTTGGTGGATAAGGGTCCCATGGCAAAGTTGCGGATCGCTTCCAAAGGCTCCTCCGAAATCAGAAACAGGACAAGCATGGCCAGAATATAAGCGATCCCCATAGCCACCACAATGCGCAGTATCTCAAACATGGTCTCAATTCTTCTCGTCTTTTTCATCCTGCCGCCTCCCCGATCTGCTCTTTACTCATGGTTTTGAGCCCCAGCATATATTCTCCCAGCTCCTCCTCGGTAACTGTCTTTACGTTCTCAAAATACGCGGCGATCTTTCCCTTGTAAAATACTAAAAGCCGGTCTGACACCTCCAACACCTCATTCAAATCCGCGCTGATCAAAAGGGCGCCGATACCGTCTGTCCGGGTCTTGTCGATGAGTTTTCTGCGGATCATATCGCAGGTGCCGATATCCACTCCTCTGGTAGGCTGATTTGCCACAATCAGATTGGCTCCTGACGTAAATTCCCTGGCCACGATCACCTTCTGCATATTTCCCCCGGACAGCATACGGATAGGCTCGTCCCGGTGGTCACAGGCAATCTCATATTCCCGGATACATTCATCGGCAAAATCATTGACCTTTTTCCGGTCAACAAAGGGGCCACGGCGAAATTCTTTTTTAAACATCCGGTCGCTGATTAAGTTCTCCTTCACAGACAGATCTCCCGCGCTTCCCATACGCATCCGGTCCTCGGATATGTGAGCCACTCCCAAAGCCCTGATCTGTCCCACGTCACGTCCTCTCACCTCCTGGCCATTGACGCGGATGCTGCCCCGCTCATAATTGCCCATGCCGGTGATGGCCAATGCCAGTTCATTCTGCCCGTTTCCCTCCACCCCGGCAATCCCAAGAATCTCACCACCGTGGATGTCAAAGGAAATTCCGTTTACCACCTTTTTTCCGTTTTCATTGAGACACACCACATCCCGACATTCCAAGATCGTCTCCCGGGCCTTGGCCGGCTCCTTGTCTATGGCAGTGACCACGTCCCGGCCCACCATCATCCGGGAAATCTTCCGCTCATTAAGATTCTTTGTGCTCTCCGAACCGATGATACGTCCCCGGCGCAGAACCGTCACCCTGTCGCAAAGGCGCATAACCTCGTCCAGCTTGTGAGAAATGAAAATAATTGAGTGGCCGTTTTCCCTTAAAATCTTAATCTGCTCAAATAATTCCTCTGTCTCCTGAGGAGTCAGCACCGCCGTAGGCTCGTCCAGAACCAGGATCTTTGCCTCACGGACCAGAGCCTTGATGATCTCCACCTTCTGTCTCTGCCCGATACTCAAATCGCAGATTCTTGCCCGGGCATCCACCCGCAAATCATACCGGTCAGATACCTCCTGAGTCATGCGGACCGCCTTTTCCATATCAAAGCACAGGCCCTTTGTAGGCTCAATGCCCAAGACCACATTCTCTGCCACCGTAAGGGAAAGGGCCTGCATAAAATGCTGATGCACCATCCCGATTCCGGAGGCAATCGCCTCAATAGGATTCTGGAATTTTACCTCCTTCCCGTCAAGAAGGATTCTTCCGCTCTGAGGCTGCTCCATGCCAAAGAGAATCTTCATCAGGGTGGTCTTTCCTGCACCGTTCTCCCCCACCAGGGCAAGAATCTCCTTCTCATTAACCGAAAAGGTAATATCCTTGTTGGCAACAAATCCGTTTCCATATATTTTGCTGATATTCTCCATGCGCAATATCTCGCCCATATCTTCCACCGCCCTTCCCGGCCGGCAGGGCCATTGCCATAATTTATCCCTGCCGTTTTTTCTCATTAGCCACAATACCGCCCGAATCCCGTGTGCAGACATGCTCATTCTCAAACAGAGAGTGCACCGGAGCCCGGACGGTATCGGATTTCATCAGAGCATCGCTTTTTGCTCCGATGCTAAGCTTCCTCTAACCTGTGTATAAGACTGCACCAGCCTAGTACATCGTTGCGTTAATAACTGAGTAACAGTGCTTGATATCTGCGTCAGGTGTGCGTCTGCAAAGTGACGGCGTAGTGGATCCTACGTCTAGCTTTGCAGACGCGCTCCTGGCGTAGAGAGCAAGTGCTGTTGCTTAGGAATTAATGCAATGATGTACTAGGAGATATTATGGCTCCACACTGTTTACCAGCTCACGGAACTCAGAGTCATCTCCGAAATCATAGTAGGAAGGCACCGAAATCTCCCCCTGCTTTACCTTGTCTTCGTATTCTCCGACCTGCTTGCGCACATCCTCAGGAACCAGCTTCTGATAGTTCTCATTGTCTGCCAGACCTACGCCGCCCTCGGCAATGCCAAGAATCTGAAGAGTTCCCCACTCAATCGTTCCTGCATCAATCTCATCAAAGATCACGATCAGGGAATCGCCGATGTTCTTCATCATAGAGGTCATGATGACCTGAGCCAGCTCCGGATACTCGGAATTGGAGTAGGTCAGATACTGGTCGGAATCCACGCCCACCGCCAGCTTGTCTCCCTCAATGGCTGCCTGGAAAATACCAAGGCCTGCAGCCCCTGCCACGCTGAACATCACATCCACGCCGGAGTTATAGAGGGCCGTGGCGATCTCTCCCATGGCGGCTGCATCGCCGGGGGTGGAGTTGTATGCCAGAGACACCTTGATATCCGGCTTGCAGGCCAGGGCTCCGTTGATAAATCCTGTAAAGAAATCATTGATTGCCGGGTTGTCCCGGTTGGCCCCTGCCGCAATCATGCCGCTCTCGGACATGGCCGCGCACACATAGCCCACCAGATAGGAGCCCTCGTTGGCCCGGTATGCCACACACACGACATTGTCTGAGGTGACCTCAGCCGTGGTGCTGGCGTCAAAGACCACAAACTTTTTCTCCGGATAATCCGATGCATATTTAAACACAATATCGCCCCAGCCGTTGCCGGACTGGGCAATCACATAGTCCGCATCGCTGTCGCAGATATCCAAAAACATGTTCTCATATTTGGAGGAATCCATGCCTGTCTCGATGACACTGACCTCATAGCCGTATTTATTGCCGATTTCCTGGACGCCTGCCCAGCCGTTGTCATTAAAGGACATATCCCCCAGCTGTGTTGCTATAAATACAATCTTGCCGCCCTCACCGGCGCTTTCGGCTTCCTCCGCCCCGGCTGACTCTGTGGTCTCTGCCTTTGTCTCCCCCGTCTTTTCTTCCCCGGCGGCCTTTGTCTCTGCGGCCTTGGTGGCCTCCGCAGGCTTGCTGCCTCCGCAGCCTGCCAGAGATGATACTGTCAATGCCATTGCCATGCCTAATGCCAAAATCCTTTTCATTTGAAACCTCCTTATTTCGTAAAATGATATTCGGGTCAAAAGGGCTTTTGACCCCCTGTGATACCGCGGCTCCTAAAATCCTTTGGGAAAATCAGGTGCTACACCAACCGGTTCCATAAGCCCAGCTCGCCCCAGCACTCCATGGCCTCCTTCTTCATCCTCTGCCGCTGCTTCTCGTCTGCCAGGATGCGCATGCCCTGACAGCTGATATAGCCTTCCTGCATCATATCCTTGATGGCACGGTTTACGGTCCGGATAGAAAGTCCCGTGTTGTCTGCAATGCTCTGGCGGCTTAAGCGTATGATACCGGACTGGCCGCTCAACTCCAGGGCTGACACAATAAACACCATCACCCGCTGCTTTCCCTCCAGGAAAAGAAAAGCCCGCGCCATCTTTGCCTGGGTAAGCAGATAATTGCCCATGATCCGCACCTCTAAGCGCAGCATCTTCTCATCATGGCTGAGCCATTTTTCAAAGGCATCCCTGGATATTACCAGAAAACGGCTGTCCACCGCTGTGGTGAGAGTGGATTTAAAATGCTCAATCTCCAGCAAAAGCTCCATGACTCCGAACACCTTCACCGGCTTGAACCACATGTACTCATAGCTGACTCCGTCCAGGTACTGATCCGTAGCCTTCACTCTTCCTTCCACCAGCATAAAAATCTTCTGGATGTTTTCTCCTTCGTAGATAAATGTTGTTCCTCCCTCCATAGCCACAATGTCAAACTGTTCCAAAATACTGATTGGTGCATTTTCCAGATACGCATTCAGATAGGATTGAGCCTCTGGGTCCAAAGATGCAATCAGATTCAGTACTTCATCGGTCCGCTTCCTCATCCCTCTCTCCCATCCCTTCCGCTCTGATTCGTGAAGCTGTCTAAATCATACATAATTTTACATCGGTTCTTCAATGACATATGTCCACATTTTAAAATTAATGGACAATTTCAATAAATTTTTTCCCGTTTTTTCATGTCATTTATCCACAATCTTTGAATTTTTTCCGTGTTTTACTTATATGCATATGCACATTTACAGATTCAGCCTTTCGTAGCTTTTTCCCAGATATGCTTCCAGACGCTTTTTAAGCTCCCCATTCTCCTCCTTTAAAAGTTCCGGATCCTCCCGAAGCAATTCTTCAACCTCCCCGGAAACCGTCTTTAAAAGATTGGCGTCCGTAAAAATATCCGCCAGCTTAAATTCCATCTCCCCGCTTTGTCTGAGGCCGAAAATATCTCCCGGTCCCCGCAGTTTTAAATCCTCGGAGGCTATGTAAAAGCCGTCATTGGAGCGGTTTAAGATATCCAGCCGTTTTCGCGTATCCTCCTCCCCGGAGGCGTCTACCATAATACAGTAGGACTGATGCTTTCCCCGTCCCACCCGGCCCCGAAGCTGATGAAGCTGGGCCAGACCGAACCGCTCCGCATTCTCGATCATCATAACCGTTGCATTGGGCACATTGACCCCCACCTCCACCACAGTTGTGGACACTAACACCTGGATTTCTCCAGCGGCAAAGCGCTCCATGATCTTATTTTTTTCCTTTCCCTTCAGCTTGCCGTGAAGATACTCCACCACAATCTCTGAGGGCAGCCTTTTTCGCAGCAGCTTTGTGTAATCCAGCACGTTCTCCGCCTCAATCTGCTCGCTTTCCTCCACCATGGGACAGATCACATAGGCCTGTCGTCCCGCGGCCACCTCCTTCTCAATAAATCGGTAAGCCCGGTCCCGGTATCCGGTATCCACCACACAGTTTTTTACAGGCAGACGGTTGGCCGGCATCTCATCAATAATGGAGATATCCAGATCCCCGTAAAGGATGATGGCCAGCGTCCGGGGAATGGGGGTTGCGCTCATCACAAGAACATGTGGCTGACGCCCTGCCCCCGGACTTTCTCCCTGCTGCCGGCAGCAGGCCTCCTCCTCTGCTCCCTTTCTTCCCAAAGCCTCCCTCTGGCCCACTCCGAACCGGTGCTGCTCATCGGTTATCACCAGGGCAAGCTTGTCATAGACCACCTTCTCCTGAATCAGCGCATGGGTTCCCACAATAATGTCCGCCTGGTGGCCGGCAATCTTTTCGTAGGCCAGACGCTTCTCCTTAGCCGTCATAGAGCCGGTAACCAGCACCACCTGCTTATTGATGCCGTAGGTCAAAAAAAGCTCCTGAACCGACTCAAAGTGCTGTCTTGCCAGAACCTCCGTTGGCGCCATTAATGCTCCCTGGTATCCGTGACATGCTGCCTGCAAAAGAGCCAGCAGGGCAACGATGGTCTTTCCGGACCCTACGTCTCCCTGAATCAGCCGGTTCATCACCAAGCCGCTTCCCAGATCCTTCTCCACCTCTTTTAGCACCTTTTTCTGGGCGGCCGTCAGCTGGTAGGGAAGCCTTTTGCAGAGCTCTTCCACCTCCCTTGCCGGCTCCATGGGATATAAGCTTTTCACGTCCTGCCGCCTTTCCTTCAGCCTGCGCACAGCCAGAAGGAAAAACAGAAATTCGTCAAACACCAGCCTTTTCCTGGCTGCCATAAGCTCCTCCCGGCTCATGGGAAAATGGATATGCTCAATGGCATAATTGTACTCTGCCAGCTCATATTTTCTGCGTATTTTTTCCGGCAAATACTCTCGTTCCAGAGTGCGCCGCCCAAGGGCCTGAGCCACGGCCTTTATAATGGCTTTATTGCCCAGACCCTTTGTCTGGCCATAGACAGGCTGCATGGAGCAGGCCACCTTCTCATAAGCCTCCGGGGTGAAGATCTGGGGCTGCTCCATGACCAGCCGGCT
Source organism: uncultured Lachnospiraceae bacterium (assembly GCA_910586255.1). GTDB lineage: Bacteria > Bacillota > Clostridia > Lachnospirales > Lachnospiraceae > Brotaphodocola. The sequence goes on along the minus strand of CAJUHR010000034.1, from coordinate 41,994 downwards.
CCCCTTTTTCACCACACGCCCTCTGAAAAGCAGCACCTTTCCCATCTGAAGGGTGGCCCGAAGATAGGGCATGTTAAACCAGGTCAGATTAAGACTTCCGGTCAGATCCTTCACCACGGTCACCACCACCTGCATGTGGTCAAACCGGCGCACGGTGGCATCCTTTAAAAGCTGCCCACACACCGTGCAGATCTTACCCTCCTCCACCTTTCTGATGGGTACGGCCGGCTCATAGGCATCGTATGCCCTGGGATAATTGTGCAGCAGCTCATCCACAGTCTCCACTCCCAGCTTTTTAAACAATGCCCCTGCCTTTTCCCCAATTCCCTTTAAATCCGTCACTGGCTCCTGATTCATATGGTTCTCCTCACACTCGAAGTTGCACCGGCGCAGACCGCCGGTGCAACTTCTGATGGACTCTGTTTTATTTTATTGTAACAGTTCAGACGGCGAACGCACGATGCTTCTTGTCCGCCTGAACTGTTACGTTTTTTGGTCACTCTACCGACATCAGATAATAGTAAATGGGCTGGCCCCCGTCATGAAGCTCCACTTCACAGCCTGGACAGACCTCCTGGGCTTTGGCAAGCACACGCTCCGCATCCTCCGGCTTCACATCCACGCCGTAATAAATGCTGACTAGCTCCGCATCCTCATCTATCATGGCCTTTAAGGTATCCACGGCCGTCCGCTCAATGCTGGTTCCCACAGCCAGCATCCCCCCATCGCCGATACCCATAATATCACCCTTGTGAATCTCCATGCCGTCAATCTGGGTATCTCGCACCGCGTAAGTAACCTGTCCGGTCTTAATCCGCCCCATCTCCTCAGTCATGGTCTTTAAATTCTCCTCTACCGACATCTCCGGAATAAAATTGATCAGCGCCGTGATTCCCTGGGGGACCGTCTTGGATGGCACCACAATAATCTCCTTGTCCTCCACCAGATATCTGGCCTGCTCCGCCGCCAGAATGATGTTCTTATTGTTGGGAAGAATAAAAATCCTGTCTGCATTGACCTTCTCGATGGCATTGACCATATCCTCTGTGCTGGGATTCATGGTCTGTCCCCCTTCGATCAGATAATCGGCGCCGATTCCCTTAAAAATCTCTCCCATACCCTCGCCGATGGACACAGCAATAAAGCCGTATGGCTTTGGAGGCTCCCCGGCCCTTTCATTCTTTTTATAGGCAGACTCTGCCTCCTCCGCAAGTCTCGCCTCCTTCTGCTCCCTGGCCACCTTCTCCGAATTTTGAATCAGCCGCTCCTGATGCTCCTCCCGCATATTGTCGATCTTCATCCGGGAGAGGGAGCCGTAGGTTAAAGCCCGCTGAATTGCCAGGCCCGGGTCATTGGTATGCACATGAACCTTTACCACATCCTCATCGGACACCACCACCAGGGAGTCTCCGATAGATTCCAGATAGGACTTAAATTCCCGCTCGATCTCCTCATCATATTGCTTCTCTACATTGATGATAAACTCGGTACAGTAGCCGTACCGGATATCCGATGTGTCCAGTTCCGACACGTCCACGCCGCCTGAAAGGGGCCTCTCCTTTTCCGTGCCTGAGCTTAAGCTCCCTTTCTCCTCTTCTTGCGCGGAGGACCAATCCGCCTGCTTTCCCAAAAGGCCCTCAAAGGCCCCCTTCATCACCTGCATCAGTCCCTGGCCGCCGGAATCCACCACACCGGCCTGCTTTAAAACCGGCAGCATCTCCGGTGTCCGGCTTAAGACCAGGTCTCCGTGCTCAATCACCTTTCTGGCAAACTCAATCACATCCTCCGTCTGGGCGGCCACCTCCACCGCCTTGTCGGACATGCCTCTTGCCACCGTCAGAATCGTCCCTTCCTTGGGCTTCATCACCGCCTTGTAGGCAGTCTCCGTGGCCCGGACAAAAGCGGCGGAAAGGGCACTGACATCAATCTTCTCCCTGGTCTTAATCTCCTTTGTAAAGCCTCTGAAAAGCTGGGACAGTATGACACCGGAATTTCCTCTGGCCCCCCGCAGAGAACCGGAGGAAATGGCCTTTGCAAGATTTTCTATTGTAGGTTCCTCAATGGCAGCCACCTCCTTGGCCGCCGCCATGATGGTCATGGTCATATTGGTCCCCGTATCTCCGTCCGGAACAGGAAATACATTCAGCTCGTTGATCCACTCCTTCTTCTCTTCCAAACCCTGAGCGCCCGCCAAAAACGCCTGCCTCATCAGCGAGGCATCGATTTCTCGTATATTCACCGGTAGGTTTCCTCCTTAATCTATCACTCGTACACCTTCTACATAGATATTGATCCGCTCAACATCCATGCCGGTGAATTCTTCCACCTTGTATTTAACATTGGCAATCAGATTGTCCGCCACCGCGCAGATGCTGACACCGTATGCCACAATCACATGAAACTCCAGACTAATGCGGTTATCTTCAATCTTTACATGGATTCCCTTTGTCAGACTGTCCCTCTTCAAAAGCTTCACCAGTCCGTCCTTCATGCTGATCGCTGCCATGCCAACGATTCCAAAGCACTCCACCGCCGTCATTCCGGCATAGAGTCCTATGACCTCGGATCCAATCTGGATCTCACCGAGCTTGTTATTTATACGACCTTTCATCCCATCCCTCCATTCATGTATCAGACCTATATAAATATTATACCATTTTTCCCGGAAACCACAACCGGAATTTTCAGGTGAGGTTTTTGATTTTTGACCAATCAGGCAGGAGAAATTTTCCCCGTCCACCATGGGTCCCGAAGGGCTGCTGTTTCAGAAACAAAAAAGAAGGCCCGCCGCCCGGCAATGCCTCCTTACCTGATACTACAGCACTTTATTTAAAAAGCTGATGGTTCTCTCCTCCTTGGGATTTCCGAAAATCTCCTCCGGTGTGCCTTCCTCCACAATGAATCCCTCGTCCATAAAGATCACCCGGTCGGCCACCTCTCTGGCAAAGCCCATCTCATGAGTCACCACCACCATGGTCATGCCGTCTGATGCCAGCTGCTTCATAACCTCCAAAACCTCGCCCACCATCTCCGGGTCCAGAGCGCTGGTAGGCTCGTCAAACAGCATAATGTCCGGATTCATGGCCAAAGCTCTGGCAATCGCCACCCGCTGCTTCTGTCCGCCGGAAAGCTGTCCCGGATAGGTGTCCGCCTTATCTCCCAGGCCCACCCGCTCCAGCAAAGCCTCCGCCTTTTGGGAAGCGGCCGCCTTGTCCATCTTCTTAAGCTCCACCGGAGCCAGGGTAATGTTCTCCCGGACAGTCAGGTGGGGAAAAAGATTAAAGTGCTGAAACACCATGCCGATATTTTCCCGGACCCGGTTAATATTTACATTGAGATCCGAAATGGGATGGCCGTCCACAGTGACTTCCCCTGCCGTAATCTTTTCCAAACGGTTTAAGCAGCGCAAAAAGGTGCTTTTCCCGGAGCCGGAAGGACCGATAAGACATACCACCTCCCCCTCCGCAACCTCCAGGCTAATGCCCTTTAGCACCTCCAGCTGGCCAAAATTCTTCTTTAAATTTTTTACCGAAATCTTTTTATTTTCCATAGGATACCTTCCTCTCCACCAGCAATGCAACTTTGGAAAGCACTGTACACACTACCAGATAAAAGGCCGCTACTACCAGCCAGATGGCCATAACCTTTGACGCCGAGTTGGCGGCAATAATCTTGCCGTTCTGGGTCAGCTCCCGGATACCGATGACGGAAATCAGGGAGGTGTCCTTCATGGAAATAATAAACTGATTAATGATGGATGGCAGCATAGTGCGGAATGCCTGAGGCAAAATCACCTTGCTCATGGCCTTTCCATAGGGGAGTCCTAAGCTGCGGGCCGCTTCCATCTGGCCCTTATCCACCGCCTCGATTCCTCCCCGGATGATCTCTGCCATGTAGGCGCCTGCATTCAGGCTCAGGGTCACCGCGCCTGCCGTAAAGTTACCGCCTATATTTCCCCAGGTAAATCCATAAGGGCGCAGCACCTGGCTGAGCCCGTAAAAAATTATCATCACCTGTACCATCAGGGGGGTCCCCCGGATAATATCAATATACACATTGGCAATCAGCTTTAACGGGCCGATCCCGGAAACCTTGAAAAGTCCGAAAATCACACCCAAAACCGTTGCGCAGATCAGCGAAATCGCTGTCAGCTTCACCGTCTCCCCCAGCGCCACGCAAAAGGACGGGAAATATTGTACAAGCACCTCAAAAAAGACCATTTTACCATCACCCTGCTTCTAAAATAGTATAAACCGTTATTTGGAAATGTAAGTATTCAAGATCTCATCATACTTTCCGCTGTCCTTCATATTTTTTAAGCCGGCATCAAACTTCTCAAGAAGCTCCGTGTTCTGTCCCTTCAGCACAGCGAAGCCGTAGGAATTGCCATGCTCCATCTCCAAGGGCATCTTAAACGCGGTTCCGCGGGAAATCTCATAGCCCAGCACCGGATAATCCTCAAAGCAAGCCACAGAATTGCCGGCCAGCACATCCTGATACATGCTGGAGGAATCCTCAAACTGCATGATGGTAAAGCCATACTGATCTGCAATAGACTCTGCAAAGGTGCAGCCCTCCGTACCGATCTTGGCGGCAACGGTCTTGCCGTTTAAGTCCTCATAGGAGGCAATATCAGAATCCGCATTGACGGCCATACCCACACCGGAATCATAATAGGGCTCGGAAAAGTCGTATTTTTCCTTTCTGGCATCTGTAATGGACATACCGGCGATCACCGCATCATACTCTCCTGCCTCCAGTCCGGTGGTTGCCGCGGAGAATCCGGCTACAACCAGCTCGTACTCAAAGCCCTGATCCTCGGCAATTGCCTTTAAAAGATCCAAATCGATTCCCACCATCTCGCCCTTGTCATTCTCAAACTCAAAGGGAGCAAAGGTGGTGTCCGTGGCAATCTTATACACTTTGTCGCCGGAAGCCTCTTTGGTATCCTCCTTGGCTGCCTCCGTGTCGGCTGCCGTGGTATCCTCCGCCGCCTTCTCGGCTGCCGTGGTATCGGCTGCTGAAGATGCTGCTGTGGTATCAGCGGTGCTGCTGCCTCCGCACCCGCTTAAGGATGCTGCCATTAAAACGGACATAGTCAAAGCGATCATTTTCTTTCTCATAATTTTCCTCCTCATAAACACAAAATTTACGGGACGGCGCTGCCGCCATCCATGGCCCTCCCCTCCCGCGGAAACGATTTTCCGGAAAAAGAAAAAAGACAACGCGAAAAAAAGCGATGTCCCCATTGACCATTGGCTCGCATAAGCCACAGTAGGAATTCTAGCACAAGGCAAAACCAAAGTCAAGCGATTGTTGCTTCCACAAGCAAAAGATTGTGATATCAACCAGAATCTTTCCTTTTAACATAAATTTTTTGACTATTTTTCAACTTTTTCAATAAATAACTGGAAAATGTCAGGGGAGAAGCACGCCTGCAGTACCCTCTCCCCTGACAAAGACCCAAAACAACAAGCATCCCTGGATCGATCTGAAGCTTTTTGCTGAGGAATCCTTTATCATGCAGATTCCCGGACAGAGGACCAGACAGACCGTGAATCAGCTTTTTAAGGAGCATGGCCTTGTCCCCCCATATCAAGCTGCAGACCGGCAATATCCCGGCAGAGGTTATGCTGGCCGCAAAGGGCTACGGCTGCTGCTTTGTGACGGAGACCCATCTAAAGCACATCCGGCTTGAGGAAAATATTGCCCGCTTTTCCGTAGGCAATCCCTGCACCACAGTTGATTTTGTGGCGGCGTTTTGCCGGAGCAGCTATCTTCCCTATCACGCCAGAGAAGATAGCTCCATTGTACGGGAATTTACCCGAAAAATTTTGCTCCATCCGGTATGGAAAGCAATTTTCAATCACGCTCTACAGCACAACCATCAAAGTTCCTGTAATCATCACAATACTCATGACAATGGACAGGGAGTTGACCGCGCTGGCCGTCTCCACATCTCCCCCCACCTTTCCGGTAAAGGCCGGCGCCACAGAGGAGATGGGGCCCAAAACGGTCAGGGCCAACGCCTGCCTCACCTCCAGGTCATAGGGTAACAGATAATAGGCCGCCAGCGCCAGTCCTACTCCTATTCCATACCGCAGAAACAGAATCCTCAGAATCCTGGCAAGCTTATCCTTCTCCATACGAATCTCAAATCCAATTCCGATCATCAAAAGAGCCAGAAACGCATTGGCTCCTCCCACGGTTTCTGCATAGGAAACCACCACCTCCGGCAGTCCGATGCGTAACACGGCAAGCATGGTCATAATCAGATAGGCATCAAAGGGCAGGGAGGAAAAAAGACTTTTTGCCACATTTTTCACCGATGGCCGGTCTCCGGTTCCCGCCACAAGAGAGGACATAGTAAAGGTAACCCCTGTGCACATGACCGCGTTACCCGCGTCAAAAAGGCTGGTGGAGGCAAAGCCCATGGGCCCCAAAAAGCTCTGGACAAAGGGAAGGGTAAAATTGCCGATATTATATCCGGACAGATTGATCATATCAAAGGCCTTATCCAGTCCTGTTCCCCGCAGATTGACCACAAATCCCACAATAACCATCAAAAGGTTAGCCGCCAGTCCCAGCACGCACATGAACAGCAGCGAATTGTCCATGGAAATCCGGCTGAAATTGGATATGATGGCACACGGCAGAGTGATGCGGATTACCACCTTTGAAAAAAGATAGAAATCATCCGGGTGAAAAAATCCCTTCTTTTTCAGTACATATCCCGTAACAATAATCAAAATAAAGGCCATTGCCCTGGCCAGAACCGTATAAATTCCTGTCATAGCGTTCTCCTTCTACAATGCGGAATTTGACAATCCCTGATAAATTCCTGCCATTTTCCACATCTGAAATATTCTACCAGATATGAAAAAAAGGTGCAACTGTTTTTCCCAAAATCTTCGGAACCTTCTTAACAGTTCCACATGAGTATAATTCTCACAGATCCGGCAATACTCTCCACAAAGCAAAACCAAAATCAAACCAGAAAGGAATCCCCAAACATTATGACAAGAATTCCCAAGCATATCGGAATCATCCCGGACGGAAACCGCAGATGGGCCGCCCGCAAAGGACTGGCAAAACAAGACGGCTATAATCACGGCATTTCCCCAGGTATGAATCTTTTCCACATGTGCCAAAGTCTGGGAATCTGTGAGCTGACCTTCTACGGCTTTACGGTGGACAACACCAAGCGCCCGTCTCTCCAGCGTCTTGCCTTCTCTGACGCCTGTGTCCGAGCCGTGAATATTCTGTCCAAAGAAAATGCAGAGCTGCTGGTTTTGGGCAACACAAAATCCGCCATGTTTCCAAAAGAGCTTTTGCCTTATACAACCAGACATGTCTTTGGAACCGGCGGAATTAAAGTTAATTTTCTCGTCAATTACAGCTTTGAGTGGGATCTGGGATTTCATCGGGGATGTCCGGGCTCTGTACTGCAATCCGCCTCTGTTTCCCGGGTAGATCTGATCATTCGCTGGGGAGGCAGAAGAAGGCTGTCCGGATTTCTGCCCATCCAGTCCGTCTACGCAGACATTTATGTAGTCGATGACTACTGGCCGGATTTTACCTCCGACCACTTTCGCGCGGCGATTGAATGGTACTCCCGGCAGGATATCACTCTGGGGGGATAACCGGCCTTAAATGCCTGCTTCTTTTCCCGCCTATTCCTCTTCGGCTTATTCCTCCCCGGCTTACTCCTCTCCGGCTTTAAAATTATACACCGGCCGGATCACCTTCACAATCTCAGCCGTCTCCCCAATATTCCTTACAATATCCTCCATACCCTTATAGGCCATGGGACACTCGTCTAAGGTAGACCCGCTGACGGATGTAGTGTAGATCCCTTTCATCTGCTTTTTAAACTCGGAAACGGTCCAGGTCCTTCTGGCCTGAGTCCGGGACATGAGCCGTCCGGCCCCGTGGGGCGCTGAAAAATTCCACTCCTCGTTTCCCTTTCCCACACAGATCAGAGATCCGTCCCGCATGTTGATGGGAATCAGCAGCTTCTCCCCCTTCTTTGCCGACACTGCCCCCTTCCGCAGAATCATCTCGTCTGTGTCAATATAATTGTGAATCGTAGTAAACTGTTCCTCCACCTTAAGCTTCATTCCCCGAATCAGTTCATCCATCATAGCCTGCCGGTTCAGCATGGCAAATTGCTGAACAATCCGCATATCATGAATATAATCTTCCATCAGGGAACCGCTGCAATAGGCTAAGTTCCGGGGAATGTCTGTCTTAACCTGCTTTTTCAGCTCCTTTAATGCCTTCTCAATCTCCCGCTCCCGTCCCTGGGCCCGAAGAGCGGCAATCAGCGCCTTCTCATCCTTTCTCGTATTGCTGTTCAGCTGCCTGTATGCCTGCTCCTGATAATAGCCGGCCACCTCCAGCCCCAGATGGCGGGAACCGGAATGGATCACCAGGTAAAGCTCTCCCTCCTCATCCTTATCCGCCTCGATAAAGTGGTTGCCTCCTCCCAGAGTCCCCAAAGACCGAAGGGCCCGATCCAGATTCAGATTAGCCTCCCTGCGGCACCGAAGCCGCGTCAGATCAATCTCCTCACAAAAACGGTGCGGCTCCCTGCGAATCTCAAACCCGGACGGGATCTTCGCATAGATCAGCTTATCAAGCTTTTCCAGCTCCAGATGACGGCCGCGAAGACGGATGGTTTCCATCCCGCAGCCGATGTCCACTCCCACCAGATTAGGCACAACCGCATCCCGTATGGTCATGGTGGTGCCGATGGTGCACCCGGCCCCCGTATGCACGTCCGGCATAATCCGAATCCTCAAATCCTTTGCATATTCCTGGTCGCACAGACTTTTAATCTGCGCTATGGCGCTCTCCTCCACCACATCCGTATAGACCCGAGCCGTATTAAATTCTCCTTTTACTTCCTGAAACATGGTTCTTCCTTCTCCCTGTTCTCTCTTTATCTGCAGGAAACGTTATGAATTTTTTCCTTGTCACGTTTCCTGTACCGGTTTTTGCCACCTCCAAACGCAAAATCTTATCTCGCAAAGCTCATGGCATCCCCGGCACTTATCCCTGCTCTTTAATTTTCTCTGCCAGGTCATTTAAATATACCCACCGCTCCATTTTTTCCTCCAGAAGCAGCTCCGTCTGTGCCTTTTCCTCCAACAAAAGACTTAACTTTCCAAACACGGTGGCCGACTCCTCTATCTGGTGTTCCAGCTCTCCCAGCTTCTCCTCAAGAGCTGCCATATCCTCCTCAATGGTCTCCCACTCCTTCTGCTCCTTGTAGGTAAATTTCAGCTTTTTCTGATGCTCCCGTCCTTTGCGGGCCCGGTCTGTATCAGAAGCTATCCCGTCATTTTCCCCGAAACCGGCAGCTTTACCTGTCCCCTTCCCCTTTGTGCCGGCAGCTTTTTGGGCCCCCTTCTCCCTTGCCCCATCCTCTCCGGCCTTCTTAAGGCGCCTTCTCTCACAGGCCGCCTGGTAATCCGTAAATCCCCCCTCATACTGGATGACAGCACCGTCTCCCTCAAAGGCAAATATCCTCCTGACCATCCGGTCCAGAAAATACCGGTCATGGGATACGGCCACCACGATTCCCGAAAAGCTGTCCAGATAGTCCTCAAGAATCGTCAGAGTCCGGATATCCAGATCATTGGTGGGCTCATCCAAAAGCAGCACATTGGGGGATTCCATCAAAATCCGAAGAAGATACAGCCGCCGCTTCTCCCCGCCGGAGAGCCTGCCGATCACCGTATGCTGCACGCTTCCCGGGAATAAAAACCGCTCCAGCATCTGCGAAGCACTGATGCTTCCGTCTCTCGTCTGCACCACCTCGGCCACATTCCGGATATAGTCAATCACCTTCAGGCTTTCATCCATGGCCTCATTTTCCTGAGAAAAATATCCCAGCTTCACCGTCTGCCCGATCCGAATATTTCCCGCGTCCGGCTTCACCCATCCGGCAATCATCTTAAGCAGGGTGGATTTGCCGCTTCCGTTGGGTCCGATGATTCCAATTCGGTCATTTTTCAAAAAGATATAAGTGAAATCCTTTATAAGCACCTTGGAACCATAGGTCTTGGAGAGCTCTTCAATTTCCACAGTCGTGCGCCCTAACCGACTGGAAACCGAATCCAGTTCCACATCCTTGTCAAATTCCGGCCCCTTCTGATCCCGCAGGGCCTCATACCTTTGAATGTGGGCCTTCTGCTTGGTGGACCGGGCCCTGGCTCCCCGCTGCATCCATTCCAGCTCGATCCTTAAAATGGACTGGCGCTTTCTCTCCGATGCCAGAGCCATATCCACCCGCTCTGCCTTCAGCCTGACAAATCCCTCATAGTTAGTCTCATAGCTGTAAAGCTTCCCCTTATCCAGCTCCACGATCCGCCCGGTCACACTGTCCAGGAAATACCGGTCATGGGTAATCATCAAAAGTGCTCCCCGAAACTGCTTTAAATACTCCTCCAGCCAGTCTGCCATCTCGCTGTCTAAATGATTGGTGGGCTCGTCCAGGATCAGCAAATCTGCTGTGGACAAAAGCACGCTGGTCAAAGCCACCCTCTTTTTTTGTCCCCCTGACAGAGTATCCACCCTCGCCTCATGATCCCGGATTCCCAGTCTTGTGAGAATTGCCCTGGCGCTGGCCCGAATCTCCTCCTCAGAGGTAAAATGAGGTTCCTTTTTATTGTCCCGCACAATACTGTCAAGCACCGTATCCCCGGCCACAAACTCAGGAATCTGGGGCAGATAGCGGATATAGAGATTTCTGCGGCAGATTACGTTCCCCTCATCCGGCTCCTCTAATCCGGCCACGATTTTAAGGAGCGTGGATTTGCCGGTGCCGTTGATGCCGATAAGCCCCACCTTCTCCCCCTCGTCCATGCTAAAGGACACATCGTCAAATAATAACCTCTCCGTGTAGGATTTTGTCAGATGCTCTATAGTAACTAAACTCATAAGGTTCCTCCTTTTAAAGCTAACAGTACTGCCTATTATAAAGGATACGCCTTATTCTTTCAAGACCATCCCGCAAAAGCAGGGCCTGGCGGGAGGCTCACCGGTTTCTCCGATTTCCTCCAGCCAGGCCTGTTTGGCTTATACCTTTATCTTTTGTCGGTATTCCTGATTTTTTCCTTTACTTTAATGCCTCACATAATCCACAAAGGAATTGCAGCCCAGGAAAAGGGACAATTCCCAGGAGGGCATCCGAAGCTTTTCTGAATCCTTTTCCAGATTTTCTCCGGCCAACCCCCCGCTTGCCAACAATCCCTTTTGATTTTTTGGAAGCCGGAAGGATCTCTTTTGGCTTCTTCTTTAATATCCGTAGAAAATCTGTGTCATAGGTGAGCTTTTGTCCAAAATCAGCGTATTGTTTCCGTTCTTTAGGGAGGACTTGGCCGCATCCAGAGAACGGACAAAATTATAAAAATCCGCCTTGCTGGCATCATTGTAGGCGTTTGAGAGGATCTGCATATACTGGGCTTCGCCCTCCGCCTTGATCTTCTCCGCCTCTGCCTGAGCGCCGGACTTCATAACCGATACCTCCTTGGTGGTATCGTTCTTGATTTTCTGGGCAGAGGAATTGCCCTGGGCCGTGTAGGAGGCCGCAATGTTGTTCCTCTCCGAGATCATCCGGTCATAGACTGCCTGCTTGTTGTCATCCGGCATATCCAGAGACTTTGTCTCCACTGCCAGCACATGAATCCCGTATTCATCCAGAGAATTTCCTATGTTGCTGCTGATATCCAAGGCCAGCTTTCCGTTCCTGTTCTCAATGATCTCCGCCTGATCCATATTGGAAATCACCGACTTCATGGACGAAAACACGGACGCCGAGATCCGGGACTGGGCCTGGGCTACCTGTCCGTTTAGATGACGGGTAAACAATATGGGGTCTGAGATTTTCCACAGGACAAACGCATCTGCGATCATGCTCTTTTTGTCCTTGGTAATCACGTCCGACTTGGGGATGTCGTATATCTGCAGCTCCCTGGGAACCGAGGAGCTGGTCTGCACAAAGGGGATCTTAAAAGACACTCCCGGTGTCTCCACTACCCGGACAATCTCGCCGAACTGGCGAATCAATTTATATTCATTGGGATAGGTGATCACAAGGGAGGCGCCAAGCACCACCACAATCATCACTGCAATCAAAAATCCCGCTGCCTTTCCTGCCTGCTTCATAATTTCCTCCAATCTATATGCAGAGTACTCCCGAAAGCTCTCTGCCTGAAATCCGTTTGCCGTCCACCGCCTGTTGCATGCGGTCCCGGACTGATAACCTCTGCTCTTTCCGGCCCGGCAACCTCATCTACTGACCGCCGCCCGTTGAATCGGCAGCCTCCCGCGCTGCTGCGCCGCTCTCTGCTCCGGCCCCATGGGATGCATCTCCCTGGCCGTTCTCCAGACCGGCTCCGCCATCCTGCCTGCCTCCGGCCTGGTTCGCTCCCCCGGCTTCCGATGCCGGAAGGCCCGATATAAAGCTGTCTAAAGGCAGCATCTTCTGGGTGCCGCTCTCATCCACAATATACACCTTCATGTCTGGCAGCAGTTCCTCCATAGTCTCGTAGAACATTCTCTGTTTGGTGATCAGAGGATACTTGCTGTACTGCTCATACATCTGCTCAAAACGGGACACCTGTCCCTGGGCCTCATTGATCCTGGCCTCCTTTTCCGCCTCCGCACTCTTGATAATCCGGTCGCACTCTGCCTCCGCCTGGGGAATCTTCTCATTCCGGTCCTTGTTGGCATTGTTGATGGCCGTCTCCTTGCCCTGCTTGGCATTTTCCACATTTTTGAAGGCATTCATGACCTCCGTGGTAGGCGGAAACGCATCCTGAATGGTAATGTTGACCACGGACAGACCGATATCCTCCTGAATCATCCGATTGGTCAGCTTCTCCTTGATCTCCGACTGAATGAGAGCCTTTCCCGTGGTGATCACGTCATCCACATTGTAGATTCCCACTGTATCGCGGATGTAGGACTGGGCCAACATCTTTAAAGTGGCCTCCGGCTCTGCAGACGCATACAGATACTTCACCGGATCATTGACCATATATTCCAGATAAAAATCCGTGTTTACAAAATTAAAATCCTTGGTGATCATCACCGACTCCTCATCGATGGACACTGTTGTCCCGTTCTCGTTGTAGTAGCCGATGGGCATGCCCTTGATCCCCTTGGAAACCTTGCGCACATGCTGAACAAAGGGTATCTTAAAATGCAGCCCCGCCTGGGATACCGCCTCCGCGCTTCCTAAGGTGGTCACTACCGCATAGTTTTCCTCATCCAGCATATAATAGCTGTTCATGCCTGCAAACACCAAAAGCAGCAGAAAAAATCCCACGCCGATTCCCCGGAAGGGCCGAAACCGGCGAACCGGATTGCCATTGGAGTCAAACCGCTCCGGTTCCTTTTCCTGCTCCGGAGTTCCCTCTTTCTGCTTCTTCCCGTTTCCGCCAAAAGCATTGCCTCCAAAGGGCGCGCCGCCTTTTCCGCCCCCGGGCCCAAACACATTTCCAAATGGGTTCTGATTTTGATTCATAGTATTCTCCTGTATCTCCGGCCAAAGCTTAAGGAAGCTCTCTGCCGGATCTATTCTGACATCTGTCCGAATATTTGTTAAACAAAACACAAAGCTACCTGTCTATTGTACCTTTAAATGCCGTTTTATGCAAGATGTATGAATTACTTTATGAAATCTTAAGATTTATGGGAAATTATCTCCATATATCCTTTATTTTGCTGATGATATGCTGCCTTTCCTCCCCGCTTTTGCAATACTTTTGTAAAAAGAGACCGCCGGAACTTTTTAGTAAGCAAAAACAGACAGCCTGAAACCGTTTTGCCTCAGGCTGTCCATAAACAATTTAAATATTCTATTTGAAGATTTCTTAGTGGTGGAACAAACGAATCCCCGTAAAGGCCATGGCCATTCCATATTTGTTGCAGGTCTCAATCACATTGTCATCCCGCACAGAGCCCCCCGGCTGGGCGATATAGCGGACGCCGCTCTTATATGCCCGCTCAATATTATCCCCAAAGGGGAAGAATGCATCCGACCCCAGAGCCACATCCGTCATCCGGTCAAGCCAGGCCCTCTTCTCCTCCCTGGTAAATACAGGCGGCTTCTCCTTAAAGATCTTCTCCCAGGCGCCGTCCGCCAATACGTCCATATACTCCTCCCCGATATAGACATCAATGGCATTGTCCCGGTCAGCCCGCCGAATCCCGTCCACAAACTTTAAGCCCAGCACCTGCGGAGCCTGGCGCAAAAACCAGTTGTCTGCCTTCTGCCCCGCCAGACGGGTGCAGTGTACCCGGGACTGCTGTCCGGCTCCGATGCCGATAGCCTGACCGCCCTTGGCATAGCACACAGAATTAGACTGGGTATATTTCAGAGTGATCAGGGAGATAACCAAATCCACCTTGGCACTGTCCGGAATCTCCTTATTTTCCGTCACCACATTGGAAATCAGCTCATTGTTGATGTCCAGAGCATTTCTTCCCTGCTCAAAGGTGATCCCGAAAACCTGCTTCCTCTCAATGGGATCCGGCCGGTATCCCTCATCCATCCGGATGACGCAGTAATTCCCGTTCTTTTTTGATTTCAAGATATCCAGGGCTTCCGGCTTATACCCCGGTGCAATCACCCCATCAGACACCTCCCGTTTAATAAGCTTTGCCGTGTCCACATCGCACACATCGGACAAAGAGATAAAATCTCCGAAGGAGGACATCCGGTCCGCTCCCCGGGCTCTGGCATAGGCGCTGGCCAGAGGGGACAATTCTCCCATGTCATCCACCCAGTAAATTTTTGCCAGAGTCTCGTCAAGAGGCAGACCCACCGCCGCTCCTGCCGGAGACACATGCTTAAAAGAAGCGGCTGCCGGTAGTCCGGTGGCTTTTTTCAGTTCCTGCACCAGCTGCCAGCCATTAAAGGCATCCAAAAGATTGATATAGCCCGGCCTTCCCGAAAGCACCGTAATCGGCAGCTCACCCTCCCCGGCTATAAAGATTCTGGCCGGCTTCTGATTCGGGTTGCATCCATATTTCAGTTCCATCTCTTTCATATTCCTGTCCATCCTTTCGCACATTCTTTCATTATCCGGACATTTCCCGTCCGAACCGGTAAAACAACCGTTCTCTCAAAGGGCTGCCACCTGTTTTCCCAAATCACTTGCCTGTCTGATTCAGTTTCCGTTTTTATTCACAATCCTGCTCTCATATTTCCCGGTTGCAATGTCGATATACCGGACAAACAGAGACACCTTGTTATCCTGATTCAGACTGTTCCACACCATATCCGTAAATTTGTCCATATCGTCCATCATCCCCACCGGCTTCGGCTCCCCCTCAAAGCTGGGCAGCGGATCCCCGTCATTTTTGTAGGTGTGGATAAAATGGCCCTCTCCGGCTATCGGATTCTCATAGGCAAAGGTATACCGGCAGCAGGAGGACGGATCCCCGTGATTGCTCTTTAAAATAGACATGGCATAGTTGTACTTCCCGTTCTCAATGTGCATAATCCCCGAAATCCGAGGCGTAAAATTAGGCCCGTCCGGCTCAAATTCCCGGCTGCGCAGGCTCTGCTCAAAGGTCAGCTGCTTATCCATCCCCTCATAGATGGTGTCCGTCTGATCCCCGTTGGTGACAATGGTCTTGTTCCCCAACACCCGCACCGGCGCATAGATAATCAGGCTGGGATCCTTTAGTTTGGCCGGATCAAAGGCCTGGGTGCGGATACCCTCCCCATCCTCAACAAACACCCGGTTACGGCTGTTCTCGCTTCTGCCCATAATAAAATAGGCAGTCACCGCTTTCGTTCCATCCGGCGTTTTTCCAAGCACGATCCCCCGCCCCGGATACGCATTTCCCCTTAACTCCTGTTCCAAAGACAGCATGTTCATGTTCATCTTCATCCTCCTTCTGCTGATTTTCATTGGCTTTGCCTTTTCTATCAAATAACTGGGGACATTCTCCTGCGGCAAACGACTTTGATCACATTTCTTCTGCCGGATGCCTTATAATACAAAAAGACCGCCCGAGTACCACAAAACATGGCGCCCAGGCGGCCGGCAACATTCCTTGCGTGCTCCCTTGTGGTTCCCCACCATTCCGCCAGTCACACGCTCTTTCCATCATCATAATCGATTCCCGGCACAAATGCAAGCACTTTTCTCAGCTTTTTAACAAGTGACAATATTCACAAGCTGTAAGCAAAGTATCCCGTTACTTATAAAATCCTATTTTCTCCAGAATCTCTATACTTTTCTCCGTCTGTTCTTCATTGGATTCCCGAAACTCATCCGGTCCTAAATAGGCCGGGGTAGCTCCTGCCTCCTGAACATATTTTTTAAATTCCTCTGTCTCATATAATTGATGAAACAGCTCTGCCCAATAATCCACAACTGTTCTGTCAACATCTGCAGGCATGACAAAGCCCCGGGAGGTTCCGAATTCCACATCATATCCCAATTCCTTACAGGTAGGAACATCTTTTACCGAATCCGCATTGAGACGCTTTGGAGCTGCAACTGCCAAAGGAATCAAATCTCCGGATTCTATATAAGAAATCGCCTCATTCGAGCCCAGGCATCCTATATGAGATTCTCCGGACAAGGTAGCCACGATATCCTCATCGTCCCCATAAGGCACACAGCGAATATCGATTCCCATGGCATCTGCCAGGCCTGCCAGCCCAATGTGGGAAGCTCCTCCCTCGCCGGATGTAGAACCAATAATATCTTCTGTAGCTGCCCGCTCCTTCAAATCCTCCAAAGAGGTAATTCCGGTGCTTGGCGCTGTACAGTAAACCCGATATTCACAATACAGGCGGCAGACAGTGCTCAGATCCCGGAAGCCGTATCCATCCTCCAAACGATTCAGATAGGCAACCTGAAGAGAATTATCGGATGTGGGAAGAATATAATCCGGACTTCCGTTATACTGCTCCACAACCTGAGTCGTACCCACCTGCCCTGATGCTCCTCCCACGTTTTCATATATAAAGGTTCCGTTCCAGATACCTGTATCCTTCAGCATCTTTGTCATCTGCCGTCCGAAGGTATCAACTCCTCCCCCCACATTAAACACTGCAAAACAGGTAATTTTATCGGTAGAATATTCCTGCTGCTCTGCAGCCTCCGTCTGGGCCTGGGAGGTAGAATCCTTGGAAGAAGCAGGAGCATCATTTTCTCCTCCTCCGCACCCGGTAAGGGAAATAGCCAAAATCAATCCCAAAATTCCTGCCATCCTTTTTTTCATTTTCTTTCTCCTTTCATTTTTATCTGGCATTCCGCTTTTTAACGGTTCTTACAATCTGAAATACCACTGCTGCTATACATATCACAAACATACAACAACTAAGAGGGCGGGTAAAAAACACAGTATAATCTCCGCCGGACTGAATCAGCGCCTTCCGAAATGCTGCCTCGGCAGTGGGACCAAGAATAACTCCCAAAACCAGAGGTAACGCCGGAAAATCTGCTTTTCTCAGGAAATAACCAAGTAAGGCAAATATAATCATCAGCCATACCTCAAACATACGATTCTTTAAGGAATACACTCCCACTATACAGACTACAGCGATAATCGGAACCAAAAACTTTTCCGCTGCTGTCAGGAATCTGGCAAAGGAGGGAATAAAAGCAATATTAAACAAAACCACCAGAATATTGCCAATGTAAATACTCGCAATCAATGCCCATACCAGATCCCCGCTTGAGGTAAACAGCTGCGGCCCCGTCTGTATCCCATACATGGAAAGTGCTGTAAGAAGAATTGCCGTGGTAGATGACCCCGCAATTCCTAATGCAAGCATAGGCACCATGGCGCCGCTGGTAGTTGCATTGTTGGAAGACTCTGAGACAGCAATACCGTCAATTGCCCCGTCCCCGTAAATATCCTTATTAGGACTTTTATTTTTCTGGTAGGAATATCCCATGACGGTGGCAATCGTTGCCCCTGCTCCGGGAAGCGCTCCCACCACAAAGCCGATGACTGTACCTCTTAAAATTGCTGGCGCGGAATCCTTCAAATCCCTTTTACTTAGAATCAAATCCTTTACACGGATCTGATTCATTCTCAAAGATTCATAAGCATTGGCAGCATCCTGCTCCAGGGTAACCAAAATCTCGCTGAATCCAAATAATCCGATCAAAACTGTGACAACAGATATTCCATCTGTCAAATAAATATTGCCAAAAGTGAACCGTCTGACACCGGCCACCTTATCCAGTCCTACAAATCCCAAAGCCAGTCCAAACAAAAGCATCAGATACCCTTTGATGGGAAAATCTCCAGTCACGCTTGTTACCAGAAAAAGCCCCATTACTGTCAGAGCAAAATACTCTGCTTGACCAAATTTCAGCGCATAGGCAGCCAAGGAAACTCCGGTAAAGGTTAAAACCAGGGTAGACACCATTCCTCCGCAAAAAGATGCCAGCTGAGACATTCCCAAAGCGGCTCCTCCTCTGCCTCTTTTAATCATACCATATCCATCCATCGCTGTAATAGCAGCGCCCGGAGTTCCTGGTATATTCAGCAAAATAGCAGTAATACCGCCGCCAAAATGGGCTCCATAATAGATACCAGAAAGCATAACCATTCCATTTACCGGAGACAGGCTCAATGTAAGGGGAAGCAACACGGAGGTTCCCGCAGCAGGTCCCATTCCTGGTAAAGCTCCAATCACGGATCCTAAGCATACACCAAGCAACAAAAGCAGCAGTGTGGAGGGATTTAATATGGTTACAAAGCCCTGGAGCTGAGATGCTAATAATTCTGACATTTCTTCACCTTCCTCATTCTAAAATCCAAAAATGCCTACCGGAAACCGGATAGAAAAGCCTATCGCAAAAACCCCATAGATAATTCCCGTGGAAACAACAGAAACCAGCAAGCTGTACCACCATGAATATCGATAAATGACTGTCATAATTAACGCAAAAATCAAAAACAATGAAATAGTCAATCCCAACAGCTCTGTCAAAAGAAGGCTGACTATCACAATAGCACTAAAGGCTGTCATATGGATGATCTTTTTTCTCTCCGGATATGCCTTTTTTGTCTCATATTCCCCTTTAGATGTCTGAATAGCAATCAGCACACTGGCCAACATGATCAGAACACCTACTACCAATGGAAAAAAACCGGTTCCCGGTGCATATTCTCCCTGAATGGTATAGTTTTCTGTCAGCACAATTCCGTCCATCAAAGCGCCGATCCCGAAAAAGAACACAGCAAATATATAATTTGTGATTTTTAAAGGCCTGTGCTGCCTTTGCTTTTCCCCTATTTTCTTCTCTCTCATACAGCCTCCTCCTTATAGACCTATTTATCATGATTCAGCTCAGGCTTTTCCCTATATAGGGGGTAATCCTCAAAAAACCCTCCGCGTATTTTATTCTGTCATCTCCTGTCAAATGACGAATCAGCGTTCCCCGGTAGGTATCCCGGTCCTCACAGACAGGAATCAGATATTTCTGTGTCTCTACGCAGCTCATTGCTTGTTTTTTTCGCTCCATTACCTCTGTTATGTCCACATAGGTATCCGGGTTAAAGCCTTCCATGTCCGGCTTTGCTGGTTCAAACAGAAATATCTGAGGCCTTTTCCACCGACTTTCTGATCTCAAACTATCCTCCCAGGCACAGGAAAGGGCAGATAATGCCAGCTTTCCGGCTGTCACATGGTCCGGATTTGCCTGATCCGTCATAAAATGAGTCAAAAAGACCGTAGGAGCAAATTCCCGTATTTTTTCGCTTACCTTATGGATTTTTTCCTGGGACATTTCAAGACAATGATCCTTAAAATTCATAAATTCAATATCAGCGCCCAGAATCTTTGCCGCCTTCATTGCCTCCCCACGTTTTATCTCTCTTACCTTCTCCTCTGTGGCCTCGGCGTCTTCCTTCCATACTGCATTCGCCTCTCCCCGCTCTCCACAGGTCAGGCAAATCACCTTTGCGGCACTTCCCTGCCGGATAGCCTGAGATATTACCCCACCACTTTTGGAAAGATAATCCAGAGCATGGCATCCAATAACCATAATCCTTTCTTTTTTCATTGGCGCCTCCATACTCAACAGAACTCCTTGTCAATATATGGATTCATCCGTATATAGGACTCTGCGTATTTGATTTCGTTCCGCTCTGCATGACGTCTTGCCAGACCTCCTCGATAGGATGCCCGTTCTTTATAAAAAGCCGGAAGATAAAACTGAGAAGCTACTGCCTCCATTGCTTTATCTCGAATTTCTATCACATCTGTAATGTCAATATAAGTATCTGGACGAAAGCCCTGAATATCTGGCTGAGCAGGCTCAAACATGAAAACATCCACATGCTTGCATGGCATATGCCCGGGCAGAGTTCCAAACCCATGGGCACACCGCAGGGCTGAAAGAGCAATGTTGCTGGCTATGGCGTGATCCGGATTCAATATATCCGTATTCATATGCGTCAAAAGAATGGTAGGCTGGAAATCCATAATCAGTTCAGCCAGCTTCATAATTTTTTCCTGACTGCTGCTCATAGGATGATCTCCAAAATCCAGAAAATCAATGTTTGCTCCCAGGATCGCAGCTGCTGTCCTTGCTTCCTCTTCTTTTATTTTCTTTACTGCCTCTTCGCCGATATTCGGATCCTTTTTCCAGACAGGATTGGATTCTCCTCTCTCTCCATAAGAGAGGCATACCACCTTTACCGGACTTTTGTCCTTCGCATATCTGCACTCCTGCGACCCGGACCAGCGGCGGGCATGATTCCCCCGCATTTCACAGCGGTTGGAATAATACTGAATCAGATGTCCCTGGGCCTTAAAGCAGTTCATTGCCTCCATTTTCTGTTCATAGGTATCCGTAATATCAATCAAAATCGCAGGTATGTATCCGGAAAGCTCTGTTTGATGAGGCTCAAAGCCGTAAATGCGCATCTGCTTAGTAGGAGATGTTCCATTAATCAGCACGCCCTTGGAATTGGCCATAATACAACAGCGCCATACAAAATCGCTTACATTATTATGGTCAAAATTAAGCACATCCTTTTTGTCATGGGAAATTACAATTGTAGGTCTGAACTCTCTTATTTTTCGGATTAGCCGTTCCTCCATGGCAGTATCCAAGAGAATCGGATAGTCCTGTCCGTGCCACATTTCAAAATCCTGAATCCCAAGAATGGAGGCTGCTTTTGTGGTTTCCCCGGTCCGAATCTCTTCCACTTGTTCACTGGTCTGATCCTGCTGCTTCCACAAATCATTTGATTCTCCCCGTACTCCGCAGCTTAACACCACCACACTGACCTCAGCCCCGGCCTTCCTGTATTTTGCTATCGTGCCCCCGCTTCTCCATACATAATCTGCAGCATGAGCACTGACCACCAAAACTCTCTCTTCCTGAATCATATCCATCCTCCTTATCTTTATTGGTTCTATTCCTATGCTATTATTCCCTTTCTTCTTAAGATTTCATCAGTAACCGGTTTGACAATCACTCCGGTTTCTATCTCCTTCATCCTTTTTTGATCACTTTCCAGCTTCTTTTCTCCCGCTGCCAGAACCGCCTCCAAAATATCCCTTGGCACCACTACAATTCCATTATCATCTGCCAACACATAATCTCCCGGCGCCACCGGTACTCCGCCGCAGCTGATGAGCCGATTTATCTCTCCCGGCCCTTCTTTATCTCCCACCGCCGGTGTAATGGTTCTTGCAAAAATGGGAAATCCTGCTTTTTTCAACTCTAGAATATCCCGAATACCTCCGTCTATCACAATACCGGCAATTCCCTGCTTAAAGGCAGCCGTTGCAATCAGTTCTCCCAGAATCGAATAATTCCGGCATCCACAGGTATCCACTATAAGAATATCTCCCTCTTTCAGATACCCCAGACATTTATGAAGCATCAGATTATCGGCAGCCCTAAGCCTGAGAGTCACTGCCTGACCGGCAATGCGACAATTGCTGATAATAGGCCGGATCTCCGGATCCATTGTATTAAACCGATTTATTCCGTCACTTAAAGCAGGGGTACCGATTCTCTTCATCCGCTCAAAGACGTTCAAATCCGTCTCCCTTTGAAAATCCTCTCCGATGCAAAATCCTATCTTGCCAATATAGCTCATTTTATACCTCCAATAAATTTACAAGTATTTCGCTTTTTTTGTATATAATTATTATAAAATGTAGTAATTAGAATTTCAAGCTATTTAAATTCATGGTTTTAATAACTTTTAGTTATTATTTATGGATATAAAAAACAGAGATCTGCTAAAAGCAAAGCAAATCTCTGTTCAAAACCCATTAATCTGTGCAGATATAAACAAAACCATCCATTATCTTTCTTGCCGTGCGTCCCAAAATACAGCTTTCCAGAACCTTGCCGCCATCTTCCTTCCCGGTAAATTCCGCTCCTATTTCCATGATTCCGCATGGATGGGCAATCCGAATCTTTTCAAAGCTTACCTTCTCTCCCTGTCCGGCACAGAGAATCCTATGCACAATGGTGCCCGGCGTATTGGCGGCTACCGCCATACAGATTCCGGCCGTCCCGGCAAAGGAAGGATTCATCTTTCCATTTAACGTAATAAACCGTGCTACAATATCCGCATAGTCTGCTTCTGTCCCCCCCTGCTCATCTTTCAAAACCCTCTCGGGCTCAGAGCAGATTGCCACCTTCGGCAACACCGGACTGTTCACCCTTGCATCCTCCAGGTCCTTAGCCAGACCGGCTGTGACCGCACAGGTTCCACGCAAGATTTCTATTCTTTTCTTAATTCTTACGATATTCTCCAAAGCCTCATATTGAGCCGGGGTTTCCGTCCCTTTTATTCCAATAGAGCGGCTGCTGACAAAAACAATGGGATTTGCTGCATCCACAAAGGAATAAGCCACCTGCTCTCCCTCAATCTCCAAAAAATCAAGAGGATGGCCAGTAGGAAGCAGTTTTCCGGTAACAGCTCCCTGAGGTTTCTGGAACGCCAGATCAATTCTGGAAGCTGTTCCCGGAACTCCGTCTATTCGGTAGCTTCCCTCCGAGTCATACCTTCCGTTTCGGACAGGAACCCTTGCCAGGATAATCTTTCCTGTATTCACATTATAGATACGCACTTCTGTAATAGGCTCCTTTGCCTTTACCAGCTGATGATCGACCGCGTAGGGACCGACCGCTGAAGAAATATTCCCGCAGTTCATAGACATATCTACCATCGAACTGTCTATCCCTATCTGACAGAACAAATAATCCACATCAGCATCCGGCCGGCTGCTTTTACTGATCACGGCCGCCTTACTTGTAGTGGGGGTAGCTCCTCCCATACCGTTGATCTGTCTGGAATCCGGACTTCCATAGATCTTTAAAAGCCAGGATTTCCTCGCCTTCGGATCCTCCGGAAGATCCGATGCCAAAAAGAAACAGCCCTTACTTGTCCCTCCCCGCATATAGGTACATGGTATTTTTCTCTCCATCCTTCCTCCTCTTTACTTATTTTCTATTGACCTCATTATAAATCAGGTATATAATAAATTCAAATTATTTATTTTTATAGATTTCATAACTATTGGTTATTTTCAGATTATCTATACAGGAGCCCATTATGGATAAAGAAATTTTCAGCAATCGAACCATGAATTATCTTCTGGCAATCAACAGCTACAGAAATATAACAAAAGCCGCCGAATCCCTATACATTTCCCAGCCTGCCCTGAGCAAATTTTTAAACACGCTGGAGAAAAGGCTTGGATTTTCACTTTTTAATAACATCGGACATACTCTTATTCCAACCTATGAGGGAGAGCGTTTTCTTCACTATGCTCTGCTTACCGAGCAGCTGGAGCAACAGCTTTCCCACGAAATTACGGACTGGCAAAATCAACAGTCAGGACGACTTCGTTTCGCCCTGCCACTTATGCGCAGTCCGTATATTCTTCCTCAGGTAATTCCGAATTTTCTCAAAATGTATCCCAATGTGCAGGTTTCCATTTATGAGGAACATTCAAATAAACTCAGAAATTTGATTATGGAAAATAAAGTGGATTTTCTTCTTTCTATGTCGGAAGAGGAAATTCCCAATACAGTCAAATGTCATATTCGGACGGACCGCTTATACCTTGCTGCCCCTGCCAGCCAGCAAAGATTCAAAGCTTCCTCCCACAAACAACAATATCCCTCCATCGATCTCTCCCTTTTAAAAGAAGAGGCTTTTATCCTGCAGCAGCCGGGACAACATACGCGAATAACTGCTGAGAGAGCCTTTGCCGCTGTCGGCTACACTCCTAAAATAGTGCTAATCACCAGAAGCATCCAAGCCGCCTTAGAATTAGTGGCCCGAGGCTGCGGCCTATGCTTTTTTATCGAAACCTATATAAATTATACAAAAAATCTTCCTCTGCAGATTTATTCCATCAGCAATCAATATCCTGCAACCGAGGTATATCTCCTATGGCGCAAGGGAATTTATATGCCCCAATATTTCCGGGACTTTATTAAAATTGTAAAGGCAATTAACCCTTCCGAGTAATAACAGCCCTACTCATTGCGAATTGCCGCCAACGGACTCAGCCGCATGGCCCGCATGGCCGGGAAGAATCCTGCCACCATGCCCACCAAAATGGCAAAACCCACTGCTGCCATGGAAAGCCAGGGAGGAATCCGGGAGATATCCCCCGCCACCCCCACCATCATCTCCCCGATAGTCTGAAACCGGTTCATTGCAAAGGAAATTCCATAACTTAAAATAATCCCGATAAAACCTCCCAAGAGCCCGATGCACCCGGACTCAATTAAAAACATATTCCGGATTGCCCCCATATCACAGCCCAATACCTTGATCACCCCGATCTCCTTGGTCCGCTCATAGATGGACATCATCATGGTGTTGGCAATACCGATGGCCGCCACAAACAGAGAGATAGCTCCGATCCCCCCCAGAACTGCCTGGATCATCATAGACTGCTTCTGGGTCTGCTCCATCCAGTCAGAGCTGCTGTAGGCCTGAAATCCCATATCTGACAGCTGCTCCTGGACAGTAGACACATGCTCCATCTCATCCACATTGACCACACAGGAGCTGTAGATAAAGTAGGGATAAGCCTTCCCTTTTTTATTGGTAGGCTGTCCTGGAATAGGATTTTTCCTGAAAATCCGCTTTAACTGGTTTTTTAATGTCTCTAACTCTGTGTACACAGAGTAGGAATAGCTCCCCCCGCTCCGCACATCTCCCTCCACAACACCGGCTGCGTTGACCAGATATTTTTTTGGCGCCTTGACACTGGAATCTCCCATGGACTGATAATATTTATCCATATCAAAAATCACAAACATGGGCTTTCCCATAAAATCCACGTCCGGAAGCTCCCCGGTCTCCCAATAACCGCCCCGTTTTCCATCGTTAAACCACTGGATCACCGCATTGCCGTAGATCAGCTTCATCTCCTTCTCCCCCTGTTCCGGCAGACTGCCCTGCCCCAAGGGGATCTCTCTCAGATACTCCAGGGGAGCACCGATTAAGTCTGTATCGGCAGAGTATTTCCCCTGCATAAGCATCACTCTGGTCTCCAGCATAGGATAAACACTCTCCACAAACCGAATCTGCTCCATCTGCCGGACCACCTCATCGGTCAGATAATTGGGCTCCGTATTGTCCTCCCCGTAGCCGTAATAATAATTTCCCCGCACCTCCACAGCCGTCAGACTGCCAAAGGACTCAATCAGCTCCCGGTTCAGCTCCCGAAGGCCGATTCCCAAAGACATCATAACCACAATGGACGCGGTGCCGATTACAACGCCAAGGACCGTCAAAGCGGTCCTCAGCTTTCTCCTTCTCAAATTGTTCATGCTCATGGAAAGCAGATCAATAAACCTCATTCTTCCTCATCCTCATCCGAATCCAACTCTGCCTTTGCCTTTCGGTGCCTGACAGCCATCACAACGATCACAACCACCAGTACCACAATCACTGCCAGCGCAGCCGGAAGAAGCTTCTGCTGATGCTTTTCCATAAATCCGGAGAAAAATCCCGTCTTTTCCTCCGTCATATCCATATCAAAATCCCCGGCCTCCAAGTCTTCCATATCGGACATATCCTCCATCACAAAGAGGGTTAGCTCCTTCTCCTCTGTGGAGACGGTGCCGTTCTCATCCTCATAGGAAATGATCACCTTCACCTTACCGTCATCCATGGTAGGCGATACACCGGTCACCATACAGTCCACATTGCCGGTCTCCCCGGGCTTTATATTGCCCACATAGCTGTCCACCGGCTGAATGGAATCCGCCTCAAAGGCAGCAGTCACATTGTAGAGCATCACCTTTCCCGTGTTGTTGATGGCAAACATCACATTGGACTCGCTTCCCACAGTGATGGAATCCGGCATTACCTCAAAGGTTCCGGTGCTGAGCCTGGGAATCTGTTTTACCGGAATATCCACCACCAGGCTCTCCTCGGCATTTTTAAATTCCGGGCTGTCATATTTTGTCTTGACGGTCAGGCCGTAGGAGCGCTGGTCCACCCCCGGCCTGGAAATCAGGCGGTAGCGCAGCTCCGTCACCCCGCCCGGCGACAGAGTATTGAGCGCCACGGAGGAGGAACCTGATTCTGTGGTAAATACCGCGCTGTCCGAAACCTTTTCCGACTCCATGGAAAAGAGCAGATTGCTGGCCGTGATATTGTTGGAGGCATTCTTAATCTTTAATATCAGGTCAAACTCATCGCCGGCAATAATAGTCGCCGGTTCTGTGGTAAAGCCATCTATAATAATCCTGGCCCGGGTCCGGTCGTGCTCATTGAACTCGCCGTACTCGTCCTCCTTGTCCTTGTTGTGGACCCGCACGTAAAAGGAGGTCTCAAAGGTCTTAAGCTCCTCCCCGGTGGAGCTGTCCGAATAAAAAATCTTCATGGCAATGGGATAATACCCGCTGTAGGCATCCTCCCGTATGGCAAAGCTGTAGCCTAGCTCCACCGTCTCGTCCACCCCGATTTTTTCAAACATCCTGTCATAGTTTACGTCATTGATCTCAAAGGGAAACTTCTCCGTGGCCGCATCCGGCGTGATGCTTGCCTTTACATTGTACACATTGGCCGGGCTGTTGTTCCGCAGATTAATGGCAAAATTCATCACGTGGGGATAGGTGCCGTCCGGCGTGCTCTGGCCCTCCCCCAGAACAAAATCATAGGTCTTGTTGCCGTCCTCCTCGTCATCATCCGTGCCTGTGGAGTGGGAGATCCACACCTGGAGCTCCCCGTAGCCGATCTGGTCGTCCTTTCCTTTCAGCACCACTACCGGAACCTTATAGTACCCCTCCTTCAGATCCCGGCGCACCCGGGCTGTCAGAGACACGCTTTTTCCGTTTTCGCTTTCCCTCAGCTTGCCAACCCGCTTCGGATTCTCCCTGTCATTGATGGAGCCGGTCTGCTCAAAGGGGAAGGCATAGCCATATTCCCTGTCCTCATCTGTCTCATCCCAGATCTCACCGCCGGTTACGTCAAAGCAGATATGTACATCATCAATATCTCTGGAGCTTCTTATCTTAAAATTAATCGTCAGATTCTTCCCTGTTTTTCCATGAGGAATCTTATCGGAGGTTACTTCCACCTCCGCCGCCCAGGCCGTAATGCTTCCCGGCATGGGAACCGATGTGACCAGCATGACAGTTGCCATCATCATCCACAAAATCTGCCGGATGGCCCCATTCTTCTTTGTGTCCCCGACCTTCCTCTCCTTCCGTTTCTGCAGTTTGTCATTCCACTCTCTCATTTTCTGTCGCTCCCTTTGCCTCTTTCCTGCTGTCATTCCTGTCTTTAACCGCCGTTCTTCCCTATTCGGGCGGCGTTTCCTTTATCTGTGTTTTCAACCTTTTCGGAATGTACTCCGTCATTTATGCCGGCCACCTGGCCCTCTTCGGACATATTCCCGGCATTGCAGCTTGTCTGTCCTTCTGATTCCCTCTCTCCTGCAATGTCCTCCTCATCCCTGCGGCGCTGCTCCTCAATCTTTAAGATCTTCCCGTCCACAATGTGAAACTGCCGGTCCGCATAAGTAGCCAGATGATTGTCATGAGTAACCATCACCAAGGTCTGATTCTGTTCCCGGACAATCCTTCTCATCAGGGCCAGCACCTCCATGGTGGTCTTGGAATCCAGATTTCCCGTGGGCTCGTCTGCAAAAATAATCTTTGGCTTTACCACCAAGGCCCTGGCAATCCCCACCCGCTGCTGCTGTCCGCCGGACATGGCATTGGCCATGTGCTTCATCTGATTTTCCAGGCCTACCAGCTTTAAATACTTTTTTGCCTTCTCATTGCGTATTTTTCTTGGCACTCCCCGAAAGGACAGAGGCAGCGCCACGTTCTCAATGGCATTTAAGGTCTGTAAAAGATTGTAGGACTGAAATATAAAGCCCACGTTTTCCCGCCGAAACGCCACCAGCTGATTCTCATTCATCTTCTCCATATGCTTCCCGGCAATAATAATCTCTCCCTTAGAGGGCTTCTCAAGACCTGCCAGCATATTGAGAAGGGTGGACTTTCCTGACCCGGACGGGCCTACAATGGCGCAAAACTCGCCCTTGTACATGGTAAAATCCACACCGTTTAAAGCATATACCTTGTTGGTGCCGATCTTATATATCTTATACAGGTTTTTCACCCGGATGATGGGGACCCGCTCTTTTTCTGACGAAGTAATCTCTTTCTCTGTCTGGCTCTGCTTTTCTTCCATACGAACCTGCTTCTTTCCTGTCTGTTCTCACCTGTCCATTATACACCATTTTTCATCTGGATAAAGTGCTATTTTCTTAATTATTCATTACAGGTTCCATCTGCCATTTTTCGGTCAATGATTGTGTTATGATAAGGTTGATGCCGACCAGGCCGGACGGTATCACGCCATCCAGGTTTATATTTCCGGAACCGAGTATATCCCTCCGTCTCCGGACCAAATTCCCGGTCTTATGAGGCACTTAACAGATCAGCTTCGCTCCTCACGGACTGCCCTTCACCCTATTGAATTAGCTGCCGCGGCACACAAACGGCTGGTGGACATTCACCCCTTCATTGACGGTAACAGCAGAACGGCCCGGCTGTTGATGAATCTGTTGCCGGTAAACACAGGCTATGATGTAGTCTCCGTCTCTCCTGTCTGGAGAAATGAATATATCAATGCACTTTCCGCTTCCAGACGGCTCAATGACATGGAACCGTTCTGTAAACTAATCGCCGAATGTGTCATCGAAACCGAACGAGATTACTGCCGTCTTCTCAGACTTTAAAAGTCTAGTCATGACAGTTCGTTACCCTCAGCGAACAAGAGACCATCCGGTCCCCGGCCGCTGAGGGTAAACTTCGCCTGCACAAAAAACTTCTTTTATCTGCACATCCTCAAAGCATATTCTTTACATCTTTTTTAAATTTTCTGTTTTCCACAAAAAAGACTGGAAATCCCTTCAAAAATCCGCTATAATAGCCCTCGAACTACATAAACAATCCCACTCAAAGGAGATTCTCTATGAGACATATGTTAAACCCGTTGGATTTTTCCGTGGAAGAAATCGACCGGCTGCTCTCCCTTGCATCGGATATCGAGCACAATCTTCCCAAGTACGCCCATGTATGTGACGGCAAAAAGTTAGCGACATTATTTTATGAACCAAGTACCCGTACCCGGCTAAGCTTTGAATCGGCAATGTTAAGCTTAGGTGGCAGTGTACTTGGTTTTTCTTCGGCCGATTCCAGCTCTGCCGCCAAAGGAGAGAGCGTTTCCGACACCATCCGCGCCATCTCCTGCTATGCGGACATTGCCGCCATGCGCCATCCCAAGGAAGGCTCAGCCTTAGTGGCCTCCCAGATGTCCTCCATCCCGGTGATCAATGCCGGTGACGGCGGCCACCAGCACCCAACCCAGACCCTGACGGATCTCATGACCATCCGCTCCCTCACCGGCCGCTTAAACGACATGACCATTGGCCTGTGCGGAGACTTGAAATTCGGCCGCACCGTCCACTCTCTCATCAATGCCATGGTCCGTTATCCGGGGATCCGTTTCGTCCTGATTGCCCCCGATGAGCTGCGGATTCCCAGCTATATCCGGGAGGATGTGTTAAAGGCCAATCACATTGAGTTTAAGGAGGTCAACAATTTAGATGAGGCCATGCCGGAGCTGGATATTCTCTACATGACCCGCGTCCAGAGAGAACGCTTCTTCAACGAGGAGGACTACATCCGTCTGAAAGACTGCTACATTCTGGACAAAAAGAAAATGAAGCTGGCCAAGGAAAATATGTATGTGCTCCATCCCCTTCCCCGGGTTAACGAGATCTCCACCGAGGTGGACAGCGACCCCAGAGCCGCATATTTTAAGCAGGTGCAGTACGGCGTCTACGTGCGGATGGCACTGATCATGACATTACTGGAGGTGGAAAAGCCATGTTGAATATCAGCGGATTAAGCGAAGGAATCGTTTTAGACCATATTGAGGCCGGCAAAAGCCTGGACATCTACTACCATTTAGAGCTGGACAAGCTGGAATGTCAGGTGGCCATCATCAAAAATGCCCGCAGCAGCAAGATGGGCCGCAAGGACATCATCAAGATCGAGGGCGGACTGGACAAGGTGGATCTGCAGATTCTGGGATATATTGACCACAATATCACCGTCAATATCATTCAGGACAATAAAATTGTAGAGAAAAAGACCTTAAAGCTCCCCAAAAAGATCACCAATGTGATCAAATGCAAAAATCCCCGGTGCATCACCTCCATCGAGCAGGAGCTGCCTCATGTGTTCTATCTGGCCGATGAGCGGACGGAGACCTACCGGTGTCTGTATTGTGAGGAGAAGTACGGGAAATAAAATCTAAACGCCAAAACATCCCGGCAGCCTGAAATTCCCACCAGGCTGCCGGGATGTCCCTTTCCCTGCACTCACTTACGTTCCATATATTCCAACACTTTGAAAAGACCTGACTGTTTCTCCACCATACGGCTGATCTCCTGCCCCGGATTTCCGTCCATCACAGCTTCCCAGTGCTCCACGCCAGAAAAAAGATAGGGAAGTGACAATAGATCCGCTGCCTTTACACTCTGAGTCATAAGGGACAGAGCTGAAATGATACTATCCACCGTTCCTGCGGCCATTTTTTGAACCAGCTCATCCTCGTTGCCTCCCAGCTCACCATTGGCATGTACCTCAACCTCAATTCTTCCCCCGAATTTTTCTTCCACCCGCTTCTAATTTTAAAATCCCACTGCCAGACCTTTTATTTTGCAAACTGCTTTCATTCTGCATCCCGCTCTTATTCTGCTTTTATTTCACAATCTGCTTTTCTTTCAATTTCCTCTCCGATTTTGCGATGTTTCCCCATTCCGCAAGCTCTCTTTATTCCTCAACCGCCTCTTTCATCTTTCTTACCTGCTCCCCAATGTACGCCTCCATTCTGGCTTTGGGTATCCCCAAAGGGATCTCAAGCTCCGAGTAGAGATAGTCCTCCGCCATACGCAAATACTTTTCATCCGTGGAGGTGATTTTCTTTCCCTGAGCGCTCCGCGCCCTTTTTCTCAGATACAAGGTCTTAATAATCCGGATCCACTCCCTGCAATCGCAGGAATTCATGCACTCCTTATACTTAGCCTCCCGCAGCTTTTCATTGGAAATCCACAGTTCCTCGATTCCCGGAATCTCTTCAATCAGCTTTGACGCCTCATCCCGGGTTATCACCGGGCGCATATAAGTCTTTTCATTATCCACCGGTGTGAAAATCTTCCCGCCTCTCTGGCTGGAAGGAATCAGGACATAAAAGAGACGGTTTCCAGCCACTCCCTTCATATCCATGGTGGTAATATCCTCTATCTGGCATACACCGGAAGTTCCATATACAATGTATTCACCCTTCTCAAACATCTGGCACCTTTTCCTTTCCTGCAAAACATGAATCCGCCGTCAAAGTTCCCATTCCATTTTATCAGAAAAGACCTTGCCATTTCTAATGATTTTTTTCTGATTTTCGATTTTCGTTAATAATACCTCTTATACACCCTCTGGATTTTGTGCACTTTTTCCGTTTTCATTTCCTTCCTGCTTATATTTTTCCCGGCAAATGCAATCTTCAAACACAATTTAGCACAAAAGCTTCACCAAATCATCAGGAGTCTTTACAAGATAATCAGCGCCGGCGCCGGTCAGTTCTCCGGGGGAGCCATAACCGTAAAGGACGCCCACTGCCTCCAGTCCGTTCTCTTTTGCCCCACAGATATCGTGCTCCCGGTCACCTGTCATAACAGCCAACGCCTTGTCCCTGATTCCCTGTCTCTCCAGCACATACCGGATCACATCCCCCTTTTTCACCCGGCTGTCATCTAAGGTTGCCCCTCCGATGTAATCAAAATATTTTGCCAGGTCAAAATGCTCTAAGACCCGGATGGCCGCCGGCTCCGGCTTTGATGTAGCAACCAGCAAAATATATCCCTTCTCCTTTAAGCATGCCAGCATATCCTCAATCCCCGGATATACCCGGTTCTCAAAAATTCCCTGCCGGTCAAAATATTCCCGGTACTTTTCCACCCCTTCCAGAGCCTTTCTCTCATCAAACCCATAATATTTCATCAAACTGTCCTTGAGAGGCGGCCCCAGCCAGGGAAGCAGGCTCTCCCTGTCCTCCACCATAATCCCGTAAAAACCCAGCATATACTCGATGGAATTGATAATCCCCTCCCGGGAATCCGTCAATGTCCCATCCAGATCAAACAGCACATATTTTTTCTTCATCCTTATGACCCTTTATATACGGCAGCTTCTTCTGCTTTGGCCGCTGCCTTTTTCCCCAAAAATGTTCCGGCAGACAAAAGACTATCCGGCTTCCCTGTTCGCTTAAGAGCAGTTCCTTAGATAGTCTCCGAAAGTAAAGGGCAAGCCGGAAACCTGTACGGCCTCCGGCTTTTACCCACTTTAGAGAATCTGTCCGGGCACTCATGACGCCCTTTTGATCCCTTTCAAATCAGTTATAACAGTTATTACAATCAGCCTAACTCATCCACTACCTTCTGGATAGCAGCCAGCGCGTCATCCGGCAGCTTGTCATAGCCTTCCTTGGCCTCTGCAAACTGCTTGATCTCATTGACACGGTCATTCATGCGGGCCTTCAGCTGGCCTACATACTCTGCATCGTTCATATCCGGCACAAAGCCTTCCCAGTCAAGAATCTCGATGTCAGAGAAGGGACCCCATTTGTGGAAGTCTGCCTTGTTCTCAACAATAGCCTCCAGAATACCCAGGGTGTCGGCCGGTTTTACCTTCTTGCCCATGAAATCGCCGGTGTTGACAATGTAGCAGTCAACGTTCTTCTCCTCCACCAGCTTTTTGAACTTCTCATAGTCATTGGCCAGCGGATAGGTACGGAAGGGATTCGCATAGGGAACCACAACAAGCTTGTTGGGATCCACGCCGGGAGCCAGACGCTCTGCGGAAGAACGTTTGGTAGCCAGGGTTGCACCCATAACAGAAGCTAAAGAAGCGCCTTTCAGCTTCACTACCGGCGGAATGGTGGGATCCTTCATGATCCAGAAGATCGCGTTTACAGGAGCATCGATCTTGTCTACACGGTTGGGAGACCACAGTTTTGACTTGATAGCACGGCCGTTACCGTTGCGGATATCCTCTGTCACCAGCTGCAGCTTGCCCTCATCGTCCAGAGTGGCGGAGCAGTTCTGAGCTGTCAGAAGATACTTGTTGTCGTCACAGCCGGTAGGATAATCGGCGGTCTTATCAAAATAGGTAGGCTCCAGAGCGATGGATGCACAGGTATCTGTATTGATTACAAAAGCATCATCATGCAGAACCTTGATCTCATACTTTCCGCCATGCTTTGCATGGGTCAGGGTGGACTTACCAGATCCGGACAGACCATATACGGAGGCAACATACTTCTTTCCGTCAGGAAGCAGATACTCCTTCTGTCCGCCATGGCAGGAAGCATATCCGTTGCGGTTGGCAATGGCCCATGCCATTGTCAGAGTGCCCTTCTTATGCTCGCCAAAGTATCTCATACCCAGAATGCATGCACAATTGGTCTCTGTGTTGAAATAGCACAGGGTCTTCTTCTGGGGATCCGACAGGCAGTCTAAAGATACATTGGGACGGTCAGAGCCTGTCCACTGGGGATCTGAGAAAATATAAATGTCAGCTTCCTTGCCGTCACCCACCGGCTTGGAATCCTTGTACATCTTCACATACTCATCCGACATATACTGGAAGTTCAGCATCCAGTTGTACATGATGTTCTCTTCGCCCTCGGGAATAAGCAGGTGAGCCTTTACCATAAATTCCGGATCCAGACCTACAAAAACCTCTGCATGGTACATGGTTTTCCAGCGAGACTCGTAGACCGCGTCCATGGCAACAATATCCAGGGCATTGCAATCCACTCCGGGCTCTCCCGCAATACGGCGGGCAGTAGCATAACGGCCGGTGATCGCGCCATCATTGAACAGCAAAACCTTAGCATCCTTTTCCAGGCCAAATTCTTCACCTCTGTAAACCGGCATATCGGTCACGATTGTTCCTGGAGAATTCTTCGCTAACTCATACGCTTCTTTCAGAGTGTTTACCTTCACCACATTGTTTCCATAGAAAGCTGCCTCGATGATAGATCTGGTCTTGGAAAAACCAACCTTTCCTTTTCCGATCTCACTGATTGGGTAATAAGCTTTTGTTGCCATTCTACTTCCTCCTTAATCTTAAATTTCGTAAATCGAAATTTGTATCTATTATCTCACTTTGTGAATTAAAAGTCAATACTTTTTGCGATGATAAAACACGCATAAGTGTTGTGATTGCTGTTGCAATTCTGTTTGCCGTAGTCTATTTCCAGATGTCAGGCGCGCTGTTGGACAAGAGTGAGGATCTGCTTCAAACTACCACAGACCGGACGATCCAGGAGACAAAAGCCTGGATGAACAGTACACTGACCATGTTAGAAACCCAGCGGGATACCATTGAGTATGAGAACATGGATATTCCCTCCATGACCGATTATATCAAACACACAGCCGGTCAAAATGATGCTTATCCAGCCGGACTGTATGTGGCGTTGACGGACGGTTCTTTATACCACGCTTCCTTCGTGTCGGGCCCGGATTTCGATTCCACTACAAAGAGCTGGTACCAGGATGGCCTTCAATCAGCGCCTTTTATATTAGGAGATGTATATTTTGATGAGGACAGTCAGTCCTATGTGGTAGGCGCCTCAGGTATGCTGAAAAATCAGGACGGGACGATACGGGGAGTTGCCGCTGCCGATGTTTATCTGGAATCTATCTCTAATATTGTCGGCCAGGTAAAGCTTGAGGACACCGGAGGTATTTTTCTGGTGGACACCCGGACCGGCACAGTCATCGGCCATCGTGACAAGGCTGTCACAGGGAAGAAGCTGGAGGAAATGAGTGATGGCATGTATGTTTATGCCAACCGGAAGATTCAGGAAGGAAAGACAGGACTGTCTTTCTATGACAATACATATATCCAGGTAGAACCGATACCGGGCAGTGACTGGATGGCTGTGGCCTATGTGTCACGGGCAGAAGTTTTAAATGAGCTGCATCAGCTGACCGCCAGCATGCTGCTGGTGGCGGTTTTGGCTGTGCTGGTTCTGATTCTTTTGGTGGTAATCCAGGTTCGGCGTGTCATCGGCCGTCCGGTCAGGGAGCTGAGCCTGGTGGCTACCCGGATTGCTCAGGGAGAGTTAGATCAGTCCATACACTATCAGTCAGGGGACGAGCTTGGCGTGTTGGCCAGCGATTTCAACCAGGTCACTCTCCGGCTTCGGGAATAAAGACCATGCGGCCTGCATGCTGCTTTAGCATGGAGGCCCGCGCGCATAAAAAACGCTTTCAAGGATAAACCCCGGAAGCGTTTTTATGTGTATCCTTTTACCGGTACCTGCCCTATACCTTTTTCTCACTTGGCAGTTTTGATATTTTTCAGTTCCTCAAATACCACATCATTCAAAACCTTAATATAGGTTCCCTTCATCCCGGACGACCGGGACTCAATAACGCCGGCACTCTCAAATTTGCGCAGAGCATTGACAATCACAGAACGGGTAATCCCCACCCGGTCCGCAATTTTGCTGGCTACCAAAATCCCCTCATTGCCATCCAGCTCCTCAAAAATATGGGTAATGGCCTCCAGTTCCGAAAAGGACAGGGTGCTGATAGCTGACTTAACAATCTGGATTTTGCGGGTCTCCTCTGCATTCTCCTCATTGACAGAACGCATCATCTCCAGTCCCACCACCGTAGTGCCGTATTCGCTGAGAATGATATCATCAATATCATACTGCTCATTGCATTTGTAGATAAATAAGGTGCCCAGGCGCTCACCAGCTATGTCAATGGGAGTGATGATCGCCTGATACTTCTTCACATTCTCCTCGGCAAAGCCCAAGGTGGCAAGATTAACATTCTCCTTGGTGGAAAGAATGCTTAAAAGTCTCTCATTCAGCATCCGGTCCACAAAACCGCCCACCTGATCCTCAATCAGCTCTTCGATCTCATCCACACCGGAACAGATACCAACACCCAATACCTTTCCCTTCTTGCTGATAACCAAAATGTTGGAGAGAAGAATCTCACTTAAAACCTTACAAATGTCATTGAACACTACCTTGTGAGAGCTATTGTTATGCAATAATTTATTGATTTTTCTTGTCTTATCCAGTAACTGTACACTCATTCCGAAAAACCTCCTCAATTTGTGGTTGTATTATTCCGAATCAAAGTACGTTACATAAATATTAACATGATTTTTCATTATTAACAATAGTTTTTTGAAAATTTTTGACATTTTTAAAAAATTCTCGCAACAGTTCAGACACATAAACCATTACAGGCAAAAATCCATAAGAATTGTCTTTTACAACCGGATTTTTGCCTGTTTTTCAAGCCTTTTTCTCGATTTAATTTTAGTCTTTCTTTGATTTCATGTTCATGCTGTAGCCGCATTGCTCATCCGCGCAGACCAGCTTACTTCCCCGTTCCACCATATATCCCTGACACTGAGGACATTTTTCCAGAGACGGCTTCTGCCAGGACATGAAATCACATTCCGGATTATTCTCACAGCCGAAAAACCTACGGCCCTTTTTCGTCTTTTTGATTACCACCTCACCCCCGCATTTGGGACACGGCACACCTATCTTTTCCAGATAGGGCTTGGTGTTTTTACAGTCCGGAAATCCCGGACACGCCAGAAATTTCCCGTGGGGACCATATTTGATCACCATATTCCGGCCACAGACATCACAGATCACATCGGACACCTCGTCCGCAATCTTAACGGATTCCAAGGTTTTTTGAGCCGTCTTCACCGCCTCGTCCAGATCCGGATAAAAATTCTCCACCACGGTTTTCCACTTGACAGAACCATCTCCCACCTTATCTAACAGCATTTCCATATTGGCGGTAAAGCTGGTGTCCACAATACTGGGAAAGCAGTTCTTCATGATTCCATTGACAGCCTCTCCCAACTCTGTCACATACAGGTTCTTGTTCTCCTTGGTCACATAGCGCCTGGCCAGAATCGTGGTAATGGTGGGCGCATAGGTACTGGGACGGCCGATTCCCTGTTCCTCCAGCGCCTTTACCAGGGATGCCTCCGTGTAATGGGCCGGGGGCTGGGTAAAATGCTGCCCAGGCACCAGCTGGGAGAGCTTTAGCACATCCCCTTGGACAAGCTTTCCAAAAAGTGTATTGGCCTCCTCCTTTTCATCCTCCTGGACGTAGACTGACATAAACCCGTCAAAGGCAATCTTGGAGGCTGACAACGTAA
Source organism: uncultured Lachnospiraceae bacterium (assembly GCA_910586255.1). Lineage (GTDB taxonomy): Bacteria > Bacillota > Clostridia > Lachnospirales > Lachnospiraceae > Brotaphodocola. The sequence goes on along the minus strand of CAJUHR010000034.1, from coordinate 4,192 downwards.
AGATATACTCCCCTGCTCCAATCTTCACGGAGGTGGTCTCATACACAGCCGGCTGCATACGGCTGGCCGTAAAACGCTTCCAGATCAACTGGTACAGACGGAACAAATCTCTCTGAAGGGATTCCTTCACCAGCACCGGTGTCAGTGTAATATCTGTGGGGCGGATTGCCTCATGGGCATCCTGGATCTTGGCTCCGTTTTTCCGGGCATAATCGCTTTTTAAAACATATTTCTCCCCATAGGTTTCCTCCACATATTTGCGGGCTGCCCCGTCCGCCTCTTCGGCGATTCTGGTAGAATCTGTACGCAAGTAGGTGATCAGACCAATGGTTCCGTGTCCCTTTATGTCCACTCCCTCATACAGCTGCTGTGCCAGGCGCATGGTTTTCTGTGTGGAGAAATTCAGTACCTTGGATGCCTCCTGCTGAAGGGTGCTTGTGGTAAAGGGAATCGGCGGTTTCTTTGTCCGCTCTCCGGCCTTCACCTCCAGAACCTTATATTCCTGTCCCTCCAGCTTTAAAAGAATCTGATCCAGCTCTTCCTTTTTGTGAATGGCAACTTTCTCACGGCAGGTTCCGTAAAATTTAGCCTTCATGGGTTTTCGGCCTCCCGGCTGCATCAGCTCTGCCTCCAGTGTCCAATATTCCTCCGGTATAAAAGCTGATATCTCATCCTCCCGATCACAGATCATACGAAGAGCCACTGACTGCACCCGCCCCGCGCTAAGGCCTCGCTTGACTTTTGCCCACAGCAGAGGGCTGATGCTATACCCCACCATCCGGTCCAGCATCCGTCTGGCCTGCTGGGCATCCACCAGATCCATGTCTATACTCCTGGGGCTTTTGAGAGAATTTTTCACCGCTGTCTTGGTGATTTCATTAAAGCTGACCCGGTAAATCTTCTTATCCTCCAGCTCATCCAGCTTTAATGCCTTCATCAGATGCCAGGAAATCGCCTCTCCCTCCCGGTCCGGGTCCGTAGCCAGATAAATCTTATCCGCCTTTTTTACCTCCTTGCGAAGCTTGGACAGGATATCTCCTTTCCCCCTGATGGTAATATACTTAGGCTCATAATCGTGCTCCACATCGATCCCCAGGGTACTTTTCGGCAAATCTCGTACATGCCCATTGGAAGCATCCACCTCATAGTTGGTGCCAAGAAACTTACGAATGGTTTTTACTTTTGCAGGTGACTCCACAATAACTAAATTCTTCGCCATGGTTGCTCCTATATTTCATAGTTTTTTTCCATAATAATGGCTCCCTGAACGGAATACATATCCTCCCAGCTCAAGTTCCAGCAGAATGTTTATACATTCACCGACTCCCAACCCGCAGCCTTCCATAATATCATCCAGATGTCTGGGTTTGAAATCGAGGCAACTATACACCATTTTTTCCTTCTTTGCAAGTCCATTTATATTTTTTTCATGAAGAATTAACTCTTTTTGGCACTTTACTCCCAGATATTCCAGAATATCATTGGGAGAAATTGCCATATGAGCCCCCTGCTGAATCAGCAGATTGCATCCGCTGCTCAAATGATCCGTGATCCTTCCGGGCACGGCAAACACCTCTCTTCCCTGCTCCAATCCCAGCTCTGCCGTAATCAGGGAACCGCTCCTGGTCTTTGCCTCCACCACCAGCACTGCATCCGACATGCCGCTGATAATCCGGTTTCTCATAGGGAAATGATTGGCTCTGGGATTTGTTTTGCAGGGAAATTCCGACAGGATTCCTCCCTGACGGCTCATCGCCTCATACAAAGGATAGTTGGAGGGCGGATAACAGATATCCACCCCGCAGCCCAGCACTCCGAAGGTATTTCCTCCTGCTTTCAAGGCTCCCCTATGGGCTGCCCCGTCAATCCCAAGGGCCATGCCGCTGATCACCTGAACCTGCCTGGCTGCCAATGCCCGGGCAAACTCCTCCGCCAGGCCTTCCCCGTAGGCAGAGCATCCCCGGGCCCCTACGATCGCCACTGCCGGAGCCTTCTGTTCAGGCAATCTTCCCTTCACAAAAAGACCCATGGGATAGTCATAAATCTCCAAAAGCCGCTGGGGATATTTCTCATCCATGAAGGCGACAAAATCAATCCCCATTTTCTTCATCTGGTCATACTCCCTCTGACATTCGGAAAAGTGACCTCGCCACTTAAAAAGCGCCTCTCTCTGATCTGTCTTTAAGATACCTGACTGCTCAAGCTTCATATCTTCTATATTATATATTGCTTCAAAGCCTTGAAAATACTCATATAATTTCCGGATGGATACAGCTCCCAGACAGGGAATCCGGCACAGCCAGTAGAGATATTCCTTCTCCTTTTCCCTTATCAATCATCACACCCCCTTCCCCCAATATTTTTCCTCCAAATCCCGGTAGGATATGGCCTCGCACAGATGATTCATTCCGATCTGATCCTCCCCTTCCAGATCTGCAATGGTCCTTGCCACCTTTAATATCTTATGACAGCCCCTGGCGCTGAGTCGTTTTTCCTGAAAAGCCTTGTGAAGCAGCTCATCCTCCTTCTCACCTAGCAGACAGTAGGCTTCCACCTGCCGGTTTCCCATCTCACTGTTAAAGAAAATACCGCTGCCGGCAAACCTCCTCCGCTGAATCTCCCCGGCCCGCTCCACCCGTTCCCGAATCAGAGAGGACGGCTCATTACCTTTCTCCCCGCCTCGCAAATCCCGATAGGAGACCGGTGATGTCTCCACGCAGATGTCCATTCTCTCCAACAGAGGCCGGGAAATTCTTCCTAAATACCGGCGCACCTGCTCCTCATTGCAGGAACAACGGCTCCGGTCCGGATAAAATCCACAGGGGCAGGGATTCATTGCCGCTGCCACCAGCACGTTGGCCGGAAAAGTACAGCTTCCATTGACCCGGGATATGGTAACCTTTCTCTCCTCCAAAGGCTGTCTGAGAATCTCCAGAGCCTCCCTCCGAAACTCCGGAAACTCATCCAAAAACAACACTCCTCTGGACGCTAAGGATATCTCTCCTGGCTTTGGATATCTTCCTCCCCCTGCCATAGCCTGAGGGCTGATCGTGTGATGGGGAGAGCGAAAAGGCCGTCTGTCCAGCAGGGCCTTGCCCGGCGGCAGCATCCCGCAGACACTGTATATCTTGGATATCTCCAGCTGCTCTTCCTGAGACAAAGACGGCATAATGGTGGGAATCCTCTGAGCCACCATACTCTTTCCGCTTCCCGGAGGTCCCAGATAAAGAATATTGTGACGCCCAGCCACTGCTATCTCCGTAGCCCTGCGAACCAGCTGCTGACCATTGATCTCCGAAAAATCCACGGAATAGGGAGAAAGCTCCTCTTTTGCGGGAATGTTACAGGGCTGCCACTGTCTGCCGGGCTCCCTTTCACTCGTCAAAAAGTCTGTCATCTGCGTCAGATGCTCTATGCCCACGATATCAATCCCGCCTACTGCCATCCCCTCAGTCACATTCTCCTTTGGAAGAAAACATCGTTTCCTGCCTGCCTCCCGCAAGGCTGAAACCATGGACAGCACCCCCCGTACCGGCTTCACCTGGCCGTTCAGTCCCAGCTCCCCCACAAAGGCCTGATCTCTTAAGGTCTCTGCATTTATCACCCCATAGGAAGCCAGCACCGCAACAGCCACCGGCAGGTCAAAAGCTGTCCCATCCTTGCGGATGTCTGCCGGTGACAGATTCACTATAATCTTTTTGGGGGAAAGTAAAAATCCGGAATTTTTAAGGGAGGTCCGAACACGCTCCTCCGCCTCCCTGACCTCCGATGCCAGATATCCTACCATATGGAACCCGGGAAGTCCGTTCCCCACATCAGCCTCCACTTGTACCAAAAATCCATCGATACCCTGTAGGCCCGCACTATACACTTTGCTGAACAAATACCCACTCCTTTCCCGTATACTGAGTTTTCCTCTGAAATATGGTGCAAAACGCACATAAGATATTTCCGAAAATCAACCTAGAAAATAGAACATAAGAACAGTTGTTACCTTTTAATCATAATGGATTTGACCAAAAATAGCAAGAGAAATCCCAAATATTTTCAATTGGGTAACAGCATATTGTTACTGTTCACAGGCAATGTCAGTAACTTAAGAAATCCCAAAAGGTACGCCTTGGAGAAAGGAGTGGAGCAGCCGCTTGCTAATCCAAATCTTTTTCCGGTTTCGGGACTAAGAAGCCCTAAA
>CAJUHR010000033.1 GCA_910586255.1 uncultured Lachnospiraceae bacterium | reverse complement strand
GAATGGGTGTAAAGACATCCGGTATTGTTCTTTTCCTTAAGTTAATGACATTGTGTATTTACTGGCTTTTCGAGCATTTTCCTTTCTTGCATATTTTTATAAAATAATGTATAACTCTGCATAAATTAGCATAGTTTGGTGCGAATTTGAAGTAAAATTGAAGTAAATTCAAAAATTTGTACTTCAAGGGATTTTTCCCAGTCAGAAATGTCTTGGCAAACCACTAGCCCTACATGGCATTTTTGTGTTTTGGTTTTACTTCAAGGATTTTGCTCATTTCCTTTTCGGCATCCTCGTACTGTACATGAGTATATGTATTGAGTGTAACCCCTATATCGCTATGCCCCATAATATATTGCAAGGTTTTTGGATTCATTCCCGACTTTGCCATATTGCTACAGAACGTGTGGCGACAGACAAGAGGCGTAATTTTCGGCATTTGTACCCGATAAATTTTATTGTACTTCTCTCTGATATGCTGAAAGTATTTCTCCCAATGCAAGGAAACCATAGGCATACCGTTTTTGTCGAGGTATAAAAACCCTGTTTTTCCACCAATTATCGGTTCAACCTTTGGTTTCTGCCGATTTTGGATAATGGTTTTGAAGCACTCGTACACTTCATCTGCCATCGAAATTTCCCGAACACCGCACGATGTTTTTGTGTCCTCAATCACATACTGCATATCTCTTGTACGCTGTAGTTGATGGTCTATGATAATCTTTCGGTTTTTCAAGTCAATATCCGATACCGTCAGCCTGACAAACTCCGAAACCCTCATACCTGTCTTAAAAAAAATGAAAATTCCCTCATAATACTTGCAGAAATGCTTATCATTCTTCACAAACTCCAAAAACCGCCGCTCCTGCTTTCAAATTGATCACATGGGTTTTGGGTTTCTATTGAGCCTGTCCACCATCCATGCGATTCGCTTTTCCCGTCCGGCATCCGTCTTAGCATCAAGGTATGCCTGTGTATAAGTTTTCCTTACGGATGGGGACATGGCTTGAAAATTTGTATAAGCAGGTTCGTACCCCTCCAGCAATGCAGATAGGCCGGCAATCTGTTCCTCAGTAATGATTGCCAGGGGATTTTGAGCGTCCCATTGGCCATTTTTCTTAGCTTCGTCTATTTTCTTTCTGCCGAAGTCAGTCATAAGCCCTTGTCCATCAAGGCTTTCCGCCAATGCCTTATTTTTCTCTGACCATTTGCTATTCTCTCTGCGCGAAGAAAAATACTTCTTATAGGTTTTATCATCAATCTTTTCCATCTGCCCGTCAATCCAACCAAAACAGGCAAATACAGATTTCTCAATGGCTCTCTTATACCGCAATCCCTTTCCCAACGGAATCGACTTTGCAAAAAATTCATTTAGTCGCAATAGGGCGTTATTCCGCTGAATCTGCTCGTGCACTGTCCTTTGTAATAACAAGCCGCCCCTGCTGTCATTTCACGGTAATGTTATTCCCAGCGGAGTCCGGCCTGTTCCCTTGTAATCTAATCTGCGGTGACGATTTTTTGAAAGTCCCTCGTCTGTTATAAAAAAACTATATCCTGTCACTATATGGTAATGCCCGTATATACTTTTCCATATACGTAAAATCCGGCATTCCATTCCTTCTGCTTGGTAATTTTATTATCGTGTCTCTCATCTTTTCTAAAGTCCACTTCCTGCCATATCCAAAGCAATATTTATTTGATTTTATTACTGTTATTATAAACATTGCAATATATTTGTTTAATTTCCAAAAATCTTTTGCATACAAAACATTCACATCATCGGATGCCCAAAATGGCTCTGCTTGATAGAAAGCTTCGCCTTACACTTCCATTATAATTAACGGTTATACAATTCGGTTCCCATATCGTTTCCGTATGGATTTTTTCACGAACCCCATTATTTTCACTGATTGCCCCTATATAATTTATCTGCCCTAAGAACATATCTGCTTTCGTTAATCTTTTACCTTTTTTTAACTCAAATAATTCTCCTAATTTATATTCTTTCCAGTCCTCTTCTTTGAGAACACATTTACATTCTTTAATATCAGTATATATAGGTTCAATCTTGGTTTCATAAATCCACTGAGGCAAATCACACAAATCCAATAATTCTATTTCTTTTAATCTGGCAACCGAGCATTTTCTACCATATCCAAATTTGTATTTATTAGTATTAATCAAAAGAGCATAAAATAATAACTCTATATCTGTTAATTGATTTTTAGGAGTCAGAACCATCACTTTTTCATTTCCGCAGAAAGGAACAAACTGGACAAATGCATCTGCACTATCGCCATCCTTGCTAACAGTTATTTTCCCTCCTGTATATTGTGCAGGATAATCCACATAACACTCAACTCCATTATTGTTTGCCGTTGTTGTAACATATGGGACCGTGCCCGGATTATCCTTTGCAAATGATAATGGTATATGATTTTTGCATATCTCAACATCGAATAATTCTTTTAGTTTCATCTTTTCACACCACTCTTTACTAAATATGCCAAATAATCATTGATTGTTTGTTGAAAATCTTCCTGACATAATTTTGAATAATCCGTTTGCATATATGCTTCACATAACCATTCATCATCATATTTAATACAATGTCTTGCTGATAGTCCATCTACCACATCCCTGTTTCTATATAGCCTCAACCATTTTTTTCAATTTCTTCCCATTTTCCTAAAGCATCAATTCTTCCTAACTTTTTACGTTTTACAAATCCGTCATCTTTGCAATATCCAAAAAATGTTTCTTGCCTTGAATCATGAGGCGTATGCGCTTCCCAAACCATAACACATACATTCGTGCCTGTTGGATAGAATATATCATCCGGCATGGAAAATACGGCCTTTAAGGTGTTTTTTCTCATCAAACGTTCTCTGACATCTTTAAATTTCGTACCTATTGCGCAACTCATAGGAACTACAACTACACCTGTTCCTCCAACCGTAAGTATCTCTAATAAATGCTCTACAAATTCCAGTTCAACCACATCTTTTTGCGAATATGGCGGATTTATCAAGCCAATATTTATATTTTTTTCTTTTAATTCCTTTGTTATATCGGAATTAAAACAATCACCTTTATAAATATTAGATTTCCCGTCTTTACGAATAATCATATTCGCAATGGCTAATGTGTAAAGGCCATCATCAAATTCCACCCCATATAAACCATCTTTACGAATATTTCCCACTTCCTGAGGATTAGCTTCTTTAAACATTTTACTCATTGCTGTTACTAAAAAAGATCCTGATCCGCAACATATATCAACCACTCGACTATTTTTATTAACTCCTGCCAGATCGCACATAAATTCCGTTAAATGCTGTGGAGTCAAAACAATCCCCAATCCGCTTCCATCACCGCCGGAATATTTAATAAACTCATGGTAAAATACTCCCAGCGCATCCACAGTACTGTCCGCATAGTCCATCATGGGTTTAATTTTCATCTCTAATTGCTCTATGTACCATGTGATAGATTTAGAATGTCCTAGTGGTATTTCTGCAAATTTTGTATTGTCCTGAAGCGTATTAAATACTTGCTTGATGTAATTTATTCTACTGTTTTTAATATCACTCTCCTAAGGACATTTTCAATTGCATTTTGAATGTTTTGCATTACCAACTTATATGAGCTTAGCATTGAATAACTTTTTAAAAAATCTTCATCATTCAATGCAATTAATATTCCTGCAATAAAAATAGGTTTATGCGCTTCTGTGACTTTTATTTCTCTCAGCGAATTATGCATATCGATTGCTGTATTTCTAATTTCATCTAACGAATATGCTTTTTTTAGCTTATTGCCTTTAATCAATTCGATGTAATTCTTAGGTTCCAAAATAATATCTTTTGCTTTTTTTAATGATGAATACTGTTCCTGTCCTTTCTGCCAGTAATATGTATCCACTTTCATATTATCCACACTTGTTCCACTTACCGCAATTGCAATAACATTATACTCTTGTTTTAAAAACTTCGCATAGTACAAAACTCCATCCACAGCAAATCCACTGGGTTTATTCAAATCTATACTGCAATGCTTTTTTGCTGTATTTTTACACTCAACCACTATTATTGTGTGTATATCATCATTAAACGTAATTACATATTCTGGTTTTGCTTTTCCATTTCCTCCTTGAGTATAATCATCCAATTCACACTCTTTGGGTTTTCCTCCGGCCCTTTTAAGAAGCTCCTCAATTTTATCTACACTAGATACATCGCCTTGAGGGAAAACATAGCCAAACGGATTTTCTCCAATTGTACATTTCATTTCCTTTAAAGTTAAGCTTTCTGTGTATTGCTCAATCGCCATTATGTTTTCCTCCTCTTCGATAAGGGAACGTATGTTCTTTCAGTATATGATACCATCCTAAATTTACCAAGTCAAGCAATACTCATAATTATTTTCGGTTAATATGTTACTTTGTTTCAGTGGCCCCGTATATCAAATTCGTGAAAAATGGTATCATTATCTCCCCATGAATAAACAATATAATAATTGTCGCCTTCAATCTCTGTAGTAAATGCCAATTTTACATGTTCAATAATTTTTATATCTGCACCTGTCTGTTTCTCAACCACACAATCCCATTCATTTTCTGCATAACTTGAATAGTATTCTTTTAACTCTTCCAAGGAAAGATCACTTTTAATCAGTATAGCGCCAAAATATTGCATTCCATTGCCGTTTCCAACCAATTTTCCTGATTCGTGCACAGATTCGATCAATTCCGTATTGCCTGGAAGCGGCAAATCCGCAAGCTCATTTGCGGTTTTCTTTGAAACATCATCATTTATAAATGGTGTTGCAATCAGCGCGGAACAAGAAACAATGATTGCTATGAAAAACACAATAATTAATATTTGCTTCATATGTTTGTTACTCCTGATTTAATATATACAACCCCAATGCAGCTGTTCCTCCAGCGCGCATTACAGCTAACATTGATTCCTGATTTCTATTTAGCCTGTCCGTCATCCAGGCGATTCTTATAGCTATGGCAGATACTTTTTTATTCTATTTTTTATAAAATTCTTTCATCGCCAGCATTTTTCTCTGCATCTGTAAAATCTCTTTTCGTTCAAGAACCGGATTTTCCATACAAACTTTGATTTTTTTCCCACATCTCAATCTTTGTTTTATAATATTGCTCCTGGAAATGCACCTGGGCCGCAACCTCATCCTGAGTAATTTCCACTCCCTCAGGCGCCATCACCAGCTTATCCTCCACATCATCCTCACGATGAATAATCGCGATAATTCTGCCGGTGTATTCCTTCACAGGCTTATCGATCCCCAGCAGGTAGACATCCAGCTCTTCACCGTCACCGCCAAAAATCCCGGGAATGTATCCGTAATTGACCGGATAAATAATATCTGCATGCTTCGGATGGGCACTTCCGGACGGCCGGTCTACCTTAATGCCTGTTATTTTTCCCAGATAGGATTTTACAAGTGCTTTTCTTAATGTATAAATCTTAAAGTCTTCTCGCGACAGCAACCATGCCATAATATGCACTGCCTGCTGAAAGCTGCCCTCATAAATCATTTTTTCGATTTCATCAGCCGCGTATTTCCTGACATTCAAGAATTCCGTCTCATCCAGATGCTGATTTCCCGATTTATAGCAGTTTCTGGCTGTAAAAATATATGCGTAATTATCGGCAATTGTGGCATTGGAAGGCACCGTGAGCAGATGCTTCCACTCATTCGATTCATAACCGGTCTCTTCAAACAGCTCTCTCTTAGCGGCCTTCCAGGCATCCTCTGACCCGGACTGCCCCCGTTTTGCGCCATACTCCTTACCATCCTTCCGCTCAATACCGCCTGCCGGAAATTCCGTAGTCACCTCCTTTATGCCCTGACGGAATTGACGGACACAGAGATAATTTCCCTGCTCGTCTGAGGCAACGATAACTACATAATCCTTGCGGCTGTAACTATAAAAAGGCTCAAACACTCTCCCGTCCGGAAATTGGTATGCTGACCGCCTGAAATCAATCCACGGATCCTGTACAATATGCTCCGTGCGAAGCTCCTGCCACACCAGATCTGCCGTCTCCTGGCCTTCCTTACCAGTTTTTTCTTTATTTTGATTCATAAATGTTCTCCTGATATATTTTCTCTGTTTTATTTCACCGGCATACAATACTTTAAAAGCTCTTCGTACTCTTCCCAGCTCACATACTGACCTCCCATGCTCTCTAAATGCTCTGTATAAAATTGACAGTCAATAAAAACCACGCCTCTCTCCCTGAACAGCTTTGCCAGGGCAATCAATGCCACCTTTGAGCCGTTCTCCTTCTCCGAAAACATGCTCTCCCCAAAGAAGCATCTCCCGATGAACACTCCGTAAAGTCCCCCTGCCAGCTCTTCTTTCTCATACACCTCCACGCTGACAGCAAAACCGCTCTTATGAAAAGCAAGATATGCCTCTTCCATCTCATCGCCGATCCAGCTTCCCTCCTGCTGCTCCCGCTTGATTCTGCACCTATGCATGGTATCCCGAAAGTCGCGGTTTATGGCAAGCTTGAACGAGTGCCTTTTCATGTACTTCTTCATAGATTTTGATATATGAATATTTTGAGGAAAAATCAGGTATCGCCGGTGAGGGCTCCACCACAGAATCTCCTCCCCTGGATTAAACCATGGGAAGATCCCATGGGTATAGGCAAGGAGCAGACGCTCCACACTCAAATCTCCTCCAACGGCAAGAAGTCCGTCTTCCCTTGCCAAACGCGGATCGGGAAAACTGATTTCATTTTTATCCAGACGAAATACGGGCATAGCCAGACCTCCTTCCCCCTTTAAAATATCTCTCTTTTGATATTTTATCACAGGTCCTCCTCAAACTTCAACACCTAACAATGCCGGGACGGCTGCACCTGATTTGTGCGGCCGCCCCGGCATTATCTTATCACTGTTCACAGTTTGTGACTGTTCAAATACCTCTTCAACCGTTACCACGGTTTCCTCTCAACCTTCCATCTGCCTCCCCAAAAATCCTGCCGCTGTAGTCACCAGCTTCAGCTCCATATCACCGAATTTGCCCTTCACATCCCGACTCAGCAGTGCCACTGCCCCAATGGCATCCCCCTCACAGATAATCGGTGTCACAGCCTCGTAGGTAATTCCCTCCATCTCCTCCGCCATAATCGGCAAAAACTGCTTGTCATCCTTTGACGCCACAATGGTCTCCCGCTCGTTGATAGCATTCTCCAGCTGTTTGCTAATATTTTTTTGAAGCAGATCCTTTTTAGGGCCGCCGGACACGGCTATGATCTGATCTCGATCCGTGATACAGACCATCAGTCCCGTGGACTGGGCCATGGCCTCCGCATACTGGGTGGCAAAGGCTGTCAGCTCAACCATAGGCGAATATTTTTTCAGGATTATCTCTCCTTCCCGGTCAGTAAAAATCTCCAAGGGCGTACCTTCCCGCAGCCGAAGAGTTCTCCGTATTTCTTTCGGTATCACAACACGTCCAAGGTCGTCTATTCGTCTCACAATTCCCGTAGCTTTCATAGAAAAATTCCTCCATTTTGCATTCTGACATTTACCTGTTGTTTTAGCTGTAAATGTAGTATCTGTAAAACAGAGGAATTTATACACCGGATTTTTAATGTTGAGATCGAATCTGAATCTTATAACCATGATCACGGGCTTTTTCCTTATCCATGGCCAACAAAAAAATTGTAGACAGGATACACAAAAAACCGACAAAATCCATCCACTCGAACATTGCATGCATCCATACTACGGAAAATACGGTGGCGGACACCGGCTCCACCGATGCAAAAAGGCTCCCCTTCTTTGGACCCACACACCGGACCCCTTCCATATAACAGGAGAATGCCGCCACAGTCCCTAACACCACCACTGCAGCCATCCCCGCCACTACCTGCACATCCGCCTGAACCGGTATGGTCCAGGGGCGGAAAAGCACACAGAGCATAAGACCGCCGATCAACATTCCCCACGCGGTCACCACCAGAGAGCCGTATTTTTCAAGAAGATATCCCGGCTGCACCGTGTAGACAGCCAGCGCCACTGCCGACAAAAGTCCCCAGAACATTGCCTTTTGAGAAAGCGCCATGGTTCCGGGCTTTCCATGGGTTGCCAGAAAAAATGTTCCGGCTACTGCCAGACAAATTGCCAAAAGCTCCATAGCGGTCGGCCACTTTCTGTGTCGCAGCGCTAAGTATACTAAAATCAGCACCGGGCCGATATACTGGAGAACCGTAGCGGTCCCTGCATTGGATGCGCTGATTGCCGTAAAATATGTATACTGGCACATGCTCATTCCAAAAACTCCGAAAACTATAATTCCCGCCCGGTCATGTTTCCAAATATCAAAAACTCCTTTTCCTTCTCTCAGACAGCAGAGCAAAAGCAGCAGTGTCCCTGCAGCCACCAAACGAACGGGCACCAGCCAATTGGAGGTCAGCCCCTTGGTCTGCATGAGAAACTGTCCGCAGGTACCGGAAAATCCCCACAATGTCCCTCCGGTCAAAGTGAGCGCTGCCCCCCTGCCCGCAAATCTTTTATCCATCCTTTATCCCTCCTCGGTGATATCCTGCCCAGCCATTCTATCACGCGCCTTTTTATTTTACAAGCTGTTTGCACATATTATCTGTTACCCATTCACAACATTTCCTCCCCTTTTCCACAACATCCCCATTGCAAAACCGCGATTTGCTGATATGATTATAATCAGTACGATGAATTTGAAACCCTTTATCAACACTGCCGCGGAGTTACGTTTATGATAAAAATCTCCATTTGTGATGACGACCTGACCATGTGTGATCACCTGAGCCATATGATTTCTCAAAAGCTGGACACCTTAAGCACAGCCCATACAATCACCTGCCACACAAGCGCTGCCAGCCTTCTTGAAGGCCCCCTGGATTTTGATGTGCTGTTTCTGGATATCCGAATGCCGGGAACCAGCGGTATTTCTCTGGCAAAAATGCTTCGCCAACAGGACTTTTCCGGCGCCATCATCTTCGTAACGGTTCTAAAGGACTGCATGCTGGACGCCTTCGAGGTGGAGGCATCCGATTATCTCTGCAAACCGATTGATGAGATTCGTCTGGAAAATGCTTTGAAGCGCCTTCTCAAACGCCAAAAAGTCTCACAGGATAAACGCCTTTTTATCCACACAATGAACTGGTGCCGCTCCGTTTTGCTCTGTGACATTTTTTACTGTGAAGTCATTAACCGGAAAATATATCTTCATACCCGGGATGGTATTGTGGAGTATTACGGGAAGCTTAAAGAGGTCCAAAAACAGCTTGATGAGCATTTTATCAAGTGCCATCGCAGCTATATCATCAACCTGGCCTTTTTAAAAGAATACTCTGCCGGCCAGGTCCTTTTAGAAAACGGCAGCCAGATTCCTGTGTCCCGGCCCTATCATCAAATCCTTTTGACTGCCATGCTGCAATACATGGAAAGGAGCAATTGACCATGACCATTTTCCACTGGTGGGATTTAATTCCCTGCCTTTTTCTCTTTGTCGTGACTCCGGCAACGGTTTTTTACTTTTTCTGTCTTTATGATTCCTTCCCCTGCAGATGGTCTCTGGGCGCCTTATACGCTCTGCTTACCTTGTTTTTATATCTTGCAGAAATCTTTTTTCATGTCACCGGTTTCCTGTGCCTTCTATTGAGGATTTTTCTGCTGTTTTTACTTCGCTGTCTGTTTTCCTGTAACAAAAAGCCCCGGGCGCTGTCCGTTGCCGCCTTAGTCATTTCTGTCAACAGCATCTGCCACGGCCTTTCCTACCTGTTCTTTTTTTGGCTGATAACCCGCGTTGCCCCCCAAGTCAACCCCCTTATCCTCTCGATTGACAGCGCCCAGGCACTGATGGAAGAATTGCTGACGCTTCTTTTTTTCTGCCTTATCTGGAAATATTTTCGGCAGGGAATCACGCAAAAAAGCCAGCTGCCCTTTCTCTCCCTGGCAATCCCTGTCTTTTACATTGCTCTGGTGGAGCGGATGATCCAGGATTCCATCTATGGGAACACCATTGTGTGGGACAGCGACCTTGGCATTGTGTCCCCTGTTGTAAACCATACAGAAATCCTGATCCTCCACCTTTTTGCCTGCGCATGTCTTTTCCTCACTCTTATAGCCTGGCAGAAAATTCAAAAAGCCTTTAACCATGAATATACCATACAGCTGTTAAGCCAGCAGACTCAGGCACAGGAAATTTATATAGAAGAAACCCGCCTTCGCTACAGACAGACCCAGGCTTTCCGCCATGATATCCAAAATCATTTGTCTGTTCTGGAAACGCTTCTTGACGCCGGTCAAACATCTCAGGCCCGCGAGTATCTTTCTCACTTAGGACAGATCTCCGGCCGACTGTCTGCTTCCTTTCAAACCGGCAATGCCGTGGTCGATGCGCTTTTGGGAACCAAGCTGTCCCTGGCAGAGCAGGGAGAAATATCCGTCAGGTGTACCCTAAAGATACCTGAAAGCTCCCAGATTCTCGATATCGACTGGTGTATTCTTCTGGCCAACGCCGTGGACAATGCGGTAAAAGCTGCCGGGCATCTTCCTCCTGACAGGCGCAAGCTCCTTATTTCCGGCAGACAAAAAGGGAATTTTTATCTTCTCTCTATCGAAAACAGCTGCTCTCCCTCCATAGACGGGCCTCCTAAAGAGGGAATTGGGCTTTCCAATATCCGGGCCGTGACAGAAAAATATCATGGCACTGTCAAAATCGAAGCAGGAAACGGAAGATTTAAGCTGCAGCTTCTTTTTGTGCTCTCTGTTATCCACAGCTCAGATACCCCTTGACCGGTTGCTGTTATCCACAACCGGTAAACCGTTATCCACATCAAACGCCTTGAAGTGCCCTGACAAATAAACTATACTGAAATTCCAGAGGAGGTGAAGATTAATATGAATATAAGCGGAATCAGTCCAGGTATCTCTGCCGCGGCAGTCTCTCCCCAAAATATCAGTGGCTCTGGAAAGAGCCCCCGACTTGCCGCGCTAGAGCAAAAGCTTCAGCGCCTGAACAGCGAAAAGGAGAAGGCTGTCCGAAACAAGGACAAGGAAAAGGAAAGGAAACTGGAACAGGAAATCCAGGCTGTCCGGCAACAGATCCAACAGCTTAAGCAAAAGGAGAAGAAAGAACAGGAAAAAAGCCAGCCGGAAAATCCGGCTTCCCCCAACGAACCTTTTTCGGTTCCCGGTCTGGGGGATAACCTTGACCAATATGCCTGACCTCGCCATTACTGAAAATATATCCGGGCAGAGTGCAACGGATTTCCCGTAACAGTTCAAGGGTTATCTGAACTCTTACGATTTCCCTGTATTCTTCCCGGATATCTCTTAGCTTGTTCTTGCCATTTCAGCCGTATCTGCAGACTTTCTTATATCGCCTTCCCTGCCTCTGCCGACTTCCCTTTCTCGCCTCCCTGGCGCCTGCCGACTTCCCTTTCTCGCCTCCCTGGCGCCTGCCAATTTCCCTTCCTCACCCCTGCCGCGCCTGCGAATCTCTCTCCGCCATGGCCGCCAGCCTTTCTATTATCTCTCCGGCTTTCTCCAGCATAGGCCCGCAGTCCTTATATACGTTCTTTC
Source organism: uncultured Lachnospiraceae bacterium (assembly GCA_910586255.1). Lineage (GTDB taxonomy): Bacteria > Bacillota > Clostridia > Lachnospirales > Lachnospiraceae > Brotaphodocola. The sequence continues at coordinate 42,996 of CAJUHR010000033.1, read as the reverse complement.
TGTCCGCATACTGAAAATACGGCGCGTCTCCCATCTGAAATTTTAGAGCTCCCTTGTAATCCTGGACCAGCTCCGGGATTCCTGCCGTATCCAGCCTGGCCTTGGGATACATGATCAGCTGTACCTCCTGCCGGTTCACCTTCACCTCTGTCATATAGGCACGATGGGCAAGGGCTTTTAAGCTAGCCACCATCAGAAGGTTCTCAACCGGAGACGGAATCTCCCCAAACCGGTCAATCAGCTCATCCTGCATATCCATATGCTCTTCCTCATTCTCAATCCCGGAAATCCGCTTATAGATATCCAGCTTCTGATATTCATTGCGGATATAGGAGGAGGGGATATAGGCATCGATATCACAGTCCACCACAGTCTCAAACTCCTCCTCCTGGGTTCTTTTCCCCCGCAAGGCCTGAACCGCCTGATTTAAAAGCTTACAGTACAAATCATACCCCACTGCCTCCATGTGCCCGTGCTGCTCCGCTCCCAGCACGTTTCCCGCGCCACGGATTTCCAGATCCCGCATGGCAATCTTGATTCCTGACCCCAGCTCCGTAAACTCACGGATTGCCTGGAGGCGCTTTTCCGCCTCCTCCCGCAAAAGCTTATCCCGCTTGTACATGAGAAAGGCATAGGATGTCCGGTTAGAGCGGCCAACCCGTCCTCGAAGCTGATAGAGCTGAGACAGCCCCATCCGGTCCGCATCGTGAATAATCATTGTATTGGCATTGGGTATATCCAGTCCGGTCTCAATGATCGTGGTGGACACCAGCACATCAATCTCCCCGCTGACAAAGTCATACATGATCTTTTCCAGCTGTCGCTCCTGCATCTGCCCATGGGCATAGACCACCACCGCATCCTTCACCAGCTCCTGAATGTGGGCCGCTATCTCATCGATTCCCTTTACCCGGTTGTATACATAATACACCTGTCCGTTCCGTGCCAGCTCCCGGCTGATGGCCTCCCGCACCATCTCGTCATTGTACTCCATAACATAGGTCTGAATGGGAAGCCGGTCCACCGGCGGCTCCTCCAGCACGCTCATATCCCGTATCCCCACCAGACTCATGTGGAGGGTCCTGGGAATGGGGGTGGCCGTCAGAGTCAGAACATCCACATTCTCCTTGAGCTTCTTGATCTTTTCCTTGTGAGCCACCCCGAAACGCTGCTCCTCGTCAATAATCAAAAGTCCCAGATCCTTAAATTTCACATCCTTGGACAGGACCCGATGAGTGCCGATGATAATGTCCACCAATCCCTTTTGAAGATCCGTGACCGTCTTTTTTATCTGAGCGGGAGTCCGAAACCGGGACATCAGATCCACCCGCACCGGAAAATCCTTCATTCGCTGGAGAAAGGTGTTGTAGTGCTGCTGGGCCAGGATGGTTGTGGGCACCAGATACACTACCTGCTTGCTCTCCTGGACAGCTTTAAAGGCCGCCCGCAGGGCAATCTCCGTTTTTCCGTAGCCCACATCCCCGCAAATCAGCCGGTCCATGATCTTCCTGCTCTCCATATCCCGTTTGGCTGCCTCGATAGCCTCAGCCTGATCCTCCGTCTCCTCATAGGGAAACAGCTCCTCAAATTCCTTCTGCCACACCGTATCCGGCCCGTACTGAAAGCCGGAGGTCTCCTGGCGAGCCGCATAAAGCTCCACAAGATCCTTCGCGATTTCCTTTACCGCGCTTTTAACCTTATTGCGGGTACGGTTCCACTGCTCTCCCCCCAGCTTATTCAGCTTAGGAGCCTTAGCATCTGCTCCCGCGTATTTCTGAATTCCGTCCAGCCGGGTGGCCGGCAGATACAGATTTCCTCCGTCTGCATACTCGATTTTCAGATAATCCTTAATGATCTTATCCCGCTCAAGCTTCTCAATTCCCCGGTAGATCCCAAGGCCGTGATCCTCATGAACCACATAGTCTCCCACCGACAGCTCCGAAAAGCTCTGGATCCGTTTTCCCTCATAGGAAGTCTTTTTCCGTTTGCGCTTATTCTTCTTTGCACCGAACATATCTCCCTCGGTGATGACAACAAACTTGATCTGAGGATACTCAAATCCCCGGTGAAGGTTCCCATAGGTTACCAAAATCTCTCCCGGCTGCACCTGCCGCTCCCCATCATCCGGGCAAAATGCCCTAAGCTCATACTCCCGAAGGTCCCCTGCCAGCCGGCTGGCCCGGGTCCGGGATCCGGACAGCAGAATCACCCGGTATCGTTCCCGTTTCCATCGCTTAAGATCCTTAATGAGAATCTCAAAGCTGCTCTGATAGGAATTGACATTCTTTACGTTGAGCCTGTACTGATTTTTCACAGCCATCCCCGGAAGCTTTTGCTCCAGGCCGGTCAGATACAGCGTATTATCCCTCTGAGCGCGGGCGAGCAACTCCTTTACCGTGTACAGAAGATCCGTCTGTCCCGGCAGAAAATATCCCTTTTCCAGCCGCTGAGACATACCTTCCCTAAATTCCAGCTCCACCGCCTCCCCCTTTTCCCGCAGCCGGGCCGGTTCATCCAAAACAATCATGCTGGAATTCACGTCAAAATAATCCAAAAACGACACGGTCTCAGGACAAAAATAAGAAATGCAGGAATCAAGGCCGGTGACCTTCCAACCTTCCTCAATGCCATCTGCCAGCTCCCTTGCCAGCTCCGAAAGCCGGTGAGCCTCCTCTGTCATCATATTCTTTCTTAAGGCCTCCACGGAGAGCTTTGCTTCCCTGCGGATCTGCTTCGCGCCGTCTAACCGCTGCTTCTTTGTCAGAACAAGCTCTGCTGCCGGATAGATGGTGATCTCATCCAGCTGTTCAATGGACCGCTGGCTCTCCAGATCAAAGGTGCGGATGGAGTCCACCTCCGAATCCCAAAGCTCAATCCGCACCGGCTGCTCCTCTGTCAGGGGAAAAATATCTAAAATCCCGCCCCGGACAGAGAATTGTCCCATGCCGTCCACCTGTCCGGTGCGCTCATATCCCATCTGCGCTAACCTTTCCTTCCACTGTTCCAGCTCAAGCTCCTGACCATTTTTTATGACAGCTACCTGGCTGCGGATTTGGCTGAGAGGCAGAAGATGATCCATCAGACCGTCCAGGGTTGTCACCACCACCCCGCAGGTATCCTCCATCAAATGACGCAACACCTGCAGCCGCTGACGGGTCATCAGATTTCCGTGAATATCCGCACTGTAAAACAAAAGATCCTTGGCGGGATACAGCCACACATCCTGCCGGAAGCAGCCGAAATCCTCGTAGATTTCCCGGGCCCTGGAATCGTCATAGGTGATAACCAGCTTCCAGGGCATATCCGGCGCCGTCTCCTGGATCAAATGCACCTTCTGGGAATCCATGCAGCCGCTGACCTGGATCGGCCCTTTTCCCCGTTCCACATCCCGGCTCATCTCCTCAAATTCGATCAACTCCTCCAGTGGATTTGCAAATATCCTGCTCATGCTCTCCTCCCGTCTCTGTCTCTCTGCCATAATCCCTTTGCTGCCTTCCCGGCCGATATATTGCTCTGCAAATACCTATTGTTTGTCCTCTTGTGTCTTTTTCTTCATATTAAAATGATTCATAGCCCGGTCCGCGCCCTCACAAATCATCATCACAGCCGCCTGAGCCGCCTCCTCAAAGGCCTCATCCATCAGCTTTTGCTCCCTCTGGGAGAAATGGCTGAGCACATAGTCCTTCAAATCCATCCGCGGGGGCTTTTCCCCCACTCCCACCTTGATCCTGGGAAATTCCTGAGTACCCAGATGAGCAATAATATTTTTTATGCCGTTATGTCCGCCTGCGCTTCCCTTCAGACGGATCCGCAGCTGTCCCGGCGCCAGACTGATATCATCATAGATGACGATCAGATTCTCTGGCTCCTCCTTGTAGTAATCCAGCGCGGATCGCAGACTCTCCCCGCTCAGATTCATAAATGTCTGAGGCTTTAAAAGGAGCACCCTCTGCCCTTCAATCGCGCCCTTCCCGCAATACGCTCTGTGCTTTCTGTCGCTGACATCAATATTGTAATGCTCTGCCAGCTTATCGATCACCGCAAAGCCTACATTGTGTCTTGTTCTATCATATTCCTTTGTCGGATTTCCAAGTCCTGCTATAATATACATATTTCTTTCCTTTCCCCTTGTCTGGTATTTCATTTTAGCAGGTTGTAAAAGGAAAGTAAAGGGGGAAACGGCAGGCCTTTTAGCCTGCCGTTTCCCCTCCTTTGCCGTATACTGTTTACCGAAAAACCATCACTCCCCCTGGTTTTCCAATGCCGTAGTTTCGTACTTGCCAAGAATCACATTCTGGATCATATCCCTGGTCTCCGAGTTGATGGGATGGGCGATGTCCCGGTATTCTCCGTCTGCCGCTTTCCGGCTGGGCATTGCAATAAACATCCCTTTCTCTCCCTCGATCACCTTAATATCATGAATCACAAATTCATTATCCAGTGTAATCGAAACGATCGCCTTCATCTTACCTTCTTTTTCAATCCTTCTTACTCTTACATCTGTGATTTGCATAGCTTATAACCCTTTCCCCTATTACAGCGTATATCTCTCGTTCTTCTCCACCACGATTTTTATGTTGCCCGGCTCACCGATATAGGTGGTATTGGCCCGTATGGTATCGCGGCTTTCCACAATACAATTCTCAATCACCGTATTGTCTCCAATGTAGACATCATTCAAAATGATGGAATTTTTAATCACACAATTGTTCCCCACATAAGCCTTCTTAAACAAAATGGAATTCTCCACCGCCCCGTTGATGATGGAACCGCTGGAAATCAGGCTGTTTTTCACCAGAGCACCTGGATTGTACTTAGCCGGAGGCAGATCATCCACCTTGGAATAGACATCCGGATACTCCTTGAAGAAATAATTCCTCACCTCAGGCTTTAAAAAGTCCATGTTGGTCCGGTAGTAAGAATCCACAGATGCTATATTACTCCAATAGGTAGTCATGGGATATGCATAAATCCTTTTCAGATTCTTATAGCGCACAAAAATATCCCTCACCAGATCCACCCGATCCTCCGCCGCGCACCGCTCAATCAGCTCAATCAGCTGGCGTCTGCGAATCACATAAATCCCGCAGGATACGGTGGTGCCCTCCGCCACCATGGGCTTCTCCTCAAACTCAACGATCCGTCCGTCATCATTGGTCTTGATAACGCCGTAGCGGGTCACATCCTCCCCCTCCGGCAGCTCCGTACACACGATCGTTATGTCTGCTTTCTTCTCAATATGATATTCCAGTACCCGGTTGTAATCCAGCTTGTAAATCCCATCGCCGGATGTAATCACCACATATGGCTCATGGCTGTTTTTCAAAAACTGCAGGTTCTGGTACAACGCATCGGCGGTTCCCCGATACCAGTCACTGTTCTCCGCCGTGATGGTGGGTGTAAACACGTAGAGGCCGCCCTGCTTCCTTCCGAAATCCCACCACTTTGAGGAGCTTAGATGTTCATTTAACGAGCGGGAGTTATACTGAGTAAACACTGCCACGTTCTGAATATGAGAATTGCTCATATTGCTCAGAACAAAATCAATGCTCCGGTAGCTGCCTGCAACCGGCATAGCCGAGATGGCCCGCTTGTTGGACAATTCCTTCATTCTCTTGCTGTTCCCGCCTGCCAGCACAATGCCAATCGCTCTCATCGTACACCACCTGCCTTTATAATGGATTCTCCGCCTGCCAGACATCCGTCAGGATAATCCTCGACAGATGTAATGCCGGATATTGCCGTATTCTTGCCAATCTTCACATGATCGGGAATCACGCTGTGCTCCCCAATGGTAACCAGGTCAAACTGATAGACCTTGGGATCATAGGTGCTGGGGGCAAACTCACCCACTCCCAGCTCTGCCCCGGCTCCCACCCGGGTATCCTCCGCCACAATCGCCTTGGTCACCCTGGCTCCCTCGCCAATGACGCTGTCCCGCATAATGATGGAATCCCGGACAATTGCTCCCTTACCGATAGTAACGCCGGCGCCGATGACAGAATTATGTACCTCTCCGTAAATCTCGGTTCCCTCCCCGATAATGCTGCGGGCAATCACTGCATCTGCCGCCAGATACTGCGGGGGAATAATATCGCTCTTGGTATAGATCTTCCAGTATTCCTCATACAGATTAAACTCCGGAATAATGTCGATCAGTTCCATATTGGCCTCCCAGTAAGAGCCCAGAGTCCCTACATCCTTCCAATAGCCATTATACTCGTAGGCAAAAATCCTCTTGCCGTTTCCGTGGCAATAAGGAATAATATGCTTGCCAAAATCACAGCCCGGCTCCTCCGACAGATGGATAAGAGCCTCCTTAAGCACCGGCCAGCTGAATATATAAATCCCCATGGAAGCCAGATTGCTTCTGGGATTCTTTGGCTTTTCCTCAAATTCGGTGATGCGGTTCATCTCATCGGTAATAACAATACCAAAACGGCTTGCCTCCTCAATAGGCACCGGCATGGCGGCGATGGTGACATCGGCATTGTTTGCCTTATGGTATTCCAGCATTACCTCATAATCCATCTTATAGATGTGATCTCCGGATAGGATCAGCACATAATCCGGATTGTAGGTTTCCATGAACTCAATATTCTGGAAAATGGCATTGGCAGTACCTGTATACCAGTCACTGCCTATACTTTTTTCATAAGGCGGAAGGATCGTGACTCCCCCCACATTACGGTCTAGATCCCACGGAATACCGATTCCGATATGGGTATTCAAACGCAGCGGCTGGTATTGTGTCAACACGCCAACCGTGTCTACGCCCGAATTGATGCAATTGCTCAGGGGGAAGTCAATGATCCTGTACTTTCCACCAAATGAAACTGCAGGCTTTGCCACCTTCTGCGTAAGTACTCCCAGACGGCTGCCCTGACCTCCCGCCAATAGCATGGCAATCATTTCTTTCTTAATCACGCTATCACCTCGCTGTAGTATTTTCTTATGCTAATGATTATACCACATAATTTTAAAATAGTGAACAAATTTTGTAATTAATCTTAAGATTTTTTGTGCATTTTCCGACATCTTTTGTATGATTTAGTTTTTTTAATCCCACAATGACAAAAAATGGGGAAAAGTCCCCGGGAAAGCCGGCTCTTACCCTTGAATCCTTTAAAAAAATAAAGTATAATTCCCATATAACGCCGGATTCTGCCGTTTTGGCGTGGAGATTGCCGGCCCGATTCCCCGGGCCGGAAGTTTAAAAATGAAGAAAATAAAATTTAAGGAGAACCATAATGGATTTAATTACCGTGAGAGAATTATACCGGAACCGGGAAGAATATCTGGACAAGGAGATCTCTGTGGGAGGCTGGGTCCGCAGCGTCCGCGGTTCCAAGGCATTCGGTTTTGTTGTTGTCAGCGATGGCAGCTATTTTGACACTCTGCAGATTGTCTACCATGATACCCTGGCCAATTTCGCCCAGATCAGCAAGCTGAATGTGGGGGCCGCCATTATTGTAAATGGTACTCTGGTGGCCACTCCGGATGCCAAGCAGCCCTTTGAGATTCAAGCAGCCGAGGTATTTGTGGAGGGAGCTTCCGCTCCCGATTATCCCTTGCAGAAGAAGCGTCACTCACTGGAATTTCTGCGCACCATCAATCATCTCCGCCCCCGAACCAATACCTTTCAGGCCGTATTCCGGGTTCGCTCCCTGATCGCCTATGCCATTCACCAGTATTTTCAGGAGCGGGATTTTGTCTATGTCCACACACCGCTGATCACTGGAAGCGACTGTGAGGGAGCCGGCGAGATGTTCCAGGTAACCACCATGAACCTGACCGATATCCCCAAAAATGATGACGGCTCCGTGGATTTTAGCCAGGACTTTTTTGGCAAGCCGACCAATCTGACTGTCAGCGGTCAGTTAAACGGGGAGACCTACGCCATGGCCTTCCGCAACATTTATACCTTCGGACCGACCTTCCGGGCGGAAAACTCCAATACAACCCGCCATGCTGCCGAATTCTGGATGATTGAGCCGGAGATGGCCTTTGCCGATCTGCAGGACAATATGGCGGTGGCTGAGGGAATGCTCAAATATATTATCCGCTATGTGCTTGAGCACGCGCCGGAGGAGATGGCATTTTTCAACAGCTTTATCGACAAGGGTCTTCTGGATCGGTTAAACGGTGTTCTCCACTCGGAGTTTGCCCATGTGACCTACACTGAGGCCATTGGACTGCTGGAAAAGAATAATGAGAATTTTGACTACAAGGTATCCTGGGGCTGCGATTTACAGACAGAGCATGAGCGTTACCTGACCGAGCAGGTATTTAAACGCCCTGTATTTGTCACGGATTATCCCAAGGAGATCAAGGCATTTTATATGAAGATGAACCCGGACAACAAGACCGTGGCCGCCATGGACTGCCTGGTGCCCGGCATTGGGGAGATCATCGGCGGCAGCCAGCGTGAGGATGATTATGACAAGCTTTTGGCACGGATGGAGGAGCTGGGCCTTCGCAAAGAGGATTATGGCTTCTACTTGGATCTGCGCAAATACGGGTCCACCCGCCACGCCGGCTTCGGCCTGGGCTTTGAGCGCTGCGTCATGTATCTGACCGGAATGGGCAATATCCGAGATGTCATCCCCTTCCCGAGAACCGTCAATAACTGTGAGCTGTAATAGCGTAACAGATAACCCTCAAACTGCTACGTAATACCTGCAACCTGCAAAAAGTATGTAACAGAAAACATAAAGGAGCTGCCATGAAATTTATCCACACTGCCGATATCCACTGGGGTATGAACCCGGACAGCGACAAGCCCTGGAGCCGGGACCGGGCCCAGGCCATCCGGGATACCTTTTCAGAAACCGTCCGCCAGGCCAAGCTCAGAGATGTGGACTTTCTTTTTATCGCAGGGGATCTGTTTCACCGGCAGCCCCTGCTGCGGGATTTAAAGGAGCTCAACTATCTGTTCTCCACCATTCCAGGCATTCAGGTGGTGATTATCGCCGGCAACCATGACCGGATTCGCCCCAACAGCGCCCTGCGAAGCTTTTCCTGGTGCTCCAATGTAACCTGGCTTACGGACAAGAACCCCACAGTGGCTGTCTTTGAAAAGCAGAATGTGGACATTACCGGTTTTTCCTATCACACGGCGGAGATCACAGAGCCGCTGTTAAGGGATATCGCTCCTCCGGACAGCTGCCGGATTCATATCCTTCTGGCTCATGGCGGTGATAGCGCTCATTTGCCCTTGGACAAAAAAAGCTTTGCCGGATCCGGCTTTTCCTATGCCGCCCTGGGACATATCCACAAGCCGGAGCTGTCGCCGGATCTCTCCTATGCTTACCCCGGCTCTCCGGAGCCTTTGGACAAGACAGAGACCGGGCGCCACGGAATTATTTTGGGAGAGATCAGCCCTGCCTCCCGCCAGGTTACCCATCTTGAATTTATCCCTTTATCTCAGGCCCAGTATATCCCTCTGGTGGTTCATGTAACCCCGGCCACCACCAACGGGGAACTGACCTCCCGCGTTTTTGACGAAGCCAGCCGCAGAGGCTTAGAGCACATTTACCGGTTCCGGATTCGCGGCATGCGGGATCCGGATATCCAGTTTGACCTAAACCCATTGGAAAAACAGATCCAGGTCATCGAAATCATTGATGAGTCGGAGCCCCAATATGATTTCAGCCGCCTGTTTGCCGAGCATCCCGGCGACATGATCGGATTTTATATCCGTGCCCTGCAGAAGGAGGAGATGAGCCCTGTGGAGAAGAAAGCCCTCTACTACGGCATTGACGCCCTGCTCTGCACCACAGACGAGCGGAGATAAGGAGGACTGACAGGATGAAGCTACTGGATTTACACATTGACGGGTTCGGCAAATTTCACGACCTTGATGTGACATTTTCTGACGGATTGAACATTGTATACGGCAAAAACGAAGCCGGCAAATCCACTCTCCACACCTTTGTCCGCTGTATGCTGTTCGGACTTGAGCGCGGCAGAGGACGTGCCTCAAAAAATGATACCTACTCCCGTTTTGAGCCCTGGGACGGCAAGTCTGTCTATGGGGGATACCTGCGGGTGGAGCAGGAGGGAACCGTCTACCGGATTGAGAGAAATTTCCAAAAAGAAAAAAAGTCTCTGTCCATTGTAAACGAGACTCTGGGAAAGCAGGTGGAACCGACCGGCGCCTTTATGGATAATCTGTTAGGCGGCTTAAGCGAGACTACCTATTCCAACACCATCAGCATCGGACAGCTCAAAAGCGCTACAGACGGAGGCATGGTGGCGGAGCTGCGCAACTATATCGCCAATATGAACACCACTGGCAATATGTCCTTAAATATCACCCGCGCCACCTCCCACCTGCGGAGCAGACGCAAGGAATTTGACCGGCTTTTAGACCCGGAGGCCGCCAGAAATTATGCCACTCTCCAGGGCGAAATCCGCGGTATTGAGAGGGAAATCTCTGCACCGGAATATGAAAACCAGCTTCACACATACCAGAGTATGCGTTCCCAAATCAACAGTCAAATCACCAAAAAACAGGAAGAGCGGGAAACGCTCCTTCAAAAGCTGGCCTCCGGGCGTCAGGCTCTGGCCGGCGCCCAGTTTACGGATGAGGAGTCGGTTGTCCGCTACCGGGATGAGACGCTCGATACTTATGACGCCTATCAGTCTGCCAAGGCTTCCTGTGAGCGGAAATCCCGGTCTGCCCTTACGGTGCTGTCCCTTCTTATGGCAGTGCTCACTGGGATTTTCACCGGGGTTGTCGCGATTCAGGAGCACACCCGGAGAATGGCTCTGGCGGCAGCATCTTCTCCTCCTGTTTTTACACTCCATGACCCGGCCTTTTTGCTGATCTGCTTTTTGTCCGTGCTCACATTGGTCTTTGCTGTTACGGGAATTGCGCTGATTCTTTCCCGCAAGCATGACCAGAGAGATCTGGCTTACACCAGCAAGCTTCTCCAGGAGGTATTTTCCCGCCATCTGGGCGATCCGTCCGTCTCCGAGGAGGCCATGGATGCCTTTCTGTCCCGGATGGAAGAATATGTACGTCTGGGACAGGCCATCATCCGCTCAGAGGCTTCTGTGGAAATCCAGGCCGGGGAAATCGCTGCCCTAAAAGAGAAGGCCGAATCCTGTGATGAGGTGATCTCCCGCCAACAGCGCACTCAATGGGAACTGGAGAAAAAGCTGGACCATCTGGCTCAGTGCAAGGATCAGGCCGAAGCCCTTCAGCTGGTGCTGGAGGAAAATGACCGGATCCGTGAGGAGATTGCCGCCATTGATCTGGCCCTGGACACCATGACCGAGCTTTCCTCCACCATCCGCGATTCCTTTGGCCTTCATCTTAACAAAGCCGCTTCCGATATGATTGGTGAAATTACCGGCGGCATCTATGACAGCATGAGCGTGGATGAAAATCTTAATCTTTTTATGAACACCCGGGCAAAGCTGGTACCTGTATCCCAGGTCAGCAGCGGCACCATGGATCAGGTTTATCTGGCTCTGCGTCTGGCTGCCGCCCGGCTGATTCAAAAGGATCATGATCCAATGCCCCTGATCTTTGACGACAGCTTTGTGCAGTACGATGACGACCGTCTGAAAACAGCCCTGAAATGGCTGTCCAGAGCATATGAAAATCAGATCATCATTTTCACCTGCCATCAGCGGGAGGCTCAGATGATGACCGCCAATCAGATCCCCTTTAACCTGATTGGAATCGGATAAAGCTTCCCTTTGCAGGACAATAAAAATAAGGCTGCCGGAAAATGGCAGCCTTATTTTTATTGTCCCGCAGATATAACCGGCGAAGTCTGGCCTGCCGGCTCTGACTCTCCTATCTCCTCATTGGCACCAGGTACCTGCAAGCCCGAAGCCAATTCCGGAGCTGCTGAGGACTCTGTGGTGATTTGAGCCGGATCCGGCATGGAGAAGGGAATCGCCTGTGTCTCCGGCTCTGCCTTGACAATGTTTTCTATCTTTTCAATATTAATCGTGGGAAGGCTCTCGGCCCCTCCTGTCTGCATCCGGTAACGGATCATCCCCTGAAACTCTCCGGACAGGGTAATCTCATCTCCCACTGCCAGATTTGTATCCACAATGCTCCTCTTGTACTCACCGACTACTCTGTCATCCCCGTCTCCGTCCACCGCCAGGACAATCTGCACGGATGCAGTCCCTACGGAAGCAGATCGGGTAATCGTCCCGGAAAACCGCACCTGCTTTTTCACATATTTATCCGGTTCCTTTACCACCTTGGCATAGTCATTATCCTTTCCTGCCTCCACAGACTCTTCCTCTGCCTTTAAGGACTCCTCCACAGCCTTTAAAGATTCCTCCATAGCCTTTAAGGATTCCTCCGCGGCATGGATGGACTCCTCTGCCTCCTTAAGGGAATCCGACTCTGCCATCCCGGATTCTTCCTTCTTCGTCTCCTCTGACGCCCCCGATACGTCCTCCTTGCTCTCCTCCCCGGTGGCTGCCGCAGTTTCCTCAGCAGACATTACCGGCTCTGTTCCCGCCGGCGAGCAGCCCGCCGCCAAAATCATAATCCCTATTAATAAGCCCAGACATCTCCTTCTCATCCGTATCCCTCCCTGCTCTCTGGTCTATATTTTAATCGCCTTTCCCTCCCGCGTCAATCCCTATTTCCCAAATCGGAGGTAACTATTGCCCCCAAAGATATATTTCTCTTATCTCCCTCCCCCAATACAAACGGAAAGAAAATGTATCTCCCTCACCCCTGCCGCTCTCATCACTTGAGAGCACACCTCTATGGTGCTCCCCGTTGTGTAGATATCGTCAATCAACACTACGCACCCGGGAATATTCCCTGCCCCCTGACCGGAATTCCCGCCGTGTCCTCGGCGGGACGGGTGAAGCAAAAATGCCTCACGAAGGTTCTTAAGCCGCTCTCCGGGAGTCAAATCCCGCTGAGGCGCGGTCTTTTTTCCACGAATCAAAAGTCTGGTATCAACCGGTATGCCCCATTGCTTTCCAAGCCGATCTGCCAGCTCCTCTGCCTGATTATAGCCCCTGTGCCGCCGGCGGGACGAATGAATTGGAACCGGAACCAGCACATCCGGTTTCCAGGCCTCCACCCGCTTGCGAAAACGGCGGGCCATGGCCATGGCATAAAAATCCAGATATTCCCGTTTGTTTTTATACTTGATCGCTGCCATGGACCGGCGCGCCGCTTCATTATAATTGAGAAGGGCCATGCCGGAAGAAAAGCTTCTTTTGTGGCGGCTGCAGTCCGGACAGTACTCTGTTTCCTCCCCCACAACCTCCTTGCCGCATTTTTGACAGACCGGCTGCCTTACCGGGGACAAAAGCGGCAGACAGCCGGGGCAGATCCACTGCCCTGCCGGCTCCACGATTCTTCCGCAAACCGGACACCGGCGGGGAAACAAAAGATCCGCAAACCCGTCCTTTATAATATTCCATGCCGTTTTTATTCTCCTGATTCCTTGCATAAAAAACAATGCTCTTTTACTCCTCCCCTTTTATCAAAGCTCCTCCGTCAGTTCCCTAATCCGCGCCTTTAATCCGGTGTAACGCCTTTGCTCCACCTCATTGTCCACCATTTTCTGAAACATTTCCGGAATCCCCACAAGACAGACACACAATCTGGCCCTGGTGACAGCCGTATAGATCAGATTCCGGGTCATCAGCATGGACGGACCGGAATGAACCGGAATAATCACCGCCGGATACTCGCTGCCCTGGGATTTATGTATGGTGATCGCATAGGCCAGCTCCAGCTCCTCCAACTGACGGAAACCGTAATCCACCATCCGTCCCTCGTCAAACTCCACTGTCAGCTCCTCTGAAAAGGTATTGATCTCCCTGATAATCCCGATATCTCCGTTAAACACTCCTGTTCCGGATTCTGACACAATCCCGCGGCTGTCTTTCACCTCCCACTCAACCTGATAGTTATTTTTCACCTGCATCACCTTATCCCCGACCCGGTAAATAATGCCTCCGGATTCCTTCTCCGCCTTGGACGGGGAGCGGGGATTTAAATATTCCTGCAAAATTCCGTTTAACCGCTCCACCCCCAAAGCACCCTTTCTCATAGGCGTCATGATCTGAATATCAAAAGGCTTTGCATGGACATATCCCGGCAGCTTCTCTCTGACCAGGGTAATCATAGATCGGATGATGGCATCCGGCTGCTCTCCCCGGATAAAAAGGAAATCCCGGCTTCTCTTTCCGAGGGAAATCACCTCTCCCCCGTTGATCTTATGGGCGTTGACAATAATATCGCTCTCTGCCGCCTGCCGAAAAATCCGGTTTAATCGCACCACCGGAAATGCCCCGGATTCAATCATGTCCCGAAGCACATTGCCTGCCCCCACACTGGGAAGCTGATTCACATCCCCCACCAGAATCAGACGGGTGCCGGGAGATACGGCTTTGAGCAAAGAGTGCATCAGATAAATGTCAACCATGGAGGTCTCATCAATAATGATAGCATCCGCATCCAGAGGATTCTCCTCCCCCCGCTCAAAACGCATGCCGGCAATGCCCTGGTCATCATCCGGCACCCCGCTTAGCTCCAGAAGGCGATGAATGGTTTTGGCCTCATAGCCCGTAGCCTCAGTCATACGCTTTGCCGCCCTTCCTGTAGGCGCTGCCAGCAAAATGGTCATCTCTTCCTGTTCAAAATATCGGATAATGGTGTTGATTGTGGTTGTCTTTCCGGTTCCCGGCCCACCGGTAATAATCAGCAGCCCGCTGTTGACGGCCCGGGTCACCGCCTGGATCTGCATCTCATCTGCCTCGATGCCTTCCTCCCTGCATATCTTCTCCAGCTTTCTGTGAATATCCTCCACCGGCTCCGACCCCTTAAGATTCAGATCATGGAGCATCCGCGCCGTATTCAGCTCCATATAGTAATACTGGGACGCATATATATGGCGATCGGAAGGCATTTCCCCCTCCTCCAATGTCTCCGGTAAATTCTCCCTTTCCTCTCTTTCCGCCTCTCCCATCCTGACCACGATTTTCTTCTCCATCTGCAGATCCATCAAATGCTTTTCCATAATCTGCGGCTCCACCCGCAAAAGCTCAGAGGCACTTTTTAAAAGCTCTCTCTGCGGGAGATAGGTATGGCCGTTTGCCACTGACTGAAGCAGACAGTAAAAAATTCCGCTTCGGATCCGAAAATCCGAGTCCATCAGGATTCCCACCCGCTGAGCAATCTCATCTGCCATCTTAAAGCCCACGCCCTGAATATCGTCTGCCAGCTTATAGGGATTCTCCTTGATAATCCCGTACAGCATCTGGCCGTACTGCTGATAAATCTTGAGGGCCAGGTTCATGGAAATCCCGTACTCCTGCAAAAACATCATGGCTTGGCGCATTTCCTTTTTTTCCTCCATCTGCTCGCCGATGGATCGGGCCAGCTTCTCGCTGATGCCCTTTACCTCTGCCAACCGCTCCGGCTCCTCCTCAACGATGCGAAAGGTATCCGCCTTAAAGCGCCTCGCAATCCGGGCTGCCAGAGCCGCGCCCACCCCTTTGATGGCTCCGGAACCAAGATACCGTTCCATGGAAGCCGTGTCCTCCGGCGCTTTCAGCTCATACCGCTCTACCTGAAGCTGCTCCCCGTAAATGGGGTGCTCTACCATCCGTCCCTCGGCCTCAACCAGGTCCCCCTCGCTGATATAGGGAAACGTGCCCACCAACACATAATCCTGTCCTTCATACCCCAGGTTCAGAACAGAGTAACCATTTTCCTCATTCCGGTATTTTATCTTCTCCACATATCCCTTTACCGTTGCCATATCCGTTCCACCTGCCAATAATAAAAATTTAAAAACGCCAAAAGGCTCCGCGCCTTACCTGGTGCGGAGCCATCCTCATCTGTCTCAATACTCGCGGGCCCTGACATCCCCATGCTGAAACTCAATAAATTTCCCTGTGCCAATGGCCACTGCCGTAAGCGGATCCTCCGCCACCATGGTTGTGATGCCGGATTTCTCCTCAATCAGCTGGTCCAGACCATTGAGCAGCGCCCCTCCGCCGGTCATAACAATGCCCCGGTCAAAAATATCTGCCGCCAGCTCCGGCGGGGTTCTCTCCAACACATTATGCACTGCATCCACTATCTGCATGGCCGGCTCTCTAAGAGCCTCCAAGGTCTCGTCCGAAGTCACCACAATTGTCTTGGGAAGTCCCGTAACTAAGTTCCTGCCCCGGACCTCCATAGTGAGAACCTCCGGTCTTCTATACGCGGCGCCAATGTTGATCTTGATCTCCTCCGCAGTCCTCTCACCGATCAGCAGGTTGTGCTTCTTTCTCATATAGCGTACCAAAGCCTCGTCAAAATCATCTCCGGCAACCTTGATGGAGGTGCTCACAACCGGGCCGCCTAATGAGATAACCGCTATATCTGCCGTTCCTCCGCCGATATCCACGATCATGTTGCCGCAGGCCTTGGAGATATCAATGCCTGCACCGATAGCCGCCGCAACCGGCTCCTCAATAATCGCCACATCTCTGGCCCCCGCATTGTAGGTTGCGTCCTCCACAGCCTTCCGCTCCACCTCAGTGGCCCCGCTGGGAATACAGACAGCAATCCTGGGCTTGCGCAAAGTCCTCTTGCCCACTGCCTTGGTAATAAAATACTTCAGCATCTTCTCCGTCACCGTATAATCAGAGATAACTCCCTGGCGCAAAGGCCTTATGGCAATAATATTGCCCGGCGTCCTGCCGATCATCAGCCTTGCCTCCTCGCCGATTGCCATAATCTTGCTGGAATCCCGGTCAAGGGCAACCACTGAGGGCTCCTTGAGCACCACGCCCTTGCCTTTGATATATACTAAAATACTTGCTGTACCTAAATCAATTCCAATATCATTGGACACTAACATTCTTATCTTTCCTCCTGTTTGTTCCTTCCATTTCCATTTACTTAAAGTATTTACAATATTTTCGATATCAATCGTATTTATAGGAAACGTAAATAAATCTTTTCCCCATATCGTTCCCTGTGCCGATTCTGACTACCCAAAAAGGCGGCATTTTCGCTGTTTGATATTTCTTTATTATATACAAATAAATCTTATTTTTAAAGGGTTTTTTTATTTTTTATTTTGTTTATATTTTTTTTATTGTGGAGACACATTTTTGTCACAAATATTTTTTATACTCTAATTACATTATCCGAGAGGATAATGAGCCTTTGTTTCAAGTTGACACTTGAAATTGTAAAGCTTTTTCATACTCATACCTGCCAGAAGCAATTCTGGCAGGCCCCCCTAAAACCATTTTCTTTTATTTGTATACCTACCATTCCCAAAAGTAATGCAGAAGACCCACCGACCCCTCGGTGGGTCTTCTGTTTCCTTTTCCTGCCTGCCAAACAATCTATAGACCTGTCAGGGCAGCCCCCGAATCAACCTGAGCAGTAACACAAGAATCCCTTCCTTCTCATATACTAAATACAACAACAAGCAGAAAAGGCGCCCTTCATGGTTCTCCCCCTAAGCTATGCAAAGCCCGGCCAGCACCTTCGGGTGATATGGATCGCCAGCGAACCCCAAATGAGGCAAAGGCTTGCCCTGGAAGGCTTTCTCCCCAACCAATCCCTGGTCTGCATTATAAAGCCTGTCTCCCGGAGCATGGGTGCTTACCGGATACGCGATTCACTCATCGCCCTGCGGTGGGAAAACATCTGTGAGATCTTTGTGGAAGAGATATTCCCGTAAGCCAAGTGATCTGCCAAGGCAGCATGCGGGAAGCTGCGCATACAAAAAACCGACAGCCCCTGTGGGAACCTGTCGGCTATTTTCATCTGCCCCGAAAGACCAGTCCGCTATCCCGAACTAATCCTCCTCCTCTTCTTCCTCCATTACAATAGCTGCCGCCGTGCTGGCTACGGCAGTCACACTGGCAACGACCGCAAAAATGATAATCAGCAACACACCGCCCATAAAATACATTAATTCCATCGTACTTCCTCCTGACCGCTCCGTATCCGGAAACCTCAAAAATAAAACTCTCCGGCAACCTGTCAAAAGCAGGATACGGGAATCGAACCCGCCTCTTCAGCTTGGGAAGCTGACATACTACCAATGTACTAATCCTGCAGCTTTGCCTTGTCCTCAAAGCCTGACTACCGCTTCTTTCCTGCGGACTTACTCATTATACTATAGAACCCCAAAAATTTCAACCCCATTTTTCAGCCAAAATCCTCCCCTGACACCTTCCAGGTAAATTACCGTTCACAGGCCATTTCATTTAATTTAGCCCTGAGAATGTTCAGCCTTGGAAAAAGCTTATCCAAACAGCATTCCGTAACTCCAGGTGTAACACTTCCCACCCCTTAAATTTCAGAATCTCCCCCCGCCGCCCCATACACAATCTTCCCGTCACAAATCGTATACTTGACCTTCCCAAAGAGCCTCTCTCCCACAAAAGGCGAATTTGCAGCCCTGGAGGCAAACTCTGTCACCGTCCACAACTCATTAGGGTCAAACACCACCAGATCCGCATCCTCTCCCGGCGCCAAAATC
Organism: uncultured Lachnospiraceae bacterium; assembly: GCA_910586255.1. GTDB lineage: Bacteria > Bacillota > Clostridia > Lachnospirales > Lachnospiraceae > Brotaphodocola. The sequence continues at coordinate 24,493 of CAJUHR010000033.1, read as the reverse complement.
CCCTTTCTCAATCCGTACAGCCGGGCCGGATTCAGGCTCATCTTCTCCATAAGCTGAAGAAGGGACAAATGCCCTGTGTGGACAAGATTGGTGATGCCCAGAGCCAGAGCTGTCTCCAGACCAATTATGCCGCTTGGGGCCTCGGTGAAGGGGCGGTCCTTTTCCTCTCTGCTGTGGGGCGCATGGTCTGTGGCTATAAGGTCAATAATCCCCTCTCTCAGCCCCCGCAGAATCTCCTCCCGGTCCGATGCCGTACGCAGAGGGGGATTCATTTTTGCCAGAGTTCCGTGCTTCTCCACTGCTGTCTCATCCAGAGAAAAATGATGGGGGGTCACCTCCGCCACAACATTGGCTCCCAGCCTCTTGGCCAGCTCAACCAGCTTTACGGAATTGCCGGAGCTAATATGCTGGATATCCACGGTTGCTCCTGTGTGCAGCGCCAGCATACAATCCCGCGCCACCATCACATCCTCCGCCAGGGCCGGTGAACCGCCGATACCAAGCCTGCGGGATACCTCCCCCTGGTTGATACCGTTATTTTCTATAAACTCTGGATCCTCCTCGTGAAAGCTCAGGGGAACATTCAGGCGGACAGCCTCCTCCATAGCCCGCTTTGCCAAAGCGGCATCTCTTATCGGCATGCCGTCATCCGTAAAGCCGGCAGCCCCGTGCCGTCTTAAAAGCTCCATATCCGTCAGCTCTTCTCCCTTCATGCCTGTGGTGATCGTGGCTGCAGCAAGCACATGAATCCCTGTCTTTTTCCCTTCCGCCAGCACATACTCCAGAGTCTCCACATTATCCACCGGCGGTTTCGTGTTAGCCATACACACAACCGTGGTAAATCCGCCCTTTGCCGCTGCCCTTGCACCGGTATGAATGTCTTCCTTATAGGTCAGCCCCGGATCCCTGAAATGAACATGCACATCGATCAGACCGGGGGCAACTGCCAGCCCCTCCGCCCGGATCGTAATCAGTTCTCCTGCCGGCACCTTTTGTGTTAAAAGCTCCGGATCAATTTTCGGCTCCATGGCAACAATTTTTCCCTGATCGATAACCAGATCCAATACCCCGTCCGTTTCTGATGCCGGGTCAATCACCCGTGCTCCCTGAATAAAAATCATCAAAATCCCTCCCATCTCTTTTTACGCCTGCCATGGAACCATCTTTCTGGCATCTCAAAAACAAACACAATCCCCAGAACAATGGCAACCGCCCCTTTCACGGCGCCAAACCCCGTCTCCAATGCCATGGACAGCTGATTGCTGACCGTATAATAAGCCGCCCAGTAAATCCCGGCTCCCGGTACCAGGGGGAAAATCCCGGATATAAGAAACAGTGTGGCCGGGCAGCGCTTTCTCACAGCAAACCACCGGGACAGAAGAATAACCACTACGGTTGCACAGAAGGTGGCAACGGAAGCCGAGGTCCCCGGCATCAAAAGCAGATACACCAGCCACCCGATACCGCCGATTAAACCACAATAGGGATAGTAGCGGACAGGCACTCCGAAAAGCAGGGAAAAGCCTACGGTCCCCCCAAACGCAGCCAACACCTGCAACGCCATATGTATCATAAGAGTACCCCTCCCATCACTCCGTTATATATGGCCATCATAAATCCCACTCCCATGGCAATACAGAAAAATACCAGCATGGCATCCAACATCCGCACGGACCCGGAGATGTAATCTCCGTCCGCCATGTCCCGGATGGCATTGGTAAACGCAACTCCCGGCACCATGATGATAATGCCGCCGATCAGCATGGATTCCAGGTGATTTCCCAGCTGTAGCCGCCAGCAAAGTATACTCAGAAAAGTTACCCAGGCGCTCCCAACAATATTGCACACGATCTTGGAAAAATGGGGCTTCCCGATGTTTTGCAAATACCAGTACAGCAAAATTCCGATTCCCACCGTACAGAGGGCATCCTGCCAGCTTCCGCCGAAAAGATAGCTAAAGCATGCTCCCGAAAACCCGGCAACCAGAATCTGTACCCATTCAGGAAATTCCGGCATATGCTGGATCCTCTCCAGCTCCTGCCTGATTTGCTCCACCGTATAATCCCCATGCTCAATCTGCCGGGACAGCTGATTGACCTCAGCCACCCGCCCCAGATTGGTCCTGTTTACAGGAATCAAAAGCACCTTGGCAAATTGAGCCTCGCCCCCATCGCCGCAGGTGAGAAAAATACCATTGCTAAGCACAAAAGCACTGGCTGATTTCAGCCCGAAATGGCCGCAAATGCGATAGATCGTCTCCTCCACTCGGAATATCTCCGCCCCGTTTTCCAAGAGGATCTTTCCCGCCTCCAGGGCTGCCAGCAGAGCCTCCCTGTCCTGTTGTACGCTTTCCATAAAAGAAATCCCTTCCTTTATCAGATTACAAAGCTCTCTCCTTCTCTTTGGATATCTGCCACCTTATCCCTGTACGGGGAAGCCAATTCCAGAGCCTTCAGCCGCCGGATAATGTCAAAATCCCCCCAAAAGTGCATGGGAAATACATTATTTGCCCCAACAATTTCCATAAACTCATGAACGCCCAGATAAAACCATTCCTCCTGCCTTCCGTCTAAGGGAAGCATCGCCACATCCAGATCTGTCCGGCAAGCCCGGATTTTCTCCAGCTCCCGCTTATAATTGGCACTCATATTGTTATTCCATGCCTTTGACTCCCCGTTCCACTTCCAGTCATTTAAGTCACCTGCATGATACACGGTCTTTCCATCATTCTCCACCAAAAAGGCCACCCCTTCATCGGTTGAGTGAAAAGCGGTAATGCAGGTGCCGCCTCCCTCCTCAAGCTTAAGGACGCTTCCCGCATCCATATATTCCGTGCAGGAGAAATATTTTTCCGGCACCCGGTTTTGCCAGATATCATCCGACAGAATATAACGGATCCGGGGATGTTTCTCTGCCAGCTTAAAAACAGCCGGAGAAAAATGGTCCTCATGCCGGTGACTGGCAAAAACAAGCAGATCTTTGTCATCATCCAATGGCGGAAGCGAACCTCTCATATAGTCAAACAGCAGCATAACCCGCTCCAGTTCCACAAGAAAGCAGCTATGATGGATATAAGTAATTTTCATGAAAATCCCTCCATATGTTTATTAAAATTTTTCACTGACAATTATATTTCAATCCCATGATGCACGGGCCCAAAGGTTTTCTGACCATGGCATCCTCCTATCAGATGTTCAGTATATCACATAAGGAAAGAAAAAAACAATAGGCTTATGAGAGCCCGCGCGCAAAAAGGCCCGTTTGCCATACGGTCAGCGCAGTAAATGCGCAGACCTGCCTAAACAGCAGCAAAGGCAGCCCTCCCCTTAAGGAAGCAGCTGCCTCAAAACAACAATAACCAAAAATCCTTTCCTGGCCGCCGGTCTTAGGATTGGGCCCGTGTATCCTGATTCTGCATATAAAAGCTGATCAGATACAATCCGCACAAGCCTACCACTCCATAGATAATCCGGGAAATCCAGCTCATACCGCCAAATATGGAAGCCACCAGATTAAAATCAAAAAAGCCGATCAGTCCCCAGTTTACGGCGCCGATAATCGCAAGAGTAAGCGCCGTGTAATCCAAAGCCTTATTTCTCATTATGCCACCTCCATGAAGCTTATACTAATACTGACACGACATTAGTATATACACGCGGCGGCAAAATATACAGGATATTTCTTAATTGGATTTTACCTCTTTCCACAGGTCGTTGTAAATACTGTCCACCTCATCCCCAAGATAGTGAAATACCTCGCAGTTTACCAGAGAATCCATATCCGGGAACACGGATTTATTATTCTGCAGCTCCTCGTCCAGCAGATCGAACGCTCCCTTGTTGGGAGTCGGATAGGTAATATATTCAAAATTTGCCTTAGCAATCTCCGGCCTGCACAGAAAGTCGATCCATTTCTCCGCGTTTTCTTTGTTCTTCGCGTTTTTCGGAATCACCCAGGAATCCAGCCAAAGGTTCGTCCCTTCCTCCGGCAGCACATACTCCAGAGTATAGTCAAGACCCAAATCTGCCACCTCCTCCTGAATATACAGCATCTCGCCGGAATAGATCACTCCCACAGCCGCCTCGCCGCCGATCATCTTGTCCCGAACCTGGTCAATCACATAAGCCTGCACCAGCGGCTTCTGATCAATCAACGCCTGCTTTGCCTGCTGCAGCTGCACTTCATCCTCACTGTTCATGGAGAACCCGTCTCTTTTGAGGGCCACCATAAAAGCATCCCGGACGCTGTCCTGCATCAGAATTTCCCCGCTCAGCCTCTCGTCCCACAGATCCGCCCATTTTGTCGGCGGCTCAACACCCAGCTCCCCCAGTCTTTTGGTATTATACAAGATACCGACCGTCCCCCAGCAATAGGGCACGGAAAATTTATTTTCCGGGTCAAAGGCCTTTGACATCTCCATATAGGCCGGATCAATCTGATCTTTGTTGGGAATATTTTCAAAATTAATCTCTGCCAGCAGGTCATTGTCCACCATCTTCTGAATCATATAGTCCGATGGACAAACCGCATCATAGGTCACGGCCCCTGCCTCAATAATGGGATACATCTCCTCATTGGTCTCAAAAAGGTCATAAACCACCCGGATACCGGTCTCCTCCTCAAACTGGGTAATCACATCCTCGTCAATATACTCCCCCCAGTTATACACATACAATTCATCGGAGCCGGCCTCCCCGGCCTCCTTTTTGTCTGACGGGTTCTCACCGGTCGAACCGGAGTCGCCGCCATTACAGCCCGCCATCACTGTGACCGCCATCACGGCTACCATGCTGTACACAAAAATTTTTTTCTTCATATTAATCTCCTCCCAAACACGTTTTATACTTTGTTTCCTCTTTTTTTCGGAACAAAATTCGTAATAATCAGCAAAATCAGCACTGTCACAAAAATCACCGTGGACAAGGCGTACATGGACGGGCGTATTCCCCGCCGCACTTCACTGTAAATCAGCGTTGACAGCGTATTGACACCTGCCCCCCGGGTAAAGTGAGTAATGATAAAATCATCTAACGACATGGTAAAGGCCAGCAAAAACCCTGACAGCACCCCTGGCAGAATATCCGGAAAAACCACCTTAAAAAATGCATAGACCGGCCCGGCTCCCAAATCCATAGCCGCCTCGTAGGTAGAGCGGCTGGTCTGCTTTAACTTTGGCATCACGCTTAATATTACATAGGGAATATTAAAGGTGATATGAGCGATCAAAATGGTTTTAAAGCCCAGGGAAATCCCAAAAGCGATAAAAGCCAGCATCAGGGAAATCCCGGTCACAATATCCGCATTGAGCATCGGTATGTTGGTGATCCCCATCACAATAGCCCGGGGCGCCGCCCCCATGCTGTTGATGGCAATACAGGCCGCCACTCCGATCACAGTGGCAATCACGGCAGACAAAAAGGCAATCAGCAGAGTATTGTGAAGGGCAGCCATAATATTGCGGCTGGCAAACATCTCCGAATACCAGTGCAGAGTAAATCCGCCCCACTGGGTGCGGGATTTGGATGTATTAAAGGACAAAACCATCATGGTGGCAATGGGCGCGTACAGAAAAATCATGATCAGCACCAGGTAAAAGTTCTGCCAGGTCCGTCTGAGGAAACGCAAAAACCGGTTCATCTAAAATGCACTCCCCTCTCCGTTTTTATCATACTTGGCTATAACTGCCATACTGATGAGAATGAATACCATCAGAACCAGTGACAGGCCGGACCCCAAATGCCAGTTGCTCCCCCGGGTAAACTCCTGCTCAATCACATTTCCTATCAGCAGGATCTTGCTGCCGCCCAACAGGTTGGAAATGACAAAGGTGGTCAGCGCCGGCACAAATACCATAGTAATCCCGCTTATAATCCCAGGCACGCTTAATGGAAGCCACACCCGCAAAAAGGTCTGAAACTCGTTGGCTCCTAAGTCTCTGGCCGCGTTGATCGTGTCGTTGTCAATCTTGCTGAGCACATTGTAAACCGGCAGAACCATAAACGGAAGAAAGTTGTATACCATGCCAAGGATGATAGCACCAGAGGTGTTGATCAGATTCTGACCAGGCAGATGAAACACGGACAAAATCCCGTTGATCACACCGTTTTTCTCCAACAGCGTCTGCCACGCCATTGTCCGGAGCAGAAAATTCATCCACATGGGAAGAATAAAAATAAATACAATAAAGCTGCTGCGGCCGATCCCCCGGTTCCGCAGGATCATAGCCAGGGGATAGGCCAAAAGCAGACAGACAACAGTGCTTGCCAGAGACAATCCTAAAGACAGCCAAAGGGCCTTTATATGCTCCGGCGTGGCAATGGATGCCACATTGGCCACCGTGAAAGCGCCGCTCCGGTCCGTAAGGCCATAATAGACGATCAGCGCCAGAGGAATGACAATAAAGCCTGTCATCCAGATCAGATACGGCGCCGCTAATATTTTTTTACTCATTGACCCCCACTGCCTCCTCATCCTCGGATGCCGGTTTGTTCATAATCTGAATATCAAAGGGATCTACATGGATCCCCACCTGTCTGCCCACCGGACAGAGATCTGTACTGTGCACCAGCCACTCAAAGCCATCGGGGGTGGTCACCTCCATCTCATAGTGGACGCCCTTAAAGATCAGATGGGTGCAAACCCCCTGTAAAGTTCCCCTTTCAGGCTCCACCAAATCGATATCCTCCGGACGGATAACCACGTCCACCGGCTGATTGGTGCCAAATCCCTTGTCCACACAGGCAAAGCGGGCGCCGAAAATCTCCACCAGCTCATCCCGTATCATAATTCCGGGCACAATATTGCTCTCTCCAATGAAATCAGCCACAAAAGCATTTTCCGGCTCATTGTAAATCTGCTCCGGGGTTCCCATCTGCTGAATGTATCCCTGATTCATGACCACAATAGTATCTGACATGGTCAGCGCCTCCTCTTGGTCGTGAGTCACATAGATAAAGGTAATACCCAGCTCATTTTTCAGGCGGATCAGTTCATACTGCATGTCCTGCCTCAGCTTTAGATCCAGAGCTCCCAAAGGCTCATCAAGAAGCAGCACCCGCGGCTCGTTGACAATAGCGCGGGCAATAGCAATCCTCTGCTGCTGGCCTCCGCTTAAGGAGCTGACCGAGCGGTTCTCATAGCCGTCTAAGTTGACCAGCTTAAGGGCGTAGCGGATCTTATCCTGAATATAGGCCCTGGATTTCCCTTTGATTTTTAATCCGAAGGCAATATTTTCCGCTATATTCATATGGGTAAACAGAGCATATTTCTGAAAAACCGTGTTCAGCTGTCGCTTGTTGGGAGGCAGCTTACTGATATCCTCCCCGTCAAAAATTATCTGCCCTTTATCGGCCGTCTCAAAGCCGCCGATAATCCGCAGAGTCGTTGTCTTGCCGCACCCGCTGGGCCCTAAGAGCGTCACAAAGGTATTCTCCGCCACGGCAAGATTTAAATCATCCAGAACAACGGTTCCGTCAAAGCTTTTCGTAATGTTCCTCAAATCAATCAAAGGCTGGGCCATCATATGATTCCTCCTGTGTACTGAATCTTCAAAAGCTGGGAGGCGAGCTTACCCACAAAAGGATTGCTCCCCCCTTGCTGGACAGATAGTGCTTTTTGTCCGGGACAAAATAAAAGGACTCTCCCTTCTTTGCCTTGAACACCCGGCTTCCGATGTGAATGGCCACAGACCCCTGCAGCACATATCCGAACTCCTCTCCCTCATGGGGATTATCCGGATAAGTCTCTCCTCCGGCCTCCAGCGTCAGAAGAATCGGCTCCATCATATTTTTCTGGGCATTGGGAATAATCCATTTGATCTCATTTTTCAGCTCTGGATCATATTTCTCAAAATAATCCCCTTTTTCAAACACAATCTGCTCCTCCGGGTTCTCATAAAAAAACTCGCCCAGAGTAGTGCCTAAGCACTGAAGTATATCTGTCAGCGTGGCAATGGAGGGCGATGTCAGATTCCTCTCCACCTGAGAGATAAATCCCTTGGAAAGCTCAGAGCGGTCCGCTAACTCCTCCTGAGTAAGCCCCTTAAGCACCCGAAGCTCCTTTAATTTTAAACCGATATCCATATGCTTGCTCCTGTATATCCTGCACAAAAACTAACCACAAAGTTTAGTAATACTAACTGAATGTTAAAATAAAAAAAAAGTTTAGTAATAATAAACAGACAGCATCTACCATTATACAGAAAAATATTCCCATGTCAATAGATTCTGAATAGATTTTTTTATAAAGATGTGGTATGATGATAACAAATCCAGCTTACCCCGATTGTTATATTCATGAGTATAGCTGTTTGCCGAATGGTTTGGCTGATTTTCCTGGAACAAAAAAACATGCCGGCAAATCATTTGGCTCACAGGTATATGTAAAAAGCAGCGGGCAGCAATGGTATGAGGAGGAGAATTATGGCTAAGTATATGGCATATGTAGGGTCGTACTCCTACACGGGCAAGGCGAAGGGAATCACTGTTTACGATGTGGATGTGGAAAAAGGAAAGTTTGAAAAGCGCTGTGAGGTGGAGGTGGACAACTCCTCCTATGTGATTGCATCGAAAAACGGAGATACTCTTTATTCAATTGCAGATGAGGGCGTGGTGGCATTCCGTATTCTGCAAAACGGAAGTCTTTCCCGGTTAAACAGCATGAAAATCAACGGGATGAGAGGATGCCACCTTTCCACGGATGTGACCAACCGATATATTTTTGTTTCAGGCTATCATGATGGCAAGACCACCGTGCTGAGGCTGCGCAGAGATGGCGGTGTAGGAGAGATCGTTGACGGTGTGTTCCACAAGGGAATGGGCAGTGTGGCTGAGCGTAACTTCCGTCCCCACGTTACCTGCACCCGCCGGACGCCAGACAATAAATATGTATTGACCGCGGATTCCGGTATGGACCAGGTGCAGATTTACCGCTTCCTTGACAATGAGGAACGGCTGGTGTTAGTGGATGCCATCCGCTGCGAATTTGAATCCGCGCCCCGCCATTTTCGCTTCAGCTCGGACGGACGTTTTATCTATCTGATGTATGAGCAGAAGAATGTGATTGATGTATTTACCTATGTGGGCAAGGACCGGGTGCCGGAGATCGAAAAGATTCAGACCATCTCCACCATGGGGCCCAAGCATAAACAGATTGCCGCTGCCTGCTGTATGCGGTTCTCGGCCGACCAGCAGTATATATACTGCGGTAATGCAGGCGATGAAACGGTTTCCGTATTTAAGAGAGATCCTGAGACCGGAATGTTGACTTTACTGTGCAGTCTTCCCGTAAGCGGGGAATATCCCAAGGATATTGCCGTCTTTCCGGACAACAAGCACATTGCCGTGATGAATCATGAAAGCGGCAATATCACATTCTTCAGTGTGGATTATGAGAAGGGCCTTCTGGTCATGTGCGCCAAAGAGATACTGTGCAACCAGCCTAACTGCTGTGCAATCGTCCGGGTGGCACCGTAAAAGGAGAGACTATGGCAGGTTCTGTTTTCGGAACAATTTTTCGGATTATGACATGGGGGGAGTCCCACGGGAAAGGCGTTGGCGTTACCATTGACGGCTGTCCCGCAGGGCTCTCCCTGTGTGAGGAGGATATACAGCAGTATTTGGATCGGAGAAAACCTGGGCAAAGCCGTTTTACCACCGCAAGGCAGGAAGGCGATCAGGCAGAGCTTCTGTCGGGAGTATTTGAAGGAAAAACAACCGGGACTCCCATTGCGCTGATTGTGCGTAATCAGGATCACCGTTCCAAAGATTACAAGGCAATCAAAGATGTATACCGGCCGGGACATGCGGATTATTGCTATGATGCCAAGTACGGCTTACGGGACTACAGAGGCGGCGGCAGATCCTCTGCCAGGGAGACTATCGGCCGGGTGGCCGCCGGGGCTGTGGCTCACAAGCTGTTAAGCCACTATGGGATTCAGGTGGATGCCTACACCAAAAGCATTGGTGAGATTTCAGTGGATCCAGAAAGCTTTGACTTAGCAAAGCGGGACACAAATCATCTGTACATGCCTGACGAGGAGGCGGCAAAAAGGGCGGCCGCGTTTCTGGATCAGATGATCCGGGAACAGGATTCTGCGGGCGGCGTGGTGGAATGTCTGATCAGAGGGGTGCCTGCCGGCATAGGGGAGCCGGTGTTTGACAAGCTGGATGCCTCTCTGGCCAGGGCCGTCATGTCCATAGGCGCGGTCAAGGGCTTTGAGATCGGGGACGGCTTTGCGGCCGCCAGAAGCCGGGGCTCCGCAAATAATGATGAGTTTTTTGCAGCCTCTGACGGGACGATACAAAAGCACACCAACCATTCCGGAGGGATCTTAGGCGGCATCAGTGACGGCGGCGATATTATTTTCAGGGCCGCTTTTAAACCTACGCCGTCCATCTCCCGCCCCCAGCAAACCGCAAATCGTAACAGGGAAAACGTGGAGATTGCAATCCGGGGTCGCCATGACCCGGTGGTTGTTCCCAGGGCCGTGGTGGTTGTGGAAGCGATGGCTGCCCTGACTGTGGCGGATCATCTTTTGATGGCCGGCGCGGCAAAAATTGGAAGGCCGGCAAACAGGCCTGCCCTTTAACGAAATTTGCTGACAGCACTTTAGACGGGATTTTACAAACACGGCACAGAAAGGAGTCATCTGTGAAGATAGCTATGGGAAACGATCATTCGGCAGTGGATCTGAAGAATGAGATAAAGGCATATGTGGAAGCAAAGGGCTATGAGGTTATTGATTTTGGAACAAATTCCAGCGAAAGCTGTGATTATCCGGTTTTCGGAGAGAAGGTTGGACGGGCCGTGGCTGCTGGTGAGGCAGATTACGGAATCGCCATCTGCGGTACCGGCATCGGCATTGGCATTGCCGCCGGCAAGGTCAAGGGCGTGCGGGTGTGTACCTGCAGCGAGCCCTACAGCGCTCGCCTGTCTCGGATGCACAACAACACCAATGTTCTCTCCTTCGGCGCCCGGGTTATCGGCGCGGAAATGGCCAAGATGATTGTGGATGAGTGGCTGGACAACACATATGAGGGGGGACGCCATGAACGGCGGGTGGCTCAACTTATGGAGATTGAAAACAGTTAATGTATTTGTGTGGGTCATACTAGCACTGTATTCACCGTTATTTTCGCAATGCAGTACTAGGGGACGGTTTTTTCCGTCCCCTTTTCTCAGTCTTCCTACAGAAGAATAATATTGTTCTCCCTGCACTTTTTTCGCATATCGTCCGGCCACAGGCTTGCCTGAACCTCTCCCACATGAGCCCGGTTCAGAAGAAGCATGCATAGACGGGACTGGCCGATACCGCCGCCGATGGTGTAAGGCAGCTCACCGGCAAGAAGCATCCTGTGGTAGGGAAGGTTTCTCCGATTATCGCAGCCGGCCTTGGTCAGCTGTTCATCCAGAGACTTCTCATCCACACGGATCCCCATGCTGGAAATCTCCAGCGCACAGTCAAGAAGATCATACCAGAACAAAATATCTCCGTTCAGCTGCCAGTCATCATAGTCCGGAGCTCTCCCGTCATGAGGCTTGCCGTTTTTCAGCTTTTCTCCTATCTTCATAAGAAATACACAGCCCTGTTCCCGGGTGATCAGGTTTTCCCGCTCTTTTGGAGTTTTGTCCGGATACCGCTCCTCCAACTCCTCGGAAGTGACAAAGGTAATGTCCTTTGGCAAATGCTTGACCGCGTCCGGATACTTATACCACACCTCATGCTGCATGTGCTTGATAATCTTAAAAATAGTGCGGACCGTATCCATCAGTGTCTCCACCGTGCGCTGTTCCTTTGTGATGACCTTTTCCCAGTCCCACTGATCCACATAGCAGGAATGAAGATTGTCCAGCTCCTCATCCCGGCGGATCGCGTTCATATTGGTATACAGGCCTTCTCCCGGCTGAAAGCCGTACTCCTTTAAAGCCATGCGCTTCCATTTGGCAAGAGACTGAACCACCTCCATGCTCTCGCCGGGAAAGGATGCCATGTCAAAGCTTACCGGCCGCTCCACCCCGTTCAAATTGTCATTCAGGCCGCTTTTTTCCTCCACGAAAAGAGGTGCGGATATTCTTTCCAAATGCATCTCTCTTCCAAATTCCTTCTGAAAAGTATCGCGAATATATTTGATTGCCTCCTGTGTTTCCCGGACACTCAGATGTGGATCGTACTCCTTGGGTATAATAAGTCCCATTGGTTTTTCCTCCCGAAAGTTTCCTTTAAAATATTTATCCCGCATATCGTACCATTATTCTCGCAATTGCACAAGAGTTTTCTAGTATATCATTGCATTAATCTTTAAGGAATCCATGCAATGCCATGCTGTGTGCAGGCTTGGGGCCAGCCATCAAAGTGACCGGCCCTGGTGTGGAAAAACAAGCCTTTAGCTGCGGCGATCCTCCACAAGGAAGGTCTGGACTGCATCTGCCGATGGATTCCAGTTCATAATATAAAGGGTATAAATCCGGTTGGAATTTAAATTCACCGGCAAAGTCAAAAGTGTGTTTCCAGGATTCTGAGGCCGGCTGATCCGAACCGTATAATTGCCGGCATTGACACGGCTGAAGGAAGTCACGTTCTGGAAGGGCACAGAGGAAAAAATCAGATTGCCCATGCTTACATTGACCGGACCGCTGTAATAAGCCAGGTTGGCAACCCGGATACAGGCGCTGAAATTGTTGGTGGCGCAGGCAGTGTCTGAGATCGATATGACATCCAGTCCGGAAGCCGTATTTACAATGGCAACCGTTGTCATGCCATCTCCGATATAAACCTGCTTTTGCAGATAAATATATCCGTTGGCACCGGTGAGAGTGACCGTCTGAAATCCCTGATTCACCTGGACATAGCGGGTGATATTGCCCTGGTCCAGATTGGCAGCCACGTTTGTTCCCCCAATATTGACAGAGAACGGATTGTAATTGACGGCAGCGTTAAGGACACGTACCCCTGCCGGCATCCATTGGTTAAAGCTGCAGAACCGACAGTTATTGCTGACTTGCGGAAGTAAGACATCATTCATAAAAAAGCCCTCACATAAGTTGAATTGTAATTTATAGTATTCCGCTGGATTGGCTGTGGGTTCCTGTCCTATCCTATGTTTCACGGCCGTAATAAAAAATTTTTGAAAATTAGCACTCAACTGTTGACACTGCTAACAGCTTGTGTTATAGTCTGGATAGAACAAAAATGTGTCACAGAATCTCGGTTGATTCCGGAAGGAGGAGCACTTATGAATATAAACAAATTTACACAAAAATCTATGGAAGCAGTACAAAACTGTGAAAAGCTTGCTTATGAATATGGAAACCAACAGATTGAGCAGGAGCATTTATTTTACAGCCTGTTGTCTTTAGAGGACAGCCTGATCTTAAAACTGCTGACAAAAATGGAAATCAGCAGGGAATTGATTCTGGGCGAGGCCGAACAAAAGCTGGCAGGCCTTCCCAAGGTCAGCGGCGGAGGACAGGTCTATATCAGCGCGGACTTAAATAAGGTCTTGATCAATGCGGAGGACGAATCCCGGTCCATGGGCGATGAGTACGTGTCTGTGGAGCATATTTTTCTCTCCATGCTTAAGCACCCGGACCGTACCATGAAGGAGCTGTTCCGGCAGTATAAAATCACCAGGGACAGCTTTTTAAAGGCCTTATCCACGGTAAGGGGAAACCAGCGGGTAGTCAGCGATAATCCGGAAGCCACCTATGACACCCTTGAAAAATACGGCTATGATTTGGTGGAACGGGCCAGAGAGCAAAAGCTGGATCCGGTAATCGGCAGAGATGGCGAAATCCGGAATGTGATCCAAATTTTATCCCGCAAGACCAAGAACAATCCTGTGCTGATCGGTGAGCCCGGTGTCGGCAAGACAGCCGTGGTGGAAGGACTGGCACAGCGCATTGTACGGGGAGACGTGCCGGAAGGTCTAAAGGATCGGAAGCTTTTTGCCCTGGATATGGGTGCTCTGGTAGCCGGCGCCAAATACCGAGGGGAGTTTGAGGAACGTCTCAAAGCGGTTCTGGAGGAGGTCAAAAAAAGTGACGGACAGATCATTCTGTTTATCGATGAGCTCCACACCATTGTAGGGGCCGGAAAAACGGAAGGCTCCATGGATGCCGGCAATCTGTTAAAGCCCATGCTTGCAAGAGGAGAGCTTCACTGTATCGGAGCCACCACCCTGGACGAGTACCGCAAATATATTGAAAAGGACGCGGCTCTGGAACGGCGCTTCCAGCCTGTGCTGGTGGACCAGCCTACGGTGGAGGACACTATCTCTATCCTTCGGGGAATTAAGGACCGGTATGAGGTGTTTCACGGGGTGAAGATTACGGACTCTGCACTGGTGGCGGCTGCCGTGCTTTCAGACCGGTATATTACGGACCGCTTTCTCCCGGACAAAGCTATTGATCTGGTAGATGAGGCCTGCGCTCTCATCAAGACGGAACTGGACTCCATGCCCTCAGAGCTGGATGAGCTGTCCCGAAAGATCATGCAGATGGAGATTGAAGAGACTGCCTTAAAAAAGGAGACGGACCATTTGAGCAAGGAACGTCTGGGGGATCTGCAGCGGAATTTAGCGGAGCTTCATGACGAATTTGCCAGCCGCAAGGCCCAGTGGGAGAATGAAAAGGCATCGGTGGATAAGCTGTCCGCCCTGCGGGAAGAGATTGAGCAGGTGGGTCGGGATATTGCCCAGGCTCAGCAGCAGTATGATCTTAACAAGGCTGCAGAACTGCAGTACGGAAGGCTGCCCCAGCTGCAAAAGGAGCTGGCCGCTGAGGAGGAGCGGATCAGACATCAGGACTTAAGTCTGGTTCGGGAAAGCGTCAGTGACGAGGAGATCGCCCGGATTATATCCAGGTGGACAGGGATTCCGGTCAGCAAGCTCAACGAAAGTGAGCGCAGCAAGATTCTTCACCTGGACCAGGTCCTGCATCAAAGAGTGGTCGGCCAGGACGAAGGGGTGGAAAAGGTGACCGAAGCTATCCTCCGCTCCAAGGCCGGTATCAAGGATCCCAAAAAGCCCATTGGTTCCTTCCTGTTTTTAGGCCCCACCGGCGTAGGGAAAACCGAGCTGGCCAAGGCACTGGCCGAAGCGCTGTTTGACGATGAGAACAATATGGTGCGGATCGATATGAGTGAATACATGGAGAAACATTCCGTGGCACGGCTCATCGGAGCTCCTCCGGGATATGTGGGATATGACGAGGGCGGACAGCTGACAGAGGCCGTCCGGAGAAAACCCTATTCGGTTGTTCTGTTTGACGAGGTGGAGAAGGCGCATCCGGATGTATTTAATGTTCTTTTGCAGGTGCTGGATGACGGACGGATCACCGATTCCACAGGAAAGACTGTGGACTTTAAAAACACGATTCTAATCATGACCTCCAACATTGGCTCCCAGTATCTTTTGGACGGAATCGATGAAAACGGCTCCATCCGTCCTGAGGCCGAGCAAATGGTTTTAGGAGAGCTGCAAAGCCATTTCCGCCCGGAATTTTTAAACCGGCTGGACGAGACAATCCTCTTTAAACCCTTGACAAAGGGCAACATCAGCCATATTGTTGATCTGATGGTGGCTGATGTGAATAAGCGCCTGGAAGATAAGGAGCTTCAGATCGAACTGACCACGGCTGCCAAAGAATATATTACCGGCCACGGCTATGACCCGGCCTACGGCGCCCGCCCCCTTCGCAGATATCTGCAAAAGCACGTGGAGACACTGGCTGCACGGATTATCCTCCAGGGAAATATTCATCAGGGACAGACCATTGTGGTGGATGTAGCTCAGGACGGAAATAAATTGATTGGGTTTGCCGAGTAAATTTCAAAAAGACAAGGAGAATTACACATGAAAAGCCAAATTACCAGAGAAGACGCGTTAAAGCTGTTAAAGCAGTACAATCAGGAGCCCTTCCATCTTTTACATGCCCTGACCGTGGAGGCAGTTATGAGATGGTTCGCCAGGGAGTTAGGATATGGAGAGGAGGAAGAATATTGGGGCATCACCGGACTTCTTCATGATATTGATTTCGAGCAATATCCGGAGCAGCACTGCATAAAAGCTCCCGAGCTGTTGGCTGCCGGAGGCGTGGGGGAGGACATGATCCACTCTGTCTGCTCCCACGGCTACGGCATCTGCTGTGACGTGGAGCCCACTCACATGATGGAAAAGGTTCTCTTTGCATCCGATGAGCTGACCGGGCTCATTGGAGCTGCTGCCAGGATGCGCCCGTCCAAAAGCTGTCAGGATATGGAGGTGTCCAGCCTGAAGAAAAAATTTAAGGACAAGCGGTTTGCCGCCGGCTGTTCCCGGGATATTATCCGCCAGGGCGCCGAGCTTTTGGGATGGGAATTGGACGAGCTCTTCTCAAAAACCCTTAAGGCCATGAGCGCCTGCGAAGATTCTGTCAGCCGCGAAATGGAAAGTCAGATGTAAATCTAAAACAACCACGAATAATCGTTGCCAGGTCGTTAAAAATCCGTTATAATAATAACTAGAAATAAGAGTTCGGCCTGTGGTGTGAAACAGACACTACCATTCGGCAGTAAAGGGGGTCTTTATGGACAAAGTGTTATACGATTTAATGGATTGGGCAGCGATTGAGGAGCTGGTGTATTCGGAGGCGGCCAGACCGCAGAACCTGCTGGGACCACACGTTACAGAGGCAGGGCTGCTGATTCAGGCTTTTATTCCCACTGCGACAGAGATGACCGTGAAGCTGGCAGGAACTGGCAGAAAATATCCCATGGAGATGCAGGATGAGGATGGTTTTTTTGCAGTTCTTATTCCGTGCAAAAGTGCCACCGATTACACCCTGCTGGTAACTTATGACAACGGCAGCCAGGAGGAGCTGCAGGATCCCTATGCCTTTGGGACTCAGTTCAGCGAGGCAGAGCTGAAAAAATTTGAGGCCGGCATATACTATGATATCTACAAAAAAATGGGTGCGCATCCCATGGAGATCAAGGGTGTGAAGGGTGTTCTCTTTTCTGTGTGGGCTCCCTGCGCCATGCGGGTAAGCGTGGTAGGTGAATTTAACCATTGGGACGGCAGGCGCCATCAGATGAAGCAGTTAGGTGATTTTGGCGTATTTGAACTGTTTATTCCCGGTCTGGATGTAGGGACCATTTATAAGTATGAGATTAAAAACCGGAAAGGCGAGCCTATGCTCAAGTCGGACCCTTACGGAAATTATGCGGAGCTGCGCCCCAACACGGCATCGGTTGTGTGGGACATCAACCGTTTTTCCTGGACTGATAATCAGTGGATGAATGAGCGGCGCAAGAATGATTCAAAGACAAAGCCAATGTCCATCTATGAGGTGCATTTGGGCTCCTGGATCCGCAAGCCCCTCTCTGTAGACGAGGAAGGAAAGGAGATCATTGGCTCAGAATTTTACAATTATCGTGAGATTGCTCCCCGGCTGGCGGACTATGTAAAGGAGATGGGCTACACCCATGTGGAGCTGATGCCCGTAATGGAGCATCCCTTAGACGCCTCCTGGGGATATCAGGTGACGGGATACTACGCGCCTACCAGCCGGTACGGCACCCCTGACGACTTTATGTATTTTATGAACTACCTGCACGAACAAGGTATCGGCGTGATTCTGGACTGGGTTCCCGCTCATTTCCCAAGAGATTCTCACGGCCTGGCCTGCTTTGACGGAAGCTGCGTCTATGAGCATCAGGACCCCCGGCAGGGCTCTCATCCCCACTGGGGCACTCTGATCTACAATTATGGCCGGCCTCAGGTAAAGAACTTCCTTATTGCCAATGCATTATTCTGGGCGGAGCAGTATCATGCAGACGGCATCCGGATGGACGCGGTGGCATCTATGCTGTATTTGGACTATGGAAAGAATGACGGTGAGTGGGTGGCCAATATCTATGGTGGCCACGAGAATCTGGAAGCGGTCGAATTTCTTAAGCATTTAAACTCTGTCTTTAAGGGCTGTAAAAACGGCGCCCTTCTGATTGCGGAGGAGTCTACGGCTTGGCCTAAGATCACCGGAGACGTAAAAGACAACGGCCTTGGATTTGACTATAAATGGAACATGGGATGGATGAACGATTTTATTGGCTATATGTCTTACGATCCCTATTTCCGCAATCACCATTACGGGGAGCTGACCTTCAGTATGCTGTATGCCTACAGCGAGGACTTTGTGCTGGTGTTCTCCCATGACGAGGTGGTGCACGGCAAATATTCCATGCTGTGCAAAATGCCCGGTGAAACCTATGAGGCCAAGGCCAACAATCTGCGGGCTGCCTATGGCTTCATGTACGGGCATCCCGGCAAAAAGCTGATGTTTATGGGCCAGGAATTCGCCCAGGTCTCCGAGTGGAATGAGAATGAAGAGCTGCCCTGGAATGTTCTGGAATATCCGGTACACAAAACCACGCAGGAATATGTTAAAGCCCTCAATCACCTGTATCAGACCCATCCTGCACTGTCCCAGAAGGACTTTCATCCGGACGGCTTTGAGTGGATCAATTGCTCCAGAAGCGCGGATAATATCGTGTCCTTCCTGCGCAAGACCGGAAAACCGGAGGAGACTTTGCTCTTTATCTGCAACTTTGCCCCTGTGGAGCACGAACAGTTCCAGATCGGCGTGCCCTTCTACGGAAAGTTTAAGGAGATTCTCAACAGTGACGCGCAGATCTACGGCGGCAGTGGAAAAGGAAATCCCCGCGTCAAGACCAGCAAGCAGGAGGAGTGGGATGACCGGGAGAACTCCCTGGTGATCGATCTTCCGCCTATGTGTACCCTGGTATTTTCCTGCACTCCCACACCGGCACCCAAGAAGGTGGAAAAGGAAGCCGGGAAGAAGGCTGCAGCTAAGGGTGAGATGGCTGAGGTGAAAAAAAACACACGCAAAAAGACTAAAGCTGAAGAATCCAAAAAGGCAGAAACAGCTCAGACAAAAATAACAGAAAAAGCCTCCTCCAGGCCTAAAAAAGGCAGATCCCCCAAAAGGGAGCAGACAACAGAGTAATCTTGAGACGGATTCTTTCTGATATAATTCAGGCTGACACATCAAATTTTGCGGATGTGCCAGCCTGTTTATTGTTCTGCCATAAGCGACTGTTCATAACCAATGTCATTAACTTAAAATTTCCAATACCAGCCTTGAAGGAAGGAGACAATAATCGTCAACCTGCATATCTATAAAAGCGCCTTTACCTTATCTATAAATTGATATATATTTCTCTTAAATTCCGCAGAGGTATCTCCCGCAATATTTATGTAGATGCCATAGATCTTCTTTAAGGAAAACATCTCATCATCAAACTTCAGCAGAGCATTTTCCCTTTCCCCGCAGGACGGATAACACAAAATCACCCGACTGCTATGCAGCTGATTGGCATAAAAGAACATTTGATAAACATCCCCATTGCCAAACGGTTTTGATGTCTTATTTTTCATATCAAGAATACATCCGGCACGAATGGGCTTCTCCTGTTCCTGGCACAGATATAGCATATCCGGAATATATGACTTTGAATAAACATGACCATCAAAATCTGTACAAACCGCATACTGCTTTTCTTCGTCCCAATACGAAAAATTATGATCCCCGGAATACACGGTCAATATCTTTTTTACAAAGTTCTCAAAAAGCTTATCAAAATTAATCATCAGATCCTGTCCATATGCGTGATTTCCATAATCAGAAACTGACAGCTCATTCAAAATCATGTACGCTAAGGTCAATGCCTTTTTACAATACATTGTATTTATATTCAGCTTTACTTCCGGAACATGGTAAATATCGGACACGGTTGCAAAATCCTTTTTCATGAGATGTGCTTTTTCGCTGTCCGTAATCTGGATCACCTTATTACAGGCTTTATAAAGCACTTGATTTATGGCAATATCCTTTGACAGTTCATCAAAGGAACAGTCAAACAATTCTCTTCTGCCGAATCTCCTGTTCATATGGGTCTGAACCAGATTTATATTTCCTCTCAGATATTGAAGATTCTCCCGGCTATCCCTGTATTCTACCGGAAGTCCTTTTTTGACCACCTTATCCAACTCAGAAATAAACAGCTCAGTCAAATCATATGTACTGCCCTTGTCCATATCATAGATCGGCTCGTCCAGATCCGATGTCTCCGAATCATACAGGAAATAGTGCATTCTCAATATATGCCTTAAATCCAATCCCTCATGCTTTGGATCAATAATTATTTTTCTTGTGGGCAAATGTATATAGCCAACATATGCCTGCGGAAAGCTGACAATATCCTGCCGAAAATCGATACAATCCAGGCTTATTTTCCGCTCCTCAAAGGATTGCCTCAAAAGCTCCTTTTCCCCATTCAGCAACCGCAGGAGACCGCCCTGTGGAATATGAATCACATCGGATTCCATAAGCTTCCCTCCCGCGTTAGTCTAAATGAAACTGATTCTTCAGCTCCTCAATGAACCGATCTGTATCCTCTATTTTTTTTGGCAAATTCAATCCCAAGATATTCGCCAGATATCTGAAATTTCCGTATGTATATTCCTCAATAATCGGAATAATATAATAATTGAAAAGCTGCTTTAAAACTTCCGGAGTCCATCGGATTTTTCCGTCCGACATGGCCCATTTGGGGATAAAATACGCATGTCCCAAAAGCATATTCTCATCCTTAAGCACATTAAATATAGCTTTGTTTATATTTTTCAATAAAACATCCGGCTTAATCTGAGGCATTTTTGACGTGTCGGAAACAGAGGAGATCAGCTCGTAATTGGGATAAAATCTGACAAAGGCGAACCTCCTTCTGATGGCGTAATCAATCTGGGCAATGCTGCGGTCAGCAGAATTCATTGTTGCAATAATATATACATTCTCCGGTATAGAAAATCTTTGAATCATTTTGCCATTATATCGAATACCCCCTGCCAAATCCGCCGTGTATTCTCTGTCCAGCGTAAGAATAGTCTCTCCGAATACCTTTGAGACATTGGCCCGGTTAATCTCGTCTATGATAAATAAATACTTATTTTCCGGATTTTTATCCTCTCTTGCTTCTTCACAAAATGTCAAAAATACACCTGGTTTCGAGACAAAATTTCCCTGATCATCAATGGATACGCCTCCGATAAACTGCTCATATGTAGAATTGGCATGAAACTGAACCATCACGCATTTAGTAAAATCCTCCTTAATTTGATTCGCCAGATAAGATTTGCTTGTGCCTGGAACGCCATACAGGATTACCTGCTTTGCTGCAAGCAATAAGTTTTTTAGCCTGTTCGCTGTAATATTTCCCCCCACAGGCTGAGACAATTCCTCTGCTTTTGAAGCTTCAATATCCTTCATATCACTCATATAATCGTTCCCTCCCCTGGGTATTCCCGTAATTTCCGGAATATAATCCTTGCTGAAATTCAATTGGTTTCTCAATGACGCTCCGCTTATTTTATTTTCTGCAAAATGGATTATTTCTTCCTCATTATGATAAAACAATGCCCCCAACTCATCCTCCGTCAGCTTAAGTTCATTGATCATAGCCTTTATGCATACTCTGGTGCATCTCCTGTATAAATGCTGTAAAGGATCATTTTTCAGCCATGTATCCGGAGTCTCAATCCCCCTGAACCGGAAGTACCAGGCAGCCAGATACACCAATGAAATTTTTTCGCTATTTAAAAAATCCGAACGCAGGATTTGTATATAATTTCTTGGAAACCTAAAGTGATCGGGATTTGCATCATCCTTCCGCAAAAATTTAGAATCATCAATCAGGGTATTATCAACCGTATCCCTCGTCCGGCTCAAAAGTCCCTTAAAGGGGGTTCCCGGATTAAACAAATTATTCTTTCCGATTTCATCTGCAATGGAAAAAGGAAACAGACAACACCTTTTCTCCCCATTTTCCGTATCATAATCATATAAGGCAGAAAGCTTATACATGCTTTTTAAATACTCTTTTCTCTCCTCATTTGAGATGCCGCTCACCTTTGGAAAGGAATGATACTCCCTGTCGTCAAAGCCAATACTCTTAAAAAAGAAAAACAATCCCAGCTGCTCACCCGAAAAAATATTTAAGCTCCGAAAATATTTAATACTCGTTGAGATACTCGACTCTGCAACATACATTTTCTTCAAGAAATCACCCCCTATCGATCAATTGAAATCCCAACTGCTCTATGATTGCACTGCCAATCCGCTTTGCCAGAACCGGAGGCACTGCATTTCCTATTACCTTATACATACCGGTCACAGATTTAGGATTTTCGGTAAAAAAAACAAAATCATCCGGAAATGTCTGTATTCTGGCAATCTCTCTGACATTATACCTTCTGTTTTCTGTGGGATGAATAATTCCGCAGTTTTCAGGCTGTGCCGCCGCAGTGATTGTTCCCGCAATCTCTGTTCTGGCAAAACGGCGGTACATATTCGGTGCATGATAGCGTTTCATATTATCGGCGATTTTTCTAAATCGATCCGGCAGATATTCATAGGGTATACTTTTCCATGAACCGCCTTCCGGTATATACTGTATCATGTTTAACACCTGCGGCGAAAACGGCCAGTCAACCTGGTTGGGAACATTATCAGGAACATCCAGAAAATTGCCGATATTTAGTTTTTCTTTCGATTGCTTTGGAGGAAACACGAATGTTTTTCCCAAATCCTTTCGGAACGCAACAACAAAAACCCTGACCCTGTTTTGCGGTACACCATAATCACTGGCATTGATCAACTGATAGTTGACATTATACCCGGCCTCTTCCAGATTTTTCACGATAGTCTCAATCAGCAGTCCGCCATTCTCATCCCTGATTGACAATAATCCCCGGACATTTTCAAATACAGCGACCTTCGGCATTTTAGACTCAATCATTCTGAGGCATTCCTTATACAGATTTCCTCTTGAATCCCTGATTCCCTTTCTGTTTCCGGCATTGGAAAATGGCTGGCACGGAAAGCCTCCTGTCAATATATCACAGGAAGGAACCTCCTCTTCTGAAACATCCAGAATATCTCTTTCATCTATTTCCCCAAAATTGGCCCTGTATACTCTCTGTGCATCTTTATCAAAATCATTTGCATATATAATATCATATCCTGCCTGCTTAAACCCTAAATCCAGACCGCCGCATCCACTAAACAAAGAAACCATCCGGGGGTGAATCCTTTCAAGCTCCCGTGGCGGCAGCTTGTTTTCCGGCTGCGATTCCACTGAATAATCAAAAATAGACATCTGCTGCATTTTTACTTTTCCTTGTTTATTTTATTTCCTACAGTTATAAGCACTATCTATTTTATCATTTTCTCTCCTTGATGTAAATTGACTTTTGTGAGCCTATATTTTTTATAATTTCTCAATGGTAACAGTTCAGACGGGTATCTTCTTGCCCGCATACACCGGACAAGAAGCATCGGATGTCCATCCAATGCGGAATTTGAACTGTTACCCTCAATGATCGAAAAAATAATTGAAAAGCATATATGCCCTGCCCTCCAGATGGTGGGCAGAGCATATATGAATAAAACGAACACGAAAATTTAGAGGTTTTCCCGCTCCAGGGAGAGCATTGCCTCCTCAAGGAACTGGGGTGCTGCCCAAGCGCGGAGGTCAAAGTCGTCCTCTGCCCGGATCACACCGTGTTCAATGAGAAAATGCTTCTCCTCCTCCAGCATGGCGAAAGCGGTCTCATCCAGGACAGGCGCTCTGTGAGCAAACAAATAGGGCAGATCAAATGCCTCCCGCATCTCGTCCGGGGTGGCATCATACACGCTGCTGCATACCGTCTGGACAAACTCGTCCTGGTGGGCACTGGCCCACCGGGCAGCCCGGATGACCTCCTTAAGATACGTCACCACAATTTCGGGGTGCTCATCGGCAAAGGGTCTGGTACAGGTCAGGGGAAGAACCGAGTCATTGTTTACATTGCGGATGTTTCTCTGATCCTCCTCGGTCATAAGTTCCCGCAGTATACCTGTGTCGGAGCTACTATGTAAACACAATTTTTCAGCCTCGTCACTCGTATGGGAACACAATTCTGCGTTATTACTTCTTTGCTTTTTTCTTTGCCGTACTATGTATGTTTTTAATGCTTTCTAAATACTCTTCTTCAACTGGAGATAAGTTCTGAACCTGATATTTTCTATATTCTACTGTAGCTTTTTCGATTGCTTGGGCATGACTGATTGTTCCTGCTCCCTGCAATAATTTTTCTCCTGTCGTTTTCAATACATTATCAAGATGCTCCACATAATCAGACATATACATGGGATTATGGCGCATAGCCTGAATTTCTGCAAAGTCAAAATATCCAGACACAATGTTATTTAAAATCTTCAATTCTTCCTCATTTAAATAATTCTTTGCAATACCGATATCTTTTAATGTTGGAAAATCACCAGAAAAATTTCTAAGTCCCATAAATGGTTGTTCTGCATTTGCTCGTTCATATATTACTTCTGCCGCCGTATGCCCATGCGCTGCATAATGCAGCTTATTTTGAACCATTTTAAAAAA
>CAJUHR010000032.1 GCA_910586255.1 uncultured Lachnospiraceae bacterium | reverse complement strand
AGAGCAGAGGACTGAAAATCCTCGTGTCACTGGTTCGATTCCGGTCCAAGGCATATGGGCGTGTAGCTCAGGCGGTAGAGCACTTGACTTTTAATCAAGTTGTCCGGGGTTCGAATCCCCGCACGCTCAGGAATTGTCGGTTTTCTTAAGAAGAAGAGAAGATCGGCTTTTTTTATTTCTAAAAATAAAATTCATACTAATTCATAAATAATCCCTTTAAAAGTATATAAAAACGTCTGATATATGTATCTGTTATTTATACAAATTCTGTGAGTATACTCCACTTATGCACTTTATTAATTATTGGAAAAATCTGGTAAAGTATAATATGCAGTATATATTATCGTCCTATTATATGGTCGAATTCGACTAAACTTAGTATTAGTTTATATGTTTTAAGCTGTTACTAAACTTATGGAGAAAGGGTGGGTAAATATGACCATACGTGAAGCAACAAGTTTTAGGATTTCTGAATTATGCCAGAAAAAGAATTTAAGTGGTTACTCTGTAAGTTATAGGGCAGGAATGCCATCTTCCACATATAAAAGTATTATTAATGGGAAAAGTAAAAATCCAGGAATTGTAAATATTAATAAGATTGCAGATGGTTTGGGAGTGACAATTCGAGAATTTTATGATTCGGAATTATTTGACGAGTTAGAGCCAGATGAGTAGATAGAGGGAGTGCGTGAGCACTTCCTTTTTATTTAAATATTTATAAGATGTATTTCAATAAAATGATACCAGGGTCAAAATGTCTTTTGATCCCAACATCATAAAATTTGGAAAAATATAAACGGAAGATGGCTCCTTAGTTATATTGTAGAAAATATTAGAGAAAATATAAAGAAAATTTGTGGATATAATTTTAAAAATAATATTGACAATTATTTAACAAAGAAGTATAATTCAATCATAGATGGTTTGTTAAAAAAATATCGATAATAACATCGATAGAGCTATTTCAAAGAAATGTGGAGGAGAGAGTAATGGCTAACAAAAAGCAGGAAATCCCGGCAATTGTTGACAGCGTTGAGGCATTGGAAGCAAAGATGCAGGCCATGCGGGAAGCGCAAAAGGTATTTGCAACATTTACTCAGGAACAGGTAGATAAAATCTTTTATGAGGCGGCTTCTGCAGCCAATAAGCTGCGTATTCCGCTGGCAAAGATGGCAGTGAAAGAGACAGGCATGGGAGTTGTTGAGGATAAGGTAATCAAAAATAACTATGCCGCAGAATATATTTACAATGCTTATAAGGATACAAAAACATGTGGTGTTGTTGAGGAAGATAAGGCATTTGGAATCAAGAAGCTGGCTGAACCGATTGGCTTGGTGGCAGCGGTTATTCCTACAACGAACCCCACTTCTACAGCAATTTTTAAATGCCTGATCTGTCTTAAGACCAGAAATGCTATTATCATCTCTCCACATCCCAGGGCAAAGGGATGTACAATTGAGGCTGCAAAGGTTATTCTTGAGGCTGCTGTTAAGGCTGGTGCGCCGGAAGGTATTATTGGATGGATCGATGTTCCATCTTTGGATATGACTAATCTTGTTATGAAGGAGGCAGATATTATTCTGGCTACTGGCGGCCCAGGAATGGTGCGTGCTGCTTATTCTTCTGGTAAGCCGGCTCTTGGCGTGGGCGCTGGTAATACACCAGTTATTATTGATGATACAGCGGATATTAAGATGGCTGTAAGCTCAATCATTCATTCCAAGACATTTGATAATGGTATGATCTGTGCTTCAGAGCAGTCAGTGACAGTTCTTGCTTCTATTTATGATGAAGTAAAGAAGGAATTTGAGTATCGGGGATGTTATTTCCTGAATCCTGATGAGATTGAGAAGGTGAGAAAGACAATCCTGATCAATGGCTCTTTAAATGCGAAGATTGTGGGACAGACTGCCCATACTATTGCAAAGTTAGCAGGCGTGGATGTACCGGTAGATACAAAGATTATTATTGGAGAGGTTGAGTCGGTTGACATTTGTGAGGAGTTTGCCCACGAGAAGCTTTCTCCAGTGTTGGCTATGTACAAGGCTGAGACCTTTGATGAGGCTCTGGTCAAGGCTGAGAGATTGGTGGCTGACGGCGGTTATGGACATACGGCTTCTCTGTATATTAATGTTAATGAGCATGAGAAGATTTTGAAGCATGCGGAGGCTATGAAGACCTGCCGTATTCTGACAAATACGCCTTCTTCCCATGGCGGTATAGGTGATCTTTACAACTTTAAGCTGGTTCCGTCTCTGACCTTGGGTTGCGGCTCCTGGGGAGGCAACTCGGTGTCCGAGAATGTGGGTGTAAAGCATTTACTGAATATCAAGACTGTGGCGGAGAGGAGAGAGAATATGCTGTGGTTCCGTGCGCCTGAGAAAGTGTACTTTAAGAAGGGCTGTATGCCTGTTGCATTGAATGAGCTAAAAGAGGTATTAGGTAAGAAGAGAGCGTTTATTGTGACAGACTCCTTCCTGTATATGAATGGTTATACAAAGCCGATTACCGATAAGCTGGATGAGCTGGGAATTGTTTATCAGTGTTTCTCTAATGTACAGCCGGATCCCACCCTGGCCAATGCTCAGGAGGGCGCTAAGGCTATGACAGCGTTCCAGCCGGATGTGATTATTGCTTTGGGCGGCGGTTCTGCCATGGATGCAGGTAAGATTATGTGGGTGATGTATGAGCATCCGGAAGTAGATTTTCAGGATATGGCCATGCGGTTTATTGATATCCGGAAGCGTGTATATACATTCCCCAAGATGGGTGAGAAGGCTTATTTTGTGGCGATTCCCACCTCTTCCGGTACTGGTTCCGAGGTAACTCCTTTTGCGGTTATCACAGATCAGGAGACAGGTGTGAAGTATCCGCTGGCTGATTATCAGTTGATGCCCAATATGGCAATTGTGGATACGGACAATATGATGAGCCAGCCTAAGGGATTGACCAGTGCATCTGGTGTGGATGTTTTGACACATGCCCTGGAGGCCTATGCTTCTGTGATGGCTACGGATTATACGGACGGTTTGGCATTGAAGGCTATGAAGAACGTATTTGAGTACCTGCCCACCTGTTATAATGACGGCTCTAATGTGGAGGCCCGTTCCAAGATGGCAGATGCTTCCTGCCTGGCTGGTATGGCCTTTGCCAATGCCTTCTTAGGCGTATGTCACTCTATGGCTCATAAGTTGGGCGCCTTCCACCACCTGCCTCATGGTATTGCCAACGCACTTTTGATTTCTCTTGTTGTAGAGTTTAATGCTGCGGAGTGTCCGAGAAAGATGGGAACATTCTCCCAGTATCAGTATCCTCATACCCGCGCCAGATACGCAGAGTGCGCCCGATTTGTGGGAATTCAGGCAGCCAATGATGAGGAGGCTGTAAAGAAGCTGATTGAGAAGATTGAGGAGCTGAAGGCAGCCGTAGGCGTGAAGAAGACCATTGCAGAGTATGGTGTGGATGAGAAATACTTCCTGGATAATCTGGATGCCATGGTGGAGCAGGCATTTGATGATCAGTGTACAGGAGCTAACCCCAGATATCCGTTGATGAGCGAGATTAAGGAGATGTATCTGCGGGCTTATTATGGGAAATAAGATCTGTTTGGAAAGAGATGTTATAGATTAAAGATTTTATGATGTTGTTTCTTTAATATAATTAATAATGTAAGGAAAAATGAAATAAGGATCTGGTAAACATTTAAGGTGTTTTATCAGGTCCTTATTTTTTATTTTCAGAAAGAAAAAGATGGACAGAATTACTTTAGTATGCTAATATGGTAGCGTGTTGCAGAAAAATAAAAATATTTTTGTGCATAACTTTTAAACGTTTGTGGAAAAGAGGAGGAACAGAAATTATGAAAAGATTTGGAAGTGTGTTATTAATGGGAGTAATGGTAATGTCATTGGCAGGCTGCGGAGGCCAAAGTACAAAGGCCACCACGGCGGCGGAATCTGTTGCAACTGCGGAGGCAGAGACAGAATCAAAAGCAGATGCTTCTGAGGAAGCCGGGAAGGCTGATGCCGAAAGCGGAGATTCTGATGCTGAAAAAGAAAGTGGTGAAAAGGGAACTTTCACAGTTGGTTTTGATCAGGATTTTCCTCCTATGGGATTTGTAGGAGATGACGGGGAATATACGGGATTTGATCTGGAGCTGGCTAAGGAAGTGGCCGACCGTCTGGGACTGGAGTTTGTACCACAGCCGATTGCATGGGATGCCAAGGATATGGAGTTGAATTCCGGGACTATTGACTGTATCTGGAATGGATTTACTATGAACGGGCGAGAGGACGATTACACCTGGAGCGAACCGTATATGGACAATAGTCAAGTATTTGTAGTGGCGGCAGATTCAGGAATCAGCAGCTTTGCTGATCTGGCCGGGAAGATTGTGGAGGTTCAGGCAGATTCCTCGGCTGAAGCGGCTTTGAAGGATAATGGGGAATTGACAGGAAGCTTTGGGACTCTTCAGACCACTCCGGATTATAATACAGCGTTTATGGATTTGGAGATGGGGGCAGTGGACGCCATTGCCATGGATGTGATTGTGGCCGGATATCAGATTGAACAGAGAGATGACGGTGAATCCTATGTAGTGCTGGAGGAAACGCTGGCTTCTGAAGAGTATGGAATCGGATTTAAAAAGGGAAATGAGGAGCTGCGGGATAAGGTGCAGGCTACTCTGAAAGAAATGGCTCAAGACGGAACACTGAAATCTGTTTCTGAAAAATGGTTCGGGCGGGATGTTACCACTATTGGAAAATAATTAGCCGGGTCAACGGGTTTTGATGATCACAGGGAAGATAACATAACAGTGAGATTATAGTATAGTAAAATTGAGGAGCAGGGAAAATGTCAGTCAGTATGATGGTATCGCAGTTAGCAGGAGGAATGTTTGTCAGTATTCAGATTTTTGTGATAACTCTGATTTTTTCCCTGCCTCTTGGCTTGATTATAGCCTTTGGAAGAATGTCAAAAAATCCTTTGCTGCAGGGGATTGTGAAGGTATACATATCTATAATGCGGGGAACGCCTTTGATGCTGCAGCTGATGGTGGTATATTTTGGGCCTTATTATCTTTTTGGGATAAAGATTACCAACAGCTATCGTCTTTGGGCGGCATTGATTGGATTTGTGATTAATTATGCGGCTTATTTTGCAGAGATTTACCGAAGCGGGATTCAGTCTATGCCGGCGGGACAGTATGAGGCGGCGAAGCTTTTGGGATATGGAAAAGGGCAAACATTTTTTAAGATTATTTTGCCTCAGGTGATTAAGAGAATCCTTCCGTCTGTGACCAACGAGGTGATTACTCTCGTAAAGGACACCTCTCTTGCCTTTACTATCAGTGTATTGGAAATGTTTGCCATTGCCAAGGCCCTTGCTTCCTCCCAAACCAGCCTGATTCCATTTGCAGCAGCCGGAGTTTTTTATTATATATTTAACTTGGTAGTGGCAGTGGGGATGGAACATGCGGAGAAGAAGCTGGATTATTATCAATAAAAAGAGTTCCAGGGAATACTCATAATTGGACGAAAGGGATAACCGGAAGGGTGGATATGTTATGAAGCTTTTGGAGATGAAGCATGTGGAGAAATCCTTTGACGGGGTTTCGGTGATTAAGGATATTTCATTGTCCGTGGGAGAGGGTGAGATTGTTTCCATCATTGGCCCGTCCGGCTCGGGAAAGTCCACCCTTTTGAGATGTGCCACCATGCTGGAAACTATGGACAGCGGTGAGCTCATCTATATGGGAAAGAAAGCGGCCTGGAGTGATGGAGAAGGAAAAATGGCCTATGCTTCTAAAAAGGAGTTAAAACAGATTAGGGAAAATTACGGGCTGGTGTTTCAGAATTTTAATCTGTTTCCTCATTTCTCGGTGATGAAAAATATTACAGATGCACCGATTTCTGTCCAAAAGAGAGACAAGGAGGAGGTATACCGAACAGGAAGAGAACTGCTTAAGAAGATGGGGCTGGAAGATAAGGAAAATGCCTATCCCTGCCAGCTTTCCGGAGGACAGTGTCAGCGGGTAGCTATTGCTCGGGCATTGGCTCTGAATCCGAAAATTTTATTTTTTGACGAGCCTACATCGGCTCTTGATCCGGAGCTTACGGGTGAAGTTTTGAAGGTTATTAAGTCTTTGGCGGATCTGGATATTGCCATGGTGATTGTGACACATGAGATGGCATTTGCTAAGGATATCTCGGATAGGGTAATCTTTATGGCAGACGGGGTGATTGTGGAGGAGGGGATGCCAGAGGTGGTGTTTGCCTCGGATAATGAAAGAACACGCAGTTTTCTGGGAAGATATGGGGAGATGCTGAAATAAAGGCACAGGAATTTTTTTCTGAATTGAAGATAATATGGAGAAATTTCTGGTAAAAATGAGAAATAAATTTTTGAATTAAAGAAGGACTGTGGCAAAATGACAGGGTATTGTATTTTGTACACAGTCCTTTATGATGGACAGATCCGCATAGGGAGATTTAAATTTTATGCATTGTCGGATTGAGGACCGGCAGATACCTCCGGAAAATCAATTTGCTTAAACAGCTCCAGACATAGAAAAACAGACAGGAAAATTGACAGATAGTCTGCTACAGTCTGGGCATAAATGACGCCGTCCAGGCCAAAAAGCCTGTTTAATATAAATACGGACGGTATAAAGACCAGTCCCTGACGGCATATAGTCAGGATAAGAGAAGGGAGAGCCTTTCCCATACCCTGAATGGTGTTGATACACAAAAAGAGAATCCCGATCACCGGGCCGGATATCTGCAGGGCGATGACCATCTGGATGCCGTAGGAAATGACCTCGGGATCATCGATAAATGCCTGAATAAGGAATTGCCGGGCAATGACCATGACAGTGGTCAGAATGGTTCCCATGACAACAGCACAGATTCCAGTAAATTGGAAGATTTTCATCAGCCTTTTTTTGTTCCGTGCGCCGTAGTTGTAGCCGATCAGGGGCTGGATGCCAGCGCAGAGGCCGATTTGAAGCAGTACAACCAGCATATTGGATTTCATGGCAACACCCATGGCAGCCACCGGAGTATCGCCATAGCCGGCCAGTGCCAGGTTCAGAATGATGTTGGCACAGCTCATAAGAATATTGTTGAGTGAGGCAGGGATGCCGATAGCCGTGACGCTCATGGCAATCCGGTCACCCATACGAAAATCCTTTAGATGAATGGAAAGGCTGGATTTTTTCATGAGAAAATATCCGGTGTAAAAGGCGCTGGCAGCCATATTGCCGATTACCGTGGCAATAGCGGCGCCGGCCACTCCCCAGCCAAAAACGAGGATCATAATTGGGTCCAGGATAATGTTGGTTATCGTGCCGATAAGATTGCCGATCATGGATTCCTTGGAAGCGCCCTCACCTCGGAGAATGTTTCCAAATGCGGTGCCAAACATGATAAAGGGGCCGCCGAATGCAATGTAGCTTAAGTATTCCCGGGCATAGCCGGCTGTATTTTCACTGGCACCGATCATCTTTAAGATAAAGTCCATGCCAATGAGAAATAAAGCTGCCATGATGATTCCCAAGCCCAGAGAGGCGTAGCAGCAAAAGGATGAAATCTGTTTTGCACGTTCAGACTTTTTTTCACCCAGAGCCCGGGAAATAGCGGAGCTTCCGCCGATGCCGAAGAGGTTTCCCAGAGCCATGAATACCATAAATACGGGGGTAGCCAGGGATACGGCGGCTACCTGCATGGGGTCGCCTGTCTGGCCGATGAAAAAGGTGTCGGCCATGTTGTAGATGACTACTACCAGCATGGAAATCATGGTGGGAATTGCCATGGTAGCTACGGCTTTGGGTACCGGTGCGTCTTCAAAAAGGTATTTGTTGGTGTTCATAATTATGTCCTCCTTTTATGGTCGTTATCTTTTCCGAATGAGTGAAAGGTCTGAAAAATATATATGTTAGCATACTTACAAATAACAGGAAAGAAATACCAACAAAAATACTTGTTGGCATTTAAAGTTTATTTTTTTAAAAAAGCGTTTTTTGACATTATGACAGCTCAAAATAATCGTTTTATAGAATATTTTCTTCCAATTGTTTGAGAAGCTGTTTTAAATGTTGAAGATCCTCCGAAGAAATATGGGATTGAAAAATTTCCTCGAACCGGCAAAGGCGATCCTGCATGCGCTTTTGTGCTTCCATTCCCTTTTCTGTGATAATCAGCTTTTTCATCCGTGCGTCATCGGGTGCGGAGATGCGTTGAATATAACCGTTTTTTTCCATCAGCTGAAGCATATGGCTGGCAGTGGAACGGCGGATAGAAAATTTTTTTTCGATATCACGCTGCATGATGTCCTGTTCCCTGTGTTGGGTCATATAATTCAAAACCCAGCCCTGATGAGGTGTCAGCATCTCCTCTTCTTCTGCAACCATCTGGTTGATCTTGCGGTTGATAAGATTGGATAAGATGCGGATCTGAAAGCCAATATGGTCTGTGGGCATTAGCCGGAAATCCTTTCTTGGAAAATAAATGTAAGCATGCTGACATTCTAACATTGTGGGAAGAATTTGTCAATGAGAATATTTTTTCTATTTTCGGAAGGCTTATATCCGAAATTTTTAGGGTCAGCACAAGTGAAGATGATATCATTGCTGACTAGAAATATAACCAAATTAGAGAATCAAAACTTGTCAGACAAGATTGGTAAAATTATGATTCAAAAGACGAATGTCACAGAGCAGGTTGTTGCATATTATAAACAACAAATTTTAAATGGTGCATGGAAGATTGGAGAAAAGATTCCATCAGAGAATCAGTTATGTGAGGAGTTAGGTGTCAGCAGAGCTAGTATCAGGAGTGCAATTAAGGAATTGACAGGTTACGGAATATTAGAGAGTATCCATGGGAAGGGAACCTTTTTGATTGGAGATTTTTTGGATATTCAGGATGAAAAAAATACAGGATTACCGCACAGGATTGCCTGGATATGGAAAAAGTTTTGGAATTCAGGGATGGTTATGTCTGTGCCAATGACCGGCCGGGACTCGGTGTAGATATCGATGAAAAGGAAGCAGAGAAATATCCCTGTACGGCAGAGGTGACGACATGGACGCAGACAAGGCGCCGGGACGGTGCGCTTCAGATTCCATAGAATATTTATATGGTTCTGATCGGCACAGAGGTGGGACTGCGGGACGGCACTCAGATTACGGTAACGGGGATGGTGGATAAGCTGATTCAAAAAGCATTAGGAGTAATGCTCAAACAGCCTTCGGGAGGAAAGATTATTAATATTGCCTCCATAGTTTCCTGGTTTGGCGGCACAACGGTTCCGGCGTATACCGCCAGCAATGGAGCAGTGATTCCGGTGGATGGCGCTTATTTGGTAAAATAAAGAGTATATGGGAGAAAAATAAGGAGATTTTAATATTGGACAGGGTAGAAGATAAAGCTTTTACCCTGTCTTTGCTATTTGAAGTTTTTACTGCGATACTTTGAATAATTTGTGGACAGATGTGTAAGACAGAAGTATTAAAGAGATATATAAGAAAAATAAGTGCATTTTTTGAAAACATTTGTTAAAATAGAGAAAAAGCAGCGAAAAAGAACTAAAGGGCGGAAGGAGGATATTTCATGGATGACCCGATACAATGTTACCGTATAAGTTCTAATTTTCGGATGTTAGGGAGATTGCCTATTGAGGACGTGGAGCTTTATCTGACGGTTTGCGGTACAGAGAGATGCACTCCGGATAAATTTTACGGACCGATTGTGCGGAGAGATTATCATGTGCATTTTGTATTGTCAGGCGGGGGAACGCTGGAAATGGACGGAAAGGTGTATCGGCCTCACCGGGGACAGATTTTCGTGACTGTACCGGGAGTGGATCTTTTCTATTATTCGGATCCGGAGGATCCATGGCATTATGCGTGGGTTTCCTTTAATGGATCTAAGGCCGCCCTTTATCTGGAAAAGGCAGGACTTACCGCGGATCATCCTGTCAGGGATTGTTATCTGGAGCCGGAGGAATTTCTGACGATTATTGAGGAGATTTTAAATCACCATGAAATCACGGTGGCAAATGAACTGACCAGGACATCTCTGCTTTATCAGATTCTGGCATTGTTGGTAAATTCACAGAATCAAAATCTGGAGAGACAGAATAAGCCTATTCCTTATGACTATTCTCCGGATGTTTATGTGGATAATGCTCTGACTTATATTCACAATCATTATAAAGATGCTAAGGTCAGTGATATTGCCTCATATATCGGAATTACCCGGTCTTATCTGACTCATATTTTTAAACAGAGAATGGAAATCTCTCCCCAGGAGTATCTTCTCAGTTATCGTTTGGAGCAGAGCAGCAGGCTTCTTCGGACTACAGGAATGTCTGTTCAGGAGATTGCGGAGGCGATTGGTTACGAGAATCCTCTGACATTTTCCAAAATGTTCAAAAATGTGTATGGTATGAGTCCGAAGTATTACCGTCAAAAGGTAATGGAGGAGAGAAACGAACAGGCGCAGAGCAGCAGGATATAAACAGAAAAGCTTTAGACAGACAATCTCTTTCACAAAGAAGGAGATTCTTGTCTAAAGCTTTTTTAGAGCAAAATCAGACAAACTGAAAACAGTGTTTAAAAGAGTTATTCTTCTGCTATCTTTTCATTCATAAAGGCGGCAATTTCTTTACAGGCCTCTTCCATGGTAATCTCTGCAGTGTAGGCCCGAACCATAACCTGCTGGGAATAGTCCTCCCAGATTTTGGTGTTGGCAGTGTAGGGGCGGATAACCATGTCTTTTGTCATGTCCAGATATGCCTGCAAATTGAAGTTTGGAGCACATTCCACCCATTTGTCGGAGGTCCCCATATAGGCAGACATGGTAACTCCGCTTTCAGCCTGCTTTCTCTGAGCTTCCTCACTGCCTAAATATTCCAGAAGCTTCCAGGCATTTTCTGCATTGGGGCTTTCCGCAGCAGCAGCCCAGCCAAGACCATTGTAGATGGTTTTTCTGGTGCCGTCATTTGCCATGGGAAGGACAGCTACATCAGCGTTTTCTGCAATGTATTCATTTTCAGAGAATGCCTTAACCATCCAGGAGCCCTGCAGAGTCATGGCGGAACGGCCGGAACCGAAGAGGACATCTGTGGTATTCTCTCCCATCATCTGCTGAGTTGGCATACAGACAGTTACAAGATTATCATACCACCAGTTCATGGCGGCAATAGTCTCTGGTGAATCCCATCCGGAAGCAGATTTGTCTTCATTGACAATGTAACCGCCCATATCATAGATCATGCTGTAGTAGCCGTCCTGATTGTAGGAGGCAGGGGAGGCGAAGCCATACTGGCTTTTGTCCTTGTCGGTAAGCTTGGCAGCGGCTTCGGCAAAGGTTTCCCATGTCCAGGTTTCATCGGGATAAGAAATACCGGCCTCATCAAACATGGTCTTGTTGTACCAGAGAGCGATAGTATCATAATCCTTGGGGATGGCATAGGTTTTTCCATCATATTGATAAAGTCCGAGAATATCCTGATAATAGTTGTCCGGGTTGATTACATCACTTTGGGCAATCCGGTCGGTCAAATCGAGAAGCATATCATTGCGCATGAACATCTGGCTGTAGTTGGAGTGCATCCAGAATACATCCGGCAGAGTGCCTCCCTGTGCTCCTGCTTCCAGAAGAGTCCAGTATTGATCCCAGGGAACGACCTGGATCTCTACAGCGATTCCTGTTTCTTTTGTAAAGTCATCCATGATGGATTTCAGGCCGGCAAGCTGATTATTGTCCCAGATGGATACGGAAAGAGTGTTGCTTTTCGAATTACCGGAAGTGTTGGAATTATCGGCATTTTCGGAATTGCCGCCGGCGCTTCCCCCGCAGGCGGCCAGAGATGTACATAAGGCAGCAGCTAAGATTGTGGATAATACCCGGTTTTTTTTCATTGTTATAATCCTCCTCCATTTGCTTTTTATGTGCCGACACGTTTATTTTCAGTTAAATAGTGCAGAACGAATTTTTAGTCTGCATGGTGGCTGAACGTGTAAGTACATTAGCAGGTTTTTGTGTTCTGATAAATGGATTTTATCATAGAAGGAGGAGGAAAAACATAATCGGATGTGTTGTGGATATGGATTAAAAGGCTTTTTATAAACAGTATAATACCCCGACAGATAAGAAAAATCGTGAGTTTTTTGTCTGCCGGGGTATATTATGTATATATAAATCAAGAAGGAAAATTTAAAACAAAGTGCATCCGATATCTTTAAAATATTGAATTTTTGCCTCAATATCCTCTCTTTTCACGTCAAAGGCTTCCGCAAGACAATCTGTACAATAGTAGACAGTAGTACCGCGGTTAATGAGCTTTTTGGTCATGGCTATCTCATCCGGAATCAGCGGTTTGCCGCATTTTTTGCAGTGTGAGGATGTCTGGCAGGATGTCTGGCTTAGCATTTTACCAGCCGGCAGCAAAACAGCCGGCAGTCATGGCCGGGGACGGAGATAACGTGATAGTCCCGCTTTATTCCGATATGCTCTCCGGTGAATACATCGGTCATGTCAAAGCCGTAGCCGGAAGCGTAAGGGAGGCCCACATCTGCAAAGATACAGTTCATCTTCTGCTCCTCCTCATGAAGGTTGTAATAGGCAATGACAAACTCCTGGTTGGAGAGGTGCTTAATAAAGGTAAGAAGCTTGTCTTTTACCATCCGCAAAGGCTCTACAGCCTCATCGTTATTCTCCTCGGGAACCATGACGCTTCTTTTGCCTACCAGGTAAGGGGGACGACATTCCGGATCCTGGTTGATGGAGATTAATTGTTTATTTAAGAGAAGCTGTTCCATCTGAGGCGGAATATTTCGGATGTCGGAGCCCATAATCAGGGGAGTTCCGGCCAGGCACCACAGGGAGAACTGCATCCGGTATTCGCTGTCCGTGCAGGGCTTTCCGATGGCTACATTTCCCTGATTGTACATGCCTACAGTCAGCATGTCCATGTCATTGAAGCAGTAGGGCCCGGACTGGCACAGATGCTCTAGCTGGGACTGGAAGATACCAATAAAGGAGCGGAAGTTGTCAAAAATATCGCCGGTGGAGCGGTAGGTGTGGGCTCCGATGGAGCGCATCCAGTTCCAGGAGCTTTCAGAGCCCCAGTTACAAGCGGCAAAGAGAATGTCTCTTCCGGTGGCCTTTAAGGCCATGCTCATGGTCTGGTAGCGGTTAACGCAGTCAGCAGTTTTGGGAAAGTTGCAGTAGTCGTATTTTAAGTAGTCAATTCCCCACCGGGCAAAAAGGGCAGCGTCCTGAAATTCATGGTCGTAGCTGGAGGGATAACCGGCGCAGGTCAGAATACCGGCGCAGGAGTACATGCCAAATTTTAGTCCCTTGCTGTGGACATAATCGGCTACAGCCTTCATTCCATGGGGGAATTTTTCCGGATCTGGAACAAGGCTGCCGGATGGGTCCCTTTCTTTTAAGGACCAGCAGTCGTCAATGATCAGATATTCGTATCCGGCGTCACGGTAGCCCTTTTCTGCCATGATGTCAGCAATTTGAAAGATGAGCGTCTCATCGATATCCTTTCCAAAGGTGTTCCAGGAATTCCAGCCCATAGGCGGTTTTATGGCAATCATTACAATATCCTCCTCTTCATAAATTGTTACTTTATCATATCGGATGAGAGGTGGATTGTATATAGCAATTTGTGTGATGAATATGACGAAATGTTAGCTTTTTAAAAGTCAGCTTTTGAAAATATTCTTTCTCTTTTGGGTTATCTGTTCAAACAGAAGCCCTGTCAGAAACCACAGAGGAGCAAAATCCAACCGGATTAGACCGTTGATGCTTGATTGTCTTCCTGTATAATCCCAGGGACACATTCCCTGGGACCGAAGCCACATTCCTGACAAATATTCCGCAGTAAAAATCAAAACCATATCCAGGATTCCGTGCCGGACAATACGGTCGGCGGGACGAAGCCTGATTTGTCCGATCCATCGGTCAACGGCGGATGATATGGGCGCCAGCAGAGCACCCATGCCGTAAATGGGAAACATCAGAAGGGAGGTTCTGCCGATCAGGCGCCAGTCATGGACCATAACAGATTCCAGAGAAGTGAATACCACCTCCAGACACCATCCGGTAACGCCGCATTTGAAAAAATTGATAGGTAGGTCTTTTAATCTGTTCATGGAGATAGTATGAGTGACGGCAGAAAAATTTATTCTTAAAACTATGTAAAATTACATACATAAATCACTTGTTTTTACTGTCCATTTTTTATATACTGAAAAGAACAGGAACTAAATGGAGAGGGAAGACAAATGATACGTTTTTTATTGGTTGTAATTGTACTTTTAGGATTTCTTGTGGCCAGTATTCCGCTGGTGGTGGGGGAATATATCATAGGTAAATTTAATCACCAGAGGCAGCAGGAGCACAGCCTTCACATTGTTCAGGCAATGTTTCGCATGATTTTTCGCATAACGGGCTCTAAGCTGGTGGTAAAGGGCCAGGAGAGAGTGCCGGAGGGGGCAGTGCTGTATGTGGGAAATCACAGAAGCTATTTTGATATTATAGTGGGATATACGGTGGTGCCCGGTCTGGCAGGATTTGTGGCAAAGAAGGAGATGACCCGTTATCCGATTCTGGTCAACTGGATGGAGCTGGTAAATTGTCTTTTTTTGAATCGGACAGATATTAAAGAAGGATTGAAAACCATTTTGGAGGGAATCGAAAAGGTAAAGAGCGGAGTCTCCATATGGATATTTCCGGAGGGAACCCGCAATGAGAATAAGGACCCGCTGGAGCTGATGCCGTTTAAGGAGGGAAGCCTAAAGATTGCGGAAAAGAGCGGGTGTCCGGTGGTGCCGGTGGCTATCACAGGAACAGCGGAGATTTTTGAAAATCATATTCCATTTATGAGACCGTCTCAGGTGACGATTGAGTTTGGTGAACCCATTTATCTAAAGCAGCTGCCTAGAGAATTGAAAAAGTGTTCGGGAGCGTATACCAGAGAGCGAATTATAGAAATGTTAAAAGAGGAGCAGGAGTTCCGGAAAACCCAAAAGGAAGTGGCTCCTGTTCAGAGAGTTCAGAAAGCTTAGAGATATACCTGTGAGTATCAAGCAAATTCAGTGACAGAATCGGAGGATATAAGAATATGGATTTACAAGAGTGCAGGAGCCAGCTGGATAATATTGACAGAGAGCTGGTGCGCCTGTTTGAGGAGCGGATGAAGATCTGCGGCAATGTGGCAGAGTATAAAATATCCACAGGAAAGCCGGTTTATGACGGTGAGAGGGAAAAGCAGAAGCTGGCGGCAGTGGCGGCTCTTGCTCACGGAGAGTATAATCAGACGGCAGTGCAGGAGCTTTTTACTCAGCTGATGACTATCAGCCGCCGTTATCAATATGGTCTTTTGGCAGAGCACGGCCGGCAGCAGGTCTTGGGATACGAACAGGTGGAGCAACTTCCCATAGATGGGGCGAGGGTGGTCTATCAGGGAGTAGAGGGGGCCTACAGTCATGCCGCTGCTTTGCAGTTTTTCGGAGAAAATGCGGATTTTTACCATGTGCTGACCTTTGAGGAGGCCATGCAGGAGGTGAATGAAGGGAGGGCAGATTATGGGGTGCTGCCCATTGAAAATTCCACGGCCGGCGCGGTGATTGACAATTACGATTTGCAGATCAAATATGACAATTATATTGTGGCAGAGACTTTTGTGAAGGTTCGGCATGCGCTTTTGGGGTGCCCGGACGCGGAGTTGTCAGACATCCGGACTGTATTTTCTCATCCTCAGGCATTGATGCAATGTTCGGAATTTCTAAACGGGCAGTCAAAGGTCATGAGGCAGATCAGCCTGGAAAACACGGCGGTGGCGGCAAAGAAGGTGGTGGCAGAGAGGGATAAGACTCAGGCAGCCATTGCCAGTGAAATTGCGGGGAGGCTTTATGGATTAAAGATCCTCCGTCCGGAGATTCAGAATAATAAAAATAATACGACCCGCTTCATTATTTTGTCAAAACGTCCTCTGTACCGGAGGAATGCGGCAAAGGTCAGCATTACCTTTGAGCTGCCCCATCGCAGCGGTACTCTGTATAATATTTTGGGACATTTTATTTTTAACGGAGTAAATATGCGGATGATTGAATCCCGGCCTATTCCGGGAAGAAGCTGGGAATATCGGTTTTTTGTGGATATTGAAGGAAATCTTGCAGATGCGGCTATACGGAACGCTCTAAAGGGCGTGGCGGCGGAGGCGCAGAATATGCGGATTTTGGGGAATTATTAGAGAAGAGAAGGGAGTGAGAAGAATGATACGCACATTTGCGGCAATCGACATAGGATCTTCCGGTCTGGAAATGGGGATTTATGAGGTGTCGGAGAAATTCGGTATTCGTCCCATTGACCAGGTGGTGTATCCGATTGCCCTGGGGAAGGATACCTGGCGCAACGGAAGGATCAGCTACGGCCAGGTGGATGAGATGTGTGAGGTGTTGGCAGAGTTTGCTCGTATTATGAAAGAATATCAGGTGGAAAACTGCCGTGCTTATGCCACCAGTGCTTTGAGAGAGGCACAGAACAGCCCGATTGTGGTAGATCAGATTCGAGTGAGGACGGGGATTGATGTCCGGGTTATCAGCAATTCGGAACAGCGATTCTTAAGCTACAAGGCGATTGCCTACAAGGATGCAGAGTTTCAGAAGGTGATTCAAAAGGGAACAGCTATTCTGGATGTGGGAAACGGAAGCACACAGATTTCTCTGTTTGACAAGGATTCCCTGGTTTCCACTCAGAACCTGCCTTTGGGGGCTGTCCGCCTTATGGAAATCATCCGGCATATGAAAACCACAGCGGAGAAGGAGCAGAAGCTGATTCAGGAGATTGTGGATAACGAGCTGGTGACCTTCCGAAAGATTTATTTAAAGGACAAAAAGATTGAGAATCTGATCGGAATCGGTAAGGTTACTCTGGTTTTGTACCGGCGGATCATGGGAGAGGTCAATCATCGGGATCGGATTAGCCGGGAGGAATTTAATCATTTTTATGATCTTTTGGGGCGGATGACACTGGACCAGATTGAGGATACCTTTGAGGTCAATGCAGGATACGCTTCTCTGCTGCTTCCGGCGGCAACGATTATCCGGCAGGTTATGGATGTGACCGGGGCAGACAATATCTGGGTGCCGGGCACGGTTATGTTAGACGGAATCGCGGCAGATTATGCGGAGGAGTGGAAGCTTCTGAAATTTAACCATAATTTTGCCAATGATATTATTGTCACTTCCCGGAATATGGCGAAACGGTATAAATGCCATATGCCTCATATTCAGGCTGTGGAGAACGCGGCCCTGCAGGTATTTGACAGCATGAAAAAGTATCACGGCTTAAAGGAGCGGGAGAGGCTTCTTCTTCAGATTGCAGCAGACCTTCATTCCTGCGGAAAGTTTGTTACCATGCGTAATGCTACGGAATATGCCTATAATATTATTATGGCCACGGAGATTATCGGTTTGTCTCATGTGGAGCGGGAAATTGTGGCCAATGTGGTCCGTTATCACCTTAAGACGTTTCAGTATAAGGATATTAAGATGGATGCAAAGCCTTCACGAACATCCCGGCTTGCCACTCCGGATAATCTGACTCTGACAGTGGCCAAGCTGACAGCGATTCTGCGCCTGGCCAATTCTATGGACCGAAGCCACAGCAATAAGCTTGCCGGATGCAGGATTGTAATCAAGAATAATAAGCTGATGATCAATACGGATTATGTGGGAGATGTGACCTTAGAGGCATTGTCCATTGAGGAAAAGGCAGATTTCTTTGAGGAAATTTTTGGAATCCGTCCTGTATTAAAGCAGAAAAAGGGCGTCAAATAGATCCGGAAAAAAGGGGACAGATTATGGCAGAGATCGAGAATATTTATACGGAACCGAAAAATTACGTAAACAGAGAGCTGAGCTGGCTGGAATTTAATTACAGGATTTTGCATGAGGCAAGGGACAAAGGGATTCCTTTGTTTGAAAGGCTGAAATTTTTGAGCATTACTGCATCGAACCTGGATGAGTTTTGTATGGTGCGGGTGGCATCTTTAAAGGATCAGGTTCATGCCAAATATAAGAAAACAGACATTGCAGGGCTGCGGGCGGACGAGCAGCTGGCGTTGATTTCGGAAAAAACTCACCGTCTGGTGGAGCTGCAGTATTCTACCTATGGCCGGTCCCTGCTTCCGGCTCTCAAGCAGAACGGACTTCAGATTCTGTGGGAGCATGAGGAGCTGACAGAGGAGGAGAAAACCTTTGTGGACGGATATTTCCGGGAAAATGTCTATCCGGTGCTGACGCCGATGGCAGTGGATTCCTCCAGACCGTTTCCGCTGATTCGTAATAAATCTTTGAATATTGCGGCTCTGGTGCAGAAAAAATCAGGAGATGATACTTTGGAATTTGCCATGGTGCAGGTTCCTTCGGTTCTTCCGCGGATCGTGGAGCTACCCCGCGGCGGCCAGGACGGAGTACGGCGGATTATTCTGTTGGAGGAGATCATTGAGCGCAATATCCACGAGCTGTTTTTAAATTACAATATTGTGTCTGCCCATCCTTTCCGGATCATGAGAAATGCGGATTTTACTCTGGATGAGGAGGAGGCGGTGGACCTTTTGGAGGAGATTCAGAAGCAGCTTAAGAAACGCCAGTGGGGAGAGGTGATCCGGCTGGAGATTGAGGAGAAGGTGGATAAGCGGCTTTTGAAGATATTGCGGAAGGGACTGTCCGTAGAATCGGCGGATATTTTTGAAATCGGAGGTCCCTTGGATCTGACATTTCTGATGAAGCTTTACGGAGCCAGCGGGTTTGATCATTTAAAGGCAAAGCCCTATGTGCCTCAGCCGGTTCCGGCTCTGATGAATGAGGATGATATTTTTACCAATATCCGTAAGGGAGATATCCTTCTTCATCACCCGTACCAGACCTTTGATCCGGTGGTGAATTTTGTGCGGAAGGCAGCCAGGGATCCGGAGGTTCTTGCCATCAAGCAGACCTTGTACCGGGTCAGCGGACATTCGCCAATTGTGGCGGCTCTGGCGGAGGCGGCTGACAACGGCAAGCAAGTATCCGTGCTGGTGGAGTTAAAAGCCCGTTTTGATGAGGAGAACAATATTAACTGGGCAAAGAAGCTGGAAAAGGCAGGGTGCCATGTGATCTATGGCCTGGTGGGACTGAAAACTCATTGTAAGATTACTTTGGTAGTGCGCCGGGAGGAGGATGGCATACGTCGGTATGTTCACTTAGGAACAGGCAATTATAATGATTCTACGGCCAGGCTGTACACGGACTGCGGAATGATGACCTGCAATCCGAAAATCGGTCAGGATGCCACGGCAGTGTTTAATATGCTGTCCGGTTATTCGGAGCCGCCTACCTGGAATAAGCTGTCCTTGGCCCCTCTGTGGCTGAGAGGAAAGTTTATCAAGATGATCCGCCGGGAGACGGAGCATGCCCGTGCCGGCGGCTATGGGCACATTATGGCAAAGATGAATTCCCTGTGTGATAAGGATATTATTGCCAGCCTCTATGAGGCTTCCTGTGCAGGTGTGAAGATAAATCTGGTGATAAGGGGAATTTGCTGTCTGAAAGCGGGGGTTCCGGGACTTAGCGAAAATATCAGCGTCCATTCCATTGTAGGCAATTTTTTGGAGCATGCCAGGATTTTCTATTTTGAGAATGACGGCAGTCCGGAGGTCTATATGGGAAGCGCGGACTGGATGCCTCGGAATCTGGACAAGCGGGTAGAGATCATGTTTCCGGTGGAAGATCCGGATCTGAAGGATCAGGTGATTCATATTTTGCGGGTGCAGCTGGAGGATAATGTAAAGGCACATATTCTTAATCCGGACGGAAGCTACGAGAAGGTTGACAAGAGAGGCAAGGAACTGGTGATGGCTCAGCAGCAGTTTTGTGATGAGGCAGTGGCTGCGGCGGAGGCCAAAAAACAGGAAGCAAATCCCAGCGTTCATGACACAAGAAGATTTGTGCCGGCAGAGAAAGAGGAGGAAACGGACCATGGATAAAAAACAGCTTGCAATCGAGAAGCATAAGGAGTGGAAGGGAAAGATAGAGATTATTTCCCGAGCGCCTGTCACCAACCGGGAGGAGCTTTCCATCGCCTACACGCCGGGGGTGGCGGAGCCGTGTCTGCTGATTGCAGAGGAT
Source organism: uncultured Lachnospiraceae bacterium (assembly GCA_910586255.1). Lineage (GTDB taxonomy): Bacteria > Bacillota > Clostridia > Lachnospirales > Lachnospiraceae > Brotaphodocola. The sequence goes on along the minus strand of CAJUHR010000032.1, from coordinate 36,095 downwards.
GAGGATAAGGCTTATGATTATACCCGCAAAGGAAATCTGGTGGCAGTAATCACAGACGGCACCGCAGTGCTGGGACTGGGAGATATCGGCCCTTCTGCCGGGATGCCGGTAATGGAAGGAAAATGCGCGTTGTTTAAGGCATTTGCAGATGTGGACGCATTTCCTCTGTGTGTGGATACAAAGGATGTGGATACCTTTGTTAAGACGGTTGCATTGATCTCCAAGAGCTTTGGGGGAATCAATTTAGAGGATATTGCGGCGCCCCGGTGCTTTGAGATTGAAAAGCGGTTAAAACAGGTCTGCGATATTCCGATTTTCCACGATGACCAGCATGGTACGGCAATCGTGGTGGGAGCGGCTCTCCTAAACGCGGTGAAAGTGACCGGCAAGGAGATGGGGAAGCTGCGGGTGGTGATCAATGGAGCCGGGGCGGCAGGAATTGCCATCGGAAAGCATCTGATTGCCATGGGCTTCGGAAATATTATCATGTGTGATATTCACGGAGTGATCTGCGAGGGAGATGAAGGACTTAATCCCGGGCAGGAGGAGATTTCTCATATAAGCAATTTGAACAAAGAGCACGGAACCTTGGCCGATGCCCTGAAGGAAGCAGATATTTTCGTAGGCGTGTCCAGGCCTCATTTGGTGACAAAGGAGATGGTGGCTTCCATGAAGGAAGGCATTGTGTTTGCTATGGCAAATCCTGTTCCGGAGATTATGCCGGAGGAGGCAAAGGAGGGCGGTGCGGTGGTAGTGGGCACCGGCAGATCCGATTATCCCAACCAGATCAATAATGTATTGGTGTTCCCGGGACTATTTAAGGGAGTGCTGGCAGTCCGTGCCAAGGATATTACGGATTCCATGAAGGTGGCTGCATCCCACGCCATTGCCGCGGTGATTCCTGAGGAGGAGCTGACTGTGGAATATGTGATTCCCTCCTCTTTTGACAAGAGAGTGGCCCTGGCGGTGGCTAATGCAGTGGCTAAGGAAGCAGTTCGCTTAGGTATCAACCGGGCCCCCTACGAGGAAATAAAATAATTGGAAAATAAGAGAAAAACCAAGAGGCTTCCTTTTGCAAGAGGAAGTCTCTTGGTTTCTTCGGCTTTAAGCCCTTGTAAACTGTTTATCAAATTCTGGATTGAAATAATAAAAATTCTTCTCGTCCAGCTTTAGCTTTGTCTTTTCCAAGGCCTCCCCGAACCGGTGGAAATGGACTACCTCCCTTTCCCGCAGAAACTTCAGCGGCGCTAATACATCCGGGTCATCGATAATGCGGATGAGATTTTCATAGGTGGTCCGTGCCTTCTGTTCCGCTGCCAGGTCCTCAAAAAGATCCGTGACCGCATCTCCCTTGGACTGAAATTCGCAGGCGTTAAAGGGTACGCCGGCAGCAGCCGTTGGCCACAGAGCCGAGGTGTGGTCAACATAGTAGGCGTCAAAACCGGCTGTCTTGGCGTCCTCCGGCTTCATATTTTTTGTCAATTGAAAGATAATGGCGCAGATAATCTCCAAATGTCCCAATTCTTCCGTGCCGATGTCTGTGAGAAGTCCGGCAACCTCCTTGCATGGCATGGTGTAGCGCTGAGAAAGATAACGCATGGAGGCGGCCATTTCTCCGTCAGGACCTCCAAACTGGCTGATAATCAGGGAGGCGGTTTTCGGACAGGTTTTTTTGATGTTTACCGGATATTGAAGTCGTTTTTCATAGGTCCACATACTATACACCTCCTTGATTGTCCCAGGGTAGAGGTCCATCGGACCAGGTAAAATGCTTTCTTCCTGGATATTTGCAGTAGGAACCGGTTTCATTGTTGGTGTCCGGGCAAACCAGATAAAGATTTAAGGGTTCAAATTCTCTGGCATAATTCTGCATCAGCTGGTAGCGCTGATTTTTTGCCTGGGTGAAGGCATCCAGGGCATCCATGTCCAGGGGATGGGTATCCAGATAAAGAGTCAGGTCATCTACCTGGAAGCCGATTTCCTGAATTTCCTCAAGAAGCTGTGTGCGGTTAGCCATGGAAGTCACCTCCCGTCTTAAAAAATGGTTTGTCGAGACAGGGGAAGATGGTGCCCTGTCTCAGAGACACTGCGGGCTTGTAGGGCGTTTCCCAGCATTGCATTGGAACGGTTGCCATGGCCATTACCAGGCCTGCCTCCGGTGAAGGCGCCGGAAGCTTTTCTCCACAGCCACAGGAGGCCGGTGCAGATTCACATGTGCAGGTACTCATTGCGGACTACTCCTTTCCATTGTGGCGGCATTTCGTCATATGCCTTTGTTTTTGGGTTGCAATACTTTGTTATGGGTAGCAGTTCAGTTAGGTATCTTCTTGCCCTTCTGGGCCGGACGAGAAGTATCGAAATGGACTGTCACTGTTATTATGGTTCGGAAAAAGGGAAATACAATGAGGGATTGGTGTTAAAAAAGGGAAAGAGGACCAGAAGAAAACAAATCTGATTGCTCAATATTTGTAAACCATATATGAAGAAATAGCGGTAGCAATAAATCTTTTGATTGAGATCTTTAAACAGATGAATATTTGATTTTTAAATTATAATATTTGAAATTTCAAATTGATTATTAAAAAAAATAATGATATGATTTAAAATATATTATTGAACTTTGATTTGTAGAAAGCAAGAGGAACTATATTATGGCAATCAGTTATAACGGATTATGGAAGTTATTGATTGATAAGGGTATGAAAAAGGGTGACTTATGTAAAAGTACGGGGCTAAGTTCCAGCACTATGGCGAAAATGACAAATGGAGAGTCTGTGAATTTATCTGTTTTGGAGCGTATATGTGAAAAACTGGATTGTGATTTTGCAGATTTGGTAAATTATAAAAGAATGCTGGAGGAAGCTGATAAGAATGAGTAACAATAAAATCAGCGCTGTGGATTGCGGTTATATTTTTGAAGACTTAGTGCGCCGTTTTTCAGAGTCCTTTGGAGAGGAAGCAGGAGCGCATTTTACCGGCAGGGATATTATTTACCTTGTGACGGATTTGCTGCTTGTGGATGCCAATTTAGACACAGGCGGTATGACAGTTTATGATATGACGATGGGAACATCTCAGATGCTTTCCTGTATGGAGGAGAGAATCCATGATTTGAACAGTGATATAGAAGTCACTTGTTTTGGACAGGAGTTTAATCCTTCTACCTATGCGATAGCAAAAGCGGATATGATGATTCGCGGCGGAGATCCGGATAATATGCGGTTCGGAGATACTTTGTCAGACGACCAGTTTGCAGGATTTACCTTTGATTATTGCATTTCTAATCCGCCTTTTGGAATTGACTGGGAGTGGGAACAGAAAAAGGTGGAGGAGGAAGCGGCAAGAGGAGAGCAGGGAAGATTTGACCCTGGACTTCCTAAAATCAGTGACGGGTATCAGTACATATATTTGGATTTGTTCCAAGAATAAAACGGCATATAGGGAAGGAAAAGTGCAGCTTATAGATGTCTCTCATTGCTATGAGGCTAGGAGAAAGGGCATTGGAACGAAAAGAAACGATATTTCGGATAAATGTCGGGAACTGATTGTAAAGGCTTATGGTTCTTTTGAAAACCGCGCTGTGAAAAAAACGAAAAAGCCCTATAAATCATACAAAATTCTCCTGATTTCCAGCACAGAAAGCCGTGTATAATGTTGTTTGCCTATATAATGATTTAATGGGGGAGATTCTATGAAACATTCGCTTTATTATAAATTTATTTTAGGCTATCTCATATTCGGAGTATTGGGATTTGCCATGATTGCTACCGGTTCCTCTCATCTCATGTACCGTCATCTTCTGGAAGAAAAGACCCAGGCCATGTACGATGAGGCAAATCTGATAGCATCCTCCTACAGCAGTGTCTATCAGGGAAAAAGACAGGATTTGAATACTGTGTACCCGCAGTTAAAGATGGTGGCGGCTTTTTTGAATACGGAGATCTGGGTGGTAAACCGGCAAGGAATTATTGTGGTGGACAGTGATCAGTCGGCCCGCTCTGGCACGGTGATTGAGGAGTTTGATCCAACGGATGCGGGAAATCAGTATTACCGCATCGGAAATTACTATGGTCAGTTCTCTTATGACGTGGTGAGCGTGTCCGCGCCGATTACAGGAAATTATAATACGTATGGATATGTTCTGGTGCATCTTCCCATTTATCAGATTCAGGAGGAGGCCAACAGCGCGCTGAATATCGTATACATAACAGCGCTGGTGATCTTTGTTCTTTCTCTGATTATTTTGCTGGTGTTTACCAAGACAGTGTATTTTCCGCTCAAAAAGATTACGGAGGGGGCCAATGAGTATGCCCTTGGAAATTTGAACCATCAAATTGATGTAAAGACTCATGATGAGATGGGGTATCTGGCGGCTACGTTAAATTATATGTCCGGAGAGCTGAATAAGATGGAGGAGTATCAGAGAACCTTTATTGCCAATGTTTCACATGATTTCAGATCTCCTCTCACATCCATAAAGGGATATCTGGAAGCGATTGTTGATGGCACGATCCCGCCGGAAATGCAGGAGAAATATCTGGTTCGGATGATCGCCGAGACGGAGAGGCTCAATAAGCTGACTCAGGGAATGTTGACCTTAAACACTCTGGACAGCAAGGGCCGTTTGTCCCGCAGCAATTTTGATATTAACCGGGTGATCAAGGATACGGCCGCATCCTTTGAAGGAATCTGTAACGGGAAAAATATCATTTTTGATCTGACCTTTACGGATAATATTCAGATGGTATATGCGGATTTGGGGAAAATTCAGCAGGTGCTTTACAATCTTATTGACAATGCAATCAAGTTTAGCCATAACGATTCCACGATTTATATTCAGGCGTCTGCCCGGTATGAAAAAATCTTTGTGTCTGTGAAGGATACGGGAATCGGGATTCCAAAGAACAGTGTAAAAAAGATTTGGGAGCGATTTTATAAGACGGATCTTTCCCGGGGAAAGGATAAGAAGGGAACCGGTCTGGGACTCTCTATTGTCAAGGAGATCATTCAGGCTCATGGGGAGAATATTGATGTGGTAAGCACGGAGGGAGTGGGCACGGAATTTATTTTTTCTCTGCCAAGGGCAGTGAATTTGTGATGGTTCAGACAGAGAATGATCCCTTCAGAAATTACAGCTAGCGCAACAATGTACTAAGTAATTTCTGAGGGGATCAAACATTTTATGGTAGCTGCTATTATCGTTTCACTTCAAATTTATATCCGATTCCCCACACGGTAGTCAGTGCCCAGTTGGCGTGATCCTTTATCTTGGCCCGCAGACGTTTGATGTGAACATCCACCGTGCGGGTGTCACCGATATACTCATATCCCCAGATGTGGTCCAAAAGCTGCTCCCGGGTAAAGACCTGGTTGGGGGAGGAGGCAAGGAAGTACAAAAGCTCCAGCTCCTTGGGAGGCATCTCTACGGAATGGCCGCAGTAGGTTACTGAGTAGTTGGTCAGATTGACGATTAAATCCGGGTATTCCACATAGTCTCCCTGCTGCTGGGTGGAGGAGACGGCGGGAGCCGGAACCGCATGGTAACGGCGCAGGACAGCTTTGACACGGGCTACCAGCTCCTTGGAGTCAAAGGGCTTGATCATATAATCATCGGCACCTAACTCCAGTCCCAGCACCTTGTCGAAAATTTCTCCCTTAGCGCTGAGCATGATGATCGGCACCTGGGAGGTGGCCCGCAGCTCCCGACAGACCTGGTAACCGTCAATGCCCGGCAGCATCAGATCAAGAAGGATAAGATTAGGCTTAAACTCCGGAAAAACCCGCAGGGCGGCCTCCCCGTCATGGACGGTTGTAGTCTCGTAACATTCTTTTATAAGATAAAGCGAAATCAATTCAGCAATATTCTCGTCATCATCTACAATTAAAATCCGTTGCTTTTCAGCCATGAATTTTGTTCCTCCTTTTCGTTTTGCCAGACTTATTTAAATACAACAATCGTAACTCCCGCATCCCCCTCTCCAAATTCACCGAGATGAAATTCCTTAACTATCTTTACCCGTTTTAAGTGTTTGTGGATCCCGGCCCGCAGCGCTCCGGTTCCCTTGCCGTGAACGACCCGAACCTGCTGTAAATGGGCAATATAGGCATCGTCAAGATATTTATCCATAAGCGGTATTGCCTCATCTACAGTCATTCCCAGCAGATTGATCTCCGGGGAGACTAAAGCAGATTTGGACATTTTTATATTGCTGCTTCCGGAGCCTTTCCGGCGTCCGTTTAAGCCGGGGCCATTGACAGAGCTTTCTTCCAGAAGCTCTAAGTCGTTGATATTTACCTGGGAGCGAAGTATGCCCATCTGAACAAAAAGATTACCTTTTGCATCTGGAAGAGTACTGATGGTTCCTTTAAGGTTCATGGAGAGAACTCTCACGCTGTCCCCTACCCGCAGGGTTTTGGGATTGATCGCCTTATGAGAATGACTTTCCTGCTTTAAGGAAAGATTGCTCTCCACCTTTTTCAGATTATCCCGCAGCTTGGCGCGCTCGGCCTCAAGCGCCCGGGTATCTACGCCGGAGGAAGAGGCAAACCGGTTGATATTTTTGATGGTGCGGTCAGCGGTTTCCTTGGCTTCCCGGAGGATTTTCTGAGCCTCTTCATTGGCAGAGCGGATCATCTTTTCTTTCCGCTCGTCAAAATGCTCTTCCTTTTGCTCTAACCGGGCTTTCAGGCGGCTGACCTCATCCTTGTATACCTGGATCTCCTTCCGCTCTTTTTCAATGGTGACCCGGCTTTCCTCCAGGCGGCTGATAATATCCTCAAAGGCTTCGTCCTCTGCCTCAATCCGGCTTTTGGCATCATTGATAATATAATCCGGCAGACCCAGCTTTTGAGAGATGGCGAAGGCATTGCTCTTGCCGGGAATACCGATCAGAAGACGGTAGGTAGGGCGAAGGGTGCGGACATCAAATTCGCAGCAGGCATTCTCCACACCGTCTGTACTTAAGGCATATATTTTTAGCTCACTGTAGTGAGTGGTGGCCATGGTCCGGCATTTCATGTTGTGCAGAAAATTCAGGATTGCCATGGCAAGAGCTGCTCCTTCGGTAGGATCGGTTCCGGCGCCCAGTTCGTCAAACAGGCACAGGGAGCGGCTGTCAGCCTTAGACAGAATATCAACAATATTCGTCATATGAGCGGAAAAGGTACTCAGACTCTGCTCTATGCTCTGTTCGTCTCCGATATCTGCAAAAATATCATCAAAAACCGCAAGCTCAGAGCCCTCAAATGCAGGTATGTGAAGGCCTGCCTGTCCCATCAGGGTAAACAGTCCCACTGTTTTTAAGGAGACGGTCTTGCCGCCTGTATTAGGCCCCGTAACGATAAGAAGATCAAAGGTATCCCCCAGCCATACGGTGACGGGGACGACCTTTTGGGCATCTAAAAGAGGATGGCGTCCGTCCTTAATGTGAATCCGTCCCTCCTGATTGAATCTGGGCTCGCTGCATTTGTAATGGCGGGACAGGGCGGCCTTGGCAAAAATAAAGTCCAGCCGGGCTAAAATCTCCAGATTGATTTTCAGGCTTTCCGTGTAGGGGGCAAGCCGGTTGCTGAGATCTGCAAGAACAGCCTCAATCTCTTTGCTTTCCTGGATTTCCAGAGTGCGCAGCTCATTGTTCAGCTGAATGATTGCCATAGGCTCCACAAACAGGGTGGAACCGGTGGCCGACTGGTCGTGGATCATACCGGCCACCTGATTTTTATATTCCGCCCGGACAGGCAGACAGTAACGTCCGTCCCTCATGGTAATGACCGCATCCTGAAGATAGGTGCGGCTGGCATTAAGAATACTGTTTAACTGGGTATGAATCCGGTCATTGATTCCCTTCATGGAACGGCGGACCCGGTGAAGTCCTGGGCTGGCATCATCGCTGACCTCCTCCTCGGAAATAATACAGCGTTTGATCTCATTGTTGACCGGGGTAAGAGGCTCTAAATCGCGAAACATCTCATCAAGAGAATCGTCCTCAAGCTCATCAGACTCCTCATGGCGGCCGTAGGACTTGGCCCGGGCCGCTACCGTCAGCACGGAGCTGACAGATAAAAGCTCAGGAATACTAAGTGTACTGCCTATTTCCAGACGCTTTAAAGAATCCCGGATATCCCGCACACCGGTCAGGGATAAGCTGCCCTTCATGCGGATCCGGCTGACAGCGTCACTGGTCTCGGCCTGAGCCTGTAAAATTTCTTCGTAATCAGAGGAAGGTTTTAGCTCCTGGCATAAAAGCTTGCCGGGAATAGAGGCAGCGTATTCTGTCAGCTGAGAGATTATCTTTTCATATTCTAAAGTTTTTAGTGATTTCTGGTTCATAATTTCCTCATAAATTTCTATAATGATTGGTTAGTTTTGTGCATGTGTATGTGTAATGACTCCTTGGTTTTACTCATGTGCGCGCGGAATGACGGTGTGGCTTTGCCCATGTGCATGGGAGGATGGGGATAGTTATTTTTCCTAGAGTATATCACATTTTAATATCTTGTGAAACCCCCGGGTTTTCGGCAAACCGAAGTTTTTGCTATTAGAGTTACTGAGAACATCGGTGAATGGTAACTTTTTCTTGCACATTTGACGGAAGAACCTTATAATAGGAGTAAGTCTTTTTGGGGATATCCTGTGGGGTGAGTATGGTTTTGTAGCGCAGAGGTGGTACATAAGGAGGAGGTTCGGGATGTCTGGAGTACAAGAACCAAAAAAGGAACCGGGAAAGAGGCACTTTATTACGGAAAAGATCGTAAAGCAACCATTGACAAAGCAACAGTTGGCAAGACGGGCAATACTTCTGCTTTTAGCTGCTGCCTTGTTTGGAGGCGTGGCAGGGGTTAGCTTTGCAGTTTGCCGTCCTTTGGTTTCAAAGTTCCTAGGGGAAGAGACAGCGCCTGCAGAGCCCAGAATTTCCATTCCTAAAGACGAACCTGCTGAGGTATCTACAGAAGCCGAGATCCAGGAAAAAGAGACTGTGGATGAGAGCCAAGATGAATCTCAGGCAGCGGCAGAAAGTGAGTCTGTGGAGAAGATTGTCCGCAATACAATTGAAAATTACAGATTTACAGTGGAGGATCTTAGCGCCTTGTTTTCCAGTTTGCGTCAGCAGGTACAGACGGCTTCCAAGGGAATTGTGATTGTACATTCCGTCCAGCAGGAGGTGGATTGGTTTGACAATCCGGTGGAGACCACTGGTTTGTATTCAGGTGTAATTATTGCCGCCACAAGCCAGGAACTATTGGTACTGACTCCGGAGGCAGCGGTGCAGCAGGCAGATTCTATCAAGGTGACCTTTGCTGACGGGGTGGAGGTCAATGGCCATATGAAGCAGCAGGATACCATATCCGGTATGGCAATTGTAAGTGTCAATGCAGGTGAGATCGGCGAGGAAACATTGAAAGAGGTGGAGCCGCTGGTATTGGGAAATTCATATCTTGTTCGTGAGGGAGATCTGATTATTGCTATGGGAAGTCCTGCCGGGATAGCCCGTTCTGTGGACTATGGTTTTGTTTCTTATATTAAGAAAAATGTACAGATGGTAGATCAGATTACTCGGGTATTGTACGCCCGGATCAGCTCAGATGCCGAAGGAGGAACATTTCTGGTAAATACCTCCGGAGAACTGATCGGATGGGTGATGAAGCCGGATGAGAATGGGGAAAATGGAAATATGACCATGGCAATGGGAATTTCAGACTATAAAGGGATCCTGGAAAATCTCACCAACGGGTTGGCTGCTCCCTGCTTTGGCATTGAAGGCCAGGAGGTATCTGAGACTATGGCATCTCAGGGACTTCCTCATGGGATCTATGTGCTCAATTCCGTGACTGACCGCCCGGCATACAGTGCAGGGATACAGAATGGCGACATTATTACTTATGTAGATGGCCGGAAGATTGTCACGATGAAGGATTTTCAGAGTATAGTAGATAACTTAGAGTGCGGCAGACTGATTCATGTGGTGGTGCAGCGCAATGGAAGAGATCAATATGCGGAGCTTGAATTTCAGGTGACCGTGGGAGCAAGGTAAGGAACGGTTACCCATAAAGTAACAGTTCAAGGGTTATCTGAACTGCTACTCCATAAATAAAAAAGAGAAGGAAAACAACATGAAATATATTGACAGCTTGCGGGAAGGTATGCGGATTTCGGAGGTTTATCTGTGCAAAAGTAAGCAGATTGCACTGACCAAGAACGGAAAGGAGTATGGGCGTCTTCTTTTACAGGATAAAACAGGTATGGTGGATGCTAAAATCTGGAATCTTAATTCCCCCGGCGTAGGAACATTTGAGGCTATGGATTATGTGCGGGTGGATGGAGATGTAAGTGTGTTTATGGGCGCTAACCAGCTGAACATAGAGAGGATTCGCAGGGCGGATGAGGGAGAATATATGCCAGAGAATTATCTGCCGGTTTCCACAAAGAATGTGGATGAGATGTACAAAAGTCTGTTGGCAATCATTGCAACAATCAAGAATCCTTACTTGAAAAAGCTGGTGGAAAGCTATTTTGTGGAGGATTCGGCTTTTATCAAGGCATTTCGATTCCACAGTGCAGCCAAAAGTGTTCACCATGGTTTTGTGGGCGGACTGTTGGAGCATACCTTGAGTGTGGCGAAAATGTGCAGTTATTTTGCTGAGGCCTATCCCATGCTGAATCGGGATCTTTTGCTGACAGCCGCAGTTTTTCATGATATCGGAAAAACCCGGGAGCTTTCAGCTTTTCCTGAGAATGACTATACAGATGACGGACAGCTTTTAGGACATATCATTATTGGGACAGAGATGATCCGTGACCGGATTCGCGTTATACCTGGTTTTCCGGAGCGTCTGGCAACAGAGTTAAAACATTGTATTCTGGCCCATCACGGAGAGCTAGAGTATGGTTCGCCCAAGAAACCGGCAATTTTGGAGGCTATGGCCCTGAATTTTGCAGACAATACCGATGCAAAAATGGAGACCATGATTGAGGCCCTGCGGGGAGCCGGGGCTAATATGGGATGGTTGGGATATAACCGGCTTTTAGAGACCAATATTCGCAGAACTACAGAGGAGTAGGCTATCTTTAGAATAACAAAAAGGAAACCGCTAAAAGCTGTTTAAAAAGAACTGCCGCAAAATTTTAAAGTGTCAGGCCTTAAAATTTTGCGGCAGTTCTTTTTAGGAGGTAGCCTGTCGTTTGGCAAATAACCGGACCAATACTGGTAACTATCTATGTAAAGTGTTTCTGTCCATGGCTTCAGCTATTGTCATATTTGTCACTGTATCCTTTTTGTCAGGCTGAATAGCTGCCCGCCGTTTCCTAAAAGGAAAATTTGGACGGAGAAACAACGGTTTTTTAGGCGAACCCGGCAACGGTTGCGCGCATTGTGCCGCCGGGTTCTGTATGTAAGGAATAACGAACCGAATGTTCATTATTTGTGATGCATTTTTGATGCTTGAAAGCTGTATTTGTTCTGTTTTGCATCACATATATAGAATAACCGATAATTGTGTCTAAAGTTTGTGCGGTTTATAAAAGAAATAGAAAATAAAGGAAGAAAATCTAACATTTTATGGAAGAAATTGTCAGGAATTAATATTACAGGTAAAGAATTACAGGCAAAGACTTAGATGAGTTTTTGGCTATTATATGGGATATTTTATTGGAGATTTGGGTATGGAGATATTTTGGCGATAAATGGGGAGATTCCAGTGGGAAGATGTAAAGATAAGATGGAGAGAGCAGAGGTTAGAATGAGAAGCAAAAAAGATCAGGAGATGTGAAGTGAAAGAATGGAAAGCTGGGAGATATGAGGTGATTGAAAAGAAGAGTCAAGAAGTGTGAAGGGGCAGAAAGTCTGATTTAAAAATGTGAGATCGGAGAAAGTGAAGCAAAGAGGTGCCGAGAGGAAGAAAGCGAAGCTTGGTAATATAAATTTGAAAAATGTGAAGTCGGAGGATGCAAATTCGGAAAATATGAAACAGGAGAATATGAAGAAGAAAAACATAAGGGTGGAAAATTGGAATTTGGAAGGTACACAGCTGGAGAAAAACGCAATATTTCAGGTAAGAATCTCAGATATGAGTGATAACGGTGAGGGAATTGGCAAGGTAAACAGCTTTATTTGGTTTATAAAGGATGCAGTAATCGGAGATTTGGTAGAAGCAAAAGTGATGAAAGTAAAAAGAACCTATGGTTTTGCCAGGTTGTTGAAGGTTCTGGAGCCATCTCCTCATCGCGTCCTGCCCCTTTGTTCGGTTGCCCGCAGCTGTGGAGGCTGCCAGCTTCAGGCAATGAGTTATCAGGAACAACTTCGTTTTAAAGAAAATAAGGTTCGCAACAATCTGTTGAGAATCGGCGGGATAAATGTGGGAGAGTTATTTGAACCGATTGTAGAGATGGAGAATCCCTGGCATTACAGAAATAAAGCTCAATTTCCATTTGGAAAAAATCGGAATGAAGGGATTATTACGGGATTCTACGCAGGCAGAACTCACCATATTATTGAGAGTGAAAGCTGTATGCTGGGAGTTCCTGAAAATACAATTATTTTGTCGTGTATTCGGGAATATATGAAGGAATATAACATTATGCCTTATGATGAGGAAAGCCATACAGGCCTGGTACGCCATGTGCTGATTCGGAAAGGATTCAGGACCGGTCAGATAATGATATGCCTGGTGATCAATGGAAGCGTAAGAGAGCTAAAAGCAGTTGATATTTTGATAAAACGGCTGACGGGCCTGTTTGACCCCAAGAAAATGGAAGAAGAAAAGAAACAAAACAGGGCAGATCAAGGTGCTCATGTTAAAACAATTGTGTGCAGTGTCAACAGAGAGAAAACCAATGTGATCCTTGGAAAGAAAATTATCAATCTTTATGGCCCGGGAGTCATAACGGATTTTATCGGATCCATACAATACAGGATTTCCCCGCTTTCCTTTTATCAGGTAAATCCGGTTCAGACAGAAAAACTATATAAAACAGCATTGGAATATGCCGGACTGACAGGGACGGAAACGGTGTGGGATCTGTACTGCGGGATTGGAACAATCTCTTTGTTTTTGGCTCAAAAGGCCAGAAAGGTTTGCGGTGTGGAGATCGTTCCTGAGGCAATTGGGGATGCCCGCGAAAATGCAAAGCTGAACGGAATCGAAAATGTGGAATTTTTTACAGGCAAAGCGGAGGCGGTTTTGCCGGAGCAATTTGAGAAAAATCATGTTTGTGCGGATGTGATTGTGGTGGATCCTCCGCGGAAGGGATGTGATTTGGTATGTCTGGAAACTATAGTAAGGATGGCGCCGAAGAGGATTGTGTATGTGAGCTGTGATTCTGCTACATTGGCCAGGGACTTGAAGTGGCTTGTGGAAAATGGCTATCAGGTGGTGAGGGGGAGAGCGGTGGATATGTTTCCGCAGACTGGGCATGTGGAGACTGTGTGCCTCTTGAGCAACCAAAAACCTGACTCATATGTGCACCTGAATCTGAAGATGGAAGACTACTACAGAATCAAGGATGCCCAGAAAGAGCAGGACAAGAAATAACCATCATAATATCATACGGAACCAACAGTAAGAGCTACTGATGCGAAAAAGCATTGGTAGCTCTTTTCTTTTTCTCCGGAGCAGGAAAGGCGGTGGTGCGTATGAGAGTGATCTGAATATGGCGGGTAAACAGGGTATTAAATCGAAAAATCAGAGTAAACCGAAGGAGGAAATCATTATGTCGAAGAAAAGAAGTATTAAGGTCTATGGGCAGAGCGGATATAAGTACCGGGAGACACCGACCATCATGCTGAAGGGTATGTGGCTGAAGGAAGCTGGTTTCGATGTTGGAGATTATATTTCCGTCACCTGCGAGGATGGTAAGATAGTAATCGCTCAGGATGCCGAGAGGGCTGCTGTGAAGGCTGCAGAGGCTGAGTTCATGGACAGGGAGATGAAAGCCTTACAGAAGAGATACGAGGCGGAGAAGGTCAAAATTCGAGCTCAGATGGTGGCAGAGCAGGGAGCGAGGTGGTGAAGATGTTTACCACTGAAGAGCTTCAGGCAATCGACGCTAAATATTTCAGAATGATTGTCTTGGATCCGTATGATCTTACAATCCAGTCAAAATGCACTGGTCATTATTGGTATCTACACAGCGCAGGATATCCGAGTGACGGATCGTGCATCATCTTTCACAAACACCGTTATCAGCATCCGTACCATCAACATGGACGGGCACGGACACTGAGACAGGCGATCAAGTCTATCAAGGATCATGATGTCTATCAGATCACTGTAAGAGGTCACAAGTAAAATAGGGGAGCACACTACCGATACTGGTAATGTGCTCCCTGTCTTTTGGTCGGAGGATGAGTTTAGATGATATCCTCCATTAATTTGAGTGTAAGCTCCTGAATCTTCTTTACCCAGTCGATCACTGTGGACTTCGGCACTCCGAGCTCCTTGGCGATTTCGCGGCGTGAGAGACCGTCTGAGAGAAGCTTGACTACAGGTGCATATTCCGGACGGATTGCTCCGACATAGCCCATAAGCTCCTGAAGAAGTTCCAGGTAACGTTCAGCACTGCCATAGCCTTCAGGCGCGACCGGCTCATATGCTTCTTCAATACCGTCTTCATTTGTCCAGGTCAGATCGCTGAAGGTCAGCGTTCCGTAGCCTTTCTTGTCAAGAGAGTGATAGAAGGGACAGTCCTTACACTTGTTGTTTTCAGGGCAGCGGATAGCATGTCCTTTGCCGTCACTGATCTGGCAGCGCTTATCGCGATCTTCAGCCTTGAATTCCTTAGAGAAAGAGCTGAGATACGAATCGTACTGATCCTTGGTTCCGGGAACGAGAATGACGGTACACATACGGTTACCGATTCTCCACTGACGGATATCCTTCAGCGAGTATCCATAATCCAGAGCTGCTTCGATGGTAGTGACCATTGGAATTAATACTTGATCTTTGTCTTTGTTCGTCATGAGATTTCCTCCTGTTTGACGCGGAGGAAACCGCATGGCGATATTCTGTTGTCTTAATCAGTCGGCCATTCATACAGGTATTCCTCCTGCTTTGCTTGAATAGCCAGCTGTTCTGCTTAAGGCTGGTGTTTACTTGTTACTTCACACTGAAACCGGCAGAACCTCCTTCAGCGCTAAAGGTAGCGTTTTCAGTGTGAAGAGCCTTTTCTGTCATGCTCAGGACTGTGACTTACAGGAACGTCTTCCTGTTTGTCTTAGTTGTCGTTTGCTATCAAATACAGTTCACTGAAAGCTGCTTCATAGTCGCTTGGATCAAGATTTTTTGCACAAGTGGCTCCGAATCTCTGAAATACGGATTTTGCAACATCTTCTCCGTATTCGTTTACAACTTGATTGGCTGCATCCTGAATGCTGATAAGCAAATCTTCGTTAGAACAGAACATGTACTTTACCTCCAAATTCTGTCCGCTCAATCTGCTGGGCCCAACGTTAGCAGACGATTTCAAATGAAAAGTCTATTTGAGTCGATTTATAACCAAAGACCGCCAAAAACATTGATTTATGGAACCGGATATGGTAAAATATATTTTGAGTTTTTGTACCCTTTTGCATATCCTTTCCTCTTTTCATTTGATGGTTTAAGGATACCAATCCAAAAAGGGACTTACAGCGGGGCAAAGCCTTGAAATAAAGGGACTTTTGGGACTTAAAAAGGGACTTTCGGAGATGAGTGATGTGATTTTGATAAAAGAATACTCTGATGTGGTAAAGAAGAGCTTTGGAACATCTATGAACCAGGGAAGGTTCATGAGAGAGGTGTTTAAGGCTTCGGGGTACGATCGTTTTCCGAGTTCATCAGATGAGGATTATGCGAAGAAAATCTGCAACGGATCAAAGCCCATTACGGATGACATGATCGCCGGTTTTCCAAAACCGTATAGGATTGAAGAACTTGCGGATTATTTTGTTAAGCACATAGATAAAAAGAAGGTACCTGCACTTGCGAATACCTTTAAGATTGCTGACAAATCAATAGACATAGATTGCATCTGCAAAGCTTTGGCTGCTCAGTTTTTCGGGTTGGTTGAGGTCGGAGGTGCGGACCATACGGCGGATGATATTGTTGCATCGTCATATAGGAAACTTAGAGATGGAGCTGATATCAAGACTGTTATAGCAGCACCGTATCATTCAGGAGACCGAGCGTGGATAGTGAATGGGCAGAGATCCCGGCACTATGACAGGGGTTTTTACGAAAAGTTTGATCATGTGTGGCTGATAAGAAATGACGGAAAAGTACCTTGGAGGGATCGAAGGCTTGTATGTTTGACGAAAGAGAGCCAGTCTATTAAGACAAATGTGTATGAGATAGATGTACCAGATACCGATCCGGGAGAAACGGCAGAAGTTATAATACAGGTTGACGCAAGAGGAAACGAGAACACTTTTACAAGTACGTGGAAAATGGAAGATTCATCGGGTAATGATTGTTTTCCGAGTGAGAAATGGTTGTTTGAATTTACAGTTACGGTAGCTAATAAGTCACGGGAGTCAATGGAGGCATAGTGATGAGTGACAACACAATTGAAAAATGGTCAACACTGAAAGAAGTTCAGGAGCATCTGGGCGTAGGGAGAGAAACCATCCTACAGTGGATTGCTAAAAAGAATATGCCTGCTTATAAGATGGGGAGGCTATGGAAATTCAAATTGTCGGAAGTAGATAAATGGGTAAAATCCGGCGAGGCTGCCGATAATAATTCGAGTGCAGAAGATTAATGTGAAAGGCGGAGAGTTGCAATGGCGGATCAGGTTTTAAGTCGAACCTTAAACCAAAAATTTGATACCGTTTTTGAAGAGGTCACTCATCAGGAGACACTGAATCTCTTGAATCGTAATGACCTTAAGTTGTTCTGCCTTGATATTGAGACAAATCAGTTTAATTACGATCCGCTTGTGGAATTTCTGGAAGATAATTTGGGGATGTATGTGTTTTCGAGAGCTGAGCTGGATGAGCTGGTGGATGCCGGAAAAGACAGGACGGTCGCACTTAAGGCAGTAAGGAGATTGATAAAGACCGGCAATCCGGGAGAAAAGGGAACCGGAAGCGAACTTGGGGAAATCCTTGATTATTGTTTCTTTGAACATGTACTGGAAGCGCCTAAGATTTTGAGTAAATATGAGCAAGTGACAGCCGGAGGCACCTATAAAGCACGAAGTGAAGGGGTACACCTTTTATCTGTCGGAAAGGCTGGGGCTCCTGCGTATCAGCTGGTATATGGCGCATCCGGTATTATAGATGATATTCAGGATGCTATTGATAAGGCTTTTGAAGAAATTGCGGCGGTATCTAATGGCCAGCGAAAAGAACGGCAGGTCGTAGATAGCACTGTAATGGGACGTTCTTTTGATGAAGATACTACTGCGAGGCTGAAAGAAATACTGCTCCCCAGCAAAACGAGAATACCCGTGGATAACGCCTATGGAATGTTTATCGGATACACCATAGGTCTGGATCCTAATCAATACACGAATGATCAGTACCGAAAAGCAGTTCAAGATAAGATGGTTCTCGATATACAAAACCATGTTCAGTATATCGTGGACAAAATTAACAGCTTAAACCTGAGCCGCAGCTCTTTCTATGTGTATGTGCTGCCATTAAATAAGGCATTGGAAGACAAGAAAGAGATTATGGACAGGCTGCTTGGAGGTGACGACTAATGCCGTATATTACAGAAGCAGATAAGCCACTGCGGCTGGCAGATGCAATATACAGGGACATCCTGGATAACGACTATCTGAAAGAGCTGTACGATAAGATTTTGCGTTGCTATACGATCAGGAGGTTTGGCAAAGGGCAGGACATTCCAACAGAAACCGAAAAGATAGACGCATTGAGATTTGCAGATATTCTCTCAAAATCGGTATTTTCAGATGATTCGGAGATCCATAAGTCTCTGGCACAGGAAATAGTGACCATACTGGATTTTCTTTTTCCTAATGATGAGGATGTATCGTTTTATGCCGGATCTGTACTTACGAATACGGCGAATTTCCGAGGAAGAGATATTTTGTCTCCGGATTACAAGGGAAGTTCCTTGTTTGAAAGGCTATATTCGGAGTTGATGAAGGAATACCTTGAGGTGCCAGGGGATGAGGAAAAGCATTTCTTCAGATCGCAAAAACAGGTATACGATCATTTTAATGATCAGAGCTTCAGCTATTCGGGACCGACATCAATGGGAAAGTCCTTTGTGATGCAGACATTTATCCGAAATCAGGTCATGGCTGATAAGGGATCAAATTTCGCAATACTAGTACCGATGAAAGCTCTGATCAATGAGGTTACGAGCGAGCTTACGAAAGCGCTGAAAGGCTTTTTTACAGAAAAAGATTATAGAATAGTCACTTCTGCTGGTGCAGTTGTGTTGAAGGATTATCATCACTTCATTTTCATCATGACACCGGAGAGAATGGCATATCTACTGACGTTATACAGTAATATGCCGCTGGACTACATTTTTATAGATGAAGCTCATAAGATATCCTCTAAGGATTCGAGAAGTGCGTTCTACTATTCCGTAGTGGAAAAACTGAGCGCAAGGCAGACGAAGCCGAAGTTTATATTCGCTTCGCCGAATATACCGAATCCGGAAATATATCTTCAGCTGATCCCGGATAGTGTAGAAGTGGAAAAAAACAAGTTGTCCACCAATTACACGCCGGTGAGCCAGATGAAAATACTGGTGGATATTAACAGGGGTGAAGTCAAATATTACGATTCAATACGCAGGTGTCTGACGTATGCTGCGAAGCTGGATCCAAATGAGGGATTTTATGATCTGATCAGAAAGCTTGGTGAAGGATCTAAAAACCTGATTTATTGTCATTCCAAAGCAAGAGTGACAGAGTATGCCCAGAGACTGGCAGACATGATGCCACCATTAAATGATCCTGATCTCGATGCACTTTCCGATGAGATAAAGGATGTAGTGTATGACGATTATTATCTGGCAAAGACAATAAAGAAAGGTATTGCCTATCACATGGGATACCTTCCTGCAGCACTCAGGCTGAGAGTGGAAGAGCTTTTCCGGCAGGAAAAGAAGATCCACACCATCGTTTGTACCAGCACACTTTTGGAGGGCGTAAACCTTCCTGCGGACAATCTGTTCGTAACACACTATATGAACGGCAGAAATGAGCTGGATGAGGTTTCGTTTAAGAATTTGCTTGGACGTGTTGGAAGGATTCAATACAACCTGTACGGCAACGTATATCTGATGACATTGGAAAAAGATGCTGATTCACAGAAGTATGTTGAGATGCTTCAGAAGGCTGTGCCGGAACAGGAGTTGTCCGTCAGCAGAGCATTGACAAAGCATCAGAAAAAGAAAATCGTTGAGAGCTTGATTCAAGGGAATATGGAGCTTGATAAGACAAGCACTCAGAACCAGAATGAGTATTCCCTGATGAGGAAAATTGCTGTCATGTTACTCAGAAGTATTCTGAATAACAAGGACAGCAGAATCCGAAAAGAGTTCGGGGATTATCTTACAGAAGAAGCGGTCAGTAAGATCAAGACAGCTTTTGAAGGGAAGGAACAATCACTGGAGGACCTTAATGTTACGCTTGATCAGTCAGAACGACTTTATCTGGCAATTAAAGAGGGACTGCGATATCCAAAAGTAAATGCTTATGGATATGTTTCCAATGCCGAGCTGATGGGCTTCCTGGAAAAGCTGGGCGAAATCTTTAACTGGGAGAAATATGAACGTTCCTTGATTGGCAATAAGGATGATAACGGAGAACATCCTGTCCTGAAACGGCATGCTGTATCACTGTCTAAGTGGTTCAAAGGAATGAGTATTCAGGAAATGATTAAGGACTCTATAGAGTATAAAAAGACAAGTGGACAGAAGGTGTACATGCCGGATCATTCAAGGGAAGATTACAGGGATTGCCCTGAGCATAATAATCAGATTGCGGCTGATGTACTCAGTGAAATAAATGATGTGATCCTGTTCAGCTTCTCCAATTACTTTATGGCATTTTCATCAGCCTATAAGGATTTCATAGGGCAAGAGGCTTTTGGGAATGATTGGTATGAGTATGTTGAGTACGGCTCAGTAAATCCGCTGACGATTATGCTACAGCGTAACGGCTTTTCAAGAGAGGCAGCTACATACATTACTGACAACAGGAACAAATATGTAAAGGACACACTGGACGGTCAAAGACTGAGAAGATCTTTACTGGACTGTGAAAAGACGACGGTACAGAGGGAGGCACAGCTGATAGAAATCAGCATGCCGGAGTTGTATCTGAAGAGTCAGGAATGAGTCCGTTTTTTAGGACAGCTTAAAGGATAGAATGAAAATGAAGGAGTGTAAGCTCCGACGAGACAAACAGTTGGAGGAAAGATAATGGACAACAAGAGCATTAAAAAATTGGAGGCAGACCTTTGGGAAGCAGCGGATCTATTACGCCAGGGATCCAAGCTGACTTCTCAGCAGTACTGTATGCCGGTATTGGGTTTGCTGTTCCTGAGATATGCATATAGCAGATTTAAGAAGGTGGAGGAAGAGATTCTGAAGGACAGACCGGTCAGGAATGGTCGCGTGATGCCGGTAGAAGCCTCTGACTTCGCGGAGAAGAGTGCTCTGTATCTTCCGAAGGAAGCACAGTATTCATACCTTGTAAATCTGCCGGAGGATATCAAGGCAGCGAATATCGTTGCTGAAAACGGGCAGCAGATGAACAGTCTGGGAGAGGTCGTGAATCATGCGATGGAGCTGGTTGAGGCTCAGTCTGAACAGCTGGCCGGCGTTCTTCCGAAAGAATATACCAATTTTGCTGATGATCTGTTGGCAGAGTTGTTGCGTATCTTTAACAATAATGCTCTTGACGATGTGGGCGGCGATGTGATCGGACGCATTTATGAATATTTCCTCAGTAAGTTTGCTCCGGCAGTGGCCTCTGATGACGGCGTGTTTTTCACACCGAAGTCACTGGTAAAAATGATTGTGAATATTCTGGAACCGACTTCGGGTGTCTTAGCGGATATTGCCTGCGGCAGCGGTGGTATGTTCGTGCAGTCCGGCGATTTCGTCAACAGTAAAGGAATGTCTGCTAATAAGGCCATGACGTTCTATGGGCAGGAGAAGGTTGAGTACAATGCTCAGCTCTGCCTTATGAATATGGCGGTTCATGGGCTGACCGGTGTGATCAAGTCCGGAAATGAAGCCAACACCTTCTATAATGATGCACATAATCTTGTAGGATGTTGTGATTATGTGATGGCAAATCCGCCATTCAATGTGGACAAGGTAAAAGCAGAGGCTGCCCAGAATGCTGGAAGATTACCATTCGGATTGCCGGGCGTGAACAAAGCGAATGAGATCGGCAACGCAAACTATCTGTGGATCTCTTATTTCTATGCCTATCTTAACGAGACTGGAAGAGCCGGTTTTGTTATGGCTTCTTCAGCAACAGACAGCCAGGGAAAGGACAAGGATATCAGAGAACAGCTGGTCAAGACCGGTCATGTGGATGTCATGATTAGCGTTGGTAATAATTTCTTCTACACCAAGAGTTTGCCTTGCAGTTTGTGGTTTTTCGATAAGGGAAAAGCAGAAGACCTTAAAGACAAGGTGCTGTTTATCGATGCCAGAAACTATTTCACTGTCGTAGATCGTACCCTTAATGAATGGAGCGACTGGCAGCTGAAAAACATGAATGCCATTGTGTGGCTGTATCGTGGAGAAACTGACAAGTATCAGCAGCTTATAGAGGAATACCATTCTGTTCTGGGAGAAGGTGAGTTTGAGGAGATCCTTCATGCTCAGGAAGATTATATTAAAGCACTGAGAAGTGAGGCTAAGGCTGCTGCAGACTCCGCTGCAAAAAAGGACAAGAAAAGGATCCAGGCTGAGTATGATGAGAAGATGGCTGAACAGGAAGAGCAGCTTGCGATTGCCAAAGAGGCTGTATGGCTTTACAGCAAATTCAGTGATGGAGAGTATCAAGATATTCCTGGTCTTTGTAAGATTGCTGAGCAAAGCGAGATTAAAGAAAAAGATTGGTCTCTGACTCCTGGCGCATTTGTTGGAGTGGCTCCGGCAGAAGATGATGGCATAGATTTTCATGAGCGGATGGTGGAAATACACAGCGAACTGACCATGCTGCAAGAGAAAAGTAATATGTTGATGGAGACTATCTCCAAGAATATGAAGGAGATGGGAATATGAAAACGGTTGCGCTCAGGTTTTCGGACAAGTTTGCTCCGAAGGAGGGAACCATAAAGGCTCACGAGAATCTCATTAAGGAACATGGGTATGTTTGGTATGGAAAACTTGGTCTGCCTCTATCACAAAAAGCAATAGATTATATAAAAGAGAATAATGATCCAAAGATACTTTTGATACATAGTGGAAAAACAGCTAGGTATTGGGCATATGTTTCGGAAATCCTTAAAGAAGTACCTGAAATTAATAAGATTCCTCCTTATTATCGGGATATTAATGATAAGTTCAAGACATGGTTTAAGGTACTTAGGTTTGAACCTGCACCAAAGGATATTATGGGACGATGTACTGTCATCTCTTCGGGAGCACTTCTTGGCGAGGTATCCAAACACAGCATGAGTCCTTATTTCATCATTGAGGTTGAAGGAGAATAGGATGGAATTTCAATATATAAAGGCAACGGAATTTTGTACTTCAGTCCGTGATGGTACACATGATACGCCCAAACAAAAAGAAGAAGGGTACAAACTTGTAACAGGAAAGCACATAAAAAATGGCGTTATAGATTCCACAGATGCTTACTATATTTCTGAAGAGGATTACAACAAAATTAATGAACGGAGTTTAGTGGAGCAATGGGATGTTCTGATGTCAATGATTGGTACTGTTGGAGAGGTAGCCGTTGTAAAAAATACACCTGACTATGCAATTAAGAATATTGCTCTTTTTAAATGTGGAGGCTCGGAATTAAAAGGGAAATGGCTTAGCTATTATCTTAAAACACCTGAAGCGATAGGCCATATGACCGGAAATCAGAAAGGCTCCAGCCAGCAGTTCTTGTCCTTAAAACAATTACGTGAACTTCCGATTGCGGTTACTTCAGAGAAATGCATGAAAAGGATTATAGATGTCCTTTCTGTGTACGATGAATTAATTGAAAATAATCAAAAGCAAATTATTTTATTGAGAGAAGTTGCGCAGAGACTTTATAAAGAATGGTTCATACATCTTCGATATCCGGGTTATGAAGATGTAGACATTATTGATGGTCTACCAGAAGGATGGTCGAATGCAAAGGTAACAGATTTGTTGGAAATCAAATATGGAAAAGATCATAAAGCTTTGGAAGAGGGAGATATTCCTGTCTATGGCTCTGGTGGAATAATGAGAAAAGTACAACCCGTTCTTTATTCCGGCGAATCGGTATTAATACCAAGAAAGGGATCATTGAACAATATTCTTTTCGTTGAAGGGGATTTTTGGACAATAGATACAATGTTCTATTCAATTCCTCGGTTAGAAAATGTTGCAAAGTACGCGTATCTATATTTGTGTGGATTAGACATGTATTCATTTAATATAGGTGCAGCTGTTCCAAGCATGACAACGAAGATTTTAAGTGGAATGGATATAGTTTTACCGTCCAAACAAATTCTTCAGCAGTTTGAGGAGCAGTTATCGCCGGTGTTTGCAAGAATGAAATGCCTAGAAATGCAGTGTGAAACAGCGGCAGAAGCTCGAGACCGTCTACTTCCAAAGCTGATGTCAGGAGAAATAGAACTGTGAGGTCAGTATAATCCTCAGAAACGATTACAAGGAGGGCATCCCTTATGAAATATGAATACTCCGAAAATGTTTTAGTCCAGGACAGCGCGGCAGCTCTTATGCATGATGAGCTGGGGTGGGATGTCGTCTTTGCCTATAATACAGAAGTTTTGGGGGAGAACGGTACTCTTGGCAGGAAGGATTATCATGAAATTGTCCTATGGAGATATTTTAACCAGGCTCTGAAAAAACTGAATCCGTGGATAACGGATGCACAGATCACAGAGGCAAGGCAAACGCTTTCGTCATACCTATCGTCAGCTTCATTGCTTCAGATCAACGAAGAGAAGTATTTCATGATCCGTGATGGTATTCCTGTAACAGTTAAGAAGCCAAACGGAAAGACAGAAGAAAAGAAGGCCATTGTAATCGACTTTAATGACCCTGATAATAATCAATTCCTTGCTGTTAAGGAACTGAAGATTCACGGAGATCTTTACCGTAGACGGACAGATATCGTTGGCTTTGTAAATGGCCTGCCGCTTTTGTTCATAGAACTGAAGCGGAATGATGTTGATGTGGAGAATGCTTATACAGATAACTACACAGATTACCAAGATACCATCCCGTTTCTGTTCTATTATAACGCCTTCCTTATGCTTTCCAACGGTATGGAGGCGAAGGTCGGAACACTTGGCAGCAAATATGAATTCTTTCATGAGTGGAAGCGTCTATCCGAGGACGATGAAGGCAGCGTGGCGCTGGAAACCATGCTCCGGGGTATTTGCAAGAAGGAGAATTTCCTTGATCTGTATGAGAACTTTATTCTTTATGATCATTCCGATGGAAAGACTGTAAAGATTCTGGCAAGGAACCATCAGTATCTGGGAGTAAATGAAGCAGTGAAGGCATATGGAGAACGCCAGCTTCGTGAAGGAAAGCTGGGTGTTTTCTGGCACACGCAGGGATCGGGCAAGAGCTATTCTATGCTGTTCCTGTCGCAGAAGATTCGCAGGAAATTCCCTGGATCTCCGACGATTGTTGTATTAACAGACCGTGATGAGCTGAACAAGCAGATTTGTGGTACTTTTGAGGCTTGCGGCCTTCTTGGCAAGACCGAAGGCAAGAAATTTATGGCGACAAGCGGAACGGATCTGGTCAATAAACTGAAAGGGAATCCGAGCTTCATATTCACACTGATCCAGAAGTTTAATAAGCCGGATGAGCCGCCGATCTATCCTGATCATGATATCCTCATTATTTCGGACGAAGCGCACCGCAGCCAGTATGGCGTATTCGCTGATAATATTGAAAAGCTACTTCCTACAGCATCACGAATCGGATTTACCGGAACACCGCTGTTATCATCCAACGAGATTACAGCCAGAACCTTCGGTGGCTATATTTCCGTATATGATTTTAAGCGTGCTGTAGAAGATAAAGCTACCGTGCCGTTGTATTACGAGAATCGAGGCGACAAGATCAAGGAAATCAAAAATCCGGATATCACGGATAAGATCCTGGATGCCATCGAAGAAGCCGATCTGAATCCGGATCAGGCTGAGAAGGTGATGCATGAGTTCGAGAAGGAAGTACACCTTCTGACAGCGGAGCCGCGTCTGCGTGCTATCGCAAAAGACTTTGTCGGGCATTACAGTGATCTATGGACTACAGGCAAGGCCATGTTTGTATGCCTGAATAAGGTCACTTGTGTCCGTATGTATAACTTCGTTCAGGAGTACTGGCAGGAAGAAATCAAAGCACTTGAACAGAAGATAGCAAGTACCGTTTCTGATCAGGAGCAAATGGAGCTGTCCAGGAAGCTGAAATGGATGAAAGACACCGAAATGTGCGTGGTCATCAGCCAGGAGCAGAATGAGATTCAGACCTTTAAGAAGTGGAATTTGGATATTCTGCCGCACAGGACAAAGATGGAGAAGCGGGAACTGGATAAGGAATTTAAGGATTCCGACAGCAATTTCCGTGTTGTTTTCGTTTGTGCGATGTGGCTGACCGGTTTCGATGTTAAGTCGCTGTCTTGTCTGTATCTGGATAAGCCGCTGAAAGCACATACGCTGATGCAGACGATCGCCAGAGCGAATCGTGTCGCCGCCGGCAAGAGCAACGGCCTCATTATCGACTATATAGGTATTGTCGGAGCCTTGAAGAAGGCACTGAATGACTATACTGCAAATAAGAACGGACGGAATGCAATTGATCCGACCGTCAATAAAGAAGAACTGATACAGCAAATCATAAGAGCTGCCGCAGATGCAAAGCAGCTGTTGGCAGAGCATGATTTTGATTTGGATGCGCTGATCAAGGCGGAAAACTTTAAGAAGATGGCTCTGCTTAAGGACGGAGCGGAAGCAATGTGCTCTGATCCGGAGACTAAGAAATCATTTGATACATACGCAAATGAGATCAGCAGACTTGTTAAGTATCTTGATCGTAATGATATTACGCAGGATGTCCGTGAACAGACGGATGCTATCTGCGCTATTTTCCGGGAGATGCAGAAAAAACGCAAACATATTGATACGACGGATCTGATGGTGGAGATCAACCATATCATCAATGAAAATGTGGAGATTGAGCATCAGGAAGGCGAAGGTCTGGTGGAGTCCCAACGCTTTGATATCAGTCAGATTGACTTTGATTTGCTGGCCGCAGAGTTCGCAAAGGTGAAGAGAAAGAACCTGATGATCAAAGACCTGAATGATCTGGTGCAGGAACGTTTATCAAAGATGATGGCGGTGAACCCATCACGTGTGGATTACTATGTCCGTTATATGGGAATCATAGAGACCTATAATGCGGAGCAGGATCGGACAACCATAGAGAAGACTTTTATGGAGCTCATGGATCTGGCAAAGAGTATGTCAGAGGAAGAACAGAGATACGCCCGTGAAGGATTCTCCAGTGATGAAGAGCTGTCGATTTATGACCTGCTTTTCTCAGAGAATCTGTCGAAGAGCGATATAGATAAGATCAAGAAGATGTCCAAAGACCTGCTTCAGAAAATAAAAGAGAGAATCGCCGGTATGGATCACTGGACGGATAAGCAGGAGACCAGGGCAGCAGTTGATGTTCTGATCAGAAATGTGCTTTATGAAGAGATTCCGGACAGCATGTTTGATCGGCTGGAAGCATACCGGAAGGCTATATACGAACATATTTATACGCACTATAAGCAGGCGGCGTAAGAAAGATAACAGGAGGCTGGTAGTATGGCAGAACAATTCAAATGGGTGGGCTTCTATATGGAGTTTGCAACAAAACTACTGGAATACAAAACAGACAAGGGTTCTCTGATTGAGAAGCTTCAGAAAGTGTATTCCGACATTGGAATGAAGCTTCCGAAGCTTGAAAAGGATAATATTCCAAAGGATATTGATCCCTTTACCATCTTTGGATTGTTTAATAAGGGTATCACCGACGCGAACCGTGTAAGCATCCTTGGCGGAATCAAGGCTGAATTCAGTATTGCAGCAGAGGTTCCGGATGATTTTTCTGGAATCCCTGTTCTGAACAATATGATGGCTACATTTTATGCGTTTGAGGGTGATGATCGTCGCAAGGATGACGATATAGACAATCTTTGGACTGCATTTGAAACTGCCATCAAACTGGCGGAGAGAGATTCTGAAGAGAGCAGAGCTGCATTTATTTTAGCCTATGATCAGGTTAAGTCTCAGTTTGCTGTTCGGTGGAATCTTACGATGGGGCTGTACTGGATCCGCCCATACACTTTCATCAATCTTGATTCCCGAAACAGAGAATATATGAGTAATCCGGATAACATATCTGCCAATGTTGTTGCGGAGATGAAAAGCCTGAAATCAGTTCCTGCTGCAGAAAAATATCTTTCTATTCGTGACAAGTGCCAAGCTGCAATAGACTCTGGAGAGTATGGCTATTCATCCTTCCCAGAGCTTTCTTACAAAGCGTGGGTTGTATCTGTTGAAAACAGTGAGATGGAAAAAGAAGCTAAAACCGGGAAGTCGAACGCAGCTTTTCTAAGATGGTTCAGACCTGTACTTCAGGCTCTGCGTGATCTGGGAGGATCGGCTACGCCTGAAGATACACGAAAGAAAATAATAGAAAATGAAAACCTTTCTGCTGAGGAAGTAAATGCAACACGCGGAAAAAACAATGTCAACAAGTTTGAAAATGAAGTGGCTTTTGCAAGAAGTTATCTGGTAAAGGCAGGTTATATAGATAACAAGGTTTATGGTATCTGGACGCTGACGGATAAGGGGCAGATTGTAGAGATGACGGATGAACTTGCCTCCGAGATATTCAAGAACGGCGTGGCGGATAATGCAGCGAAGAGTAAAGAAAAGAATTCCCTTGGCGACGCTGATGTGGCGACAGTTCACTATTGGCTTTATGCTCCGGGAGAGGGCGCTTCCATGTGGGAAGGTTTTTATTCCGCTGGAATTATGGGACTTGGCTGGGATGAGCTTGGTGATCTGAATACATATGCCAGCAAGGATGAAATGGCTCAGAAGTTGAGAGATATTCACGGTGGAGATTCATCATATAAGAATTCTGCACATGCTGTGTGGCAATTTGTTCATGATATTAAGCCTGGAGATGTGATTTTTGCAAAGCGTGGTCGCAGTGAGATCCTTGGACGCGGAGTCGTAGAATCGGATTATGAGTATGATGATAATCATGATGGAGAGTATCCAAATATTCGCAAGGTGAAGTGGACTCATAAAGGTAGCTGGCAGAGCGATGAAATGTTTGCCATGAAGACTCTGACAGATGTCACAAACTACACTGATTTTACGAATAAAATATCAGGATTCTTCGAGGACGGTAATGAGGATGAAGAAGAGGATACAAAGGTTATTGATTATCCGGCATATTCTGTTGAAGACTTCCTGAATGAAGTATATATGGATGAAGAATCCTACTACAAACTCGTTGGAGTACTCGACAGTAAGCTGAATATCATTCTGCAGGGAGCACCGGGTGTGGGTAAAACCTTTGTGGCAAAACGTCTCGCATATTCTATTATGGGAGTGAAGGATGTAGACCGCGTTATGATGGTTCAGTTTCACCAAAGTTATTCTTATGAGGATTTCATCATGGGATTCAGACCTTCTGCTGACGGATTTGATATAAAGACCGGCGCTTTCTATAACTTCTGTAAGAAGGCTGAGAGAGACGGTGATAATAAGTATTTTTTCATCATCGATGAAATCAACCGTGGAAATCTGAGCAAGATTTTCGGTGAGCTTTTTATGCTGATTGAGAACGATAAGCGCGGAAG
The DNA here is from genome assembly GCA_910586255.1 of uncultured Lachnospiraceae bacterium. GTDB lineage: Bacteria > Bacillota > Clostridia > Lachnospirales > Lachnospiraceae > Brotaphodocola. Next base: position 7,063 of record CAJUHR010000032.1, on the reverse strand, counting down.
CAAGAACAAGTTGCAGCTATTGTATCGTGATGAAATGTTCTACGTGCCGGAGAATGTTTACATCATAGGAATGATGAATACTGCAGATCGAAGCCTTGCAATGCTGGATTACGCTTTACGCAGAAGATTTGCATTCTTTGATTTGAAGCCGGGATTTACCACAGAAGGATTCCGTGCTTATAGAGATAGTCTCGACAATAAAAAGTTTGAGGCACTTGTAGGATGTGTACAGAGCCTTAACGAGAAGATTACAGCGGATGAGTCGCTGGGTGAAGGCTTCTGCATTGGTCATAGCTATTTCTGTAATATGGAACCAGATGAAGTGACTGATGAGAAGCTCCAGAGCATTGTTGAATACGAACTAATCCCGATGCTGAAGGAGTATTGGTTTGATGAACCACTGAAGGTCAAAGAATGGAGCGATAACCTAAGGAGTGCTGTTAAGTGATAAGAATTCAGAACATATACTATATGCTTGCCTATGCTTTTCAGGTTCTGAATGAGCAGGGCTATAAGAATATAGCAACGGAAGAATTTGATAATACTGCTGAGCTGTGTGCTGCAATCCTTGCAAGAGGAATCAGCACTCAGGTGAAGCGCGGTCTTGGGAAGGAATACATACCTCAGACTGAGGCTTTATCATCACTTCGCGGAAAACTGGATATTTCTGAATCTATCAAGACACAAACATTTCTGAAGAAGCAGATGATCTGTTCATATGATGATTTTTCCGTGAATTCTGTTATGAATCGGATCATCAAATCCACAGTTCTTCTTCTGTTAAAAGGGGACATATCCAAATCAAGGAAAAAGGAACTGAGGAAACTGATGGTTTTCTTTGAGGACGTGAATGTTATTGATCTTTATTCTGTGAATTGGAATATGCAGTATAACCGTAATAATCAGACATACCGTATGCTAATTTCCATCTGCTATCTTGTATTTAAGGGTTTGTTGCAGACTCAATCCGATGGTACAACGAAGCTGATGGATTTCCTAGATGAGCAAAGAATGCACCGCCTGTATGAGAAATTTATTTTGGAATATTATCGAAAAGAGCATCCGGAGCTGACCGCTAATGCATCTCAGATCCCGTGGCAACTTGATGATGATTTTGGAGACATGCTTCCGGTTATGCAGACAGACATAATGCTGACAAAGGAAGAAAAAACTCTGATTATTGACGCGAAGTATTATGCACATACGACACAACGTCAGTATGATAAAAACACACTTCATTCCGGAAACCTGTATCAGATATTCACCTATGTAAAGAACAAAGAAGTAGAGCTGGCAGATCAGCCACACAAGGTCGCAGGGATGCTTCTGTATGCAAGGACAGATGAGGAAATCTATCCTGAGAAAGAATACCGTATGAGCGGAAATCAGATTGGAGTGAGAACGTTGAATCTGGACGGAGATTTCGATATGATCAAAAACCAATTGAACGAGATCGCGGAGAAATTCTTCGGGGAAGCTGCGTAGGTGATTGTATGCAGGATAGATATGCCGGTGACATCGGCGATTATGGAAAGATTGGGTTGCTCAAAGCTTTGCAGACTCAGGGATTATCTGTCGGAGTGAACTGGTACCGTGTCGAACCGATGGATACAGAGAAAAAAGCGGATGGCACATATAAGCAGGAAGATGGGAAATATCTAATTCCTGAATATTTACAGGTATGCGATACTCCGCTGGCAGAGCAGCTGACAAAGATCGCAAAGTCGAATAATCGCTCCATCAAGAGCCTGGAAAGAGGAGATTTTATTCCTGATGCAAGATATTATAGTGAACCGATTACTGTTGCCGGACGTTACGAATGGCATAAGAGAGCTTTAGATTTATTAAGGGGGTTGGATATTGTCTTTATGGATCCGGACAACGGGATGTTGGTGAAGTCGGTCGGAAAAAGATCGGCTAAGAGTATAAAGTATGCATTTTATGAAGAGGTGGCGGATTATATTGGACAGAAGCAAAGCGTTTTGATATATAACCATCGGAGCAGAAAACAGGAAGATGCTTACTTCCGTGAGCTCAGCGAAAAGCTTGTAGAAATAACCGGGGTGCCAGAATCGAGAATATTGAAGATTACATTTCCGAGATGTTCCGTCAGAGATTATCTGGCAGTTCCTGCATCGGATGTGCATCGAGAAAACATAAAAGCTGCATTTGTCAGTATGGATCAAGGAATTTGGGGAAAGACAGGTATGTGTAGGATGCCACGAGAAAGGTAATTCATCTTAATGCGGTCATATGACCGCATTTTTCTTGACTTTTTACGAACCTTGAGTATAATATAAGTACACGGAGGTGACTGAGTGAGTAATCAAGCGAGCACGACGGACATCGCCAGTTATCTTACAGAAGTTAAGAAGCTGCTGTCCGCAGGAAAATACGATTTTGTTCCAAGAAGAAAAAATATGCAAGCATTGGCGCAACATGGTCTTACAATCGCAGATGCAAAGAATGAGATTTTAGGGCTTGTTGTCGGTGATTACTACAAAGGCCCTAAGCAGGATTTCGATCCAAATCGTCCTGGCGACGTATGGGAATTCAAGAAGAACATTGATGGAATGCAGTTTTACGTAAAGGTAAAAATTGTACAGGAAAACGGAGAGGATATCTTGAAATGTCTTGCGTTCCATGAGGACGATTTTGCTTAGGAAAGGAGGTGGCGTCAATGAGAAAGTATTGCGAGGAATGTGGAAGAGAAGTTGAAACAAAGGTCATTACAAAGAGAGAATCATATGACGTTTGTGGCGAATCTATTGAAGTGGATGCGCAGATATTAGTTTGTGCAGAGTGTGGTGAAGAGTTTTATTGTGAAGAGCTTGATAACGCCACTCTGATACGGGCATATAATGAGTACCGAAGAAGACATAAGCTCTTATTGCCTGAAGAGATTAAAAAGATCAGAGAGCAATATGGGCTTAGCCAGAGAAGCTTTGCAAAACTCCTGAATTGGGGAGATAAAACTATCTGCCGATATGAGAATGGATCAATTCAAGACAAAGCGCATAATAGTATTCTGTTATTCTTGCGTGAGCCTGAAAATATGAGAACATATCTTACAGAAAACGAGATCGTTCTCGATGAAAGGCAGAAGGCAAAATTACTGGATACTGTTGATAAGCTAGAGCAGGATACAGAGTATCGAGCAGGTAGACGTTTTTTTGAAATTTTCTTTTCAAGAATTCCATCAGAGGAGAATGGATTCAAAGGCTTTGACTATGAGAAACTCTGTGCTATGGTTCTGTTTTTTGCACATAAAAGCACAGGGTTACTTAAGACAAAACTAATGAAACTACTCAACTACTCGGATATGGTTTTCTATAAGGAAAATGGAATATCTATTTCTGGTTTGAGGTATGCACATCTTCCATATGGACCGGTACCAGACAATTTTGATATGATCTTGGGGAAGATGGCAGCGGATCACCTTGCTCATATTGAAGTTATATATGATGGAGCATATGAAAAACACCAGGTGATTCCTGAATGTGATGTTCCTGAAGGTGTTCTTTCAGATTCAGAAGTAGAAATGCTTAACCGAATCTATGAAAAGTTTAAGAGTTTCGGCTCCGTGGAAATCTCTGATTATTCCCATAAAGAGAAGGGGTACAATGCTACAAAGACGGGACAGATTATATCCTATGCATATGCGATGGATATTCAGCTGAATTAACCATAGAGCGCAAGTATAGCGGCCCTCCGGTGATGAATCGGCAGGCCGCTATTTTCATGTCAGTCTTTTTTATAAAAACATGTCTCGTAGCCGTCGGCGCGGAGCAGGATGTCCGGCATCCAGTCCGGAGATCTTCCCATCTGTTTGCAGATGACATTCAGATCAACAGCAGGGCTGCATTCGATGATAAGCTCATCATGAACGTGACCGACGATGAAGCAGTGCCGGAGAGTCTTCATGGCGTAGCAGAGGATGTCGCGGCTGACGGCCTGGACGATATTCTCCACGAACTTTGGACCGTAGGATTCGATACGTTCCCACTTTTTTGTGGAACCGACTCCTTCATAGGTTACAGATTCGCCGCCATACTGGTTTTCTCCGATGCGGGGCTTCACATAGGAGAGCATACGACCTGACGGGAGCTTGATGAAGAGCATGCCGCTTTTATAGAAGAAGCGGATTTTGCGTACTTCAGTCTGGATGCGCTGCGTGATGGTGGTCTTGACCGCACGATCAATATCCCACCAGAATGCGGTGATCATCGGATTGGAGTTCCGCCAGGAGTTGACCAGCGGCTGCAGTTCTTCTTCAGTCAGTCCCATTTCCAAGGCTCCCATTGATTTCAGTGCTCCGACACTGCCGCCGTAACCGAGAGCCAATTCTGCGATTTTGCCTTTCTGACGGAGATTGCCGTTGATACCGTGCTTTTCAACCGGGACGCCAAACATCTGGCTGGCAGAGGCACAGTAGATATCTTTTCCTTCTGCAAATACCTTGGAACGCCAGGTCTCACCGGCAAGGTAGGCCAGCACTCTGGCTTCGATGGCTGAGAAGTCACTGACGATGAATTTATATCCGGGACGGGGCACGAAGGCTGTCCGGATCAGTTGTGACAGTGTATCCGGGATATCATCATAGAGCAGCTGCAGGGTATCGTAATCTCCGGCTCTCACAATGGCTCTGGCTTCTGCGAGATCCGGCATGTGATTCTGCGGAAGGTTCTGTAATTGGATCAGTCTGCCTGCCCATCTGCCGGAGCGGTTGGCTCCGTAGAACTGGAACATGCCGTGGGCTCTGCCATCCCTGCAGACAGCATTCTGCATAGCTTGGTATTTCTTCACGGATGATTTTGCCAGCTGCAGACGGAGCCGGAGTGCTTCTTCCACCTGACCGTCAGTATCATCGATCAACTTTGCCACATCCTTCTTTCCGAGAGATTCTGCTTCTACACCGTTCTCAGAGAGCCAGGCTTTCATCTGCATCACACTGTTCGGATTCTCCACGCCGGTGATATCTTGCATGGTTTCGGAGAGGGCAGCTTTGGAGCGTTCATCAAAGGTGATGGCGTTCTCCACCACATCCATATCCAGGGCGATACCTCTGTCGTTGATTTCCTGATCGAGATGATATTCATCCCAGATGAAGTCCGGGACAGGATATTTGGACAGGCGCTTCTGTATCGCCATTTCTACTTCCACATCGCGTTTATTGTAGGATTTGAAGAGTGACCACTTCTCCGGATCGTGTTCCGGAAGGTTCCGGGTGCGTCCGCCATTGCTTTTGGTCGGTTTGCAGGGACTGCAGAAGTAGCGGATCAGGTCTTTGCCTTCCTTCAGCTTTTGATCCTGCAGCTTCAGGACGGCCCCGACACCTTCCAACGAAAGCGGCAGTCCCATATAGGCTGACCAGATCATGGTGCATTTCCAGGATGCTGGATCCAGATACTGGCCGGCAGGATCCTCCGGGATACTGTAGCCGGTGAAGTATTCCGGGCGATGTTTCTTAAGCCAGTTGGAGAGACAGATGCGCTCAAAGGAAGCGTTGAAAGCCCACTTGGTTACATTCTCATCAGATAATGCTGCAAGGATCTTTTCCGGGATGGTGTCGCCGCAGGCAAGGTCATATACCATGACGGGTCCGCCATCCACTGAGACTCCGAAGAGCAGTATCTCAAATTCTTCAGACTCAGCGTACTTGTAAGCACCGCACTTAGTGATGTTCACGTCGCTGTAAGTCTCTAAGTCGATTGACATTTCTTTCATCATCATTGTCCTTTCCATGAAAAGAGAAGCGGCAGATCGTGCCTGCCGCCTCCCGTCTGTTTAACGTCTGTCTTCCAGCATCTTCTGGTATCTGAGCTCTGTTTCCTTGCGTTCCAGTTCATCCTTTGCCTTCTTGCGTTCATATTCTTCCTTATCCTGCTGCTTGATCTGAAGCATAAAGCGGATGCCATAGATAACGCCGATCAGGAAAGCCAGGATAAGGCCGCAGCTGAAGATGTTACCAATAAGAGTTACTACACTGTTTGCAAATTCCATGATTATTACCTCATTCTTTCTATAGATTGTCGCAGGCAGCGGCGGTATTGCCGCCACCTGCATTGGTTGTCAGATTAGTCGAGGAAATCATCCTCATCGTCTGCAGTTGCAAAGTCATCCTCAGCTCTGGACTTGCCGCCGAGAGGTTCACCGTCGCGGATCTTCTGAAGATTGTTCAAGCCGCAGGCGATACCCTTATTGCCGTTGCTGTTGAAGGCATACAGGTTGATGCTGGCTCTGCCGTACACGCCGGAGTACACTTCGGAGCGCTCCAGGATCGGCTGTCTGTCCGCATCCACGATGCCGGGAGCCGTTGCACTGTTGGCGTTGATGAAGTATGCGTTCTTGTAAGCCTCATCATCCGGTCTCTCCAGATCACCGTCGCGGAGAGGTGTCTTGATAGCGGAGAGGGCAGGAACGGACTTGCCGTTGCCCTTCAGCTTGCTCTGGCCTTCCTCATAGGCTGCCTGGATGGCTGCCTTGATCTTTGCGACCGTAGCGGTATCGGACTTCGGAATGATGAGTGATACGCTGTACTTCGGAGCGCCGCCGTTGATGCTCTTCGGATCCCAGACATTCGCATAGCTCCATCTGGTGTTTACGCCTGTGATTACCTTTGTCGGAATAGTTACTTTGTTTTCCCTTCAGTATATTCAAGACTTTGGCGTTAATCTGATATGCGTTGAGGATGGCATTGATTCATCGAAGGATTCCGGAAAGCTTACAATCACAGTATTATCTGCTGTAGCTGAGATCGAACGTGAGAATATTCTGGTCCAGATGATGGAAGGCCGAAAGCAGAAAGCTCGTGAAGGAAAATGGAATGGCAGACAAGCTCCATTTGGTTACAATCTTGATAAGGAGAACGACACCATCACAATTGATCCGGAGGCTGCAGAAGTGGTCAGGATCATCTTCCAGAAATATGTTCATGAAGATATGGGGTTGGACTCCATCTGCAATTATCTGAATCAGCATGGCTATACCAAGAAGAAAACACGGGCTCAGGAAAACAATTATTTCACCAGAACCTTCCTGGCGCGAATCCTTGATAATCCGG
>CAJUHR010000031.1 GCA_910586255.1 uncultured Lachnospiraceae bacterium | reverse complement strand
TTTGTTCGATTCGGCAAGAGAAATATTTCTTAAGACAGCCTTAAAACAGGATTTCTTCCGTCAGCATTTGCTTTGGCACTACTTCCGTTATGACATTGGGTCGGCAAAGAGGATCTCCCTCTGTTTTTAAAACCGCCACCTTCACGTATTCCCTTGTATGGCCCACCAGACAGGGCCGGCCTTCTATCCTTGTCTCCTCCTCCAAAAGCACCTGCTGAGGCTTTCCCACAAAGCGCAGGCGGTATTCCAGAGACATTTTTTTCTCCAGCCTTAAAAGCTCCTCGCCGCGCCGTGTCTTCACAGGCTCGGGAATCTGGTCCGGCATGGAGGCGGCCCGGGTTCCGGAACGGCGGGAATACTTGAAAATATGCATTTCATAAAAATGGATTGCCTCTAAAAATGCCTTTGTCCGGGCAAATTCCTCCTCTGTCTCTCCGGGAAAGCCTGCAATCACATCCGTGGTGATGGCCGGATTGTCAAAGGCCTTTCTGAGAAGCCGGCACCGCTCTTCATACCCGGCAGCCGTGTAATGCCGGTTCATCCGCTTTAGGATTTCATCGCATCCGCTTTGCAGGGACAAATGAAAATGGGGGCAGATCTTAGAAAGCCCCGCCAGAGCAAAGGCAAACTCCTCCGTGATGATTCCCGGCTCTAAGGAGCCTAGGCGGATGCGTCTTATGCCCTCTATGGGATGTAGCCGCTCAATCAGTCTGAGCAGACCGTTTTTTTCCGAAAAATCCATTCCGTAAGAGCTCAGATGAATCCCTGTCAGTACGATCTCCTGGTATCCGGCCGCTGCCAGCAAACGCACCTCCTCTTCCACATCCTCAGGCCTGCGGCTGCGGACTCTCCCCCGCGTATAGGGGATAATACAATAGCTGCAGAACTGGTTGCACCCGTCCTGAACCTTGATAAAGGCCCGGGTATGACCTGCTGTCCGGTCAATATGCAGTGGCTCATACTCCCGGGTGCCGCCAATGTCAATCAGATGCTCCCCTGCCTTTTCTCTCTTCAAAAAGTATTGATCCAAAATGGAGACTAGCTCCCCTTTTTTGTTATTTCCTATAATCAAATCCACGGACAGGTCTTTTTTCAGCTCCCCGGCCGCGGACTGGGCATAGCAGCCTGCCGCCACCACCACCGCGTCCGGATTCTGACTCTTTGCCCGGTGCAGCATCTGCCGGGATTTCCGGTCCGCAATGTTTGTCACGGAGCAGGTGTTGACAATATATACATCCGCCTTCTCCCGAAAAGGCACGATCTCATATCCGGCCTTCTCCAAAAGCTGCTGCATGGCATCACTTTCATAGGCGTTTACCTTACATCCCAGATTGTGAAGTGCTGCTTTTCTCATATCGGTCCTCCTCATGTGCAACAAATGTTACTGTTTTTTTGTTACCGTTCACGGGGGGCATCTTCTTGTCCGGCTTACGCGGAACAAGAAGCATCGTAGGTTCGCCCGATGTGGACTGTAACGTTTTTTTAATGTTTTTATTATAAAACTTTCTATTGACTTTTCTTCCATATCTGAGTAGTATTGTTATGAGGCAGAGAAGGGAAGAATATCCCCATGCTACTATAATAATGAAAAGTATCCATTTAAGGAGGTTTGTACATGAAGACAGTCCGTATTTCACTCAATTCTATTGATAAAGTAAAATCCTTTGTAAACGATCTGACCAAGTATGATGTTGATTTTGATCTGGTGTCCGGCAGATATGTGATCGATGCCAAGTCCATTATGGGCATTTTCAGCCTGGACTTATCAAAGCCCATTGACTTAAATATCCACGCGGAGGCCGGCATTGACGAGATCTTAGATACGCTGGCCCCCTACATTATTCAGTAGAACAACCGGAGCATACAAGACGCTTCCCCTCTGTGCGGAAGCGTCTTTTTTCTGTTCGGCTTTTTGTCCACTTCCATTGCCTCTTCCGGCAGAACCAGTTAATCGCACCATATCATCTCTGCCGTGTCAATGGCTGTCTCCACCAGCTCATGGATTTTCTCTGCCAGTCCGGCCTCTGATTTGCGGATTCTTTCCAAATTGGGCTTGATCACCGGGTGCTTTGCCACAAAGATGGTGCAGCAATCCTCATACGGCTGTATGGAGGTCTCAAAGGTGCCTATTTTCTGGGAAATATCCACAATCTCCTGCTTGTCAAAGCCGATAAGCGGCCGAAACACCGGCATGGTGCAGACCTCATTGGTGGATGCTAAGGACTGAACCGTCTGGGAAGCCACCTGCCCGATGCTCTCCCCGGTGATCAGCGCCAGTCCGCCGGTTTTGCCGGCAATCCTCTCGGCAATCCGCATCATGTACCGCCGCATGATGATGGTCAGCTCCTCATGGGGACATTTGTCGTAAATATAAAGCTGAATGTCCGTAAAATTCACCACATGAAGAGGAATCGGTCCGGAATACCGGGCCACCTGTTTTGCCAGATCCATCACCTTCTGCTTGGCTCTCTCGCTGGTATAGGGCGGCGCGTGAAAATATACCGCGTCAATCTTCACTCCCCGCTTGGCAATCATATATCCTGCCACCGGACTGTCTATTCCGCCGGATAAAAGAAGCATGGCCTTTCCGTTGGTTCCCACAGGCATTCCTCCGGGTCCCGGAATCATCAGAGAATAAATATTGACCACCTTGCGGATCTCCACCCGAAGGAGCACATCCGGCGTGTGGACATTTACCCTTGTCTCTGGAAATGCCTTTAAGATCACCTCTCCCAAATCACAATTCATCTGCTCTGAGTGGATGGGATACTGCTTGTCCGCCCGCCGGCTTTCCACCTTAAAGGTGAAATGCTTGTCCGGATACACCTCATCCACATAGCTTACCACCGTCTCCTTTAAGTGCTCAAAATCCTTGTCCTCGATCTGAAGCATGGGACAAATCCAGGCAATGCCAAAAACATGCTTAAGAGCCTCAATAACCTCATCATAATCGTAATCGCTCATGGCCTGCACATAGATCCGCCCGGATTCCTTGGACGCTAAAAAGGATCCCTCCACCTTCTTTAAGGCGTTCTTGATCTGGTGAATCAGGGCATCTTCAAACAAGTAACGATTTTTCCCCTTTGTCCCGATCTCTGCATATTTTATTAAAAATGACTGATATACCATGATTTTTCCTCCGATCCTTTCCCCACGCCTGATATACTGTTACCCATCTGCTGTCCCGATCCTTTTTATCTGCGGGAATATCTCCGAAGAACCGGGAGAAGCTCCTTTAGCACCTCTGTGCAGTAATCAATCTCGGCCTTTTTATTAAACATGCCAAAGCTGAATCTTATGGTGGACTCCAGAAGATTTTGGGGAAGGCCGATCCCCTTTAGGGTTCCGCTGACTCCCGGATGATGGGCGGAGCATGCAGAACCGGAGGACACGTAGATTCCCCGCTCCTCCAGAGCGTGAAGCAGCACCTCGCCGCGCACTCCCTCAAAGCTGGCGCTGACGATCTGGGGCGCGCTTTCATCCCCACGTTTGCTGTTGACTCTAACCCCCTCCATCTGCTCTAAGCAGTCGGTCATATAGTCTTTTAGCTCTGTTAAGTGTTCCACCTTCTCCTTGTGATCCGTGTACATTTCCCGGGCCGCCACTCCCAGGCCTGCCACTCCCGGCACGTTCTCCGTTCCGGAACGCATATTGTTCTGCTGTCCGCCGCCGTAGATCATGGGTTTTATTTTCACCCCGTCACGGATATACAAAAATCCCACGCCCTTTGGCCCGTGGATCTTATGACCGCTGACAGACAGAAGGTCGATTCCCTGTTTTTGGGGACGAATGAGATATTTTCCGTAGGCCTGAATGGCATCCACATGAAAGAGGGTCCGCGGATTTTTCTCCTTTATGGCCCGTGAAATCTCGTCCACCGGCTCCACGGCTCCCACCTCATTATTCACATACATAGCCGACACCAAAATAGTGTCCTGGCGAACAAAATCCGATAATTCCTTAAGAGAAATATGTCCGTCCCGGTCCACGGGAAGAAAGGTTATCTCAAATCCCAGCTCCTCCAAATATTCCATGGGATTATACACGGACGGATGCTCAATGGCAGTGCTGATTATGTGCTTTCCCGCCCTCTGATTGGCCAGAGCGCCTCCGATCAGCGCCAGATTGTTGGACTCAGAACCGCCGGAAGTAAAGAGAATCTCCTTGTCCTGCACCTTTAAGGTTCTTGCTATCTCCGCGCGGGCCTGGCGGATATACTGTTCCGCTTCCATTCCCTTCTTGTGTCTGGCGGCCGGATTGGCATAGTCCTCCGTCATGGTCCTTATGACGATCTCCTTCACACTGTCCAAAACACGTGTAGTCGCCGAATTGTCAAAATATGCTTCCACTTTTTCTTTTCCTTCCCAAGTCTCATCCGGTCTCCAGATGAAACATCAAAATTGACAAGGCGGCCATGCCTGCGGTCTCTGTCCGAAGGATTCTCTTCCCTAAGGTCACCGGGCATATTCCGGCTGCCTTTGCCGCCTCCACCTCTTCCACATCAAATCCGCCCTCCGGGCCGATCAAAATCCCTATCTCCATGCCGGGAGCAAGCCCTCTTAAGATTTCTTTGGTTTTTTCTATTCCCTCAGCCAATTCATAGGGAATCAATCCCCGATCCATCTGTCCGGCCATGGCACACGCCTGAGAAAATTCCACCACCGGTTCCACCTGGGGAAGAACCGTGCGGCCGCACTGCTTTGCCGCGCTCTCCGCAATGGTATTCCATCGCCGCGCCTTGGCCTCCGCCTTCTTTTTGTCCAACTTCACCACACATCTTCTGGTTGCCACAGGCACAATCCGGTACACTCCCAGCTCCACCGCCTTCTGGATAATCCAGTCCATCTTGTCACCCTTGGGAAGCCCCTGAAAAAGACAGATTCGGGCCGGAAGCTCGCTTCCCTCCTCCTCGTCCACAACGCGGGCGCGGATCTGATCCTGCTCAAGACCTTCTATCCTGCAGATGTAATTTCTGGAAACCCCGTCCCTGACGGCAATCTGCTCCCCTGTCTTCATCCGCAGCACATTCCGGATATGGTTCACATCCTGGCCGGTAATGTAGCAGCACCCGTCCCGCACCTGAGCCGGCGTCACAAAAAAATGATGCATTGCTTCCTCTCCCTCTTCCTTAAAAGGCCTGTCAGCTCTTCCTTTTTTTCCTGGCAGTGACAGACACCCAGTCTCCCTGACTGGCAGTCTCTATAAGCTCCAGCTCCTGGTTGGCCTTTATGGCCGCCCGGACCTCCTCTGCCTTGGTGTTGATGATGCCGGAGGTAATAAAGATCCCTCCCTCCTTCAAATGGCGGCAGATCACACCCTGTAAGAGGATAATAACCGGTGCAAGAATGTTGGCCACAGCAATATCATAGCACGCCTGCCCCGCCTCTCTCCCAATGGCTTCCTCATCGATAATATTTCCCTGAACCACCTTAAACTGTTTCTCTGGTATCTGGTTTGCTTTAAGATTCTCCTTTACCGCGCAAATGGCATTTTCATCCAGATCCGTTCCAAACACCTGTCCGGCCCCCAGCTTTAAAGCAGCAATTCCCAAAATCCCGCTGCCGGTTCCCACATCCAGAACAGAGGAGCCTTCGGTTATATACTTGCGAAGCTGACGGATACACAGCTGAGTGGTCTCATGCATACCGGTGCCAAAGGCCGTCCCCGGGTCAATCTGAATCAGCCGCTTGTCTGCATGCTCCGGCGGGACCGGCTCCCAGGTAGGCTTGATCAGAATATCGTCCACCGTAAAGGGTTTAAAATATTGCTTCCAGTTGTTGATCCAATCCTTATCCTCGGTCTCTGACATGACGATGGTTCCCTGACCCACATCCACAAACTGCCGCAAATCCAGAAGGCCTTCCTCCACCTGCTTAAGGGTATTCTCAATCCCGGCCGGATCCTCCAGATAAAAGCTGACCCTGGCCGTGCCGTCATCCGGCGGAAGCTCCGGCAAAATGTCAATAAACATCCCCTTGGTATCTGCCTCGGACAAAGGGATGTTGTCCTCAATCTCAATCCCCTCAATCCCGATCTCATCCAGCATGCAGCTGACCAGGTCCACGGCCTGCGTGGTGGTATGTAAGGTGAATTTTGTCCACTTCATAAACGATCTCCTTTAATTATGTAAACGGAATGACCGACAACCGTTCAGACTGCCCAAACGGCTGCCGGTACACAGGTCAGAAATATCATATCATAGAATTTATGGGTTTACAACCAATTACGGAAACACTGCCTGATGAATTCCCTCGGAGATGGTAAAGCTTAAATGGCCCACCAGCTCATCAATATTGGGAGGCGTCACATAGAGACTTCCAAATTCCGGCTCCAAAAGCTCCCGAATCAGATCGTACTGCTCATCCGGCGACATTTCCTGAACAAAATCCCCCATTCCCTTAGTTGACATGCTGACGGACAATGTCTCGATCATGGTGTTTACCGTGTCGTGGACAATGGCTGCCGCCCCCACCACTGTGGGCACTCCGATTGCCAGCACCGGAATCCCCAAGCTCTCTTTGGTCAGACTGTGCCGGTGATTCCCCACTCCCGAGCCCGGATGGATCCCCGTATCCGTCAGCTGGATGGTGGTGCCCAGCCTGCGGATGCTGCGGGCCGCTAAGGCATCAATGGCAATCAGCAGATCCGGCCTGGTTTCCCCGATAATCCCCTGGAGAATTTCTGCCGTCTCCATGCCGGTCTGAGCCATTACCCCGGGAACGATTCCGCTTAAAACAGGAAGGCCCCGCTTCCGGCAAAAGCCCTCTCCGTACTGCTGATCCAGATGACGCGTCACCTGGAGATGACCGACTGCCTTGGGTCCTAAGGCATCCGGCGTCACCGATGGATTTCCCAGACCTACCACTAAAATTTTCAGAGAGTTTTCCCTCTCCTCTCCCGTTATGTCTCTTATCAGCTGTCGGATATGCTTTGCCAGCTCCTCTGAAACCAGCTCATGATAGTCCTCGTCCTTCTGGGCCATCTGATCCGCTTCCAGGGTCAGATAGGTTCCCTGGGGCTTTCCCATTGCTCTGGCTCCGTTTTCATCTAAAATCTTTACTTCCGTCAGCTTTACCTGGCTTTTCTCCTCCTTCCACTCCCGCAGAGACACTCCCGCAATCTCTCCTCCGTCCCCCGGACAGCTTTCCCGCTCCTCCAGGGCCAGATCCGTCCTTACCTCAAAATCCGGTTTTTCCTTCTCAATCACATAGTCCTTTGCCATATTTGATTCCCTCCTTCTGCAGTAACAGTTTTCTTCAAAATCTCCCAAAATATGTATTGACAATTCTATCGGGATTCGCTAGAATAAAACAGTATGTTTACATTGAACTGTCCGTGTCCAGACTTTGATGCAAACCAGCGATTATAAATATTTAAATATCGGAGGTGAACAGATTGGCAAATATTAAATCTGCAAAAAAGAGGATCTTAGTAAACGAGACCAAAGCCGCAAGAAATAAGGCGATTCGTTCCAAAGTAAAGACTGCCTGCAAGAAAGTGGATGCCGCCGTGGCTGCCGGCGACAAGGCTGCTGCTCAGGCTTGTCTGACCGCTGCGATCTCTGAGATTGATAAGGCCTGCACCAAGGGCGTGTATCACAAAAATACCGCTTCCAGAAAGGTGTCCCGCCTGTCAAAGTCAGTAAACGCCATCGCCTGATTGAATTTATAGACTTAAATAGAAAAAGCTTCTGTCCGGAAGGTGTGCCGGAGAGGAGCTTTTTTTGTACACAAGCCCCCATAATGAGGGCCGATCAGCCAAAACCTCTGGTGTGCTCTTTTTTTACCCGCATATCATATCCATTTATGGATAATATACATTAACGGATAATGCTGGTTTAATAAGAGCAGAGGTGAAGCAAATGATAATATATGACCGTCTCTGGGAGACTATGAAAACCAAAGGCATCAGCCAGTACCGTCTGATTAAATATTATGGCTTTAGTGCCGGGCAGATCGGCCGGTTAAAGAAAAATTCCTACGTATCCACTCACACTCTGGACGTGCTGTGCACCATTTTAAACTGTCCTGTGGAAGATATAATTGAATTTCGGCTGGACACCACCATCACTCCCAAGCTGGGAATCGACCCCTCTGTTGCCAACACACCGCCAGATAAGCCTGTTGACAAGGAGAATTAGAAGAAATTAGGCAAAAAGCCCGGGTCAGTATTTTTTTGTAATCAAAAGCTCCACGGCCAGGCGGTCGGAAAGCCGGCTCGTTTTTACGGCTTCCTCCGCCTCCACGCACAGATTCACATAGGAAAGAATCTGCTCTCTGGAAAATTGGCGGGCCTGAGGCATGACTTTTCCCACCACAAAGGGCTGCAGCTTCAGCCTTGAGGCAATGGCGCTCCTATCCATGCCCTTTTCCATCAGTTCCCCCACCTGAAGAAGCTGGTTAAACTGGCGGGCAATGAGAAATAAAATCCGCATCGGCGGCTCTTTTAAGGTCAGCAGATCCTCATACAGATTCATGGCCTTTTTTGTCTGCCTGTTTACAATGGCAGCCACCATCTCAAAAATACGGTTGCTGACCCGGACAGTACAGACTGCTTCCACATCTTCATCCGTGATCACATCCCTGCCTAAGGTATAGGCAATCAGCTTCTCTAACTCCATCCGGATATTTTCCATATCGTCACCTGTCATGCCAAGAAACAGCTCCATGGTGTGTCCGGTGATTTTTTTTCCTTCCTTTGCCAGAATAGCCCCCGCCCATTTGCTCAGCTGCGATACATTCTGCCTTGCCATCTCAGCCGCATAGCCCATGGCTTTGACCTTTTTGTAGAGCTTTCCCCGCTTATCCACCTCTCTCTCCACAAACAGAAGGCAGGTACTCTTTGGCATGGACGGAAGATATCCGTTAAGGGCCTCCTGAGCGCCTTTGAAAAATCCGCTGTCCTCCACCAGAATCAGCCTTCTCTCCGCAAAAAACGGCATGGTGTCTGCCAGACGAATCAGTTCATCTATATCCAGCCCCTTTCCCTCAAAACGGGAAAAATTCATTGGGTCATCTCCCACAATGGCAGTCCTTAGCTTGTTTTTGTAGCTGTTTTTTAAAAACTCCTCCTCCCCGTAAATAAGATATACGGGCTTAAAGGCGCCTTCCTTTATATCCTGATTTAAAACCTGCATCTCAATCCTATACCCTTTCTCAAATCTATGCCGTAAGCCGAGCAGAAACGGTTTATCCCCTGCTCACCGAGCAGCCCGCGTGCTGCTTTGGCAGCAAGCCTTCTTTTGCGGCATGCAGAAAACGCGTCCCTTCCGGAACGCGTCCTCTGTCATTATTTCCTTCTGCCCAAAACCCGAAGCAGATAAATAAACAGGTTGATAAAATCCAGATACAGCTGCAAAGCAGAAAACACAGACGCTTTTCTTGCCATCTCAGGATCATGAGAGTAAGCCTGATGATAAGCACGAATCTTCTGGGTATCATATGCGGTGAATACTAAGAAAATAAAGATTCCCACCGTACATGCCACAATCTCAAACCGCTGCAGATTAATAAACATGGCAGCCACCCAGAACACCAAAAGAAATACCAGGGCGCCTGTCAAAAAGTTGCGCAGATTGCTTAAATCCGCCCGGGTAGTATATCCAATCACCGCCATTATTCCAAAAAACAGTGCCGTGGCTCCGAATATAAACACCAGGCTGGGAAATGCATAAATCAAAAAATAGGCAGAGAACACAACTCCGTTCAGCACCGCGTAAGTGAGAAACAGCGCCCTGGCTGTCCCTACAGACACCTTATGAATCTGAGATGACATGTATAAAACCACCGCTACCTCCGCGATCCCCAAGATCAGCACCGCGTAGGGAACGGCAAACACATACCAAATCAGATTGCTGAGGTAAGCGGTAATGGCCACAAGGAATGTTATCAAAAGCCCCGCGCACATCCATCCAAAAGTCTTGGCAGTATAGCGGCTAAGCGGCTCATACTCCTGCGTTGCCCCGTAAGCTCCATAATACTGATCCATATTCTGATAATCCATAAATACTCCTTTCCGGACTTCCCAAACCGGGAGACCTCCTTACATTTACCTTCTGATTCTATCACATTTTTTACTGTTTGAAAATGGATATTATTAATTTTTTATGGCCATCTGTTCGCAAAATAACCGCGCCACATTTTGCAGTCTCTAAAATCTGCACATTATTTTCTGATAAGGCTTTTAATACCTCTTTTCCGGGATGGCCATAGGAGTTGTCTTTTCCGTAGGAAATCACAGCCCACCGGGGCTTTAAAGTCTCAATCCAGGAACGGGTGGTGGAATAGGGGGATCCATGGTGGGCCACCTTGAGAACCTGAATATTTTTAAGGGATTCCTCAGTATGTTCTTTTTCTTGTTCTGCTTCCATGGCCAGAAGCCTCTCCTCCCCTTCTTTGCTCATATCCCCCGTAAGAAGCATGTAAAAATCTCCATAGCTTACCTGCAGCACCAGAGAATGTTCATTGCGGTCCTTTACTGCCTTTGGCTCATCATCCGCTCTGTCTTCTTTTTCAGGGTATTGGCAGTATATGTCCAGCTTTCCCATGGAAATCCGGTCTCCCCGCCCCATCCAAAGCACCGGGCAGTCCCGGGTCCCTGCAAGATACTCCAGACGGTCATAGGCCTCATCTCCCCTGCCCGCTGCCGGAAGCACCAGACATTTTATACGAATCGGACTTTCTTCCATCAGATACACCAGTCCGCTGATATGGTCCTGATCTCCGTGGCTGACGATAGCAAAATCAATCGCCGAAATCCCCCGGCTTTTTAAGAAAGGCTCCAGCCGGTTCTCTCCCAGACCTTTTTGATCCGTGCTTCCGCCGTCCACCAGGATTGTCCTTGTGCCGGCGCGGATGCAGATCCCATCGCCCTGTCCCACATCCAGAAAGGTGACCTCCATCCCCCGAACCGGAAGCGGCAGCAGAAAAAGAAGGGCCACCGCAGCAAAAGCCAGGCACCTTCGCCGGCCGCCTCTCTTTTGCTGCCATCCGGCAGCTGCCAAAAGCCCTGCATAGATCCAAATCTGCCACAGGGCGGGACGTCCCAGAATCAGATTGCTTCCTGGCAGCTTATCCCACACTCTGCACAGACATTCATAGACCCTTAAAATCACATGTCCGCTTCCTGCTGCAAATTTCCCAAGAGGCAGGCAAAAACTCCCAAGCAAAATCCCGGCCGCACCGGAGGCAATCACAATCCCCATCAAAGGAACAACAAGAAGATTTAAAAATATACCATAAGCAGGTATCTGAAAGAAGTGATAGAGAATAATCGGAAGGGTCACAAGCTGCATAGCCATGCCGGCCCCAAAAATCTCTGAAAATTTTCCCCGGCCCGGCTCCCTTTCCATATCCGCAAGGCTTCCGACAGCTGCCACCGCTCCGAAGGAAAGCTGCACGCCGCCCTGCAGCAGCTGATAGGGATTATCCCATAAAATAAGAATGGCTGCCAGCCCCATGGCCGAAAAAAGATCATAGGTTCTCCCCATCCAGGCAGCCACAAAGCTGCAAAGAACCATGATCAAAGCCCGAACCACAGAAGGGGACGCCCCCGTCATCACCGCATATCCGGTCAGTATCAGTCCCCCAAAAATCCCTGCTCTCTTATATCCTGTTCCCGCTTTTCGCAGGCTTCCATAGACAGCCGTACTTATGAGGGACAGATGAAGGCCACTGATGGCCAGCAGATGAGCAATACCGTTTCTCTGATACAGCTTCTGAATTTCCCTGTCAAGACCAGATTTATCCCCCAAAATGGCCGCCCGGAAAATTCCAGCATCCCGAAAATCACATACCGCCTCAAGCATCCGGCTCCCATATTCAGACCACCGGCGCAAAAGCTCGCGGGGCCACCGGCGCCCGGCCCTTACCTCCTGGCAGGAATCTGCAAACATCCGGTAATTCAGCCCCAGAGAGCAGTAATACAGCCTGTAATCAAATTCTCCCGGATTTCTGGCTCCCTCAAAGCTTCTGAACTCACCCTCTGCCCGAATCCTGGCTCCCAGCCTAGGCCCCAACTCCCTCTCTGACTGATTTCCGGCTCCCGGCTGCCGCCCTAACTCCCTCAATGGTTTATCCTTCAGATAGATCTGTATCCGAGTCAGCTTATGGGACTCTTCGTTTTTTTCTTCAGAGGCTTCTGCAAAAGATGCTCGTCTCTCAACAGAACAATCCTCCAATATCAGAATCTGGTAATCTCCGCTTTTTTTAACAGAGCACAATGTTCCAAAAACTGTCCCCCGCTCCCCGTCAAGCAGGAGGGCCTGTTCCCTTCTGCTCCACTCTACAGCCTGTCTTCCCCGCAAAATACCGCCGCCGAGAAAAAACAGTGCCAGAAGAAGCCATCTGCTGTAAGCTCTTATTGCCTGGGAATTGCTTTTGACTTTTTCTGCCTGCCGGATGGCTTTCTCTCTCTCACCGGCTCCCGCTTCTTCAACTATAAGGCACAATAACAGCGCCAGCCCGAATACCAGCGTCACTGTCAATGCCATCTCCACCGCCACAATTTTCAGCAGGCCAAACGCCTCTCCAAGTACGAATCCTGCTGTCAATATCAAAAGCGGCCGTTTTATCCTTTATTCCTCCTCCACTGCCTCCAATGGCTTTACTTCTGTCTGTCCGCCTCCCTCCCCGATATAGTCCAGATTGCGCTCAAACATGGTATTGAGCTCGATGGAGTCACGAAATTTCACGTTCTGCACCCCGTTGATGCTGATCTGCACCCGGCTTACGGAAGACAGCTCTGACAGGGAATTTACAATGGAATAGATGGGAATATAGTCCTTTACCTCCAGCGGGTTATTTAAAAATGCCCCGTCAAAATTCAGATAACATACATTTTCATTGGTGGAGACATTTAAAAGCCGGATGCTCGGATCCAGCGTAGGCTCCAGCCCTGGCTGTCTGGGTCCGCCTAAAAGCTCCTCCAAAATCACCTTTTCCACGGAAGTATTAATATTGTGAACCACTTCCCGCTTCTCCGCAAAAAGCTCCTCACCGATTCCGTCTGTAAAATATAAGGTCAGTTCTGTCCGCTCGTATGCATTTACATCGCTGATGCTGTCCACAAAATCTGAGGCAGACAACATTCCCACCGGCATTCCCTTGGTATCCATAAGGAGCTGATCCCCGGAATAGATGGAAATATAATCGATTCCCGGAACCTGAGTCAAGGTGCGCACAAGAGCTGCCCGGCACAAAATCTCCCGCCCCGGCTGCATGGCCCCATAGCCGCTGTCAAAATACAGATATAAAACCATGTCCTCCTGTTTGTAGCCCTGATAGGTGGCCTTTTCCGACAGTGCTCCCTGACAGTCCAGATCTGCCGGAACCTTCAAAAACCGGTCCATCATTTCCTGAATCAAAAGATCCGTGTCCTGTTCCTTGGTACGGTATTCCTGAGGGACCAGACGGGTCATGGCGCCATTCAGATAATAGATCTGATACATGGTCTCTCCCTCTTCCAGAGGAGTTCCCGTTCTCCCGCAGCCCGCCAGCAAAAGAACAACCAGCAATGACAGCCATATCCTTAACCATTTCATTTTGTATCCTCAGTATCCTTTCTGTTCATAACAGCACAGAACAATCATGCAATATAATTAAGCGGTATCCGCAAAGTAAAGGTACTTCCCTCCCCCTCCTTGCTGCTTAAACGGATAGCTCCCTTGTGCATCAGCACCACCCGGCGGGTTATGGCCAGTCCCAGCCCGCTCCCTCCTGTCTGCCGGGAGCGGGCCTTGTCCACCCTGTAAAACCGTTCAAAGATCCGGTCCTGTTCCTCCTCCGGAATTCCGATGCCTGAATCCGCCACTTTTACATAGAAGAATTTGTGATCCGCATCCACCGTAACCCGCACCCATCCTTCCATGGAATTGTACTTGATAGCATTTTCCACCAGATTGCTGATGGCAAGGGACAGCTTCATCTCATCCACATCGGCAGTGACCCCCCGGATGCTCTCCAAAATAAGCTCCACTTTCCGCCGGTTGGCAATGGGCCTAAGCCTCTTTAAGATCTGCTTTACCAGAGCCACAATATCCACCTGGGACAGATTGATCTCCGCCTCGGATTTATCCATCTTTACCAGGGCCAGCAGATCATCGATTATCTTGCTTTCCCGGTCAATCTCATCGGATATGTCCTCCATAAACTCCCGATACAGCTCCACCGGCACCTCCTCCATACTCATGAGGGAGTCAGCCAGCACGCGGATGGATGTAATGGGCGTCTTTAACTCATGGGAAACATTTGACACAAACTCCTGCCTGGACTGGTCTACCTCCTTTAGCTTGGATATGGTATTTCCCACAGCATGAGAAATCTCCCGGGTCTCCCGGTATCCCTCGGTACTGATATCCGTGTCGAGAGCTCCCGCCGCCACCTGATTAAGTTTTTTCTGCAGCTCCTTAAAGGGCTTTAACAACACGGTAACCACCGCTGCAGCCGTCAGAAAAAGAATCAATGTCATTAAAAGCTGCATAAATACAACCTTGTCCTGAACCACATCCATCAAAGTCAGGATCCCCTCCGTGGAGGCCGTAATAACCAAAACTCCCTCAATACCTTTAATAGGAGTATTGTCATAGATGGGAACCGCCTGGGCAAAATAATGCTTTTCTTTATTGTACTTGCTGCTGCTTTCTCCCTGAAAACAGCGCACCACTTCCTCCGCCACCAAAAACCGCCGCTCGGCAATGTGAAAGGTGTCCTGGATAATTCTGAAATCCCGGTTGATAATCACGATTCTTCCGTTATACACATCCGCCATAGCCTGAATCTCGCTGTCCATGGTTCCGTCCCTTAAATCCCCCCGAAGATAACCTGCCCGGGTCATTTTACTGCTTAGGATCTGGCACTGATTCTGAACCTCAACCATCCGTGCATCCGTCTGGCTCTGACGGAGGGCCCCCATGAGCACCTGTGTACATACAACCATGGGGATTACCCCAAATAGCACCAAAAGCATCGCTACCGGAAACTTCAAACTGACCAAAGAACCCTGTAAGCGGAATATGTGCCATCGCTTTATTCCATTTTCCATGCTCTCTCCTGCTGCTTTTTTGTAACAGATCAGACCAGTCTGAACCGTTACTCTTATTCTACCTTGGACACCGTTATACCAGAGGACAGGCACTGTGTAGCCGCCACGGCCAATGCCCCCGGCCCGATATGACAGGCCACGCTCAGAGAAAGGGGATCTGCGATAATCTTACCGGTCTTTGGATACAGACCGCGCAGCTCCGCCGCAAATTCCTCTGCCGCCCCATAATTGCTTGTATGTGCCACGGCAATCCACGTGTGCTCGGCCTCGGGATCATGAAACCGATTTTTCAAATCCTGGGCAATAGCTGCTAACATGGTTGCCTTCGCCTGCTTCATGGTTCTGGCTTTTGAAAATGCATCCAGTTTTCCTCCCTGGATCTGCAGCACCGGTTTAATCTTAAGAAGCGTTCCCAGAGCCGCGGCTGCCGGAGTGACGCGTCCTCCCCGCTTGAGATATTTCAGCGTGTCTATGGTAATATAGATGCTGGAATCCCCGCTGACTCTCTCCAACTCTTCCCGAATCGACTTTGCGTCCATTCCCATGCCTGCCATCTCCCTTGCATCCAGAGCTGCCTGCCTCTGAGTAATGGAAATCCTCCGGTTATTTGCCACCTGCACTCTTCCCTCATAATCCTCCGCCAGCATGAGAGCTGTCTGGCAGGAGCTGCTAAGGCTCTCGGACATAGGAATATGGATAATCTGATCATATTCCTCAAGAATCCTGCCCCACATATTCATGACCGTCTCCGGAGAGGGCTGGGAAGTGGAAATCTCCGCGTCCTCCTTAAGCCGGCTATAAAATTCCTCCTGGGTAAGGCTTATATCTTCTTCAAAGGTCTCTCCGTCAATCATAAAAGGCATTGGCACCACAAAAATCCCCAGGTCCTTCCCCTGACGCTGGGTAATGCCGCTGTTGCTGTCTGTCACAACCGCCGTTTTCATATTCCTGTTCCCTCCATCTTTCTACCTTATTATTTTTCGCAGCTATCCTGCTCTTCCCAAGCGGACTGGTACAGCTGGTAATAAATCCCCTTTCGCTCCAAAAGCTCTCTGTGGTTTCCTTCCTCTGCGATCCTGCCATCTGTAAGCACCAGGATTCGGTCCGCATTCTGTATCGTTGTAAGCCGGTGAGCAATGGTGAGAGTGGTTCTTCCCTCTGCCAGCCTGTCTAAGGACTGGGAAACCAGATGCTCGCTTTCGTTGTCCAACGCCGATGTGGCCTCATCCAGAATGAGAATCGCCGGATTCTTTAAAAATACCCTTGCGATACTGATGCGCTGCTTCTGTCCTCCCGACAGCTTGACGCCTCTCTCCCCCACATAGGTATCATACCCGTTTTTCAGGGCTGTAATAAACTCATGAGCACCTGCCAGCCGGGCTGCCCGGATCACTTCCTCCTTAGACGCATCCGGCTTTCCATAGGATATATTCTCATATACCGTTCCGGAAAACAGATACACGTCCTGCTGGACAATGCCGATATTGGTTCTCAGGCTCTGAAGGGTGATCCCCTTAAGCTCCCTCCCGTCAATCAGAATCGCTCCCCGAGTGGTGTCATAAAATCTGGGAATCAGGTTGCACAGAGTGGTTTTTCCTCCGCCAGAAGGTCCCACCAGAGCAATCCGCTCTCCCGGCCGGATGGTCAGGCTGATATTCTCCAAAACAGAATTGTGATCATCGGGATACTCAAAGCTTACATGGTCAAAACAGATTGCCCCCCTCACATCCATAAGAGGCTCTGCACCCGGCTCATCCAGAATCTCCACCGTGGAATCCATGATCTCCACAAATCTCTCGATCCCCGTCATCCCCCGCTGGAATTGCTCTGCAAACTCAATAATCCGGCGAATGGTTGCCAAAAGAGTGGTCACATACAGGGTATAGGCCACCAGGTCTCCTGGTTCAATCCACTGATTTACCATAAAAATCCCGCCTGCCACAATGACCACCACATACATCAGACCGTCAAACATGCGAATCGTATCCTGGAAAGCCGCCATATAGAGATAACTTTCCCTTTTTATCTTTAAAAATGCCTGATTATCCTGGCGAAATTTCTCGATCTCAATATTCTGATTGGCAAAAGCTCTGACCACCCGGTTTCCCAGAAGATTATCCTCAATCCGGGCATTCAATTCTCCGATCTGCTGTCTCTGCTTTCGGAATGCCTTTTTTACCTTCAGATTAAAATAGGTGCAGCACAGAACCATAATCGGAATAAACACAAAAATAATAACCGTCAAGGTCACATTGATGCCGGACAAAACCACAAAAGAAATCAGTGCCTTCACCGCGGCGATGAAAAACTCCTCCGGACAGTGATGAGCAAACTCCGTCACATCAAACAGATCACTGGTAATCCGGGACATGATCTGCCCGACCTTGGTATTGTTAAAATAGCTGTCCGACAGCTTCTGTAAATGTTCAAAGGCATCCTGGCGCATGTCGGTCTCAATCCGCGCCCCCATCACATGACCTGTGTACGCCATATAAAAGGCCGCCAGGCCGTCCACGATCCGCAGCGCGAAATAGATTATGCCGATTTTTACAATCGTTCCTGCTGTGATCAGAGCCAGATCCCGCATTCCCTGATTGGTAATATACCGCAGCAGCATGGGAAATACCAGCTCACAGACAGTGGTTAACGATGCGCAAAGCAAGTCAAACGCCATTGTCTTCCAATATCTTTTATAATAAGGTACAAATCGTTTTAAAAGTGTTGAGGTTTTCAAGCTTTTTCTCCTCCCATCCTGTGATTATTTCCCTTTTCCCTAACCGGCAATCATAGTCCTTTTAAAAGGCAGTCTGACTGCCTTTCCCTATTCTATCTTATTTTACCAGGAAAGGGAAGCAATATTTTGTAAATTTACTGGACGGATGGAAGTCTGCGGATTATAATGGAAAGATACCAGGGTCAAAAGACCTTTTGATCCCAACAACATGGTAAACATATACGCAAATATCAAGGGAGGAAATAATCATGCCTTATTGTCCAAAATGCGATATGGAATTTATTGACGGAGTCACTGTGTGCAGCGACTGCAAAGGGCCCCTGGTGGCATCCCGTCAGGAAGCCGAGGCAATGAAAAAAAAGCAGCAGGAGGAAACCCTCAAACGCCTGCAAGAGGACTATGAAGAACAGAAGCAGCTTATGGAGACGGAAGAGCAGCCCCAAAAAGAGCGGCAGCAGGCTCCTTCATTTACCCATGTATATGTAAAGAAATCTCAGCAATATGAAGATCTGAAATCCTCCGCCTCCGCCTTTTTCCTTGTGGGCGGCGCCCTCACCATCCTTGCCATACTCTGCTGGTTCAATATCCTTAAGCTTCCCATAGGCCTGATCGGACGCCTGACCATCACGGTTTTTGGTGTGGTTTCCCTGATCATTGCCCTCAAATCCACCAGGGATGCCAAGGCTGTCCGTTCCCAGATAGGAGATGAGGACGAAAAAACCAGGAATCTTGTTTCATGGTTTGCCGATCACTACACAGCCGGACAGCTGGATGAGAGGCTCTTCTCTGAGTACGGGCAGCTTCTGCCTGAGGAGCTCAGCTTAAAGCGCTTTGACCTGATTCAGGACATTCTGATTACCAACCATGACCTCTCCGATCAGTCCTATGTGGATCTTCTGGCTGAGGATATCTACGGAAAGGTGTTCCAGGATTAAATTTGGTTACTGTCCACAGGCAATTGTATTTTTTCCTGGTAAATGTTATAATGCATAGAGAAATCTGTAAAGCAGCAACCTAATATCATGATACCAGGGTCACAAAGTGCGGAGCAATCCGGTATCAGAGGGGTCAAAAGACCTTTTGACCCCAACATCATATCATTCAAATCTAAACAAGGAGGGACTATTTTTATGAAAATGACATTTCGCTGGTACGGTGAGGGACGGGACTCCATCTCCTTAAAGCAGATCCGCCAGATTCCGGGCATGACCGGCCTTATGGGAGTTCTTGATGAAAAGGCTGCCGGAGAGGTATGGACCTATGAGGAGTGTAAAGCCTATGTTGATCACGTTCACGCTGCCGGCCTGGAATGTGAAGTCATTGAGAGTGTAAACGTCCATGAAGATATTAAGATGGGACTGCCCACGCGGGATCAGTACATTGCCAACTACTGTGAGACTGTCCGCAACTTAGCAAAGGTGGGCGTCAAGGTCATCATCTATAACTTTATGCCGATTCTCGACTGGCTGCGCACGGATCTGGCCCGGGAAATACCGGAGGATGGTTCCAATTCCTTGTATTACGATGAAGCTGACATGGCCAATCTGTCTCCCATGGATATTGTCCGCAACACAGCCGATCAGTGCAACGGCTTTTCACTCCCGGGCTGGGAGCCGGAACGTCTGGCTGAGCTGGAGAAAACCCTGGAAATCTACAAGTCCATTGACGTGCCCAAGCTTTTAGAAAACTACAAGTATTTTCTGGAGGGCATTATTCCCACCTGTGAGGAATGCGGTATAGTGATGGCCTGTCACCCGGACGACCCTGCATGGCCCATCTTCGGACTTCCCCGTCTGGCTCATGACCAGGAAGGATATGATAAGATCATCAAGCTGGTGGACAGCCCCTCCAATACCGTATGCCTCTGCACAGGCTCCTTAGGCTCCAATCCGGACAATGACATTCCTGCCATCATCCGTCATTTCGGCCAGATGGGCCGTATCGGCGCCATGCATGTCCGCAATGTCAAGTACTTGGGCTACCGCAGATTCCGGGAGGCCAGCCACTTATCTTCCGATGGGGATCTGGATATGTATGCCATTATGAAGGCTATCTATGAAACCTGCCCGGATACTTATATCCGTCCGGATCACGGACGTATGATTTGGGATGAGGTAGGCCGCCCAGGCTATGGATTGTACGACCGGGCCTTAGGCGTCACCTATTTAAACGGCCTGTGGGAAGCAATTGACAAGGAAGCAAAATCAAAGGAGTAGAAATATGGAGGAAATAGGCTCCAATCAGTTTTTATTTGTGGCAGTGCTGGTATTTCTGATGATGATTATCATTCCGATAGTCCAAAAGCGCACCGGAAGGGATCTCAGCCAGATACTTTTCGGTATTAAGAGCCGTAAAAGCCGCGATAAGGAAGAAGCCGTAAAAGTCACCGGGGAACCCCGCGTCCGCAACGGCACCAAAAATGAGCTGACAATATTTGTTGCCTCTCTTCTGCGTTTTACATCGAAAAACGGCATGCGCCTGGTAGCTCCCGGCACTGTCAGTCACAGCGGAAAAACCGCGCGCCTCACTGCATTGGTTGTAGCCCCCGGAGGCATTGTCGGTGTCTATTGTCTGGGCTTTGGAGGCACCATTGCACCCGGCGATGGGAAGGCTCCGGCCGGAAAAACCGCCCCATGGCGTCAGCATATTAACGGGGAGGACAAGACCTTTGACAATCCTGTAAAGGCCTGTGAGGAGCAAAAGGAACTGATCAAAACCGCTATGGAGCAGGCAGGGATCGTGGCTCCCCTCCGTGTGGTAACTGTTTTTACCAATGCACAGGCCACCCTTCAATCCACCCCGGCCTTTGTCTACAGCCCTAAAAGCTTTCTTAAGTATTTAAAGGAAGAGCCTACCTTAAAGTCCGGCAGTCTGGATATTAACGAGACAGCTCAGACTCTGGCCAGGTTAGCCGGGATCAAAAAGGAAGAGCCGAAGAAAAAGCACTGATTGCCGAATAGAAAATATAATCGGAAAATAAAGATTGGCAGGAAAGGCAGAGCCTTAAAAGAGGTTCTGCCTTTCTTTTAAGAAATCTTCTACTTCACTAACAGGGATTTTCCTGTCATCTCCACAGGCTGCTCTAAACCCATCAGCTCAATCAGGGTAGGCGCAATATCTGCTAAGCAACCGCCCTCTCTCAGCTTATATGCAGGATCTGCATTTACCAGAATAAACGGCACCGGATTGGTGGTATGGGCGGTAAACGGCTCACCGGTAGTGTAATCAATCAGCTGTTCCGCATTTCCATGATCCGCACAGATAAACATCACACCGTCCGTCTCCTTAATGGCGTCCACCACTCTGCCCACGCACTGATCCACTGCCTCAATAGCCTTGATGGCGGCAGCCTCCACGCCTGTGTGGCCAACCATATCCGGATTGGCAAAGTTGATAATAACCACATCGTAATTTCCGGAGCGGATCACCTCCACCAGCTTGTCGCACACAGCCGGCGCACTCATTTCCGGCTTTAAGTCGTAGGTAGCAACCTCCTTAGGAGAAGGAATAAGGAAACGATCCTCCCCTTCATTGGGCTCCTCGATTCCACCGTTAAAGAAGAAGGTCACATGGGCATATTTCTCTGTCTCTGCAATCCTGGCCTGCTTCATGCCATGGGCAGCCAAAAACTCTCCAAAGGTATTGGTAATGCTTTCCTTCTCAAAGGCCACCAGCTTATTGCCAATTGTCTCATCGTAATCGGTAAAGCACACATAGGTAGTCTTCACCCGCTCTCCCCGGTCAAATCCGTCAAACACATCATCGCAGAACACATGGGTGATCTCTCTGGCCCGATCCGGACGGAAGTTATAGAAAATAATGGAATCATTCTCCTTAATAGCTGCCACCGGAGCCCCATTCTCTGTGATCACCGTAGGAATCATAAACTCATCAGTCTTTCCCTCATCATAAGACGCCTGAATTGCACCGGTGGCGCTGTCATTTTTGGGACCCTCACTCTTTGTCAGAGCATCATAGGCAATCTTTATCCGATCCCAGTTTTTGTCCCTGTCCATGGCATAATAACGCCCTGCCACAGTGGCCACCTTGCCCACGCCGAACTCCTTCATCTTCTCCTCCAGAGCCGCCACATAATCCTTTCCGGAGGCAGGCGGAGTATCACGGCCGTCCAAAAAACAGTGGACATACACCTTATCAAGGCCGTTTCTCTTGGCCAGCTCCAGCAGACCGTAAATGTGGGTGTTATGGCTGTGTACCCCTCCGTCCGAAACCAGGCCATACATGTGAAGAGAGGAATTGTTTTTCCTGCAGTTATCTACTGCAGCCATAAAGGCCTTATTCTCAAAGAAATCTCCGTCTTGAATGGATTTGGTAATACGGGTCAGCTCCTGATACACGATCCGTCCGGCGCCCATATTCAGATGACCCACCTCCGAATTGCCCATCTGTCCGTCCGGCAGCCCTACTGCCAGCCCGCTGGCCTGGCCCTTCACAAACGGGCATTGACTCATCAGCTGATCCATCACGGGAGTTTTCCCCTCGCAGACCGCATTAGCCTCACAGTTGTCATTAAGGCCGTATCCATCAAGAATCATTAATACTACTGGTTTCTTGTTCATGTAAAATCTCCTTTGATTAACGACCGGTTGTGCCGGTCCTTTCCCGCTCACGGTTTTTCGTGTCCATTGTACTTTATTTTAAACAATTTTTCAAGATTCTCCGGAAAATTTTGAAAAACCGTCATTTTTTCTCCCTTAGGCAGCTTCTCCTGCTCTTCCCGGATCAGCTCCCGGATGCGCTGCACATCCTCCCACAGATCCTTTGCCGACATCAAAAGACATCCCGCTCCCCGGATAATAAGCTGTTCCAGTCCATCGGATGTGGCCACGGTCACATGAGCATTTTTTCCCATCTGATATGCAAACTTTTCAATATACTGATCTGCCGTCTCCGCCTCCTTTGTAAATGTCACGTGAATATTGTGATAATCCATGATATTTCCCTTATTTCCAGACACCTTGTAGGCGTCAAATACCACAATGAGAATACACTGGCGAAAGGCCTGATAATTGCATAATATATCCATCAGATGATATCGGGCCCCGTCAATGGTTTCCCCGGCCAGCTCCCGCAGCTCCTCCCAGGCATAGATAATATTATAGCCGTCTACCAGCAGGTACTCCTCCTTCTTTTCTTCCGTCCCTTTCCAGGTCCGTTGTTTTGTCTCCTCCCCGGACTGCCAACTCTCCTTATAGGTCACCTGTCTGGGTCCGTCTTCATAAAAGCGCTTCCGCTTCGGCTCCCCGTAGGTGCGGGCAAAAATTGCCTCCAGCTCCTTATCCTCCACGCCAAAAGGGAGCCTCGTGTTTTTTCCTCTCCCACTGGGTCTTTCCCTTTCTGTCTCTTCCTCATCTTCTGTCTCTTCTTCTATGGAAAGTGCTTCCACATGCATATAATCCTTCACCTGATCCCAGGGAACCACAAAGCCGGCTCCGTGGGAACAAAACACCGATCCTGTGGGATTGTCCAAATCTGCCTCCGGATCATATCCGGAGGCCTTCACCACCTCCTCCTCGTTATGGCAGGGCTCATATCCCTTCAAAGTACAGGTAAAAGTTCCTCTTCCTCTGGTATAACGGATCACCTCCCTCTGATAATCCCTCAGCCGGGAGGCCGGTCCGCTTCCTGACAGGACAGCCATCTCTCCTTCCGTCTGAGGCGGCTCAAAGACTCCCTGCATCCGCTCCATATCCGACATGGCTCGTCCCACATTCTCTGCCGGCACCCGAAGCCGAAATGTATAGAAGGGCTCCAAAAGCATACATCCTGCCTCCCGAAAGCCCTGGCGCACGGCTCGGTAGGTGGCCTGCCTGAAATCGCCGCCCTCCGTATGCTTAATGTGAGCCCGCCCGGACACCAGAGTAATCTTTATGTCCGTAATCTCTGCCCCGGTCAGCACACCTCTGTGAAGTTTTTCCTCCAGATGAGTGAGAATCAGACGCTGCCAGTTTTTGTCCAGCACATCCTCACTGCATCTGGTCTCCGTCACAATCCCGCTGCCTCTCTCCAAGGGCTCCATCAGAAGGTGAACCTCTGCATAGTGGCGCAATGGCTCAAAATGCCCCACGCCCTCCACCGCCTTTAGAATCGTCTCCTTATAAACAATATTCCCTGCCCCGAACTCCACATCCACATCAAACCGTTTCCTGATTAAATCCTTCAATATATCAATCTGTACCTCTCCCATGACCTGAGCATGGATCTCCTGCAAGGCTTCATTCCACACAATGTGAAGCTGAGGCTCCTCCTCCTCCAACTGCCGTAAATTTCCCAACATTCCAGAAAGGTCACAGCCCTCAGGAAGAAGGATCTGATAGGTCAGCACCGGCTCCAGCAAAGGAACCTGTGCCTCCTTCTCCGTGCCGATTCCCTGGCCCGGATAGGTAGTGACAGGACCGGTAACCGCACAGATCATCCCTGCCTTAGCCTCACCTGTCACCTCATATTTCTCTCCGGAATAAATCCGGATCTGATTAATCTTTTCGGGCTCTCTTCCAGAAAGCAGCTCCTTCACCCGCAGACATCCGCCTGTAATCTTTAGGTGGGTCAGGCGGTTTCCCTGTCCGTCTCTGGATATCTTGTATACCCTTGCGCCAAAGTCCTGTTTTTCTTCCCTGCAGTCCTCCATCAGCTCTTCTAAGCCTTCAAGAAATTCCTCCACCCCGTCCCCTTTAAGAGCTGAGCCGAAGAAGCAGGGAAACACCTTTCGCTTTAACACCAGTTTTCGGATCTCCTCCTTTTCAATCCTCCCATGCTCTAAGTAGGCCTCCAAAAGCTCCTCCCCGCACATGGCCAGATTTTCCCAGAGGTTCTCCTCACTGACGCCAAAATCCAGACAATTTTCATCCAGACGCTGCTGCAGCTGAAGTATAAGCGCCGTCCGGTCCGTTCCGTTTTGGTCCATCTTATTGATAAAGAGAAAGCAGGGGATCCCGTACCGCTTTAAAAGGCGCCACAGTGTCTCCGTGTGCCCCTGCACTCCGTCCGCCCCGCTGATAACAAGAACCGCGTAGTCCAGCACCTGCAGGGTTCGCTCCATCTCTGCCGAAAAATCCACATGTCCCGGGGTATCAAGTAATGTCACGGAAAAATTTCCCAGACAAAACACTGCCTGTTTGGAAAAAATCGTGATTCCCCGGGCCCGCTCCATCTCATAGGTGTCCAGATATGTGTCACGAGAGTCCACCCGTCCCATCCTGCGAATCTTCCCTGTCAAATAGAGAATCCTCTCCGACAACGTGGTTTTTCCCGCGTCCACATGGGCCAATATGCCGATTACTGCTCTTTTCATGCCTGTTTTCCCTGCCTTTTTTTGTGCAAGCTTTCTTTCCTGCCTTCGTTTCACCTATTATAGCGAATCTTTCCCGTTTTGTCACTTGTATTGCGAAAAAAGCCAGAGCCGCCCCTGTAAATGACAGGACAAACAAGATTGTGTAAATCGCCATCCATGATTCATCTCCGGTTGGCGCAAGCTTTAAAAAGCCTTTGGGAACCGAATCTGCAAATTCTCTCCCGGCCAGAGGAATCCCTGTGTCATACCATGCGGTTATATATCCCGGCTCCTTTGGCTGCCCGGGCCGGGACGGGCCGGGATCCTTGGGACTTTCCTTTCCCCCTCCCCTCTTTCTGTTTTCAAGGGTCAGCTTTAGAACCTCTGCCTTTTGTGGCATCCTAAATTCCATGGGTTCTGCCAGCCGGTATCCTAAAGGTGCCTCCGTCTCATAAAGATAATACTTCTCTCCTGCCGTCAGCTTTTCTGTAATCCGATGGCTCTCCTGTCCGGAGGTCCACTGCTCCAAAACCTTGCCCTGGCAATCACGGATCTCCAGAACCGCTCCGGATAAAGGCTTTCCAGAGACTGCGTCCGTTTTGAGAATCTCCACCTGCGTTTTTTCATTTTTCATATATACCCTGTCAGGCCTTCCGTCCGGGCTGACCGTGAAACGAACCTCCTCTGCCCAGGCATACCCGTCACAGGGTCTTACCTCTTCAAGAATATAGGTTTCCCCTCCATTCAGCAGGCCTGTCAGCACATAGGGCTCGGCGGCGGATATCCAGGAGGCGATCACTCTGCCGTCTAAGGTCTTCACCAAAAGATGATTGCCTGGAATCTCCTTCTCCCCGGTGATGTCTGTCTTGTGGAAGGAAACCCTTGTCTGACGGTCCGTCATAATTACCAGATCCTCCCTCCCGTCCCGGCTTACCGTAAAGTGTACATCCTCTGCATAGGCATAGCCTGCAGCCGGCTTTACCTCGTGGAGCAGATAGTCCTGCCCTGCAATCAGCTGCTGCCAAAGCCTTACCGGATCGGTCCCTGACACAAAAATCAGTGAATCCCCCTTCCTGTAGGGCTCCTGATCCCAAATCGCCCTGGCCGGTGTGCCGTCCTGATTTAAAATCTGCAGAATGGCCCCTGCCACCGGCTTCCTCTCAATTCCCTCTGAGAGCTTTTGCACCTGAACCTTTGTGTTCTCATCCTTCATAACCACCTGCTCCAGGATTCCCTCCTCAGATACAGTAAACCAGATCTCCTCCGACCAGGCAAATCCGTCACAGGGATGGATTTCTGTAAGACAATAGCTCTCTCCCGGCTTTAACACCCCTTCCATCACATAGGGCTCTTCCCCGGATACCCAGGCTATCACCTCCCGCCCGTTCTCGTCTCTCAGACTCATCTCACATCCAGGAAGCTCCCGAGAGCCGGTAATGTCCGTCTTTGACAAGCTCACCTTTGTCTTTCGGTCCGAAGCCGTGATCCCTCCCACAGCCCCATTCTCATCAATCGTAAACATCATCCGACTGCTTTCCCACTGCTCTCCATCGGAAAAGATCGTATACTCTGTCAGAATATATCTGTCTCCCTTCTGAAAAACAGTTTTCCCGGAATCATCAGAGGAAGTAGTATTTTGGATTGTCTTTTCCCGAATCACCTCATTGGGATAAAAGGAATCAATCCGGGTCCCGTCACTGCGCGCTATGGTCAGCAGGGCTCTTTTTGCCTGGCGTCCCGGAATCCGCAGACAGGAATCCTCCCCAAAGGCAAGAACTTCCGTTCTCCTTCCGGTCACTGACACAGAGCCATCGCTGTAAAGTGTGTTTTCCGTGATGGTACAGGTTTCCCCCTCCTTCCATCCGTCCTCCAAACGGATGATGTGGCCGTCCCGGTTCCCCGTCCAGCAGGCCTTTTTGTGACCGGAAATATCTGTCATCTCATATTCGGTCCTAACCGGATAGCGGCCCGTGAAGGTCACGGCCCGGATCCGGTCTTCTTTTTCCTCACCGGATGAATCCGTATGGACGGTAATGGTGTTTAACTGGTTGCTGATTCCTGCAATTCTTCTCCCGTCCAGGGACATGGTAAACATAACCGGCTCAAACAGATTATATCCCAGGGGGGCGGACAGCTCCTTTAAAAGATAGCTTCTCCCTGCAATGAGCCCCTCCGTCACATGCTCCGCTTCCTCTGTGATCCATTTATCCCGGGGAGCATCGGGATCATACAAAAGCCGGTCATCCTCATCTCTTCCGGTAATTTCATAGATTGCCAGCTCCGCCCCTGCCAGAAATCCTTCTTCTCCATGGCCCATTCCATCGAAATCCTTTTTTCCGATGGAAACACGGGTCTTTTTGTCTGTCACCTGAATCTCTTTTTCTGCCGTCTGGCCTGGCCTGTAGGAGCCCTCCGTTGTATCCGGCTCAAACTCCCAGGTAAATATCTGTGTGCTGACGGCATACCCGTCAGGAGGAACCATTTCCTTAAGCTTGTAGAGATAGGGCTCAATCCGTCCATCCTCCAAGACCTCTCCGATTGGAAGCTCCTCAACCCGGAAAATTCCCATATCATCGCTTATTTGCCGGGTCCATACCGGATTTCTCATATCCTCTTTCTTGTATGCCGCCAGTTCAAATACGGCTCCGGCAAGAGGATTTCCATCAAGATCTGCCTTTGTCACCTCCACATCTCCCTTTGCCGGGCGGTTATATACCCGCACTACCTGGATTTCCTCCTGTTGATGATAATCAATCCGCACCGGTTCCATCAGAGTATAATATTGGGGGCTTTTTTGCTCCACCAGCCAGTAAATACCGTCATCCAGCCTTCTTATTTCATGAGGCCTTAAATCCCCTTTCTTATACCCAGCCGGAATCCTTCCGTTGACAAAATCCTCCTCTGTGTACACACCATCCTCTCCTGTAATCCACCGGGCCTTCAAATGCGCTATGTCTGTGACAAGTCTTCCGTCCTCCCCGGCCCGGTACAGCTCCATAAAAGCTTTGGCCAGTTCTCCCGGCTGTCCCTCTGCCTCCTTGGAAATGGTAAGCTTCCCTTCCATATTCTCCACCAAATAGCGCTGCACATCGCTTATATTTTTTACCGTAATCAGCCGATCCGCGGCCTTTGCGTACCCCTCGGGCACCTGTGTCTCCACCAGCACATAGGCTTCTTTCGCCGGAAGATAATCGATCCTCCGAACACCGTCTGCCGTCACATAGGAGCAGGCATACGAATTGACCTCCAATAGCCTTCGATAATCAAACTGATATTCAAAAGAATCCTCTCCGATCACCGTAATGCGGATTTTCATTCCCTCCTCTGTCTCAAAAATCAAAACAGCCGTAGTCGGATGGCGGGAAGGCTCTCCCCCGCTGACAGAAGGATCTATTGAACTGGAAAGGACATACCGGGCCTGATGAGTTTTTCCTCCCTGGCTCCACAAAACCACCGTTCCTTCTTCTGTCCCAAAATCCCGGTACATAGCCTCAAATGCAGGGATAAACCCTGAATATTCCTCCGGATCCAAGGTGGACCAGGTATCGATCACAGAGCCGGAATCATACATCGGCCTTCCCTCCTGCCAGACTGCATTTCCGTCTGCATCTGTAATAGCCTTATACAGGGTAAATCCTGCACCGAAAACCGGCTTTCTCTTCCCTCCCTCCATGGTATATTTCTCAATCTCAACCTTTGTATGGTCGTTGTACACCGGGATTACCTGCACTTCGGCTGTTTCGGCAATCTCCACCTTTTGAGGCTTCATGGTGACAAAACCGGAAGGTGTGACAAGCTCCTCCAGAATATACGTTCCAGACGGCAGGCCCTCCGTGTAAACGGGGGTATCCCCTGTGACCCAGCAGGCCTCATGCCATTTGCGGCTTCCCTGTCTGCTGTCCGTAGCCTCATAGCGAACCGGCTCCTCTCCTGTTTTTTCCAGATAACCGCCCTCCTTGCGGTCTGTGCCGTACACTCGTTTTGCCGGAAATAAAGCCAGGCGGGCCCCTGATACCAGACCATAGGAATAGCAGCCCTTCCCCTCTGTGAGCTCTCCCTTCTCCCGGGAAGAACCATCCGGCCCGATCTCTGATATTTTTACCTTTTGTGTATCGGATTTGTCAATTTTTGAAAATTCGACCTTGATGGTCTTGTCCACCACGGCGGCATACTGCATCCCGGAAGTTTCCCCGACCTGAATCCCTACCGGCATGGCTTTCACATATCCGGCCGGACTTTCCAACTCCTCCATAATATAATTCCCGGCAGGCACTCGTTTTAAAATATCCGGCTGTCCCGGAGTCTTTTCTGTGTGGAAAGGATCATTGGGCGTTTTGTCTGAGGTCATCCAGACATTTTCCAGAATATAACCTTCTCCCTGCCGGTGATAAAGCTTTTTCTGGATCTGCTTCTCTTCTCTCTCACTGCCGTCATACAGCTGGTCATGAGGATTGATGTGGTAGGCATTGTTATTATACTCCTCCAAATTATCAGAATCCTGATATCTTACAAAATCCCCGTTGCGGTCATAAAGCTCCGTTCCCTTGTCATAGGTCTCTTCACTTCTCTGATAATATTGGGGAAGCCCGTAGCTGTCATAGACCGGATTCAGTTTCCCTGCAAAGCCGCCGTTGTTGTCGTCCGTCAGTACCTCCTGGTTCAGATTCTGTCCCTGGCTGTTGACCTGCAGCGTGGTTTCCCTGTGACTCTCCCCGCTTCCTTCATCTTCCCATGTTCCGGTAATAAAGCCTGACTCATAATGCTCATAGGAAGGCCGGTCCTTTAAAGGAATCGGATGTCCGGAATGGTTGATCACCTCAAGAACCTCCTTTTCCCCATATCCTTCCTGGTTCTCTCCAATGGTAGCCGCCCGGCTGGTGGTTATTTTGTCCCGGGCGATCACATTTCCATATTCATCCCTGTGAGTGTGAACCGCCCACACCATCACTCTGCCCCCTGTTTCTCCCTCCGGCACAACATAAGCCATGCCTGTGTAGGGATCCACCAGAGAATCCCGGTTCCCGTCCCGGTCCACATGATAGACCAAAGTTTCCTTGTCCACGGTCAGAAGCTTGTCCCGGGAGG
The DNA here is from genome assembly GCA_910586255.1 of uncultured Lachnospiraceae bacterium. GTDB lineage: Bacteria > Bacillota > Clostridia > Lachnospirales > Lachnospiraceae > Brotaphodocola. The sequence goes on along the minus strand of CAJUHR010000031.1, from coordinate 26,999 downwards.
AATAGCCCAGCTTGGTAAAATCCCCTCCCACAAACTCTAAAAACGGGATTCCTCCTTTAAAGGCAAACAGGGAATGGTCGGTGTCCGTCCGTTCAAAATTTGCCTTCTCCGACTCTGCCTGCGCTATGGGCACCCTGTTGTGGCTTTTGTCATAACCGTATATCACCCTGCGCCCGTCTGAATTTCTTACGGTAATCACATCCAGACTGTCCAGGTCATAAAACAGAATGTCCGTATCCGGCCTTTTAAGAGCCGCTGCACCCCATAAGTTTCCTGTCTCCTTTATGGGATTTCCGGACGGGTCTACTCCTGTCTGGATCTCGGTCACATACTCCTTCCCGTCCTCATCCTTTTTCTTCACAAAATCTGTCTTTTCCCCGGCATACCCCTGCTTTACATACATTTGGACAACATTGTTGGTGGCATTTCGTTTTATTTCCAGACCTTCATAGGCGTGGTCCTGAGTGTCTCCGGAGGGTCTTAGCACAATGGCATCGAACAGTGCCATCCTGGCTCCCGCCACATAAATATTATCATCGTCCGCTGTCTTAAGCCTTCGGGTCACATATCCGTATCCGGCAAAAACCGATCCCTCGTAGGCAATCTGCACCTGCTCCCCTGCCGCCTTTCTGGATGCCAGATATTCCAGTGTGCCCTTTCTCCATCCATAGCCCAGATATTGTCCATTTTCATAGGCATATTCATATTTCGGATCTCCTCCGATTTCCACCAGACTGCCGTCAATCCTTCCGCTCACCTTATAGGTCACGGTCTTATCCTTGGTGGTGTTGGCCGCCTCGGCGCCGGACTCCTTAAGCTTTTCTACCGTCAGCTTAATGGGCATATTTTCCACATTGACTCTGGCCAGCTTCTCTGTGTCCTGAGGCTTATTTTTGTTGGCAGTCTGCTCTATAGCCGCAACCTCATATATAGCTGCCAGAACACGGCTGTCTCTGTTTCCTTCCTTATAGTAGGTGACCTTGTCTGAGTAGACCTCCAATGCAATCGGCTTGCTTCTGGCATAGCCAGACGGAGCCTTCTCCTCACATATCACATAAACGCCTGCTCCCAGAGGCTGAGGTGTCTCCAGATATCCCACGGTCTGAAACTGCCAGGCCATTGTCTTTTCCTCCAGCTCCTCCTTCATCTGCCCGTCAAGCACTGTTGAATAGGAACAAAAGGCAGCGGTCTGCTGACCCTTTTTGTCTGCCAATATGATTTTTTCACCTTCCTCGCAGACAGGCGTGCCGGCTGGCACCACACCGGTACAGAGGTTTCCGGGACCGTTATCTTTTCCCAGCAGACGGTCCAAAAGGGAGATCCGCCTGGCCATGGGACGAATATCCGATGCTCCCATAGATTCCAGAAATTCCCTGGTTCCGGATATGGTGGTATCCTTCTCATAAAAGCACACTCTTCCGCTTCCGTCCTCCGATGCTTCTCTCTTTGCCCCGTAGATGGCAAATATCCCGCTGTCGTGAAGAATGTTTTCGTGGGTTTCCCCGTCCAGCTTTTCCAGACGCAGCCTAGCCGTAAAGAACCGATTGCGAAATTTCACACATCCAAAGCCCATATAATCACTTTCTTTTGTGGATTCATCCCTGCCGCCGGACACAAAGGAACCTGGATTTGTCTCCGGCCCGGCAACGCTCCAGGGCACCAGCATAGACCCGTACCGTCCGTCATAAGCCGTCTGCATTCCCTGCATGACAGACACCTGATCCTGGTACCAGATCCCGGGAGCATTATCCTCCGTAGAGGCTCCTCCCAAAGCCGGTACATTATCCTTAACCCCGCCGTGCTCTGACACGGAGCTGTACCGATACTGACCGGCAATCCCTTCTCTTCCAGACAGTCCCTCTGTCAGGTAAAAATCTGCCATCGCCCCTGTCCGGTCGTCCTGTGAATTATAATAATTCTTATAGGGCTTGTAGGTTTCCTGAGTGAGGGCAAAGAAATTCCCCGATCCCAGATAGGACGGCACTCCATTGTCCAAAAGTCCTACATCCATGCCGTATTTGTAAATCTCAAAATCTCCATGATGGCTGTGGGCAAAAATCCGATGATTCTCCTGATTAAACCGGATTCGGTATCTTCTCTCCAGCTCCTGTACGCTCATGGAAGCATCGTATTGATAATACGCATTTGTCTGCTCCGGGGATGCAAAAAATCCTTCTTTCCCCTCATACACCGATGGAAGCACCACCTCCTTTGGCTTGTCTATAGCGTAATGCTTGTTCTTAAAATCCTTCAGATTCCGGTCATACTCTGTCCCTGCATATTCCGGCTGCTGCTCCACCACCACATAGGTTCCGTAAGGCAGATAGGCAGATACTCCGCAATAGCCTGTGGCCTTCCCCTCTCTTTCCGCCAGCACATCGGCTGACAAGGTGGTCTGGTCCCGGTCATCTCCCCCAGACGCCTCATCCCACCGAATACCATAGATTTCATCCAGATCATAGGCAAAGAAGGGCGCCAGATAGTTCTCTGCTTTTATGATGGCTTCTCGCAATGCCCGGTCATAAATCTCCTCCCCATAAAAAACCTTTCCGGCTGCTGCCTCCTGCTCCTTTTCGTTTTCCTCCACCGGCTTAACCAGCTTACTGACCTCATCCTCCAAGTACCAGTCGATTGCAAACTGCCGCACCTGATCGGACACTCTTGCATTTTCCTTTGTATCCTCTGTCCGGTTTACCTTATTACCCACAGGCTGCCAACTGGTGTAGGAGGGGGCCCCGTCATCCCACTTGTCTTTGTTTGCCACATAGATGGCCTGGAAAAATTTTTCGTAGTTGGGCGTTTTCACCAGCCGCGTTCCCTGACCGTCCTCCAAAGTCCGCTCGATTGTCTCCAAAACTGCCGTATAACCTTTCTCAGCCGCCTGATTGATCCTGCCGTCCAAAAAGCCGTAAAGAGCCTCGTTTGCCACAATGGCTTCCCGGGAATCTGCATACAATGGGGCTGTTTTGTGAGGCACCTTTGTATAAATCTTGCGCACCCGTTCCGGATAAGCCCTGTTTTCTTTAAGCACACCCTTCTCATCCATCTCCTGCCCCTTCCGGTTCTGCCAGACAATCCTTCCGTCCTCCGTCCTGTACAGCCTCAAAAGGTTTGATTTTAAATACACCTTAAACCGGAAATTATCCATTCTTTCAGCCGCCTCCCCCTGGCCATCTTCCAAAAAACCTCCAAACAGCCAGGTGAACCAGTCCTTATGAACCTTTCCGTAGGAATTAGCATTATTATATGAGGTTTTCTCAATATCCTTGTGGACCTGTACTCTCTGGACAATGGCCCGCTCCCATACCTCTGCCGGCTCCTTTCTTGTGCCGCCGTCCTCCCAGACCGAATCCTGCCCCGGATAGGCCAATGTCACCTGGCGGATATAGGTTCCCGCAAGATTCATTGAGGGGACTGCCGTTGCCACAGGGCTTCTTTTCTCCCCGGCAAAGGGATTTCCATAACGGATCGTCATCACAAGCCTTCCGTCCCGCGGCACCTGCTCCCAGGGCACATGGATCCTCCAGGTTCCGGACAGCTCCTCATATTCTCCATCAAGCTTATCATAAACAGCCGTCTCTCTCACCTGATATCCCTCCCGGTCCACATACCGGGTCTCTTCCTTCTGGTAAATGTCTCCATTGTCATCCCGCAAAAATTCTCCCTCCCCATAAACCCAGAAGGACTTAAATTCCTGTGCGCTTATCCAGGACAAAGCAGACAATTCCTCATAGAAATTCAGCTTTTCTGCTTCCGGCTTTTCATTGGGAATCCTCACCCACCGAAAGAGATGATTTCCCATCTCATAATCCTCCGCCGACAAAAGCGACAGGGGATAGCCGCGATACAGATAGCCCTCTGCCCCATCTGAAAACATCACGGAATATTTCACATAAAATGTCTCATCCGATGCACTGTACACCACCGGCAGAGCCTGTCCGTGCTCCAAAAAAGAATATCTCAAAACCCCGTATATTTCTCCGTTCTGGTATATTATTTTCTCAAAAAAGGCCCCGTTAAAGGCAGGACATTTCTCATCTCCCAAAAAATCATACAGTCTTTCGGCCCACTGATTTCTGTCATCTCCCAGTCCAATCAGAAAATAAGGGGCGTCTGTCCCGGCCTTTTCCATACCAATGGCTGAAAATGCCTGGTTACACATGTCGGCAAATGCTCCCTCATCCACATCCTCCATACCGGCCAGCTCCGGAATATACTGGGTGTCAAAAACAGGGATGGTTCCCCTTTTTCCTGTCACATAACATTTTTCTGGAGAAACCTCCACCTCTCTTGTGTGTTCTGCCAAAGCTCTTTCTCCGTTTGGAAGATCAATCCACTCTCCAGGGGCTGTCTCCACACTTTTTCCCCCGATAATCACCTGTGTTCCGGCAGCTGCCTTTACAGGCTCACAGTAAACTTCCGGCTCCTTCCAATGGCAGTACACCTCCTTTTTCCCCTTCTCGGTAATCCAGAAGGAGGGATGGCACAAGGGATCCACGTTTTTTATGGAAATATCCCATCCATATTCGGTGCCGCTGCCTGAAATGGTGATCTCCGTCACAGTCTCCTCTTTCCCGGTGTCCTCCATCAGACGGACATTTCCCTCTGTCTTTTCTACCTGTACATGACCCTTCGGCGCTGTGCTTCCCCCTGCCAGAAAGCTGCTGCGGTTAGAAATCTCCGCCTCTGCTCCGTACACGGACAGCTCATAGCCCTCGGAGCGGGTCAGCTCCTGGACATAGTAGGATCCCGAAAACAGAGGCCTGCCAATCCAGCAATTTCCATTGGCTGACTGATTGTCCGCTATGGGATAATACCATCTCTCATGACCGTTTCCGTCCGGATTGCTGGTATGCTGATGAATTTCCCTTGTATATTTGTTTTCCGGTCCGGTAAATCCGGTTCTTGCCATGGCTCCCAGATCATAGTCATAGCAGGTTCCCGGAGCCTCTGTTATTGCCATGAAGGAGGCATCACCGTTTTTGTCCGTGGCTGCCACGGCCACTAAGTTTCCTTTCTCAAAAACAACCCCTGTCTTTCCGTCCGGATGAATCAAATCCGATGCGGCAAAAAGACCATAAACTGCCCCTTCCAGGGTTGCGTCTCCCTGGGTATCCCCGTAGGAATCATAATCCCCCTTCTCTCCTTTTCGCAAAAGCAGATCTCTCTTATTTATGTGAAGCTCTCCCTCGGTCCGGTGGTCATAAACCTCAAAGGTCCAGTCCGCGCCCTGCCGTCCGGAGTAATCCCTGTCAGCCGGGGCAACGGGGACAAGAGGGGAGGGCAAGAGGCCCGTCTCCCTGCTGCCCGACCGAAGCTTTGATCCATATGAAGCAGAAAAGCTTTTTAACTGTCCTATGCTCCTGACAATCCCCGGAAACAGAGGGCTGCCGTTGGACGGAGTCGCCGTGTCAAAGCTTTCAAAAGCCTCCCATTCCTCATCCTCATCTAAGATCCAGATCTCATCCGGATTCACCTTTTCTCCGTCAAATATCTCCGTCTTTTTATGTTCTGTGCCATTACTCCCTGTGGCTGTGGGCACAGTCACTGTTTTCTGTATTTCTGCTTTCTCCTGGCTCTCTGCCGCCTCTGCATCTGACACTGTTGCCACTTTGCTATTTTCTGAGTGCTCTTCAAATTCGTTCTCTCCTTTTTCTGTTATTTCTTTTTCTTTCTTCTCTGCTGCTTCTATATTTTGCGGCCACTCCTCTTTTGACTGACTTTCTCCGTTTCTCTCTGTCTCTGACGATGTCTCTCTTCCCGTCTCTTTTGATGATTTTTCTCTGGGATTTTCTTCTGACTGCCCTTCTTCCGCCTCCTTTTTCTCTTTCTCTCCTGACTGCCCCTCCCTTTCACTTTCTGAAGCCTGTCCCAGCCCCATCACTGTCTCACCCTTTGCTTCCTTTCCCCTTTCTCTCTCCGTCTCCTCCGGTTCTTCCCCAGCCGGCACAGACATTTCCGTATTTTTTACTTCTGTCCTCCCTGCTGTCAATTCAACCGCAGCCTTCCTATTCTCTTCTCCCGTCTCCCCATCTCTGCCTTCGCCGGGCTCTTTTTCCAAAAATCCCTCCATCAGAGCAATGCCTGCCTCCGCTGCCTTCTCCCATCCGGACTGTTCCCGTGACCTGCTTTTCCCTAAAGCATAATACTGGCTGGAATGTACGGTTATGGTCTCAATAGGAACCGTGTCTCTGTGAACCCCATCAAAGATGTTCTGGAAAGGTTCGTGAATCTGATTCTGATTATGGACAATATATCCGTTTCGGGCTGACAGTTCCCGGGCCGAATAGTCATAGGTAAGCGACACAAAGGCCTCATAATGCTGGTCTCTGTCCGCCAGCAAAAGCTCTCTTGCCCCCGAATCCAGTGAATGATAGAATCCTCCCCCGCTTACCAGACTCTCGCAAATCTCAATCTCCCTCTCATATTCCTCCATAGCCTCCTCATCCTCCGGGTCCGGCTCCGGATGACCGCCGCAATACCCCTTGGTATAGGAATAGTATTTAATATCCCGATGGGCTCGGACACCGGTGGGCTGCAGCTCTCCTGCTCCATAGGAGCCGGCCTCCACCAGCCATCCGTCCGTATCCGTCACCTCCTGATCTTTCTCGCATGGATCCGGATCCCCGCTGTCCCCATAGGGACTGTCCCATCCGCTCCATCGCGAAAACTGGCTTCCTTTGTCATTATCCCAGTTGTCATCCTCCAGCACGCTTCCCGCCAGCTGACTGTCATCAAAGGCTTCCAGAATATCAAACCAGGCGTTTTCCAGAGGCATCCCTGTCTCCGAATCCAGCTTTCTCAAATTCACCACATAGTCTGCCTGCCACTTCTCTGCGTGCTTATACCGCATTACCGAGGAGCTGCCGGATCCCGGACCTGGAGGCGCCTCCTCCCCGGCGGGATTTCCCACCAGGATCTTTATACCGTCCTTTAGGTTAGCAATCAAATTGCCCTGGGCAAAGGTCAGACTCCACCGGTTTCCCAGCTTTACCGGCATGTGAAGCTCCCGGATGCTTTCTTTTCCGATCTGTTTGCGTATAATGCCGTTGGCATTTTCCAGATTAATCTCCGCCACGGCCCCTCCCTCTGGTATCTGACCGGTCTGGGACCGGAAATCCACCGCGCTTTCCGTCACCTCATAGGTCCAGTCCCCATAGAGAAGAATGGATGCGGCCGCAAAAAACTCCTTTGTCTCCGGGATAAGAGGATAGCTTGCATGATACAGCCCGTCCTCCTTTAGGGATATTACCGGGCGGAACACATACCCGGTGTCAGAGCATTCCACACAGTCGGCGGCCAGCTTTGCCGTATTCCATACAGAGCGGAAGGTTTTTTCCATGTCTCTCATCATGTCCCGGTATACCTGCGTACTCCCAAGCCCGGAGGGATTGTACCGCTCTGCAATCTGAGTGGCATGCTGCCGGTACATGGCCCAATCATGGCCAAAATCTCCGGTAAATTTGGCCTCCTCCGACAAGGTGCAAAAGCTCTGGCAAAGATAATAGTTTGCCGTGTTAATCACCGGATCCGAATTTACGGTTCCCTGGTAGGCCTCATGATTTGCCGCGTATGCCATAAGAAGAAAATTCAGTCTCCGACAGTATTCGTCCGCCGTGTTGCCCACAATAAAGGGAGGCAGATTGTTAAGAGTGTAGGGCTCCTTCTTTATGTACCATACGGCCGTGGTCTCCATGGTGGTGTTGGGATTTTCCGCCAGCTCCCGGCTGTGGGAAATACAGTACATATTTCGGTACTGATAATCCTTCCATTTCCCGCTGGGGCTGACACTGGTCTGTTGCTTGTAGATCACAATTCCCGGCTGTGGGTAAGTGGGTGTCATATGCCCGATAAAATCGGTCCGCTCCAAGTCCACTCCCGCCTCTGCTGCCAGCTGATCCCACAATGCCACCAGCTCCTCGCTGTAGCTAAGCTCTCCCCCGCCAAAGGAAACCGCTCCGTACACCTTGCCTGTAAATGGCAGATAGGGCAAAAATGTCATAAAAAATATTACAAATGCCACGACTCCCGCATATACCCGCCTTATTACTCTCCCCTTCATCTCCACTGCCTCCCTTTTATTGAAATTTACTCCCGGAAGCTTTTTTGTTTCCGAAAGCTCTATTTTCTGAGGGAGTATTTTCTATCTTGTCTTCTCCACTCCCTCTGCAGTCCAACGGCCCCTTTGATCCACCAGGTATCCATCCGGCGTCTCTCCGTTTCGGAACAAAGCGCCTCTTGTCCCGTCTGATTTTTCATTGAAATAGTAGCAATATTCTTTTCCGTCCTCCTCCCGGATCCAGTTCCATCCGGTAAACATCCGGCCCTGGCTTCCATCAAACGACCGGTTCAGGTGATAGGTATTTCCGTCTGCATCCTGATACCATCCGGTTGCCATATAACCGTTTTTGTCAAACCGGAACCAGTCGAAGGCTCCCTGTCCCAGGTCAGGATTCCTGTAGGGATTGATAATCGCCGCCCATTCCTCTGCATAAAACCGGCTTCCGTCATTAAAGCGCCATCTCCCGCTATCATCCTGGCTCCAGGTTCCCGAAACCACATACTCCGGCAATGCATTTGCATCCGAAAGTGCCCCCTTTGGCACGTCTGCTCCTGCCATAATCACATTTCCAGCAGACGCTCCGGGACCGGATGAAGAAGTTTTTGATCCCTGACTGCTCCCCTTGCTGGAAGAGCCGCCTCCGCCTCCCCCGCCGGAAGAGCTTCCCCCGCCTCCCCCGTAGCTGACATAGGAGGTATTTGCCTGAAACGATAGATTGATATCACACCGGTCTACATGGCCGCCATCTCTCGTCTTTGCGGTGATCACTACCTTTTTGTTCGCCTGATAAGGATAGCTCTTCAGTGCCTCCTTAATCCATTCTGCCGAATCACACACCGTAAGCACCCCATTCTGAACCGTCACCGCATCCGGCTCCGAGGAGCTCCAGAGAACCGTTTTGTCATAGGGTTGATATTCCTCCCTGTTAAGTTCAGGCGCCACCGCGGCACTCAAAGTATCCCGCGCTCCGAATCCGTTTTTGCTTTTTACGGCAGAGCCCACATATCCCGTATAATCATAGGAAAGGGCATAATTCAGGCTTTTCTGATTCAACGAAATCCCCTCCGGATGAATCACAGTCTCGTCCTCTGTCACAAAATTCACGGTCACCGGGCAGGAAAAGGTCACATGGCCGTTGGTCTGATCCTCGCTGGAAGCGGTTATAGCCTCCTGATGCACACCGGATCCTTTAATTTTCTCATAAGGCCGCAGCTTTTTCTTTTCATTGTCCTCCAGGATAATATTCTGAATCCATGCGGGATTTTTCTCCCCCTCCGGGTCATAATTGACAGAAACCCGGCAGTCCTGGGTATTGTCTCCTGATGGCTCCAGCGAGAGAATCTTTCTGTCCTCTTTGGCACTCCAGGAAACGTTTTTGAAAAATGGCCGGGCCGGGCTTAAGGTGGCAGTCAGGACTACCGGCTGGGAAACGGTTATGGTCTCATCAGGCCTTAACCGGTCTCCGGTCAGTCTCCGCGTGACTGTAAAATCCGCATGATCCCGGTTCAGCTTCAGTCCCTCCACCCGCAATGTGGTATTGTCCATGATCTGAAAGGTTACATTTACACGGCAGTTGGCATACACGGAGCGATTGTCCACAGAGGTTTCCGGATTGGTGGCCGCCGTCACTACCCCGTGACGGGTATAAATCGTGTTGTTGATCTTCTCCTGATACTGCCCGTCTGCCTGGGCCTGTACCTCCCGGTTAATAATCCCCTGGACAAAGGCTGAGGAAAGATTCGGCATAATCACCGCATCCTTTACGGTATAGCCTGTATCGGACAGGTTGGTCAAAAGATTGGTGTCATCCACAGACCATCTCATTGTTCGGTCTGCCGTCAGACCGGTTCCGTTGTGCCGTCCGTGGATGGTAACCGGCTGTACCTGAATGGAGGTATCCGGATTCTCGTCAATATAGCGGGCAATCAGGATTCCGTCCTGGTTCATAACCTCCGTGACAATTTTGGGATTTTTCCGGTCTCCGCTGCGGGTCTGGGTAATATGGATGCTTGTCTCGGCCGGCTCCACCTCCAGGCGGGTAGTGACCTTTATGTACTCTGCATTCAACTCCGTGTCACATTCCGGCATCACAAAGGTGTAGGCACCTCCGTTTACATAGTCCATATCCGCCATTTTTCCTGTTTCATCCAAATAGGTGGGAGCCTTCACCCCGCCGTGCACATTGGGATCCACCACCATCTGATACCTGTTTTCTCCAGTATTTTTCGGCGCCGTGGCCACGGTCACCACTGAGCCGGGAACAATGGCAGCCCCGTGATCCTTGTCAATGGTCCGATAGTAGGAATTACTGGTAGCCGAAATGGCTGTCAGCTCCGCCACATCCGTATCATAGGTTCCGTTATCATTTCTCGTATCGATTCTGGGAATGGATACCAGACAGCCTCTGACCGGCTCTCCCATAAATCCGGGGGCAAAATGGTCCATCTTAAAGGATAATCCGTTGGCATAATCGGCTGATGTAAATTCCCGGCCCAGCTTTTGCGTCACAATGTAGCGGACCCCGTCCTCTAGCTCCTCATAGAAATACCGATCCCCACATTCCGTCTCTGTCCGGCCGGCCACAATCCTGTACTTTCTTTCATTGTCCGTCCAATATCCAATGTGGGCATCTCTTGTAAAGGTATTATCCCCGTCAATGGTACTGCCCATCACCTTTTTCGCCTTCGCCCCGTCATTGGTAAAAAGATAGCTGAAATTGCTGTCCTTTTCCGTTCCGTAGGTAAAGCGGTCTCTGGATTCTCTGGTTCCCACAAAGGTCCCCTCCCGGGAGGCCGTACCATTGTTGGTGGCAGAAATCCTGCCAGCCATCCGGGCCAGGATCAGATTTCCGCTGCAATACTGGCCCACAATTCCGCCCGCAGCCCGGCTCCCGTTGCCTCCGATGGTTCCGCTCACATAGGAATTGTAGATATCTGTCCGGCTCATTCTCCCGGCAATTCCTCCCACGTATCCCTTTCCCCGAATCCGGTCAGAGTCTCCGTTCTGGGTCGTAACCGTATTGTCCGCCAGCCATGCATTCTGCACATTGCCGGCAATTCCTCCCACGAAGCTGTCTCTTCCCTCAGAATTGATCACGATACTTTCCGCTTTACAATTCTCAATGGTAATTCGGCCGGATGAGCCGGTCACTTCCCCGGCGATTCCTCCGCCATTTCCCATGGAATTTACAAACCCGGAAACAGTCACATGGGAAATCACCCCATCTCCCAAAATCGCTCCGGCCAGAATGCCTGTGTTGTCCTCCCCTATGATGTCCTCGGCCTCCACACGGAGATTTTTTACGGTTCCCCCGTCAATGACACCGAACAGGCCGATATTGGTAAGACTTAAGGACGGATCCACGATTCTCAGACCCGATATGGTATGTCCTCCTCCGTCAAAATATCCCCGGAAGGGATGGAACACTTCCCCGCCACATTCTGTCCGGTTCTGGTACCATCCGATAGGATTCCAATTTCCGGAATTTGCCAGAAGATCTCTTAAGTCAATGTCCTGGGTCAGCTCAAAATATTCCCCGTCAAATCCCATGCCCGCGGCTACTGACTCGGAAAGCCCCATGAGACGGGAAAGGCTGTCGATCTGATAGGGCGCCTGCCTGGTTCCGTCCCCCGGAAAGTCCATATTGGCGTTCCAGTTTTCCCACAGATCCCCCACGCTGGAGGACGCGGCAGCAGCCTTGTTCTCAAAAACGGACAATGAAATATTTTCTTTCGCGTCTGATAAGGTGGCCAAAATCTCGCATTCTTCCCAAAGCTCCTCTGGTTCCGTGTTTTTTTCTGTTTCTGAAGCTCCTTCTCTTTTTGGTACTTCTCCTTTTGAATCCTCCTCTCTTTCCGGCAGTTCTCCTTCTGCATCCTCCTCCCTTTTCAAAGGCTCCGTTTCATCGAAAATCCCTTCCTTTTTTAGAGATCCTTCATTTTCCAAATCCGGCTTCGTATCCAGAGACTTGCCGGCTCCCAAAGCTTCCTCCTTTTTCAGGCGATCCTCTTCCTCCAAAGCCGCTCTCTCTTTTTTCAAAGCAATCTCTTTATCCAAAGATGTTCTGCCATCCAAAGCATCTTTTTCCTTCAAAAGTTCCTCTGCAGCCGAAGCGGTTTCCCTCTTAAGGTCCCCTCCCTGCTCTTTCCATTCCGAGTATGCTCCTGACGCCTCTTCTCTGTGTGCCCTTTTAGTCTCCGCTCTCACCGGCATTGCTGCTGTCACCTGCAAAAGCATCACTGCCGCCATTACGCCAGCCATCCTTGGCTTGTATGTTTTCATAAGCTCTTTCTCCTTTTTCATTGTCTCTCACTGCTGAGGCATAACAAATGCCGGTCTTATTCCCATGGAACTGGTCACACAAAGCTCTTTTTCCTCTGCTGTCCCGTCTGGTCTCACTTTTACCGGGCAGATTCTGCCGTTTTCCAGATCCACCCCATAGACCAATCCCGTATTATGGTTCTCTGATGTTCCCACAGGGCTCCGCAGCCAGTATCCTTTGGAAAATGCCCCCGTCTGGCTTAAAGAATTTTCCTGCTGGGAACCGTCAAAGCTCCACAGCCAGTCGCGATATTTCAGCGCCTCCTCCACTGACAGAATAAATAATTTTCCCGTAAGCTTCTGGTTTCCAATGGGATAAGCCTTTAAATCCGATTCCAAAAGCTGGTCGTACATTCCCTGTCCGGTGCTTCCCATATAGGCAAAGGAAACTCCGATGTCAATATCCCTGGCCCTGTGAAAATTCTCCTCCCAGGTCTTTAGCCATCTCCGGATATTAGAATATTTATAATCATTTCCATCCCCAAAATTCACTGCCGGCCCCGGACAAAACACATATCCATAGGTTTTGTCCTCCAAGGGCTCATAGATATAAGAGGAGCCGGTATTTGCAGGTATCACACAGTCGCAGAGAAAAAGTGCTCCTTCCTGATGATTTCCCCCCAAGTCCGAGTAGTTCTGATCAATGCACCGAAAACGGTAACATTCTCCGTCAATCTCTCCCGTAAGCACATCTCCGACATTCCAGTGAGCTTTTTCCCAGGCCTCCCCGAAATCTGTCTCTGTCCTCTCACCCGTCTCCTCTTCCCGCAATTTGGAAACTCTTTTCACCGAAAAACGCGCCACTGTATAGACATCCCTATCCAGAGAAAACTGATCCTCCCTCAGCTTGGAGTACTGCACAGAGTCTCCATAATAATTTTTTAAAGCCGTCCCCTCAGGCTCATGATTTTTGCCGATCAGATACACCGCATGCTCTTCCTCAAAGGGGAGCCGGCCGAATATTGTCAAAAGACGTCCCTTAGTCTCCCGGCTGTCTCCCACAAGAATCCGGCTGTCCGGAATTTCCGATACGGCTTCCCCTGTCAATGCTGCCTCCTGCTGTTTTCCCATTTCCAGCCAGCTTTTCAAACGATTCCTGGCCTCCAAAAAGGGATCCTCCGGTTCGTCAAGCTGCCCTGTCCGAATATATTCCACATAATAAATCCTGTCACCAGGTCCGTAGACCTCCAGCTCAAGAGGCGGATTCTCAGCAGACTCCCACACATGTTGTTCCTGGTCTACAATTCGGTTGCGAAAATTAAGTATCAATTTCTCTCCATCCTTAATCTGCCCCTGTCTTGTCTCTGCCAGTAAAGTCTGGTGAGTATCCCTGTCCACAAAACGGATCTGCCAGTTTACCTCCATTGCGTTGGAATCGGTTGCCTTATGGCCAGGCGTTTCAATTTCTAAACTGCCGTCATTACGGATGCCCTGATCCTGACTCTCTCCACGGACGCCTTCATCCTGATTGTCTTCACGGTCGTTTCTATCCTGCCTATCTCTGCTGTCGCTGCCCTGACTGATTTCATCTCTACCGCTTCCTTCTTCGCCGCTTTTGCCCTCACTGTTATCTCTGCTGCCTGCGCTATTTTGCCCGCTTCTGCTGTATCCACTTGCGATCCCACTGCTGCTGTCTCCGCTTCCACCTCCGCTTCTGCTGTATCCACCTTTGCTTCTCCCGCTGCTCCTTCCTCCGCTTTTGCTTCCTCCTCCGGCCGACACCGCCCTGCTTTCTTTTGATTCTGCCTGACTTCCTGTCAGAATCCCTTTCCCCAAAATCTCCACCACATCTCCTCTCGCATCGACCCAGGCTCCGCTTTCATCCACCCAGTATCCATCCGGTGTCTGCCCGTTGACATACATTGCTCCCTCCGGATACTCACAATTATTTCCCTCTGCCAGATAATAGCATCTCCCGTCAATCCACTGCCATCCGGTAAGCATCCGGCCGCAGGCTCCCAGTCTGACCGGATTCAGAAAATACCAGAATCCGCCTGTCTGCTTCCAGCCGGTCTCCATCTTTCCTTCTGCTCCCAGATAATACCACCCGTCATTCTCCTTCACCCAGCTCTCTGTAATCCATCCTCCGTCCTCCTCGTATTTCCAGCAATCCGCCTGCTGCTGCCATCCTGCATAGGCAGGCATGGCTCTGCCTGCCACAGCAAGTACAGCCAGCACAGCCAGCTCCTTGACAAATCTTCTCTTCATTCCATCCTTTCCGCCTTTCAATAGGCAAAAAACACCTGCTATCTCTTTCCGTTCATGAAAACTCTGAGGAATCCTCAAAACTGCAGCCCTCGCTGCAAAATGACCTTTAGAAACCGGACTCGGACCCGAATCCCCGATTTATCCAAAAAGAAAATCACATCTTCCATTGCATCACATAAAACCACCTCATTTCCTTCCCTACAAGCAAAAACAACACTCTCTTACACTGGTATTTTCCGGCGAATACGCCAGACACACTTCAGATGAAGTGTCCGACAGACAGCCTTAACTGTCTCTCTGAACTATTGCAGATTGAATATCTGCGATAAGTAGATTTAGCATAACATAGTTCCTGCCATTTGGCAAGTACCAATTTTCGTATTTTTAAATCCGGGATTATCAGCGTTACTGTTCACAGGTACCCTGTGAACGTAACCGTAAAGGACGGATCATATCCCTTCTTTACCATAGCAGGAATCAGGATTGTCCCTATTTTGGATGTGTCTGCAATGGCGGAGCCGGAAACCCCGCCAAACAGCAGACCGACCACCACATTGATGTGGGCCAGACCGTCCCGGATATGCCCCACTGCCGCGGATGCCAGACGGATCAGCTTGTCCGTGATCTTCCCTGAATTCTCCTTGTTTTTTTGTTAAACTCTCCTGAAATTTCCCTACCGGTTGTAAGGTTTTAGGGGTTGCTTACGCACCTCCGCTCCGCCCATAAGCCCACCAGGACAATCCATACCACAGCGCCAGAATTCCCAAAACCACAGCCACACTCACCACATTCACTCCTGTCAGCTTCATGCTCATGGCTTTTGCCAGAGCGCCCACCGAAAAGATGGAGGACACTGCCATCACTCCAAAAGGCAGCCCGTAGGCCACTGCCAGCTCCATGGCAGCCGCCCTTCCCAGGGTTTTACCGTCTACTCCCATTTTCCTCAAAATCTGCCTCCGCTCCTGTTCCTCAAAGGCATCATTATAAAGCTTCATAAACAGAATACTTCCGCCGGCCACAATAAACACCAAAAACATAAAAATACAGATGGAGTACAGCATCCGGACCCAGTCAAGTTCATTGCTCTCCGGGTCAATAGCGACTCGTCCTGTATAATTATCCTTCGTATCACTGACCAGCTCGTCCAGCCGGTCCCTGGCTCTGACAAAACGGCTCAAATCACGTATCCGGTAATTGTAGGTATAAAGCTCCTCTCCTAAGGGCCGCAGCCTCCCGTATTCCCGGTCATTCATCACATAAAAGCTCATGGACTCCTGGAGATAGCCCAGATAGGGAGTACTGGTGTCCCCCGTCTGCCCGTATTCTTTTTTGTTGATGAAAATTCTCACATCGGGACGCTCCGCGGCCAGAGACATCAGATAGGGATGGGATATCTTAAAAACCTCATCCTCCTCCGGCTCATCAAAAGTCAATTCCATTCCCGTGTCCTCAGCCAGCCTTCTTAAAAAAGAATAGGACACAAATCCATACCGGCTGTAATTCTCCGCTGCCTTCACCAGAGAGCCGTCCACACACAGAACAGGAATCCGGGAGCTTAAGGCAATCTCGCTCTCCTCTTCAATCAGGGTCCTGGCCCGATGATCCAGATCATCCCGGCTGCTCATCAGCTGGAAGGTGTAGGTATTTTCAAACCGTATAATGTTTTCATACCGCCCCTTCATGGCAAAGCTCATAGCCAGCGCCGTCACAGAGCACAGCATCAAAATACTCACAATGGCGTAGGTGCGGTAATTTTTTCTCATGCGAAAAATCACATTGTTGACCCAGAGAATCCGCGTTCCCTTATAGAGAAATCCCTTTCTGCCTGCCAGCGTCTGAAAGCAGAGAGGGACCATTCCCCCAAACAGCAGATAAACCCCTGCCGTCACAAGCGCCACAGACAAAAAAGCATTTCCCATCACATTGCCATCCCTTTTCAAGGCCATAAAATATCCATTGCCCAGTATCCCCGCGCCAAAAACAGCTTTTGTAAACAGCCAGATCCCCTTCTGCCTCACATACTCATTCTGCTTTGCCGCCGAAATCATCCCCAAAACACTGCTGCGGACAATATTCCAATAGCCCTTCCACGCAAATACCCCATAGATTGCCAGATATACGGCGGATGTGATAAGAACCGGCTTTAGGGAAGGACGCAGCCGGATGGAAACCGTCAGTCTTGAAACTGCTCCCAGGATCATCTGAAACAGTCCCGATGTCATCATTCCCAGCACCAGCCCCAACGTCAATGCCGACAGACCGGTCATCATAGTCTCAATCAGATACAGCTTTCCGATCTTCTGATTGGAAAGGCCCATGAACACATAGACTCCGATCTCCTTTTTTCTCCTGGCCAGAAACACATTGGTGGAATACCAGATAAAAAAAACCATAAAACATCCCAGCACAAAGGAGGCTGTTCCCACCAGAATATCAATATATTCCTTGTTTCTTGTTCCCAGCACCTTATAGGCATCGGAACCGAGCATATTCTGGAAATTCAAAAAAACCAAAACCGTAAATGCCAGAGACAAAACAAGGGACAGGTAATTTTTAAATCCGCTTTTAAAATTTAAAAAGGCCAGCCGCGTCATTCCCATGAGAAATCACCTCCCATAGAAGTCTGCACGTCAATAATCCGATCATAAAATTCCTTTCTATCCGCTCCTCTGCTGATACGGCACATAATCCGGCCATCGCTGAGCATGTACACATCCCTGGCATAGGAGGCGCAGAAAGGGTCATGGGTCACCATCAGAATCGTTGCCTGACGTTCTTCATTTACCTTCCTGAAACATTCCAAAAGCTCCCGTCCCGCCTTGGAGTCAAGCGCTCCGGACGGCTCATCGGCAAACAGGATCTCCGGCTCCGTGACCAGGGCCCGACAAGTGGCTCCCCTCTGCTTCTGGCCTCCGGAAAGCTGATAGGGATATTTCTTTAAATGTTCCTCCAGCCCAAACAACGCGGCCAGCTCCCTGGCGCGCCGGACACATTCCTTTCCCTCCACCCCTCCAAGAGACAGCGGAAGGGCAATATTGTCCTCCAGATTCATGGTGTCCAAAAGATTATAATCCTGGAAAATAAATCCGATCTTATCCCTCCTCAGCTTAGACAGCTCCCGGTTTGACATTCGGGTAATGTCCCTTCCGTCCAGCGTAACCGTACCCTGAGTGGGCTTATCAATGGTGGACAGAATATTTAAGAGAGTGGTCTTTCCTGAGCCCGATGGCCCCATAATGGCAATAAAGTCATTTTTTAAAACCGTTAAGTCGATTCCCTTTAGTACCCTGGACTGGAATCCCTTGGAACCGTAATTTTTTATCAGATTTTTGATCTGTACAACCGGGGGATTCCCTTTGCATTCCTTCTCTTTGCAGCTCTGATCCTTCTGCATTTTTCTGCCTGCATAGCTTTCATTCATGTGCTTTTCCTCCTTTAGAGACGTGCGCCGCCGAAGCGCGCCGGTAACGTCACGCGCTGCTTTGCGGCACCTGCCAAGTCGTCAGAACGCATTTTAATTGTGAAACTTCGTTTCACAAACGTTCTTCCTCCATCTATTGTAGAGCAGGCCGGGAAGAAAATCCTTACATTCTCATTACAAAAAACGGCCCCGCCTTACATTCTCACGGCAGAGCCTGTCTTCTCAAAAGCTGTAATACGGATTCTCCTTAAAAATGATGCTAAACCGGGTATACTTTCCATACTCGCTCTCCACCCGGATCTCATGGCCCAGCCTGCCAAGAATCTTTGCAGCCATATAAAGGCCCATTCCTGTGGACTTGTATTTTCCGTTATGATAGTTTCGCCCTGTAAAGCCCTTCTCGAAAATTCTTGGAAGATCGCTGTCGCAAATTCCCACCCCCTGATCCTCCACAAAAAGCCTCACGGACAAATCCTCCTTCTCTGCCCATATGTGAAGGGAGCCTCCCACAGGCGGGGAAGTCTCCTTTGCATACTTAACCGCATTATAAATAAGCTGGTCCAGCACATAGACCAGCCACTGAGGATCCGTATACACCATCTGCTCTCCCACCTCCACCGTAAGGGAAAATTCCTTTCTGATCAAAAAAAATCTGTTATTTCTGATGGAGGCTGTCACCCATTCCTTGAGAGGGGTCCTTTTTACCTGCACGTCAAAAAGCTCCCCCTGCAGGCGGCATCCGGAAAGAAGCGAGGAAACCTGGCGGTTCATCTGCTCTAGCTGCCCTCTCATCTCCCCCTGAAGCTCTCCGTCCTGAATTCTCTCCTCCATCAAAAACGCCGCAGCCAGAGGAAGCTTCATCTCGTGACACCATTTTGCCACATAATCCTGCAGCTCACAGCTTTCCTGAAACCGCTTGTTTAGCTGCCTCTCCAAAATCCGCACATCGTGCTCCGCAATATCCTGATTTTCAAAGGAAAATCCGGACCGACAAATAAGCTCCTCCCCTTTTAACAGCTCCTTCCTTTCCCTCTGCCGCCTCCGAAACCGGGCGCAATCCGCCGCCCCCCATAAGACGTAAGGCGCCAGAAGCAGAAAATCCAAATAGAAAAGATACTCACTCCTTCCCTCCGGTATGAGAAAAATAAAATAAAAATTAAAGGCCAGAAGGGTCGCCGCCCCGGAAACCATCCAAAATCCTTGTCTCTTAAAATAGTTCATAGCAGCCGGTATCCCTGCCCTTTCTTCGTCTCAATCACCTCTCTGCCGCAAACCGCCCGAAGCTTTCCCCGCAGGCGGCAGATAACCGTGGTTAAGGTTCCGTCAGACACATATTCCTCCGTATCCCAGAGAGCCATCATCAGCTTCTCCCGGGTTACTACATCCGGCCGCTCGCTGGCAAGCCTGGCAAGCACCTGCCGCTCCAGCTTAGTCAGTTCAATCTCTGTCCCGTTCTTGTACAGCGCCTGCCGGCTCTCATCAAAGCACAGCCCCTCACCCAAAAATATCTGCTCCCGCACCTTATACTGGTAGGTCCGCCGCAGAATGGCCTGGATTTTGACCTTTAAAATTTCCAAATGAAAAGGCTTCTCCACATAATCATCTCCGCCCTGGGCAATGGCCATGATCTTGTCCCGGTCATCATCCCGGCTGCTGATGTAGATCACCGGCACATCGGATATCTGGCGGATCTGCCCGCACCAGTAAAACCCGTCATAAAAGGGCAGATTAATATCCATGAGAACCAGATGGGGCCGAACCCGTTCAAATTCCTCTGACACCTTGTCAAACTGCCTTACAGCTACTGTCTCATATCCCCATCTTCCCAGGAATGTGCCGATCTCTCCCGCCAGAGCCTCATCATCCTCTACCAGCAGAAGCTTCATCTTTCCGTCAATCATATATTTCTCCATTCCATCAGTCCGCCGTCTGTCTTCTCACAACAGCCCGTCCAAACGCTCTCGCGGCTTTTGATGTCCCATTGTTTGCCCCGTGACAGCCGATTCTTCCGGACTTCTCCCACCCTCAATGAACATCCTTTTAGCCATCATCCCCTGCGTCTGATTTTCAGCTGGCTGAAAAACAGATAATAAACGGCAAATAAAACAGTCGTTACCACCCAGGTCAAAGGATAGCTGAACATAATCATATAGATGTCCCTGCGCAAAGGCACTGCCGCCAAAATCCACATCACCCGAAGAAAGCACACCCCTCCGCAGCACAGCACCATAGGAATCCAGCAGTCCCCCACTCCACGCAAGGCGCCGGAAAGGATCTCAATGGACACATAGGTCACATACACCGGGGACAGATAGCGCATCATGGAAACGCCGATGGCAATGACGTTCTTGTCCGAGGTAAACAGCTCAAACCCGTAAATTCCCCAGTTAAAGATCACCACAGACATGATAAGAGAAGACACAATCGTCATCGTCATACAGGTACGAACCCCGCTTCTCACCCGCTCCATTCTGCCGGCTCCGAAATTCTGCCCCACAAAGGTGGTGGCCGATATTCCGAAGGCGCTGACGATCATCCAGAACATGCTGTCAATCTTGCTGTAGGCGGCCCAGGCAGCCACCGAATCCGTGCCCAGGGAATTGATGGCTGCCTGAATGATCACATTGGAGATCCCGTACATTACCGACTGAAGTCCTGAGGGAAATCCTATCCGGATCGTCCTTTTGAGCATGCGGCCGTCCATCTTAAGCCGGCTCCACTCCAGATGGTGCATATCCTTTGTCCTCATCAGGGCAACGATCACCATGCCGGCGCTCATGGCCTGACACAGAATGGTGGCCAGAGCCGCCCCCAAAACCCCCAGATCAAGAACCACCACCAGAACCATGTCCAGCACAATATTGATGAGGCAGCTGCTGATCAGAAAATGCAGGGGCCGCTTGGAATCTCCCACCGCCCGCAAAATCGCCGCGCCCGAATTATAAACCAGGTTTCCCACAATCCCCGCAAAATAAACCCTGAGATAGAGAATGGACATGTCCATCACCTCTTTTGGCGTTTTCATGGCACTTAACATCCAGGGTGTCAGAGCTATCCCCACTACCGTCATTACAAGTCCTGTCAAAATACTGAATGCCATAAAGGTGTGGACCGAATATCCCACCATCTCCCCATTCTTTGCACCATAATACTGGGACACCAAAACAGCAGCTCCCGAGGAAAGACCCACAAAAAACCCCACCACCATCTGAGTGAGCATCCCGGTGGAGCCTGCCACTGCCGACAACGCCTCTTTTCCCACAAAACGGCCTACAATCATGGCGTCCGCCGCATTGTAAAGCTGCTGAAAAAAGGTTCCGAACAGAATCGGGAAAAAGAACAAAAGTACCTGCTTCCAGATCACCCCTTCTGTAATCCCGTTCCTGTGCTCTGCCAACTGACGTTCCATAGCCACAAGACCTCTCTTTTCTTGCGTTTATATTTTGTTGTAACGATTCTTTTCTCCTGCAACAGCCGCCAATCCTATTTTCTCTTCCACTTCCCGAACAAGGTTTTTTTATAACGTCCAAGGGCCTCCTTCGCTCCCCCGATTCCCTTGTCCGCCGCCTGCTGATAGCAGGTGACAGCCATGGGTACATTCTCGGGAACGCCCACACCCCCGTCATACATATCTCCCAAAAACTTCCAGGCCATGCCATTGTTCTCGTGGGCCGCCTCCTCCAAAAGCCGCTTGCCCCGGATCGTATCCACCCCGGTTCCCTTACCGTAAAGGCAACAGTAGCCCAACAGCTCCTTGGGATAATTGGCTTTCTTCCATATCAGCTGATTGATCAGCCCGACTGCCTTCTCATAATTAAGCTCCGTACCCCTTCCCCAGAAATAGCACTGGGCAAGGAAGGATTTGCTGGTGGGATGGCCGCCCTTATCCGCCCGCTCAAACCAGGCAAAGGCCTCATGATAATCCTTCTCACAGCCCCAGCCGTTATAATAGCAACGCCCTATATTGTAGGCGCCGTACTCGTCCCCCATATCCGCGGCCATCTTAAAATATCCAAGGGCCCTGGCTTCATCCTGCCCCACTCCTCTGTTTCCATACAGATAGGTAAGTCCCAGCTCCACAATGCACACCGAGACCTTATCCTGAACTCCCTTCTCGCACCAGCGCATGGCATCGGGATAACGTTTCATCTTTAGGTAATCCAGAATCATGGAATGGTAGTAATCCCGCATGTCCACCTTGCCGTCCATGGTCTCCGCCCACCGAAGGGCTTCCTCCTCGTTCTGCTCCACTCCGTTGACGCCGCCCCGCACGCTGTTAAAGGCGTTTCTGAAAGCCGGAATACAGCCCTGGGCCGCCGAACGGCGAAACCACTTTAGGGCCTCCGCTGCATTCTCCTTTTCACATTTGGCAAATTCTTCTCTGGACGGCTTCTGGAAATTGAGAAGCATATCTCCCCAGAAATAGAAAAGCCCAATGGCATACTGAGCCATAGGCTCCCCGTTCTCTGCCATGGAAAGCACATCCTCAAAGGCATCCTTAAGGGTTCCTGTCATGGCCTGGGCCACATCCCCCTTTAAAATATCCATCCGGTCCGCACCCAGCACGCACAGGGCGCTGCCCCGCGCAATTCCTTCCTTGGAAAGCTGCCTTGCCTTCTTGTCGTTTCCCTTTACATTTCCATCGCCCCATCCATAGCACCTGGCCAGAAAATAATAGGCATGGGGCTCCCCGGCGGCAACCGCCTGCTCCAAAAGCCGCACCCCATTGGCATATCTTACCGGATCCTCCGCCTGAAAATAGAGCAGCCGAAGACCCTCTCTCAAAGTGTCTGAATAGTATCTTTCCATAGCACGTATCCTCTCTCCTAATAAGTTCCAATGCCTTGCAAAATTGTAATTACAGAAACCATGCTAGCACAACCCTTCGTCTATGTCAACGAAAAGTCTACTGCCCGTCCATTCCCTTAAAGCCCTCCCCGAACACCTCCGTGGTCTCCGTCACCATAATAAAGGCATTGGGGTCTGCGGAATAGATAATCCTCTTTAATTTATAGAACTCATGCTTGCGGATACTGCAAAGGAGCACCTTCACATCCGCCCCGCTGTAAGCCCCCTTGGCGTCCATCACTGTTGCGCTGCGCTCTAACTCCACCAAAATCCCTTCTGTAATTTTCTCCGGATACCTGGTCACAATGGTCACCATGCTCCCGATATCGTTTCCGTAAATAATGGCATCCATCACCCGAGTTTGGGCAAACAGACTGATCAATCCGAAAAGTCCTGCCTCCACATTCTGAAACACATAGATGGACAGCAGCAAAATAACCCCGTCCACCATCAAAAGCGCCTTGCCAATGGAGATATGAGGCTTCTTTTTCTGCATAATATATCCCAGAATATCCGTACCGCCGGTGGTGGATCCGGTCATGAAAATACAGGCCATGCCGATTCCCACCAAAATCCCCCCAAACAGGCTGCTCATCAGCCGGTCGCCTTCATAAACCGGAAGAAAAGGCGTAATCCCAAAATCCAGTATCACCGAACAGACCCCGCATGCAATGCCTGTGGTAATCACAAACCGTTTGCTCAGCATAAACCATGCCAGAGCCAGTAAGGGAATATTGAGAAATATGGTCAAAATTCCCACCGGCAGTCCGCTTAAATAATTGACAATCAGCGCCAGTCCCACCGCGCCTCCCGGCGCAATGTTGGCCGGCATCACAAAAGAGTGGGTTCCGATTCCGTATACGACAGACCCCAATACAAGAAAAAAAACATTTTTGATCTGCTGCATCTGATGATTCTGATTCATCCCTGCCACCTCCTGCATATTCATGGGCGCCCTTTCGCGCGTCCCTCACCATAGGTTTCTTCGGCTGATGTACATATATCAAAAAGTGTAGCTTAAATCCGTGAAATTTTCAATGCCATCTTGAAAAATGGAAATAAGCCCTATATAATATTGCACATAGAGACCTATATGGGCTATAATTTTCAATATAATATATCGGGAGACTATCAATG
The DNA here is from genome assembly GCA_910586255.1 of uncultured Lachnospiraceae bacterium. Lineage (GTDB taxonomy): Bacteria > Bacillota > Clostridia > Lachnospirales > Lachnospiraceae > Brotaphodocola. The sequence continues at coordinate 3,003 of CAJUHR010000031.1, read as the reverse complement.
AAGATTCTGCGTGACAGCTATTTGCGGCAGTTGATTTCATATCGTTTTGACGGACTGGTAAAAGTAATCACAGGAATCCGCCGCTGCGGCAAATCCTATTTACTCAAAAATATATACAGGGATTATCTTCTTCATAATGGAATAAAAGACGAACAGATTCTCACAATCGAACTGGACCTTGCAAAAGACGTTCAATTTCGCGACCCCCTGTATCTTTCTTCCTATGTGAGAAAAATAGTCACAGCCGGCAGCAAAGACTTCTATCTTTTTGTGGACGAAATTCAGATGTCCGATGAAGTACCGAATCCATACAACAAAAAAGGATAGAAGGGAGAAGCTACATAAGGAAGTAGCTTCTCCCTTGGGCTTTGTAGTCAGTCAGAATGATTGGATTGTAGGTGAAAATCAATCATATTGGAGAATTACAAGATGAAACAGCATTACACGGATGAAAAAACAGGTATCAGTTATACGCTGCAAGGCGATTACTATTTGCCTAATCTCCTTTTACCCGTTGTAGAAAACAAGCCTGTCGGCATATGGGGACAACAGCACGCAAGGTACTTAAAGCAAAATCATAAAATTTTGTATATGAATTTATTTACAAGCGGTAAACTAAACAATCACCTTGTCGATGTTGAGGAACAGGCACAGAAAATGTTTTCTCGGCTGGTAAATCAGATGGCAGAGTATGAAGGTGTGACCGAACAACCCAAAGCAGAGAATCAAATGGATTTTTTGTCGGATGAACAACATTCGTAGCAGAGCCAGAGAAATTGTAAATACCGATTTGATTTATAGCTAACAAATAACGGCGGCAGGGAAAAAATCCTTGCCGCCGTTGCGTTAAGTTCAAATACACATTGTGAGGAGTTCTCAAAATTCATTCAATTTAAAAAATAAAATTCGCAATACTACTTTTCTGAGCATCGCTGAGATTTTCAATTTCTTCATTAAATTTAATTTCCGTTTGATCTATACTTTCAACACAAGGCTTCAGCCATTCAATTTCTTCAAACGAGAATCCATATCGAAGCATCCATATCTCAGTTGAGTCTTCTGTTCCATATTTGATGTACTTTGCCAACCGCTCAGCACGATCTTGTTGACCTGTTCGTGACAATAATCGCCGTTGAGCAACATTGGAAACATAAGCATATCTCTCTTAACAAATCTTACTAAATGTTTTGCCGTGCACTTTCCATATCATTATTTTGATGGCGGAATCAAAAACAAATTTTTCTGCTGCCGTTAGTTCTCGACCTAAGTACTGCTTGTATAAGCACTGAAAGTCCTCATAAACCTCTTTTGCGACTGTATTAGGCAACACAAACCCTGTATCAGTAAACATCATATCTAATAATGTAGGGACTACCGTAGTAACGCTATCTGATTTTAATTTCTCAAGATCTTTATTTGTAAGATTATACTCGTCAGAAAATTCCCCTGTTTTGATTGCTTCTTTGTATTCCTCATATTTCTCATCAATTTTATCGTCTGTGGTATCTAATCGAGATTTTGACGAAAGAATATTTTTCTTGCGGTACACTTTTCGGAATCTACTCATTGCATTTGGTCGCAAAATGACACTACCAAAATCAAATACAGGTTTGTTGGTAGAGCGACCGGCTCTACCAATCAGATTTTTGACAGACAGTGTCTTACTCTCCTCGAAGCGGTCAAGATAAACCACATCAAATGGCATATTAATTCCCTGCTCAAGTGTAGAAGTAGCAAAACAGATTTTACAGAAGCCCTGCTGCGTAAAATGCTCTAATATCAAACGGGCTGTCAATGGCATTGAACCGTGATGAACAACAATCCCGCATCTCAGTTTTTCCAGCATATCAGAGTTATAAAACAACTTATCCGTTGTTGAAGCACCAATATACTCCTTTAGCTCATCTATCATTTTTATTGCAATAGGATCATCAATTGGTTGGCACATAGAAATATACTTCTGAAATTGCCCATATATCTGCTTACTGTAAATGTGCGACTTTGGCACATAGATCAGTACACTACCACCCTTTTTCAGTACGGACTCAATAGGATCAAAGTTTGATTCCAGCTTGCGTGTTCCAAGTGTTGCAGGGTCACTACCAAAATGATAGAATTTCTGGCTTGTTGTGTCGTGAGTATAAAAAATCCGTCCTACATTTTTTAATTCATAATTGCTGTATGTTGCCGTTGTATCAATGATTTCAATTCCATTTTTTTGCAATTGTGCTTCGGGATTTTCGACGAACGGATGTGCAAAAACGAATTTTGCGTCAGGAAAATACTTTAGTGCTCGCCTCACAATACTATCAAAATAGAGACCTCGCACCGAGTGTTCATCACTGAGCTGGGCTTCATCAAACAGAATCAAATCAATATTTAGCCAATCTTTATTTTTGAACAACTCTTTTGCACGCTCAGGTGTCAGTATGAAAATATTTCTGTGAATGTGTTTTGCATTAATCCTATCAACAAAAGTCAGGACATTTACAGTCTTTCTGTCTACAAGACTGTTTAATCGGTCATAGTACTCGTTAATGAGTGCTCTTGAAGGGACGATGACAACCACATCATTGGAACAATCAGTAATAAGATGTCGAAATACAAATGATTTCCCTGTACTTGTTGGTGCTGAAAAGCTGAAATACTGTAAATCTCGTATCTTCTTAAGAATATCTGCCTGCATTGGCGTATAGTCATTGCCAAATTCGTCTTTGAGTTGCTGATGATACATCTCAAAGACTGATCCTGTAAGGCTTTCAATTTTTGGTTGTTTGAAAAACAGCCCCATCGTGGCAATTATTTCTTGCTCGTCCTTCTTGAAAAACTCTGGTTGGAACAATTTAAAATATGAAACTATTTCTAAAACCACAGAGCTATTGGGACCGTTTTGATAAATCTCAGATTTGACATAGTCGATAATCTGCTCCAAATCTTCCCCTCTTCGGATTTTGGCAATGATATTGCCCTTTTCTAAAACAGTATTCATAAGTCCACCGCCAC
>CAJUHR010000030.1:3739-58705 GCA_910586255.1 uncultured Lachnospiraceae bacterium | reverse complement strand
ATTTTGGCAATGATATTGCCCTTTTCTAAAACAGTATTCATAAGTCCACCGCCACTAAAATGATTTCTTCGTATTGAAGTAACGATTGAAAGTCTGAACGTTTCTTAATATTAGCGATTATTCTGTCTGTACTGGTGGTTTTTGCTGAAAAAGCGGCAGAAAATCCCTTTCTTCCATCGGCTGCTCTTTGCAAAGCTGATGTTGTGCAAAACGGTTTTAATTCAGGAAGATCCTCAACATCTTTTCCATCTCTGACAAAATTGACAATTTGCGGCAATGCTGACGAATACGCTGTTGTAGTAGCAACATATTTCGCTTCACCGAAAATAACCGTATCCGTAATTTTATTCTGCGAATGAAAATCAAACCCAGGATTTCCAGAGCGCTTCTTACCAACAAGCTCATCAAGAGGAATATCTAAATAGTCCAGTTCAGAAACCATAGTTTCTCTAGCTAATTCAGATACCACATACTCGCCGGCGTCTTTGCTGATACTGTCATCAACGCATTTGCCAAACTTTTCTTTAATATCATCAATAGTTTTCTTTGCACGGGAGGCAAAGGCTTTCTGTTCAAAGTCTTGATCGAATTTACTGAGCCAAGACAAGTCCATAAGAGTACGCAAAATATCTGATAATGTTGCTGATATATCTTCAGGATCTATTCTGAAAAATTGAACTTTTGCGGGAGAAAACTCAGTAACATCTTGTGGTCAGTTATCTTCAAGACTTTCACCTCACTTCAAAATATCACTCAGTACAACCCAGCCATCGCTGTTAATATCCTCGGAATAGCTGTCCATACAAATGCACAGTTCTTCACTTTTTTCGTCATAGCGGACAATGCCACCCTTTAAGCCGTAGCGTTCCAAATAATCTTTCAGCACAGCAAATTTTTTCGGCGTGAAAATGTCAATATCTTGGCTATTGCCGCTGCGGTCAAAGCCGCCCTTGGTCTCCGCAATCCAAACTTCACCGTTTACGCTGATTATATAGTCAGGATAGAAATTTTTCTGTTTGTCCGAATTATCTGCATATACGATGGACAAATACTCATTGCCTTTATCACCATTTTTATATACCCATTCCACGGCATCGCACTTTTCGCAGAATTTCTCGAATTTGCGTTCCGAGGAGGAGCGAACTTCCGCAGAGGAAAGGTAGCCCTGATATACATTTTTCTTCATTTCTAACTGCGTTTTTGCTGTACCGTCATAGGTAAACAGGCAAGATTGCGGAATATGGAACGACACCTTTGATACTTGGTTAATATCAAGAGTAAGCTGTTCAAGTTCCGCCGCCATCGCTTCACGCACCGTATGGCGTAGCAGATCGGCATTGTTGATAACAAAGGCGTAAACTTCTCTCGGCTCCATTGCAAGGATTTTACGGCTGTATGTAAAATTTCGATCAAACAGCTTACGAATGATCGTATTCATATAGCTGTATTCCATTCCGATCTCCATACCGATTTTACCCACCTTCTGATGGTACATATGACCGTGATCATGGGTATTCAGCTTTTCGGTAATGACGACCGTATTCATATCTGCCGAAGCAAAATCCAAGGTTGCAGTTTCACCCGAAAGGGTGTGACGCAAAATATCGGCGCTAAATTCAAAACCCACCGTCTGCAAGCGTGTCTTGTTCTCCGCCTTATTCGAGCCGGTCTTGAATTTTTCTTCAAAATACTTTGCTACAGAGAGCAGAGCTTTTTTCGGATTGCGGTGATCTGTCACCATCGTTCTCTGTTCGGAGGTCAGGGTGATGCCTTTATACTCATTTTTAAGGAACAGGGTAGCTGCTTCTAAAGCCCCTTTGCCGAGGCTCAGCTTGACACCGGCGGTGAATTTTTCATCGAAAGTGTAGAGATAACAGCTATCCAGCAAATCTTTGCCGTAGTGGTGTGCCTCCGGCATACGGCGAATACGCCCAATGGTCTGAATTTCAAAGGTTTCATCCATATTGTCACGGAGCTTCACCAAAATGGCGGCTCTCGGACAGTCCCAGCCCGTGGCAACAGCTTGCTTGATAATAACAGCAACAGAGGGAGCATTGATTTCTTCAATGCCCTCCAAGTTTTCGTGCATATCAGAGAGCCAGACCGCAAGCTGACCGTTTTCATAGGTTGCGCCTTGCGTTTCAAACCAGCTTTCCACAGCGTCCTGCAATTTCTCCGATTTGTTTGGTATCTGCACCACGATCAAAGGATTGATGTCCTTTCCGGCGGAAAGAAACTCCGCACGGATTTTACGCTGTTTGGCATACGCCTGTTCCAACAGATAGTTGGTGGCGTTCTCCATTTCCACACGCTGCGGAAAATCCTCATTAATGATGAGCATTTTCTTGATAAGCCCTTCGGCAATAACATCCGCTTCAGGAATTTCTATGATTTCCGCATTTTTGATGCCTTTCGGCGTAGCTGAACAACGGATAATCTTGTCCGTATGGAAATACTGGATAATTTCATCCGCCTTCACCGTGTTGTTCTGATGGCTTTCGTCTACAATGAGGATAAAATGCAAACCGGCGTTCAGAGCGTGCTCGATATGCTCCAAGAAGTTGGTGCGTTCGCTGTCTTTCAGGGCGTTGTTGCCCTTTTTCGTCAGCTTTTCCCAGTTGATAAAACAGTTATCGTTTTCTTCAAAGCCGCCCGTCATGACATCGGAGAGCAGCTTTGTCTGAGCAGCGTGGATATACTTATCCATCTTTTCCTTACTCTGCTCCTCCAAATTACCCTTCCGTATTTCTTGCTGTTTACAGCTTTCTCCAAATCAGAAAGATAGGACAGAAGATTTACCCGTATTCTCATCCTGCGGTGCAGCAGCGATATAGTTGCGAATCTCTTTGATTTTAGCAAGCAAATCTTCACGCTTTTGTTTTGATATATTCGTGCTCATTTCTGCCCCTCCGTATTTTTCTGCTCCTTTGGCACAATATTAGCCATTGTATTTAACAGAGTATTATATGCTTGTTGAGATTTAGCTTGCTCTTGCCATTGCTTAATCATTCCGTCTGGAACATATGGGTTTTGAATTGTTTCCCAAGTAACCTTATCTTTATATCCAAGAGATTTTGATATAGTTTCCAGCAATTTGTACTGTGCATTTTGGATTTTTTTAAGTTGTGCTGCGTCCGGGTTTTGAACGCAATACTTGTCATATAAATCTTTCCAAGCATCACGAACTATTTTATCATCTGCAAACACAATATCAATTATATTAAGACAATGCACGCTTTCCTGTGTCCACCCATATATTCGTGAGGTCATAAGTGTCTTAAAAATCTGCATTTTATCTTTTCTTATTTCTGCTCTGTTTTGTAAATACTGTCCAATCAAGACAGCAGCTATGGGAATTACAACTATTGCGATTAAATTCAATATATCTTTACATTCCATTTTTCTTTCTCCCTTATATCCACTCGTCATTATTGGCAGACCATTTTGGGGTAAATTCTTTGCCCCCGACCGCCGCTGTAAACGGTTTTGTCAGGAAGGCTTTTATTGTTTTCAGTACGGTACTGTAGTCATCTGTTTTAGTGTCGATTTTACGGACAAAGGCTTTCCATTTTTTCTGCATTGCTGTATCTTCATCGAAACTCATAACTTGTTCAAACTGTTCTACTGTAAAAATGCGCTCACGGTTCTGAAAGGTTTTTCTGAGTGCTTCGGTCAACACCTTACCGTCAAAATTAAACTTATTGGCAAGATAATAAATATCGTAATAGTCTTTCATACGGCTGGAAAACTCCATCAAGCTAAGGATTGCGTCAATTTTTTCAGCAACAGTCGTTTCAATGGAATAGGTATTGATCATTGGGGAGTCGAAATCTTCAATCTGCGTTGGAATCTTTCGTTTTTCCTGCTTTGGGACGATGACATCGCCAACACCGAAATCAATACTAAACGGTGTGCGTGTGTTCTTTATACGAGCAACTATTGATGCACCTATACCAGCATATTTCTTCGCAACGGCAATAGGTGCAACATCCTTTATCTCAAAGGTAACAAAATCATTGCCGGTATGAACTGCAATAATTTCCTCAAGTATACCCTTTAACTGTTCCGGTGTATTGGGTATTTTCCGAAGCAAAAAATCTACATCAACCGTTACTCGGCTATCAAAGTCAGTAAGGGAATAGAGGAATAAGCCGCCTTTCAACACGAGGTTTTCAGCATATTTGGTCTTTTCCAAACGGCGCAAAAACTCCTCTTGGCAAAAGAGTTGCAAGCAGAGCTGATAGCTTCTGCCGCTTTCAGCCGCTTTGTTTTTGAGCCGTGCCAGCACGGACACAGCTATATCAGCCATTAAGTAGCACCTCCATTACATTCATAACCTTAGTGTATAGTTTCATTTCCTTTGCGTACTTAGACAAATTTGCAAGGTTCTTTTTTTCATCAACAGCATAGGCATTGACGGCTTTATTGAAAATTTCGTTGTCAAGCTTTGTGCGGTACTTAAAGCAGTCGCATATTGTGCGTTCACGGTCATACGCAGGCAGTATTACACCGTTAAAATTGCTTGTAGACTTACCTATATCCAAAAAATCCTTTTGAATATAGTAGGCTTTCATCGGGAACTCTACAATATTTTTCACAGCACGGGTCGCCGTTCTCGGTACGGCAATCGACCACTCACGGGGAGAAAAATCGTTATATCCATAGTAAAACAAAGCAGACTCCATACAAATAATTCCCTGCGGGAGCAGTTCCTGTATCAACTGTTCCTCGGTAATGCTGTTACTTTGCGGAAGCTGATAAAAGCCTCTGCGAATCCTTTCGATAACTCCTTCTTTACAGAAAGCGGCTACCTCATATTTATTTATTCCCTTGGCAGCAAAATCTGAAGTTTTTGCTATTCCGCCGTTGTTTTCAATTACATTTTTCAAAATCTCTTTTTTATTCAAACAGGCACCAACTTTCCGCATGCAAGAAATAAATAATGTACGCAATTATTATACCATACGGTTTCGTAAATTGCAACAACTATATGCATGTATTGTTTAATATTTGTATGCTGAAAGTTATTGCAACAATTGATTAAGATTTATTTTTTAAAGACTAAATTTAATAGTATGCCCCGATTTTTGGAGAACTATTCAAAACTTTCCTCAAAAGCATTGACAAACATATGTTTTATAATGTATAGTGAAACGATGCCATAAAAGAACAATAACTGAATATAAAATGAAACTCTGATTAGATGATAGCGGCAGTCGTACATTGCCGCACCAGCCGATACCGCATTGTCTGCCAGCGTGGTTGGTTAAGAGGCAGATACCACGGATTTGAATTTCAAAGCCGATACATAGTTTCATCATTTTGAAGCGAGAGCAATGCTCCCGCCGATTTTTGATGTCTCTGTGTATCGGCTTTTTGTTTTGCCGATTACAACTGAACGACCGTCTGAATGGGATATGATTTTGCGATGACCTCTCTTTCGGGGAGTGAGTGAGACAACGCCGTTGAAAAAACAGGGGCAGGAACGACATTTGGGTAGAACGGCGAAGAGAAAGACGATGTCCACAGGAATAGCGGGCATCGGATTGTGCCCCCACAATCCCAATCCGCACCCTTATGGGTGCGGACTAAACTCAGGGCGTGCCGCCCTATGACCCTGCTCAATGAAGATAAAACACAAGAACGGAGATGTTATTTTTGAACAAAGAAAACAATAAAAAAGTGAGAATAAAAGTACGGCTGACCGAAGAAGAAAACGAAAAACTGAAACGCTTTGCGGCAGTGTGCGGGTTGTCTCAATCGGCATTTATCCGCCAGCTTTGCAAAGGCAAGAAGCCTAAATCACAACCCCAAAAAGAATTTTGGGAAGTGCTCGAAGCACTCTACGCAGTCCATAGCAGTTTCAAAAGCTGTGCAAGATTCGAGCCTACTGCCCTTGAAATCTGCAAGGAAATCGAAAGTCTGATCCTTGATTTACAGGAGGCGGCATAATGGCTACGACAAGTCTATGGCATATTAAAGGTCGATTGAAAGACCTTATTGCCTATGTGGAAAACCCAGAAAAAACGGTGGCGAGAACCGCTGACCTGCAAGACCTCTACAATGTATTTTCCTATGTCAGCCGCCGTCCCTATTATATGGAGGATTATCTGCGGCGAAAAGTCTATATTACCGACTTTGCGGGCAAGCATTGGAAGATACGATTACCGCAGTACGAGCATTTCACAAGGCTTGATACGCTGGATGAAAGATGGACTCCCGAAAATATCCAGAGGACAATGGGCGCATACGCTTCCTTCGGAAACCGCAGGGCAACAATCAACTATCCGTCCCAAATGCCGCAGGATTTACGGGAATGGTTTCAGCCTTTTCAAAGAACAAGCCATATCTACAAGCTGTATCTGCACTACTGCTATTTACTCGGTTACTTGCCTAAAAATACGGATTATAAGCCTACCAGTCCATACCTCAAGGAAGATTTGAAAAAACTTGAGGAGTTTTCCGAACAGGTGCGGTATATGAGCAAATACGGTATTGAAACGATTGAAGATTTATATGCGGACAGAGAAAAATTGCAGGCTGAGATGGATAAAGCAGCTTGCCTGTCGTACCAAGCTGCAAAACAAAATCCGCAGAGCATCACCAACCGAAAAGGAAACCTTGCGGAAAGAAAAATCAGGCGTTACGGAGCAGATTACCGCCCTGTATGCAAGGCTTTCCCGTGACGATGAGAAAAACGGCATATCGGGCAGTATTCAGAATCAAAAAGCCATTCTCGAAAAGTACGCAAAGGAGAATAAGCTGCCGAATCCCCGTTTCTTCTATGATGACGGATTTTCGGGCGTTAGTTTCACAAGACCCGCATTTATGGAAATCATGGAGCTTGCGGAGCAGGGCTTGGTTGCAAACCTCGTTGTATGAGAAAGGTGTTCTGAATATCAATCTGATTGATTTCCTTCTTGATAAGGAGCTTTTGTAAAGGCAAAAGCTCCGCAGACCGGCCCGGGATCTCTCCCCGGCAGTCTGCGGCGCTTCCCTTTGTCGCCTGTCACTTCCGCAATTTTTCCACTATCCCAGCATCACGTCCAAAAGCATCATCACCGCAAATCCGGTGACAATCCCCATGGTGGCAAAATAGGGCTGATCGCTCTGATTCCTCTGGCACTCCGGAATCAGCTCATGGACTGCCACCAGGATCATGGCCCCTGCCGCAAAGGAAAGGGCAAAGGGCAGAATAGCCTCCACATAAACCACCAAAACGGCTCCGATCACCCCGGCAATGGGCTCCACAATCCCAGACGCCTGCCCCAAAAAGAAGCTCCTTTTTCGTGAAAAGCCTTCTCTCCTCAGAGGAATCGATACAGCCGCTCCCTCAGGGAAATTCTGCAGCCCGATGCCAATGGCAATGCTTACAGCTCCCATCAGGCTCTCCATCATATATCCCTCCCTGGGCAAGGCCCCGAAGGCCACCCCCACTGCCAGCCCTTCCGGTATGTTGTGCAAAGTGATGGAAAGCACAAGCATAATAATCCGGTTCAGCCGGTCATTGGCCTTTCCGCTTCCTGCGTTCATTCTTCCCTGAGCGTAGGTGACGATCTTATCCGATCCCCACATAAAAACTGCGCCGGACATAAAACCTGCGGTTGCCACCACATAGGCCGGCAGACTGGATATCTCCTCCGCCCGCTCAATGGCCGGCTGCAGTAAAGACCAAAAGCTTGCCGCAATCATCACCCCGGAGGCAAATCCAAGCATCAAATTTAATGCCTTCGGATTGGGAGAACGGAAAAAAACCACCGTTGCCGCCCCCAGAGCCGTCACAGCCCAAGTCCCCAATGTTGCGAGCAATGCCATTAATACGATATCGTTCATAATACACCTCCCTGTATTCAGTATATCTGTCTACAGGGAGATGGGTGATTAAAACAGGTGCAAAACTCAATTCAGGCGTCTATTCCTCCGGCATTTTCACCTGCGCCTTAACAATATCTCCCATCATCTTCTCCCCTCATACATGCCGCTGCCTTCAAAGGCTTTAAGCATGGCGTCATAATTGGCATCAAACTGCTCCGGCTTGCTGTGGTATAGCTGTTGCCCGTGGGGTCCATCACACCGTTTTCGTCAATCCTTTACTGCTCCCAAGGTCATACCGCCTGCAAAATACTTCTGCAAAAACGGATACACTGTAATTGCGATCAGCACACAGAAACCTGCCGGCAATATATAGTCAAATGTTGTTTTCTTCGTTCCAAGCTTCATGTCATGCACCTTCCCAGACCAGCTTATCTTCCCCCAACATGCCTGCGATCTTATTGGCAATGAACACAATGCAAAAATTATCTCTTCGCGCCCCCAAAAGCTTCTCCGGCAAACATTTAAACCACGCCTTCTCCTTTCTCATCGCTCTCTCCTTCTTATGATCCATCGAGGGCTTTCTCACCATCCATACCAACCCGGATACCCAACTTCCACAGCCAGGTTACTGCGAAAGGATAGATTTCGGAATACATACGGTCTGGGTACGGCAAGCATCTTCAAGTTTACCGAACCACTTGGCGGTTGGCGGCACGTGCTGGCAAAAGCCCACCGGAAGCATAGGAATTCCACTACACACCAAAACATGGAAGCTGGTTAAATATGGCGGAAACAGAAAGGAGCTCTATGGCATTTTAAAACAGCAGATGCACGGACAAAGCTGGGCGACATCCAGCTTTTCTATATATATCATTTCTTCTTTGTTTATTCAAGGTGACTTCGCATCTTTGCAGGGCAATGGCAAGATAAAATTTTAACGATATATTCCTTCTATTTAAGTAGTATACTCGGTTCTCTATCATCCTTTCAAAAGGCAGGAGTTAAAAAAGTTATAATCTGCCGGCCTCATTGACCTTACAGGATTCCTATCTGACAAAATATGTCACATTAGAACATTCCAATACTCTTGAAGCAAGATACTCCATGCTTTCCTACAAAATCTCTGCTCCAAACGGCATCAGAGCCAGCTTTGCCAGCTTAAACTGCTGTAAGCCAAAAGGTATTCCTATCACAGTGATGCAAAGCAAAAGCCCGATTGTCAAATGCTCCAACGCCAGAGGAAGGCCCGATACAAGCAGCCATATAATATTCATCAAAAACGAGCACGCACCGCCGCCGTATATTATCTGCTTCCCAAAGGGGAAGAAGCTGAGCGATGCCAGCTTAAAGCACTGGATTCCCACCGGTATTCCAATAATCGTAGCACACCAAAGGCATCCCGCCAGGCACCAGCTCAAACCGCTGATTGCACCGCCGCAGACAAACCAAATCAAATTTCCCAGACATCCCATATAAGCATCTCCCTTCCTACTACTGTTTCTATCCTGTCTCATTTCCGGCGCCGGAGCTCTGTGAGCATTTCCTCCACCTTGCGGATTGCCGTCTGCACCTTGTCTCTCGTATCATTGATTCTGGACTGAACCATGTAGTCCACCACCAGTCCGTCAAAGAAAAAATCAGCAAATGAAAGGAAACTGCCAATATCAACCTTTAATTCCTCATAGTCGGGAATGTCTCTCAGTTCCTTTTTGAATCTCTGCAAATCGGCCTTTGCCATCTCCATGTATGAAGACGCATTATCGAGTTTGGAATGTTTGACGAGACTTGTAAAAAATCCTCCTCCCATCATATCAAAGATTCCCCAGTTTCTCGCGCTATCCAGCTGCTCTTTTGCGTTTCCAAGGCTTGTGAGCGCTCGTTCTCCCGCCTGGATTGCCTCACGGATTTCCTTTTGTCTTTTCTCCTCTGTCATATGTTTTCCCCCTTTCCTTGTGAACAAGCTTCTGTGGCCCGTGCCGCGAAAATAAAAAAGAGTCCGGCAAGCCGGACTCTCGCGCCGGAGCGCGGCTGCGGCAGCAGCCATCTTCCTTTGCGCGTAGTGCGCATCCTTGCGGAGCGTTTTTGTTTCATAGGACGCAATTTTCTATGAAACAAAAAAGACTTTTACCATGACATCTGCCACAATAAAAGTCTTGCTGTCTCATTTGATACGGATGCCTCTCGGCATCGGCTGACGATTTCAAATACATCCGCAACGGATGTTCGCTACTCCCTTTCATTTGCTTATTAATAATATATCACTATGCTCTTTCGCTGTCAAGGCCTTGCAAAAATTTAATTGTTGCAGTAGGCGCCCTCTGTTTTTCAAGCTCCGCCCTGACACGGCCATACTCTTCGGCAGACGAACCGCCTGGCTTCTGCCATTTTCAAATAATTTCGCCGTCATCATATGCATATATCTCCTTATGCCTATAGTATATACCACGATATATGCTATGGCAAATACAAACCGCATCCCAACATCCAGGATAGATGCGAGACGCGGTTTTTGATGACGTAACAGCGATCCTATAAATCCTCAATGGCCTTCCCGATATCATGTCTCATATACTTATTGCCAAATTCCACCCACTCTGCCGCCTGATAGGCATTTGCCCGAGCTTCCTTTAAATTTCCGCCTACAGCCGTCACTCCCAGCACCCGTCCGCCGTTTGTGACAATCCTGCCTTCCTCATCAAGCTTACTTCCCGCATGGAACACATAATATCCATCGGCCGCCTCAAACCTTTCCAGACCGGAAATCACATATCCCTTCTCATAATGCTCCGGGTATCCCTCCGATGCCAGCACCACACACACCACCGCATTGTCCTCAAATTCCAGGCTGATCCGGTCCAGGGTCCCGTCTATACAGGCCTCAAAAACCTCCACCAGATCATTCTTCATCCGGGGCAGCACCACCTGGGTCTCCGGATCCCCGAACCGGGCATTGTACTCTAAAACCTTCGGCCCCTTCTTTGTCAGCATCAGGCCGAAGAAAATCACGCCCTTAAACTCCCGGCCCTCTGCCCTCATGGCATCCACCGTAGGCTGATAGATATGCTCCCTGCAGAAGGCGTCAATTTCCTCCGTGTAGAAGGGGCTGGGGGAAAAGGTTCCCATGCCGCCGGTATTTAATCCCTGATCCCCGTCCTTTGCCCGCTTGTGATCCTGGGCGGATGTCATGATCTTAATATTTTTTCCGTCCACAAAGGAGAGCACCGAGACCTCCCGGCCGGTCATAAATTCTTCCACAACAATCCGGTTCCCGGCAGATCCGAACTGCTTGTCCAGCATCAAAGTACGCACTCCGGCCCGGGCCTCCTCAAGGGTATTGCAGATCAGAACACCCTTTCCCAACGCCAGGCCGTCTGCCTTAAGAACAATGGGCATATCCGCCGTTTCCAGATAAGCCAGGGCCTCATCCGCCGAGTCAAAGGTCTCATAAGCTGCCGTGGGAATCCCGTATTTCTTCATCAGATCTTTGGAAAAGGCCTTTGATCCCTCCAATATGGCGGCATTTTTTCTGGGTCCGAAGGCCCGAAAACCGGCTTCCTCAAAGGCGTCCACCGCCCCGGCCGCCAGCGGATCGTCCGGAGCCACAATGGTCAGGTCAATGTCCTTCTCCTTCGCAAAGGCCGTAAGCTTTTCAAAATCCATCACGCCGATATTTACACATTCCGCCACCTGAGCAATCCCAGCGTTTCCCGGGGCACAGTAGAGTTTTTCCACCTTAGGGCTTTTGGCCACCTTCCACGCAATCGCATGCTCCCGGCCGCCGCCGCCTACAATCAAAACCTTCATCTTTTTCCTCCATATTTTCGCAACCGTCCAAATTCCCCACCTAAAGCTTTCCGTTGGCAAGCAGATCAATAGCCTTGGGCAATATCACCCACTCGGCCTCCTCCATTACCCGCCGCTGCAAAATCTCCGGCGTATCCCCGTCCTTTACCTCCACTGCTTTCTGCAAAAGGATGGGTCCCGTATCCATGCCGCCGTCCACAAAATGCACCGTAGCTCCCGTCACCCTTACCCCTCTTGCCAGAGCCGCCTCGTGAACCTTCAATCCGTAATAACCCACGCCGCAGAAGGATGGAATCAGGGACGGATGGACATTAATGATCCTTCTCTCATATTTTTTGACCATCTCCTCCGGAATCCTTACCAAAAATCCGGCCAGAACGATCAGATCCAACTCATAGGAATCCACTTTTTCAAGAAACGCCTGCTCGAAGGCAGCCCGATCCGGAAAATCCTTCGGCGACAGACACACCGCCTCTGTCCCATGCTTTCTCGCCCGCTCCAGGGCATAGGCCCCCGGATTGTTGCTGATAACCACCACAATCTCGGCATTGGTGATTTTTCCTGCATCCAGAGCATCCAAAATCGCCTGCAGATTCGTTCCCCCACCGGACACCATCACTCCCACTCTCAGCATAAATCCACTCCCTTTTCTCCTGCCTCCACAGAGCCCACTACATAGGGAGTATCGCCGGCTGCCCGGATCGCCTCCATGGCCCGATCTGCATCGGCCGGATCCACGGCCACGATCATCCCCAGGCCCATGTTGAAGGTGTTGTACATCATCTCCTCTGCAATATCACCCTTTGCCGCCATCAGCTTAAAAATAGCCGGAACAGGATAGCTGTCCTTCTTAATGACAGCCCGGGTGCCATCCTTAAGCATGCGGGGCACATTCTCATAGAAGCCGCCGCCGGTAATATGGCTGCAGGCCCTGACGATTACTCCCGCATTTTTCAGGCTCTTTAACGCCTTTACATAGATTCTCGTAGGCGCAAGCAAAGCCTCCCCCAAAGTCTTTCCCAGCTCTTCATAGGAAGTATTCAGCCCTTCCCTTGTCATCTCCTTCTCAAACACCTTCCGAACCAGAGAAAATCCGTTGCTGTGCACCCCGGTGGAGGCCATGCCAATCAGCACATCCCCTGCCTTCAGATTTTCACCGGTAATCATATCCTTCCTGTCGCAGACTCCCACCGCAAATCCGGCCAGATCATAGTCCTCCTCCGGCATCAGCCCCGGATGCTCCGCAGTCTCCCCGCCGATCAATGCAGCCTCCGACTGGATGCAGCCCTCTGCCACACCCTTCACAATATCTGCAATTTTCTCCGGATAATTCTTTCCGCAGGCGATGTAGTCTAAGAAAAACAGCGGCTCTCCGCCGGCACAGGCAATATCATTGACGCACATGGCCACCGCATCGATGCCGATGGTGTCATGCCTGTCCATAATGATGGCCAGCTTTACCTTGGTGCCGCAGCCGTCCGTGCCGGACAAAAGCACCGGCTCCTCCATCTCCTTGATCTTTGACAAAGAAAACGCCCCGGAAAATCCTCCCAGACCTCCTAAAACCTCCTCCCGCATGGTTTTTTTCACATGCTCCTTCATCAGCTCCACGGACTTATAGCCCGCCTCAATGTCCACCCCGGCTTTTTTGTAATCCATGTTTGTCCTCCACTGCTTTCTGTTTTACATCTGTGCCAAATATTCCTTATACCCAATGCTTTCCAGCTTTTCCGCCTTCTTTTCCACATCTCCCTTTAGGGACTCCGCATATTCCTTCACCTTCCCAAGCAGCTCCTCATCGGACATGGCAAGCATTTTCGCCGCAAGAATCCCTGCATTGGCGCCTCCGTTGATAGCCACGGTGGCCACCGGAATCCCGCTGGGCATCTGGACAATGGAATAGAGGGAATCCACTCCTCCCAGATCGGAGGTCTTCATGGGGATGCCGATCACCGGCATGGGGAAAATGGCCGCGCACATGCCCGGCAGATGAGCCGCCTTTCCGGCCCCGGCAATGATCACCTTGATGCCCTTTCCCTCCGCCGCCTTAGCCCACTCAAAGAAAATATCCGGCTGCCGGTGGGCAGAGATGATCGTCATCTCATACTCAATCCCAAACTTATCCAAAATCTTTGCCGCCCCTGCCATCACCGGCATATCCGAATCACTGCCCATCACAATTCCAACCTTAGCCATTACATTTCTCCTT
This sequence comes from uncultured Lachnospiraceae bacterium, assembly GCA_910586255.1. Lineage (GTDB taxonomy): Bacteria > Bacillota > Clostridia > Lachnospirales > Lachnospiraceae > Brotaphodocola. The sequence goes on along the minus strand of CAJUHR010000030.1, from coordinate 44,877 downwards.
TCCGTACTTTCCCTTCAGTTTCATTGTCCATATCATTGCTTCCGAAAACTCATATCATAATATCAGGGCTGAAAGGTATTCTTGCCCTGCCCTTTTCTTAAATATAAATATTACTTATAACTGATATTTATAAATATACATAATTGATAAAGAGAAGCTTATGAAATATCATACAATGTTTTCCATCTACCGTCAATGCTTATCTGACAGATATACAGGGTATATGCGGTAAACGCAAGCTTTTGACCATCAGCCATTGGCAGCATCTTCCTGCCCGTCCCTGCTGCTACACATATTTCCGCAAGTTGCTCCGGCACACAATGGTGGAGGCCAGATACTCATTGGATTCCAGGGGCTGCTCCTTGCGGATCAGATAATCCATCAGCCGTTTCAGTCCCACCTGTGCCTGCTTCCTGGGATTTTTGTCAATAATAAACTGGATCACTCCTTTTTTCATGTATTCCACGCTTTCCGGATAAAGGTCGCTCCCGATAATCCGCACCTTCCCCTCAAGACCGCAGGCCTCCGCCGCCTCGGCAAGCACCAGGCTGTGACGGGCGCTTACAGAATACATTCCCTGGATGCTGTCATCATTTTTCAGCACGTCCAGCACCCGTTTATACACCACATCATTGGCTTCCATTCCGTAGATCTTAATGATCCTGTGTTTTTTTCCGCTCTCCTTTATAAAGCTTTCAAAGCCTTCCGTATTTTTGCAGTTGGAAGACAAGAGCACATCCCCCGCACACAAAAGAATACTGCTCTCATCCGGTATCTGCATGGTCAAAAGCTCCGCCGCCATCTGGCCGTCCAGCCAGTGCTCCGACTGTACGCTGCACAGACATTCCAGATTCTCCTGACCTTCACTGACCAGCACCACCGGCACTTCATTTTCAATCAGCCTTTTCACTGTCAGAATATCCTTCTCCAAAAGCTTTCCTCCGCTGATCACCCCGTGAATATCTCCCTGATACTGACGCATCAGCGTTTTTAAATTGTTTGAAAAGCTGTTTACCTCGTCATTATAATAGGGAGCCTCGATGATCTCCATATTGTAGGTGACCAGCTCCTTATAAAAGGTCCTGTATCCGTTCCACAGCTCTCCATAGAAGAAACGGTTTTCCTGGGTCGGCCCCGGAAATGCCACCACCACCCGAAGAGGCTTTTTTTTCAGGGAAGAGGCAACAATATTCGGTTCATACCCCATCTCACGGGCAATTTTAATGATCCTTTCCCTGACAGCATCACTGACTCCCGTCTTACCGTTGAGAGCTCTGTGAACCGTTCCATTGGAAACCTGTGCAGCCAAAGCCACCTCGTTAATCGTAATTTTCTTTCCCATCAATGATTCTCCAATCGAATCCCCTTATATATTTTTCCTGCGGCCAACAGTTTAAATCTCTCTCAAACCGCCGCATCTTGTGATCGTTTCCGTCAATGAAATAATACAGCAGCAAAATACCCCTTGTCAATCGTGACTGTGAGCAAAAGCCCGGGGGCGTAAGAAGACCTATCCCGCAGTTTAAGACAATGATAATCCCAAACTGAACTGGATCGATACCGATGGACTGAGCCAATGGAAGAAGGATCGGCGTTGCGATCAGAATAATCGGCGCCATATCCATAAGGCACCCTAAAATCAACAGGATTCCATTGATCATCAGCACCAGAATAATCGGATTGTCCGTAATGCTGGTAATGACCCCCGCCGCCAGGTTGGGAACCCGCAGAAAGGTCAGAAGATATCCGAACACATTGGAGGTAGCGATCAGAATCAGCACAATGGCCAGCGTATCAAGAGCCTCCCCGAGGGCATTCCAGACTCCTTTTAAATCGAGACCTTTATAGATAAAAACACTGACAAACATGCTGTAAACAACGGCTATAGCCGCCGATTCCGTTGCTGTAAACACCCCGGCAACCACGCCCACCACCACAATCAGCACAGCAGCCAGGGCCCAGACGGAACGTCCCAGCTCCCGGAAAAACACGCGGATGTCAAAGCGGTCCCCCTTGGGATAATTCCTTTTGCATGCGATGATGTAGGAGCCGATCATCAGGGAAAGAGCCAGTACCGCCCCCGGAATGTATCCGGCCAGAAACAAGCTTCCCACAGAGATAGAGCCTGCCGTGGTCGCATAGATAATCATGTTGTGGCTGGGCGGAACCAAAAGCCCCTCGCAGGAGGAGGTGATGGTAACGGCCGTGGAAAAATCCGCGTCATACCCCTGATCCACCATCATGGGAATGAGGATGGTTCCCAGAGAAGCCGTGTCCGCCGCAGCCGAGCCGGAAATACCTCCGAAAAAATAGGACGCCACAATATTCACCATGGCCATGCCGCCCCGCATCCAGCCTACCAGGGCATTGGCAAGCCCGATTAGCTTTTCCGAGATCCCGCCGGACCCCATCAGAACCCCCATGGTAATAAAGAAGGGCACAGCCATAAGACTGAAGGAATTTACGCCTTTTACCATCATCTGACATACGGTAGTCAGAGGCAGCTTCAGGTACATACAGCAAAGGGCCGATGCGGCTTCCACGGCATAGGCGATGGGCACCCGAAGCAAAATGAGAGGGCCAAAGGAACCCAAAAGAAGGAAAATTGCCATACTGTTCCCATCCATCACTTTTCACCTCCTTCTTTACCGGATAACAGCTTAAAAATCTGTTCCAGCTCAACCACACAGGTTACAAGGCCGGAAAGAGGAATGGGAAAATAGAGCCAGAATTTCGATAGAAAAGGCATACTTGCATAAGCGCCTTTAGCCCCCATGGAAACCGCAAATTTCCACCCCTCCACAACCATTACCAAAGCAAAAGCCAACACAACAAAATATCCAAATAAATCCAGGACCTTTACTGCCTTTTGGGGAAGAAACGGATCAAATGCCGTCATGCGGATATGGGCATGCCTGCGCAGGCCCATAGCGGCGCTGAGCATTGCCATATAAACCATGCAGGTGAGAATCGTCTCCTCGCTCCAGGTGGGAACCACAATTCCCGGCATATAGCGTGTCACCACCACCAATGCGGCAATCACAATCTCAATAATCAAAAGGCATTTGCACAGAACCAGAATGCCCTTGTGAAAGCCATCGTACAATTTATTCATCCTGTTTCCTATTCCTTTCTCTCCGTTTAAGCACAATCCGCCTATTTTCCCAGCTCTAAGATCTGCTCCACCTTATCTTCCATCCCGGCAGTCACTTCCCCGATAATCTTGGCGCAGGCTTCTCTCCAGGGTTCCAGATCCGCAACCTCCACAAAGGTCACTCCATCCTCCCGCAGCTTAGCCATACACTCGTCCTCAACCGCCTGAGAATTTTCTCCGTTAAACTCACTGGCAAGCCTTCCCGCCTCCATCACGGCCTCCTGCTGAGCCGGCGTCAGCTTCTCCCACGCAGAATCGGTGATAACCACCATACAGGCCCCAAAGGTATGTCCGTCCAGGATCATATAGGGAGCCACCTCATGAAATGCATTGGACTGGTAGTTGACAATCGGCTGCTCCGCCCCGTCCACTACTCCGGAGGAAAGAGAGGAATACAGCTCGTTAAAGGAAACCGTGGCCGGCGCCGCCCCCAGCCCCTCTATGGTTCCCACCATGGTGGAATCGGCGGAGGAGCGGATCTTTTTGCCCTTCATATCCGCGATATCCTTCACCTCATTTTTGAAGAAAAAGTTCCGAAAGCCCTCCTCTGCAAAATACAGTCCGCGGATTCCCAGTCCCGCCTCATGGCACTCATTTAGGATCTCGTCTCCCAAATCGGTCTCAACGGTTTTCCAGAAATGCTCCCGGCTGTCAAAAATATAGGGCACTGTCAGAAGATTGGTCACCTTGATTCCCGTGTAGTCCTTTAAGCTCTGGGTGGCAATCCGGGACATGTCGATGGTTCCCCCTCCGGAAACCATAGTATCCATCACATCAGCCTCTGAGCCGAACACTCCTCCTGCATAGATCTGCACCTCCACGGAGCCTCCGGACAGACGCTCCACCTCTTCCTTAAACTTCCGGGCGGTCATTCCCATCAGAGAGGTCTCGCTGTTCTGCTCCGCATAGTTTAATGTAACCTTGGGATCTGCTGCTGCCGGAGCCTGCCCGCTTTCTGTCTGTCCGGAATCTGACGTTTCCTCCGCCTGTGCTTTCGTGCTTTCCTCTTTTACGGTCTCTTGGGCTAAAGTTGTCCCGGCTTTCCCTGCGCTTCCCGAGCCGGAGCTTTTACACCCGGTGAAAGTTCCCGTGACCATGGCAGCAAACAAGACTGCCGCAATAATTTCTCTGCTCTTTTTTCTCATAATCTCATTCTCCTTTTCCATCTTTTTATCTGCTTATTGTTTCGAGTGCAATGCTGACAGCCAATCGCCTCGATCAAAGTCTCCGCAGGGTCTCAATCCATCTTCCGGATTTCTCTCTCACCACTGCAAGGCTTGGTTCATTTAAACATTCAAAGGACAAATAATTTTGATAATTTCTCTTTTTCAGCTCCCTTACAATACCGAAAAAGTCCGTGTGGCCATACCCCGGGAACATCCGGTTAGAATCGGCCATATGAACATGGCAAAGCTTGTCTCCCATCCGGTCAATGGCCTCCGTAAACCGGGCATCCTCAATATTGGCATGGAACAGATCCCACAAAACGCCCCCATACTTTGGATTTCCCATGTCCTTTTCCAGAAAATCCATAACCGAATCAGCACTGTTAAGAAGGGCAGTCTCATACCGGTTGATTGCCTCCAGCAAAATCGTAACCTTTTTTTGCTCCGCATAATCAAAAACCGCTTCCAGATTTTTTGCCAGCCTATATTTTTCCTCCTGCTCCTTTCCCGGCGTTCCCAGCCCTCGCAAAAGACCAAGGGTCACCTTGCTGCCCAGGACCGCCGCCCCGTCAATATGCTGCTTCATTCTCTGTTTAGCTGTTTCCAGGGCATCCCCCTCATGAAGCAGGGAAATATCCTCCAGAGTCCGCGCCTGGCCGGTGGAAATGGTGGAGCATCCCAGACCTCTGTCGCCCAGCTGTTTTTTCACCGCCTCCACATCCACATTCTCATAGCTGGAAATACACAACTCCGCCCCGTCAAAACCGTTTTGCGCCAGCCAGTCAAGGCCTTTTATGTACTCCTCCGGCTGAAAGGGGGAAAAAATCGTGCTGTACTGAAGCGTTATGGTTCCGCTGAATTTCATTTTCTCCTCCTTTTAAAATCCGTGAGACAAGGCGCCGCCGTCCACGGCAAAATCCTGTCCGGTCAGATAGGTAGACGCCTGACTCAGTAAAAACAGCATCATATACCCGATTTCCCGGGGATAAGCAAACCGGTTCAGCATCATCTTTCCAAGAGCCGCCTTCTTCCGGTCGGGATTTTCCCGGAACATTTCTTCATTCATCTTGGTCAGGCACCACCCCGGCGCCACGCTGTTCACCAGAACAGGCGCATCCTTCCACTCCTCCGCCAGGCCTCTGGTCAGTCCCAGGACTCCTGATTTTGTGATACAGTAGGGAACCACCCCGTTAAATCCCATATGGGCTCCCATGGAAGAGATATTGAGAATCCTACCCGTATACCGGGATTCCTTTAAATAGGGATAGCATGTCTGGCAGAGCTCAAACATGGTTTCCAGATTCAGCTTCTGGATTTTTTGATACATTTGCAAAGGAAAATCCTGAGCCAGACATTTGTAGGTCATCCCTGCGTTGTTCACCAGAAAATCCAGCTGTCCCTCCTCCTCTGCAATCCGCCGGACAATCTCCTGTGTTTCCTCCCGATCTGTCAGATCCACGCAAATATCCTCCATCCGTCCGGTAATCTCCTCGTCCTGTCCCCGTTTTTCCCGGTCCAGGTTGTAAAGCTTAGCCCCTGCGTCTGTCAGAACCTTGGCAATGCCCATGCCGATTCCCCGTGAAGCGCCGGTGACAATCCCCACATGGCCTTCCAGGCTGAATAACTGATTTACATATTCCTTGCTGTTCATTTTCACTTCACCTCCTTAAGACAATCCTCCCTAAACCGAAATCCCCATCCCTCCCCTTCCCTGGGATAGGCAAATCCTGATTCAATCCGCATAGTATTGTCAATGATCCCGTCAATCCAGTCAAAGGACTCTGCCCCGTAGGGAGACCGTATAGTACAAAGAAGAGGCACGTCATAATCCTTATAGTAGTGGGGCAGAACCGGCAGACGGTAAGCCTCGGCCAGAGCAGCCGAATCTCTCCACCCCTCCACACCGCCCAGCCGCACAATATCCGGCTGCCACAGATCCACTGCATTCCGGGCAATCAGAGCCTTTAATGCCTCGCAGTCATACTCTCTTTCTCCCATGGCAAGAGCGATCCCGCACTGGCTGCGCAGCAGCTCGTACCCGGCAAAATCCGTGTGACTCACCGGCTCTTCAAACCAGTGGATCCCGATCTCCTTTGCCCGGCGGGCGAGAGCCAGGGCCGACACCACGTCCATGCCCTGATTGGCATCCATCATAATGCTGACACCTTCCCCCAAAGCCTCTCTGCACTTTGTAAGCCGTTCCAAATCCTTCTCAATGCTTCCGCTTCCCACCTTGATCTTCACTGCTGAAAAGCCCCGGCTCTTGTAATCCAATACCTCCTCCACCAGCTCCTGATCCGAGTAGGAAATCCAGCCTCCGCTTCCATACACCGGAATTTTCGTCTTGTTGGCTCCAAGCAGCTTCCACACCGGCATATGGCAGATTCTTCCCCAGGCGTCCCACATGGCAATATTCAAAGCCGCAATCCCCCATTGGTTGAGACCGGTATTTCCAAAATATTCCGCCTCCCTGTCCCACTCCTCCTTCACCCGGACTGTTTCATATACGGAAAAATGACCTGCCTTCACAAAGTCGCAAAGGTCTCTTAGGACTCCTTCTACGGCATGGGGTGAATAGTGGAAGGACAACAGATATCCCTGCCCCCGGATCCCCTCCTCTGTCACCACCTCCACAACATAAAATGCAATCCTGCTGATGGTATGGGTGGAGTCGGTAATGGGCTTGCTGATTTTTGATACGGCTCTGTAAAATTTGACATCTTTAATACTTTGCTTCATAAGCTTTACTTCCTCCTACTGTTTTGCTTCCTGAAATAGTCTGGCACAAGTTTTCCTGGTTACTTAAAATCTGTTACTTAAAATTTTCCTCCTCGATCTTTAGCAGCCTCTCATATCCCCGCTCGTTATTCCTTCTTCTCTCCTCTGCAAAGCCATCGCACCATTTTCCATCCAGCCATTTCTCTGCCATCTCCGCTCCCATTCCATAGCTGACTACCCGTTCTCCCATGGCCAGCACATTTGCATTGTTAATAAGAGAGGTCTTTTCTGCCGTAAATACGCTCTCACAGGCAACCGCATAGACGCCCTTAAACTTATTTGCAATCATGCTGACGCCGGCGCCTGTCCCGCATATGACAATCCCCCTTTCCGCCTTATGCTCCTGCATATGCCTTGCCAGTCTTTGGGATGCCTCATAGTACAGCATCTCGTCCTCCTCCGTCTGAGCCCCCACATCTGTCACATCATATCCCAATGCCACGATGTGCTTTTTAACCGCCTCCTTTAAACGGAATCCCGAAAAATCTGATGCAATAACAACCTTCATGGTTTCCTCCTTCTGATATCTTACGATAAATCCCTGGTACTAAAACGTTTTTTCTTTTCTCCTCTATATTAGTGAACATTCTTCCAATTTGTCAATAATGCTTCTGTAATTTTCTCTTTTTCATCATATTTAACACTTTTTTATCATTTTTATTAGTATATATTTTCGTTTTAATTTTACAAAAACGTTTTATTATATATAACTATTAAATCTTGATACAGCCCATGGTTCTGGAAACCTTCTGATTGAAACATACATTTCTCTCCAATGATTGAAGAACAAAACGCCTTCTTTGCTTCATCAAGGGCAGATTTCAGGTAATAGAAAATATCAATTCTTATTTGGTAGATGCTGATACCGTGTTTATCAAAGCAAGTGTATGGCGGCATTATTGAAGTAAAGGCTTCGTGACATTATTGTATGTCAGCAAAGCAGTTATTACTGTTCACAGGGTACTCGTGCACTGGTTTTACGCAATAAAGGAAGAGAATCCAATAATGTGATTGGAATCTTAAAAATTAGAATTAACAGAGCTGATGCATGATTAGGAAATGGGCAATTATTAACTCAAGATAATTTATTTCCTTCCCGGATATGATTATGGATATGATTTATTATTATCTCGAAATGATATTTTTTCACAAACCCAATTTAAAATTACGAGATATGACTAAGCTGACTTTCGCAAAATATTTGTTCTAAAACTATGTATACCAACCTTTGACTTGTAGTCACTGATTGAAAAGTGTACTCAAAGCCCAAAATCAAATCCCGGAAAGCCATCAACCATGCGGCTTCCCGGGATTCTTCTGTTTATTCGAGCTCGGCGTGTTCTTTGTCGTTATTAACTGTATTTATTTCAGTTTTGTGCAAATATACGCCATTTTTTACATCATTTATAATGGCTTACTGATTTTCTGTTGCTAAAATGTTGCCACCTGATTCTACGCTCTAAAGCTATTTTTGATATTTCCAAACATAATGCCTTCTATCTGATTCTGTTCATTCAAAAATACTTTATTAGCCTCATCCCTTTTCATTTCCGCTGCACGTACTTTGTCAGCAATTTCTTTTTCTTTTTCAGGTTTTAATCTTGGAATCGGAATAGTCGCAACGAAGTCAGGCGTTATATGATCCACCACCGATGCATATATTCCTTTCTCTAACAAAATCTTTCCAATCTTGTTAGTAGAAAGATATGCATAAACATAATATGGATCAATTATTGATTTGTCACAAATAACCCTGATAACATGTTCAGAAACCATTGTTCCTGCCATACTATCTGTAACCATAATAACCCTTCCTGTAGAACCAGAACGTGTAATTAAAATCCAATCCTTATCAACAAAGTGCTTTGCTGCCGGTTTATAATCTTTAGGTGTGTATTTTAAATCAAATGGCCGCACTTGAAGTATTTGAGTTCCTGAATAAAACGGAACACTTTCCTCACTAGCTTCTACATAATTTCTTTTATGGCGCCCGGGATAGAAAATGCCGTGTTCAACAACCAAATCTCCCAACCTAACAATTTCTTTTACATCTTCTCCGACAGATTCTTCCAAATCTTTTGCAAGATTATTTTTATTAGGATCCCAATACCAAGCATCAATCCTTCTTGATGCATCTTCTAATATTTGTTTAGAATTAACTACAAAGCAACTCGGACTGTGTTCTTCTGAATCTTCTTTAACCTGTTCTTTTACCGTTCCAAACAATAAATAGTTCTTCCATTGCTCATATATTTGAGGTAAATCATTCCAAATAACTTCTTTTCCATTATCATCTAATAAATTCATTCCCGATGCATCTTTTTTATATAACGGATTCCCCCTTCTATCATGCCCTACTGCTTCAGATACAGCCATAAAAATCGAATAGTTTTCCGGAATATTTTTAACTTTTTTTAGAAATACCAAAGAAGTTTTCGTTCCTGTGTGCGGTTGAAATGCTTCTCTTGGCAAATCCACAATGGCTGTAATCTGTACTTTTTTCAATAACCACTTTCTAAATTCAACACTTTCCTCCTGTGCACCCGATAAATTCTGTTTCGGAAGAACAATTACCATTCTTCCTCCATCTTCTGTATTTGTAGCATCTCTAAGATACAAAATATCTCTTTCTACAAACAATTTATCCGGGTCTTGTCCATCTAATAATGTCTTAGTTGGGATTCCATTAATCAATTTATGTCCTAATTCATATTTCTCCAACACATAATCTCTCGTGTCATCAATTTTTGTACCAAATGGAGGATTCGTTGTAATCACATCTACTGTCCCCGGTTTTATACGTCTCTTAAAATTATTGTCTAAACATTCATACGGTTCAAGTGAATCGAAATTGTAAATATTGCTTTTTCCGTCTCCAACTATTGCCATGTAGGATTTTGAAATTCGATATAACAATGGATCAATATCACACCCATAGATATATTTATTTGCATAGTCCTTTAACATAGAATTTAATTTATCCTTTGAAAAACCTCTGTTTTTATATAACTCTTCTATTTGCTTTCTGAGTTTTTCAATCGCAATTGACAAAAACCCCCCTGAACCGCACGCTGTATCTATGATTAACTCATTATTTTTATATGACGGATTTATCACATCCATTGCAAATCTGACAATTTCACGAGGAGTAAAAAATTGCCCGCTTTCGCCTTTCAGTGTTGATGGCAATAAAATTTCATATGCATCTCCCAAAGCATCTGTGTTAGTTTCTTCATGCATAAGTGCAATACCTTGCAATTCACTAACAATATAAGAAATCCATTCAGCATCATATTCAAGTTGTTCGCCTTTAAACATACTCCCAAAATCAGGATCCTTCAGTAATTTTTCATATAGCCCCTCTATTCTTTTTTTAATAGCTCGTTTTCCTTCATCTAAAGTAAGTTCTATTGGTGTAGCTCTAAATTCGCATAAATCGTCAGGGCTAATTTCATCCATAATTTTGCAAAATAGCATTTTAATTACTTCAATTGCTATATTTTCTTCTCTCTTTATTGGTCCATTTCCGTATAACTTATAATACATACGACTAAATAGCAGTTTTAAAGCTTTTGCAGGTTTTAAATCTTGTTTCTTATATTTTCCAATAGTATCCTGTGTTTCACCATAACGAGGTAAAGTAGGAATAATCATAAAACTTGTTGGAGCAGTAGCCAAATCTCTATAATGATAAAAAGGTCCTTCACTATTTTTATCATATCCAGCAAACCATACACAATATGGCGCAGTTGTTGCTGTAACATAAGAAAACGCCTGTAAATCATATTTCTTCTTTGGTGTCTCAATCTCAATAATAATATAGGCATTTTCTTGCTTATGTACATCACAATTATATACTACAATATCTACTTCCTCAGCATTACGTTTTGACCCCCTTTGTAAAACAACTTCGATATCAATATGTGACTTTGGATAACCCAGGTCATCTATTAGAATATGTTCAAACAATTGTCTATAAGTCTCTTCTGGATTACTTTTTACTTCTTTACCAGTTGCATAATCATAAAATTTATTTTCTGCCATTATTATTCCTCCCGCCCTCTACCAACATAATCTAATATGTCACCTACATTGCATTGTAAGGTGTCACAAATTCTTCCAATCACTTCCATGCTTACATTTTGATTTTTTCCCATTTTAGCTAAGGTTGCCGGTGTAATCCTTGCTGCATCCCTAAGTTCCACTTTATTCATATGTTTATCTACCAAAAGTTTCCACAATTTATCATAACAAAACAAGCGCCTACACCTCCTCAAATCTTTCTATTATTATATATTTTTTTGTTCTCTTTATCAACGCCAACATTCATATTCTTGTATTTTATGTTCATTTTCTTGTATTTTTACGCAAACATACGTTCTTTATATTTTCATATTACCATAATTCAGGCTTATTATCAAGAAAATATTTTAACTCCTTATAGCGTTTTGTATTCTGTCAGCGGGCTTCCCGATTGCGCTTTCTCCTTGCCGCCTGTTTCTGTGCTTTCTCCGCTTCACAGCGGGAAATTTCCGAGTACCGTACAAAGCTAATTAACAAAGAAATCTTGCGGAAAAAGCTGGATGAATTATATGAAGCGGCAGATGAAAGCCAAAACTCTCAACAGTGTTGAAAGAATCTCAAAAGTAAAACTCCGCCATGCCAGCAAAGGGCGTAGCATTGCCGCTGTGCTGGAGGAGCCCATTGATTACAGCAAAACCCGGAAGCTTTATTCCCCTTCGGAAAGCCAATGACCGAATCGCCGGGGGGGGTAAGGGAACTCCCCAACAAGCGAGGAAAGCGATATGCTTTTAGACCAGTCAACACGGAGTGTTGGAGCTAAAAGAATATCGCTTTCCATTACTTGCGGACGTTATAGAAATGTTCCTATAACCTGAGTTATACCGAATTCGGTTGTCTGGAAAATCTCGAAATATTTTTTCATTTTATCATATCAATTAGCCTTGGCTTATTATGCAGTAGCTGTTCCTCCTGTCCATCCCCTTCTACCGAATCTGGTCCAAAATAAACGGATCCTTGATCTTTTTGTCCTCCGAGAGCAGAACAATCTTGGACATGATCTCCGCTGTCTTGGGATCCTCATCCACAAAGGGCAAAAACAGCCTGCCCCGCTTCTGGCTGTGAACCGGCAAAATGTTAATCATGGCGCCGCCCTCCTGGTGAACCACGCCGCTGCCCAAATGGACATTGTACACGGCCCGGCTCCCCTTTATCAGAGCATGGCTCCCGGTCAGCTCCACATTTTTGATCCCAAACAGCGGCAGATTAAACTCCACAATGGCCCGGCGCATCTCTATGGTGGAATGGCTGGTCTCCGGATCCACTCCTCCGGCATGAGCCACACTCACCGCCAGATCCACATCCCGCATAACCTCGCTGTAGATCAAATCCGGCACCTTTTCGATTGTCAGGGCCTGGAAGGTCTTTCTGTCAGAAAATTCCACCCATTCCAGTGTAGGCGCTTCCGTCTCACTGGGAGAAAACCAGTCTGCAATGGCATAAATCCGCGCAATAATATTTTCTTTATAGTAAATCTTCTGCAGCCCCTCCTCATAATCTGCCACCCAGCGCCGTCCCCGCAGGCAGCCAATGGTCTTTTTCGGCTGAATCTGATTGCCCGCAAACATCCGGGAATACTTTTGACCAAGCTCCTCCGGAAGCTTCACATACAGCTCCCTAAATACCTGCTTAAAGGGCTGGCGTATCCCGCCGTCAAACAAGGCCTTTTGATACAGATGCCACACCCCGGCCCGGTACATATCTAAGGGATGGGCAATCCGCATCTCTCCCTCCTCTGCAAGCAAAGCCTTTCCGCCGTCCCAGGCCCTAAGGCTCAGCCTGTTCTCCTCCTGGTCCAAAAAGCCCATGGCCTCTCCCTGCACATACACAAGGGGAGCCAGAATCGGGCGCACCACCGGATTTTTTAATAGCTTTATGACCTCGGACACCTGAAAGCCGGTTTTGCTCTCCATTGCCTCCTCCATCATGGCCCTGGTTCTGGAATACTGATCCTTAAGCCTCTTGTGGGCCTCCTTCACCTCCAGAACATAGGGCTTTTTGCCCAGACGGGACGGAACCGATTTGAGCATTTTTCCATCCTTTCTGCACAGAATAACGCTCTTTCCGTCCTCCTCCACCGAAAGGCAGATCTCCACATCCTCCACCTTTGTCCACTCCATCATAGATCCAAAAGACTCTGCCAGGCGGGACTCCATATTCAAAGTCAAACGGGTCACATCCCCGTAACCTGCCCGGACGCTCAAATTCACCAAAGCCAGCTGGACTGCCTTGGCCTCACTGGCCCGCCTCTGAGCCCCGAACTGCCGGCTCTCCTTAAGATATCTCTGGATAAACTGGTAGCGCTCCAGCATATCCTGTTCCCTGTCCTCTCTAAAAGGCACCAGACCGTAGCTCATCAGAAGGTCCTTGTTCCGCTTCTCCTCAATCTCCAGCCGCAAGGCCTCGGTAGTGACCTTGCCGGCGGCTGCGTCCGCGTACTTTCTTGCCCGGGAATGTTTTTGTCCGTCAGAGATATATTTGGCGGCGTTGTACAGCATCCCGAAATTTTTCTCTCCCAAAAGCCCGTAGGCCTCCTCAAACCAGGTCACATCAAAGGCACCGTCCCGCAGCTCCTCAGAAGTCAACGGTGTGTATTTTGCGATGATGGCTGTTTTCTGGTCGTCAAACCGCTCATTCATGTGGGCCATAAAATAATAACAGCCGCTCTTAAGCCCTGCCCATCCCAGGTATTCCTGAATCACATCAATCCACTGAGGCGCGTACATGGCCACCTCCACCAGTCTTGTCTCCTTGATACGGGTGCCCTTAAGAGCCTTTTTCAGATCCTCTCCCCTCTCTCCCTCTGCCGGATAGGAGTCCTTTAAAAATCCGCTGAGCACCGCTTTCTTTGACCGGTCATTGCTGCCGTAATACCAGGAATAGTAAGCCTCCCGTCCCAGGGTATCCTTTCCCAGAGCCATGAGAATCCGAACCAGATAAGAGATTCCACGGATGTAGCTTATACCCCGCACATCCCAGGAAAACTCCGTCTCCGCCTCCCCTCTGCGCAGCTCCGTATCCACCAAAACCGGCACAATCCGCTCATACATTTCCCGAAGAAGCTTTCCCTGCCAGGTATCCTCCCCGAAAAAGCTTTCTCCCTCCCGGTAAATCTGATTGGTCGTCTCCCAACCGAAAAACGCATCCAGGATCTGCCGGTTCTGGGATTTCACCGCCTCCCCTTTTCGGACCTCACACAGTACTCTCAGGCAATCCTCTCTGGCAAAATACTCCATGACCGCCTTATAGAGAATGTCCCCGGACACCAGTCCCATATGGTATGCCTTTAAAAACCACCAGGGCACAATGGGCGTCATGGAATTTGCCCTGGCAAGACTGTTGCCGGAGGGCATAAACCGCCGCCTTTTTCTGTCCTCCTGGCACTTTACCTCAAATCTCCACGCAGCCTGAAAGACCCGGGCAAAATCCTCCTCTGTCTCCTGATACTTAAGCCCGTCAAAATACCGGGAAAACAGCGGCATAGTGCTGATCCAGGCCGCAGACTCACTGACACGCCCGTTCCAGCCGGTATAGGGCCAGCGTATCACCTTGTTTTCCCGGCTGATGATCCCTGTCATGGCAGAAACCACCTGGATTCCCGTGTTCATCAATGCCCTTTTGTCCAAAAACTGATACTGGTATACCTGGCACACCTTGCTCACCTGGTCCCGGTATTCCAGACTCACAGGATCCGCTTTTAAGGGCATACAGCCAAAGACCTGCTGATAAAACATCCGGGCGGCCTCATAGGACCCGTTTCCTCTGGGAGTAAGCAAAGCCTGCAGCTCCACAAGGATCTGGTAATCCCTGATCTCCTCCCTGTAAAATTTCTCAAAGACCTCCGGCAGAGGATAATTTTTCAGGACAAACCGGTCCTCAAAGGGGATATTCCAGATCTCCCCGGCTTCCTTTACCATTATATATTGATTGCCCAGAAGAGTGTTCTCCCCGTTGTGGGACAAATACTCGTAATCCTTATACTGCTTAATTAGCTGATCCAGCTTTTTAAGCTTTGCGGCCGCCGCCTCCCAGGGTATAGGCATACACGCCTTTAACCGTGTGTCAGGAGTATATTCCTCCTCCCTTAAATCCTTCAAAAGCTCCTCCGGGGCAGACGGGTCATAGATTCCATAGCCTTCCTTCTCCTCTGCCCTGTCCTTCTCTTCCCCCAGCACCTCCTGAATCAAAAGCTTCTCCTTGTCCGTGGGATTGTCCACCAGGGCTGCCATGCTCCTGACGCTGCCGTAAAGCTTTTGTCGCTTCTCGTCCCTAGATAGCCGCAGAAGCATGTCCAGTCCGGCGCTGCGCTTTTCCTCCTTCTTATCTGTCACAAGACGCTTTATGCAGCCTTTCATGGCTTCATCCTGCTGCTCCATGAGAAGTCCGATCAGCGTTCCCCGCAGACTGCTCCGCTTAAACCGCAGCATATCCTCCACCAACTGATATTCCTTCTCCTCAAGGGTCATATTTTTTACAATCTGGACTGCCTTTGCCGAGGTTCTCGTGTCCCCATTGCCCATATATCCGATCACCAGCTCCCTCTGCCTTGCATTCTTTGGCTCGTACAGTAAAAGATTCAAAAGCAGGCTTCTGTCATAGCTTCCGGACGCCTCCCCCAAAAGGCCGGCTATGTAAGTCATTTTCTCTGTATCCTCCAGCTCAAAGGCCAGAAATGCCAGCTGGCTCACCACCCCCGAAGGGCCAAGCTCCACCCGGTACCACGGAAAAATACAGGGGTCATAGATAAGTCCCTTTTTGGGCATGGATTTGTAAAATTCCAGAAAACGCTCATAGAGCGCCTCTGCCTCCTGCCGACTCTCAAAGCACTGATCAATGGGAAGAACCTGCGGCCTCTTTGCCTCCCGGGAATAGACATAGCGATTCCCCTCCATAGCTTCCTGAATCCATCTGGAAAGAGGACTTAAAAATGCAGGCATAAAGGCTGCCACCAGCTCCATATCCTCCGACTGCTCCAGAAGCACCTTTTTGGCCACCTGAATGCGGATTTTGTCGTCATGAAGATTATTGTTATAAAAAGAGGCCGTCAGCTTCTGATTCTTTGTCCCATACTCCACCAGCTCCTCCATAGCGCAGACGGCATCCTCCGCCTCATAAAATCCCATGGCCCAAAGGGCCACGCTGACAGCCACCGAATCGTTGGTATCCAGCTGCATTCTGCAAAACTCACGGTCCCGCAGACACTGTCCCATCAGCGCCAAAAGCTTCGTATTGACCCGGTCCACACTTGTTTCGTCAAAGATTCCGATCCAGGTGGACACGGCCCGCTTCACGGAAGAATACCGCAGCAGATCCTGATCCTCAATCACCTTCAAAAGCTTTAAAAAGGCCCCCGGTGTTCCCTCATCCATGGCCTCGCAGATCACCTGCCGCACTCCCTCCTGCAGCCTTGCCGCCAGGAGAAGCTTGCACAACAGATCCTGCAGCTCCTCACTGTCCGAACGGATAATCCCAAGAATCATCTCCCTGTCCAGATAAGCCGTATTGCTCTCACTCAAAATCAAATCCCTTAATGCCCCGATCACCGCCTGGTTTCCCCGGTCAATCTCCGCCGCGTACAGATAGCTAAAGCCCGGATTAAAATGCCAGTCATTGCGCACATAATCCAGCTTTTCCTCATCCATCCGCCGCAGAATATAATCCTCCAGCCGTTCCCCGCAGTAAAACAGCTTCTCATAGCTCATCAGCACGGAAAACATCTGATATGCATACGGCCCGTACCCGCCGGTACGCATGGTTCTCCGATTCCATCCGCAGGAAAAGGGAAACTGATTCAGTTTATCGATGATATACAAAAAAGAGGGCTGATAAGCCGCCGGCACAAATCCGTCCAGAAAATCTGTTAAAGCCCCAAACCACTTAGACGGCCTTTTCTTCTTATCCTCATAAAACTCCCTTGCAATCCGGGAGAGCTGACCGCTTCCGGCAAACTTCTCATCCTTTAGCAAAAAAGCCAGCTCCCTCACATCTCCCCTAAGCCCCTGGATCCGTTTCTCCAGATCCGCCTTCCGTCTCTTTGTAATCTCCATCCGCGTATTCCAGTTAAAATCCGCCATCTCACCACATCCTTCCCGCTAACATTGTCAGCCTGACAAACGTAAACACATTCTCCTCCGTTGCACACAAAGGCTCATCCAATTCCTCCAAAGGCCTTCCGTCCATAAAAATCCGATAAATCCCGTCCTCAAAGCACTGCACCGCATTTCTTTGGGCAGCTTTCTTATCCGCTTCCTGCTCCCCATAGCTTACTCCAAAGCCAATCCTCCCTCCCCGGGCCTGATCCTCGATCTCCTCCCTGGTCATACACCCCAAAAGCTCCGGATAATCCCCTTGGCCTTCCCGGGCCTCTTTAAACCTCTGATTGTATTCCTCCACCTGAGAATCCACCACCAAAAGAATCAGCTCACTCACAGACCCTGGGCACCCGTCAATCTTACAAATTCTCTCCTCCACCGAATTTCTCCTCTTCCCCACACTCTTCACATTCACCCGTAGCTTCATTCCTTCCCCTCCTCTTTACACATCCAACATCTTCTTCCATCCCTCATAAATTCTGTCCCCTTTTAGCCCCTCCCATCCTCTCCCCTCCATACGCCCCTCCTAATTTTCCCCCGCAGCCAGGATCCTCGCCGAAGCATCAGGGAATGAGGGCAGGGTCCGGCGAATTTGCAGTGTCTTGCTGTATCTTAGAGAAAAAGATGGCAGTTGTACGATCCGCCACCAGAGCGCTGTGCCTGACACAGCGCGAACGATAGCATACCCGTGACTGTCATCTTTTTCTCTTAGAGACAGCAGACCCGAAACCTGAGCCGGACCCTGCCCTCATTCCCTGACGCTTCTGACCAAACCTCTGTCAAAAAATCACACAATCTTCCGGATCCACCCCTTGGGGGCCTCCACCGTGCCCATCTGGATCCCGGTCAATGTATCGTAAAGCTTCCTGGTAATCTCCCCCATCTCATCCATACCGCTGGCAAAGCAGATCTCCTTGCCGTGATCCACAATCTTGCCCACCGGAGAAATCACCGCCGCTGTTCCGCACAGTCCGCACTCGGCAAACTCCGAAAGCTCCGAAAGCTTCACCGGCCTCTGGGTCACCTTAAGTCCCAGATAATGCTCTGCCACATACACAAGCGATCTTCTGGTGATGGAGGGCAGAATCGAGCCGGACTGAGGCGTCACCACCTCATGATCCTTGGTGATAAAAAGGAAATTGGCACCGCCTGTCTCCTCCACATAGGTGCGGGTAGCCGAATCCGGGAAAAGATTCTCATCATAGCCTGCCTCATGAGCCAGAACCGATGCATGAAGGCTCATGGCATAGTTGAGCCCTGCCTTTATATGGCCGCTTCCATGTGGCGCCGCCCGGTCAAAATCGCTGACACAGAGGGTAAGAGGCTTGGCTCCGCCCTTAAAATACGGTCCCACCGGTGTGACAAACAACCGGAACTGATACTCGGTCGCAGGCTTCACCCCGATCACCGGACCGGACGCAAACATGTAGGGACGCAGATACAAAGTGGCGCCGCTGCCGTAAGGGGGCACCCAGGCCGCATTGGCCTTCACCACCTGATCCACTGCCTCCAAAAATCTCTCCTTGGGGAAGGGAGGCATCTCCAGCCATGCCGCCGAATCCATCATCCGCTCTGCATTCAAATCCGGACGGAAGGTGACAATACTTCCGTCTGCCGTAGTGTAAGCTTTAAGTCCCTCAAAGCACTCCTGACAGTACTGTAAAATGCCCGCGCACTCATTAAGAACCACTGTGGAATCCGAGGTCAGCTCCCCCGGCCCCCACTGCCCGTCCTTGTAATTGGCCACATAACGCTTGTCCGTTGTCATGTAGCTAAAACCGATATTGCTCCAATCCAGATTTTTCTTTTCCATAAATTGCCTCCGTTCCGGTGTCTCCATCTGTATTTTTTGGAAATTATTATAATCTCATTGCCTGATAAAATCAATAACCCTTTTCTCATTTTTCATACGATTCCGGCATATCTGCCATAATCTTAGTTTATGAAATACAATTTTTGCTTAACTAAACCTTTCATAGCAGCTGCATTTCCCCCGGGGACACTGCCTCCATCTTCTTCATCATTGCTGCTTCCACTCTCTCCTGTTCTTTTCTCAGGTACACCGCTCTCATTCCTTCGGGTGCAAACTGCCCATCCTGAATGGATTTGCACTTTCCCTACTTAGGCCGGGCCGTCATCACCAGCTTCAAATCACCTTCTGCTTTTCCCCGGTTCAAGCACAATCGTTGTCCCCACAGTAATGGAAATCCCTTTCTCCTGACAACTTCCCTCCAAAAAAGCACCGCTAGTACTGCCTTGCGGAATTGTGCCAAAAATAAGGCCAAGAACCTGTTTCAGATACTTGGCCTATGATTTCGTTTATGCTGTTCGTTCTGATTTCATTTTTACTTCAACAAAAAAGTACAAGAAAAAAAGTGCGCCAAAAATTCGGGTTACAAATTCGCATTTCCCTACCGCAGCTTCTCCTTATAATCCCTCTCCACTTCCCGTCTCTGATCCTTTTTGGCAATATCCGCCCGCTTGTCATAGAGCTTCTTTCCCCGGGCCAGTCCAACCTCTACCTTCACCAGGCTCCCCTTAAAATACACCTGCAGGGGAACCAGGGTCAGCCCCTTCTCCCGAATCTTCCCCTCCAGCTTGTTGATCTCCGACCGGTGCATCAAAAGCTTCTTGGGCCGCAGAGGGTCCTTGTTGAAAATATTTCCCTTCTCATAAGGGTTCACGTGCATGCCGAACACATACACCTCCCCCTTCTCAATCCGGACAAACGCCTCCTTAATGCTGCATTTTCCTGTGCGGATGGACTTGACCTCCGTCCCAAAGAGCTCAATCCCGCACTCAAATTTCTCGTCAATAAAATAATCATGGTAAGCCTTTTTGTTGTTGGCCACCAGCTTTATACTGTCCTTCAACTCTCCTTAAAACCTCCCGTTTCTTTATCCGTGTACTGCCAAAATTACTTTTTAGGATTCCTGTTCCGGCACAAAGCCTTCGGATTCCTGCACTGGCACAAAGTCAATGGTCCGGTTCAGCCGGTCCGTCCCGGCCACAGCCACTCTCACCTTCTGTCCCAGGCCATAAGCCTTCCCGCTTACCTCGCCCCGAAGCTCCATCTCTTCCTCGTCAAATACATAGTACTCACCCTTTAAGTCGTTGACCGAGACCATTCCCTCCACGGTGTTGGGAAGCTCCACATAAAAGCCCCGGTTGGCGATGCTGGAGATCACGCCCTCAAACACCTGTCCTGTTCTCTTTTCCATATACTCACATTTTTTCAGCTTCACGGTCTCCCGCTCCGCCTCATCGGCACGCCGTTCCATAGCAGAGCTTTGAATCGCCACTCCCATCATAAGCTTATGATAATGAGCAAGCCGCTCCTCTGTCAAGCCGCCCCGGAGATTTTCCTTAATAATCCGGTGAATCTGCAGATCCGGGTACCGGCGGATGGGAGAGGTAAAATGGGTATAATACCGGGCCGCCAGTCCGAAATGTCCCGTACAGACAGGCATATATTTTGCCTGCTTCATGGAGCGGAGGGTAAGGCGGCTGATCAGCGCTTCCTCCTCGCTCCCGTTAATTTTTGACAAAAGCTTCTGCAGCTCTCCCGGATGGATCTCACCGTTCTGAAAATGAATGGTATAGCCAAAATTGTTGATAAACATGGCAAGCTTTTTCATCTTTTCCGGATCCGGATTATCATGGGTCCGATACAAAAACGGCAGGTCCTGCCAGAAATAATCCTCCGCCACGGTCTCATTGGCCATCAGCATAAAATCCTCAATGATCTTTGTGGCTGCATTGCGGTCATAGGGTTTTATATCCAGCACCCGGCCCTCCTCATCCAGCACCACCTTGGTCTCCGGAAAATCAAAATCAATGGAGCCCCTCGCCCGCCGCTTGTCTCTGAGAATGTCGGCCAGCTCCTTCATCAGGTCAAACATTTCCACAAAATCCGCATATTTCTCCATCAGAGACGGATCCCGGTCCGTGATGATCCCGTTTACAGCCGTGTAGGTCATCCGCCTGTCCACATGGATCACGGTCTCGGCAATCTCATGGCCTGTCACCCGGCCCTGCCGGTCAATATCCATAATACAGCTTAAAGCCAGCCGGTCCGTGCCTGCATTTAAAGAACAGATTCCATTGGACAGCTTGTGAGGCAGCATGGGAATCACCCGATCCACCAGATAGACGCTGGTTCCCCGCTTTAAAGCCTCCTCATCCAGAGGGCTTTTCTCTGTCACATAATGGGTCACATCTGCAATATGAACGCCCAGCCGGTATCCGAAATCCTCCCGGCTGATAGTGATGGCATCATCCAGATCCTTGGCATCCTCACCGTCAATGGTAACGGTCCGCCATTCCCGCAGATCCTTCCGCCCGGCCCGCTCCTTTTCTGTCACCTCATCAGGCATCCGGCCTGCCTGTCCCATCACCTCATGAGGAAATTCCTCCGGCAGATCATAGGCCCTTACCAGAGACAGAATATCCACTCCCGGGTCATTCACATGGCCCAGAATCTCCGTAACCACGCCCTCCGGGCTTTTGCCTGCTGACAACTCCCTGCCTCTTCCATCCAGGCCCTTTTCTCCTGACAATTTCCCGCCTCTTCCATCCGGGCCCTTTCCCCCTGACAGTTCCCCGCCTCTTCGCCCTGAGCCCTTTCCTTCCGTGCCGTAGCTGGTGATCTCCACCACCACCTTGTGACCGGTCACCGCCCCCAGATCCTTCCCCTGAGGAATAAAAATATCCTGACCTATTCTGCGGTTGTCCGGCACGACAAAGCCGTAGCTCTTGCTCTTCTGATAGTACCCCACAACCGTCCGGTTAGCCCGGTCAAGGACCCGCTCCACAGCTCCCTCTGCCCGCTTTCCCCCAGTCTCTTCCTCTATCCTTATCTGAACCCGGTCGCCGTCCATGGCGCCTCCGGTCTTGTCTGCGGGAATAAACACATCCTGCAGCCTTCCCTCCACAGACACAAACCCAAAGCCTCTGGCATTTCCCAGGAATATTCCAATCGGCCGGGAAATCTCCGGCATGCCGTATTTCCCTTTCTTTGACAGGGAAATCTTTCCTTCTGCCACCAGCGCATCCAGCACTTCCTTCAATTCCTCCCTGTGCTCCTTCGACACCTGAAGCAGCACGGCCAATTCCTTCAGCTTCATAGGCACATAGGATGGGTCACTGATTGCGGACAACAATTGTTCTTTTCTCTCTCTCATCAAATCTTCCATTTTGCCACTCCTTTCCCTTAGGAAACCTATGGATACCTGTTTGAGCCATTGCCTGTGGACAGTAATGCCTTTTTCTCTTGCACAAAATCTTCCTTTGGGTGCCCGTGTACATATAGAAAAAAGCACCCTTTCATCAAGAGTGCCTAATCTTACAGTATATTCAGGACAACCGCCAGTACCATAAACAAAACCGCAGCTGCTTTTGTAAACTTTTCTAGGGTTCCTTCCATGGAACGTCCCTTATTCTTGCCCCAATAGGTATCAGCCATACCGCTGATGGAACCAAGACCTGCGGACTTTCCCTCCTGAAGTAAGATAATCACAATCAATGCCAGGCAAATCAGCACAAAAATCACAGACAAAATTACTTTCAGCATAAACACACCTCCTAATAGTCAAACATCAATTAGTTTAACATAGATTACTGGAAATGACAAGCAGTTTTTGCGTTTTTCGTCCGCCATCTTTCGTACACCGTTCGTCCGCCATCACAAAAAACGCGTGACAGTTCAGATAGCCCTTGAACTGTTACAAAAACGCCCCTTCTCGCGAAAGGGCGTTTGCGCCTTACTGAACCCAAACTCCGTCACCGTTTACAGTGTATCCGTCCGGTGTTGTGGTGTTTGTCAGCATATAACCATCTGCTCCCATATAATACCACAGACCGGAATCCGGAGACTGATACCACTGATCCTTCAGATAAGAACCGTCCGCATACTGAATCCACCATCCCTTGCTGTCGCTTGCCCAGGATCCCTTGTCGGAAGCCCCGGTACTTGCCGTCTGGCCCTTGACAATCCGCAGATTCCAGAAGGTTGAAATATAATTCTCATCATTTCCGATTTCAACAACCACCAATTCGCCTCCGTTTGCATAGTCGGACACATTATATCTCTTTTCACTTTCAAGCGGAAATTCATTGATTTTGTCCGGCCACCACATCGGGATGTTATCCACAGACCCTTCACTGACGGGATTGATCCTCATAACCGTTGCGCCGGAATCGTCTGTCAAATAAATATTTGTGTTTTCCTGAACCAAAATAGTGTCATAATAACCAAAATCACAATAATTAATTCCTTCTCCACTGCCCAGATCATCCGGCTCCGTGTACAAAAGCGGCTCTGCAAAAGCCGTTACAACGCCTCCGATACTCAGACAAGCTGCCAGTCCCATAGAAAGTAAAGTCTTTACGCTTTTCCGCATTTTCTTTTGCCTCCTGAAATTTTTGTGTAGAAATTTTTAATAATTGTAACATATTATTCCTGTTTTTGCAAGCATTTCCCTTTACTGTTCACAGGTACCCTGTGAACGTAACAGTATATGCCCATTTGAAATCGCCAGTGGCGCTTGTTCAGAACCGACCAAAACGGAGTGTAGACCGGGGCATATGCTTAGGACCCATAACTGTACTGGCTCATGACTAATCAGCGGAGTGATTAGGCATAGAGTGAACAGTAACGAACTGTCCCATCAGATTCACCATCTCAATGGCAGACAAAGCACAGTCATACCCTTTGTTTCCCGCCTTGCTGCCGGCCCGGGCAATAGCCTGCTCAATATTCTCCGTGGTAATCACCCCGAACAGCACCGGAATCCCCGTTGACAGTCCCACCTGGGCGATTCCCTTAGACACCTCGCTGCACACATAATCATAATGGCTTGTATCTCCCCGGATAACTGCCCCCACACAGATCACCGCATCGTATTCGCCTGACCTTGCAAGACGTGAGGCGGCCACCGGAATCTCAAAGGCGCCGGGCACCCAGGCGGCAGTGATATTTTCCTCCTCCACCCCATGACGCACCAGACCGTCCACGGCTCCCCCCAAAAGCTTGTTGACAATGATCTCATTAAACCGGGAAGCCACAATGGCCACCTTCATTCCCTCCGGTGCAACTACCTTTCCCTCCAAAATCCGAATCTGTTTCATACTTATATCCTCCATATTATTTAAATTTATATTTTTCTGCCTCAAAAGCTGCCGGCAGCTTATACCTGGATTTTATGGAAAATATGCCCCATTTTCACCTGCTTTGTCCTCATATAAAATGCGTCAAAGGGCTGGGGCTCGATCTCAATGGGAACCCGCTCCCGGATTTCCAGTCCAAAATCTCCGATTCCGTACACCTTGTCCGGATTGTTGGTCAGAAGCCGCAGCGACCGCACACCCAGATCGGAAAGGATCTGCGCCCCAATCCAGTACTCCCGCAGATCCGGCGCAAAGCCCAGCTTCACATTGGCCTCCACCGTATCATATCCCTGCTCCTGCAGCTCATAGGCCTTCAGCTTGTTAATCAGACCAATTCCCCGGCCTTCCTGGCGCATGTACAGTACAATCCCCCGGCCCTCCTCCTCAATCTGCTTCATGGCTGTCTGAAGCTGCTTCCCGCAGTCACAGCGCATGGAACCAAAGGTATCCCCGGTCAGACATTCGGAATGAACCCGGCAAAGTACATCTTCTCCGTCTCCTATTTCCCCTTTCACCAGGGCCACATGATGCTCCCCGGAAATATCATTTACATAGCCATAGATCCGAAAACGGCCATACTGGGTGGGCATATCCGCGCATGCCTCCCGGACCACATGCTTGTCATGAATCCGGCAGTAATCCTGCAAATCCCGGATGGTAATAAACTTAAGTCCGTAATTCTCTGCCAGCTTCCACAGATTTTGGGTCCGCATCATAGTGCCGTCCTCCTCCATGATCTCACAGCAGATCCCGCACTCCTTTAATCCTGCCAGGCGGCACAGATCCACCGTTGCCTCCGTGTGACCGTTTCTCACCAGCACCCCGCCGCGTCTGGAAATCAAGGGAAACACATGGCCCGGCCTGCGGAAATCCTCCGGCCTCGTCCCCTCGGCCACACATTTCATCATTGTATAGGAGCGTTCTGCCGCCGAGATTCCGGTGGTGGTATCCACATGGTCAATGGACACGGTAAATGCTGTCTGATGGTTGTCTGTGTTCTCTGCCACCATAGGAGGAAGCCCCAGCTTCGCCGCAAAGGCTCCGCTCATAGGCGTGCAGATCAGACCTTTGGCATGGCAAGCCATAAAATTGATATTTTCCTGAGTGGCAAACTGTGCCGCGCAAATCATGTCCCCCTCATTCTCCCGGTCCGGATCATCGGTGACAAGAATGATTCTTCCTGCCCGCAGCTCTGTGAGGGCCTCCTCAACGGTATTGTACTGATAATTCATTTTCCTTTCTCCTTTACTTTTCTTAACTTTTAAAGCATGTTTAAAAATTGCTTTCCGGATTTCCTTTTCCGGCCTGTCCTCCCTTATCTGGATATTTTCCGATCCCTTCTCATATCACGCAACTGTTTTGTCATATTCCATATTCCTTTAGCATTTCCATGGTGATTCTTCTGCCTCCTCCCGTCTCTTCCGTTTCTCCTTTCCCGTCTGTTCCTTTCATTCTCTCTCTTTCTCCAGTTCTTGCAAGCCCCATCAGCTTTTCCACATATTTTCCCACAATATCATTCTCCAGATTTACCAGCTCCCCGGGCTTTCTGCCAAGAAGCGTTGTCTCCTCCCCTGTATGGGGAATCACCGATACCTGAAACCATTCCTTTCCCACGGCCGCCACAGTCAGGCTGATTCCGTCTATACAGACAGAGCCCTTCTCCACAATCAGCCTCATAATCTCCGGCTTTGCCTCCACGGTAACCCACACGGCATTTTCCTCTTTCTGACAGGAACGGATCACTCCGGTGCCGTCAATATGTCCCGACACGATATGTCCTCCAAAACGCCCCATGGCCGCCATGGCCCGCTCTAAGTTGACCAGATCTCCCGCCCGCTTTTGCCCTAAGCTGCTTCTGCGAAAGGTCTCCGCCATCACATCCGCCGTAAATCCGTCCGGCTGTATGGAAACCACCGTCAGGCAGATTCCGTTTACCGCAATGCTGTCTCCGATTCTGGTTCCCTCCAAAACCTTTTTGGCTCCTATGGAAATTTTTCCGGAGCTTCCCTTAAGAGCAATTCTCTGAATCCTTCCAAGCTCCTCCACAATCCCTGTAAACATCTTTTATCTCTCTTTCTTAAGCCTTCTTTACACTCTTCCTTATATAATTAGCTTCTGTGGCGATTTATGCCGCGTCTAAACATGGAATCGCCTCTGCTCTGCTATTCTGGCTCGCCCGGATAAGCCGACTGATTCACTTTATATTCCAGCAGCAAATCCTCCCCAATTGGGGATATCGCTTCCAGAGAAAACCGTTTGGCCTCATCCGGCAACGCCACCCCCGCGCCTGTCACCGGTGTCTTGGCCTGTTGTCCTCCAAATATCTTGGGAGCCACAAAGACCTTCAGAGAATGTACGATTCCCGCTCTCAAGGCGCTCTCATTCAGCTCCCCTCCCCCTTCCAGCAAAATGCTGTCAATGCCCTGACGGCCCAAAATCCTCATCAAATTTTTCAGGTCCACACGGCCCTCCTTATCCGGCATTGCAATCACCTGGATTCCCATATCCTCCAGCCGCTTTATGTCCTGCCTGCGACCGGTTCCGTGAGCCACAATGGTGGGATATTCCCCGGCGGTCTGACAGATTTTGCACTCAGACGGAATCCGCAGCCTGCTGTCGCAGATAATCCGCACCGGGCTTTTCATTTTCCCCCTGCTTTCATCTGCTCCACTGCCCCATACCGGCTCCCCCGGGGCACTTCCCCTTATCCCGCTCCCCATCCTTACATTCAGCATGGGATCATCTGCCAGAACCGTACCGATTCCTGCCATAATTCCCGTATATTCATGGCGCATCCTGTGAACCTGCCTGCGTGCCTCCTCCCCGGTAATCCATTTGGATTCCCCGGTCCGGGTGGCAATTTTTCCGTCAAGTGTCATGGCATATTTCATTACCACATAAGGGGTACCGATTGTTATGTAGTGAAAAAACACAGGATTCAGCCGGTCGCACTCCTCCCTCATAAAATCCTCCTCCACCTCCACTCCTGCCTCCCTGAGAATCGCCGCTCCCTTGCCTGCCACCTTGGGGTTGGGATCCCTTGAGCCGATTACCACCCGGCTGATTCCCTGTTTAAGAATCGCCTCTGTACAGGGCGGCGTTTTCCCATAATGGCAGCAGGGCTCCAAAGTCACATAAAGCACCGCCCCCCGGGCTGATTCTGTCAGGGACGCAATGGCGTTGCGCTCCGCATGAAGTCCTCCATACCGAGCATGATACCCCTCTCCGATCACCCTTCCATCCTTTACGATCACTGCCCCCACCACCGGATTGGGGTTCGTCCACCCCCGGCCAAACCTGGCCAGATCAATGGCCCGCTCCATGAATTTTCGCTCTGCCATGTTCCCGTCCTTCATCTCCATTTCTTTCCTGTCCTCCCTCTTTTTTGAGCTTTCCCACGTAGTCCTTCCGGCGCCGGAACGCAATTTCCATAAAGCAAAAAAATACCCTGCGAAATCATCCACAGGGTATAGACTATTATCTTCAAAGCTCCTGCCAAGAGCCCCAATGGACCGCTTTACAGCTAAATTCCTCCTAAATCAAAAAGCTCTGAAACAGGAATCCCATTTCAGAGCATCTGTGACAAAGAAAAATATACAGGCCCGACAAGCCATCTGCTGCATTGGCAAAACTTAGCACCAGTCATCTTCTCCCATCCAGACTTTAACTGTCGGCTCCGGAATCTCACCGGATCAGCCTTACGGCTCGCGGGCTATACCGCCGGTAGGGACTTTCACCCTGCCCTGAAGATTTATTCTTGATTGTTGTGTTTATTATAATGGTTTTTTGAGGAAAAATCAAGGGTTTTTGGAATCTGAAAAGAAAATTACCCTTTTCTGCAAGAGTAAATGCTACTTCTTTAACCACCGTTTTCAAAGTGGAAAAAATAAATGTTTCCGTTCTCATCTTCTCTGTCAGCCCATTAAATTTCCAGCCCAAACAATTATATACAAATTTGTGACAAGTATCAATTGTGATTGTCCTCTTCCTCCCCCGATAACTTCTTCACCCCAGGCCCGTACCCCTCCTGCTCGGCAAGCCTCTGTGCCCGCCTGACTGCCTGCTCCCGTTCCTTTCTGGCCTTATCCTGCAGCCTTTGCCGGGTGGCCTCATCGTCCTCAAGATGCAAAATTTCCTCCATAACCTGACAGGCTTTAGGGGAAGCCCCCAAAAGCTCTTCTCTCAGCTCCCCGTCCAGGTATGCAGCAAAAAGCTTCCCAAAATAAAACATTTCATCTTGCTGATACCAGTCCGGTATATTCAAAAGAGAAGCGACTGCCGGCTGCTCCTCCCACAAAATCTTCATTCGGGCATCTCCCTCCTCATAACAGCCGGAGGCATACCCCACATACTCCCCAAAGCCCTGCAGCACACTGTCCACATCGGTAAACTTGACTTTTTTATAGCGGGTATCTACACTGTGACGGACATAATAGATTCCCAGGTTTGTGCTGGGAGCGGAGAAGTATTTCTTCTGTTTATAAAACATCAGCTGCCAGCCGTCCTCCACAAACCGGCCAATCCAGCTCCTCGGGATCAGATACATAAAATCCGAAAATAAGTCCTTATCCTCGCTGTTCGGATTGATCTTGCCCACCACCCGCACGTCCTGCTCCGGCTGATGCTGTCCGTCCCTGCCGTAAAATTTCATCCCCACATACTGATTCCATGCCATATGACCGTTGATAAAGAAGTAGTAGGAGGTTCCCTCCACTGTGGTCGTCCCTCCGCTGACCATCCATCCGTCCTCATTAAACCAATACCATTCCCCGTTATAATTGAGCCAGCCTGTGTGCGGCCTCTGATCCTTATCAAAATAGCACCAGCGATAATTTCCCTGTCCGTAGGACCAACCCGGTTCCCCGTCTCCCGGAGCCTCCATGGCATAGCCAGAAAAAATCTTTCCCAGACACATGGCGCCTGCCAAAGCCATCACGGTAAGTCTGCTTTTTTTCACGGTTTTTTGGCCCCCTTTCTCTTCTTCGGAACGCCTCCCTGATTTCTGTCTGGATGGAGCACTAGAACAGCCTTGCCATACGATCTTGCAAAAAAGAGAGGAGTATCCCTCTCTTTTTCAAAATGTCCCTATTTTAAACCTGAGCAGGACGGTAAGCCGGGTTATGTCGTGGATGGCCATCTATCTAGGCCGGACGTTGCCGTCCGGCTCAAGCAACCTACCCGAAAGCAGACGGGCCGCCTTATGCTTTCTGTTCGGTCTTGCTTCGGATGGGGTTTACATGTGCCCTGCCTGTTACCAGACAGGCGGTAGTCTCTTACACTGCCCTTCCACCCTTACCGGCCAAAGCCGGCGGTACATTTCTGTTGCACTGTCCCTGGAGTCGCCTCCGCCAGACGTTATCTGGCATCCTGCCCTGTGAAGCCCGGACTTTCCTCTCCCGCCTCCTTGCGGCTGTGCGGCAGCGGCCATCTGTCCTACTCAGATGCCCCCATTTTATCACCAAACAAAAACCCTGTCAACTTACGGGTTTCTTACACAACCCCAGTCTCTCCATGGCATAGGCAATTCCATCCTCCTCCACGGTCCTGGTGATAAACTCTGCATACTCCTCCAGCTCCCTGTCGTGCTTACCCATCAAAACCGTGTGTATGGCGTACTCAAACATGGACAGATCATTGGTGCTGTCCCCGAACACATAGGCATTTTCCAGCGAAATCCCGTAATGCTCCAAAACAAACCGGATTCCGGTGGCCTTGGAGTGTCCCTTTGGAACACATTCGTAAAAATCATCTCCCCGGTCAATGACCTGAATATCTGGCTCTAAGGTTTTAAAAAAGCCTTCCCGATCACTTTGCGCGTCTGCCATCACACAGAATTTGTCATAGACATATTGGTCATTTTCCCATCCATAAGGGGTAAGGATCCCGCTGTTACCTACAGATCTCTTTAAATGCTCTGTCTTCGGTATCCTGGATACATGCTTTTGCATACAGCAGCTTTCCTTACCTTCTAAAACCCCGTCCAGACCATAGGCCACAATATCCTTTTTGATGCGGTTGCACCGCTCTAAGGGTATCTGGTGATGGTACAGAATCCTTCCGTCCGCCTCTATATAGGTTCCGCAGCCGCACAGACATCCATCCGTCTCCACCAAGCCGAAAATCTCCCTGCTCAGACATAAAGTCCTTCCGGAATTGATAAATACCCGATGTCCCTCTTTTCTGGCCTCACTCAAAGCAGCCGCGGCGCTCCCCGGCACCATGTGGGTAATCTCACTTAAAAGAGTTCCGTCAATATCAAAAAACAGCGCCTTTTTGTCCATCATCTTTCCGCCTCTCTTTTGTTGCCGTCAGGACAGGCCTGTATCGCCGGCCTGTCCTAAAAATCCATCTGTCACACCTTAAAGCAGCTTCCTCCGATAAACTCCCGAAGAATCGAATTTCTCGGAATATCC
The DNA here is from genome assembly GCA_910586255.1 of uncultured Lachnospiraceae bacterium. Taxonomy (GTDB): domain Bacteria; phylum Bacillota; class Clostridia; order Lachnospirales; family Lachnospiraceae; genus Brotaphodocola. The sequence continues at coordinate 14,027 of CAJUHR010000030.1, read as the reverse complement.
TCACTGCTCACTCCCAGGAAATAATCCAGGAATTTCAAAAGCCGCTTGGCCTCCAGATACTCCGGGCTGTTTCTGGGCACACTGAACAAAAGAGGCTCCACACACTGCTTTAAGACCGCAAATTCATACACCAAAGCGGAGTTGAACATCACATCCGCCTCCTCCTGGTAGGGGAAAATATTCCTCTCCTCCCCCCGGCGCACAGACGGCCACCGGCGTATAGTATCCTGGGCAGAAGCTCCCCTGGTCCTGGAATCCCGGACTATCCGCCGGATAAGACGCCCGTCTGTGGTGGGAATCCGATTGTGCTCATCGATGTTTAACTGGGTAAGGGCGCTGATATAGATCTTAAATTTGTTTTCCTTGGGAAGAGTGTAGGACAATGCCTCGTTAAGGCAGTGAATCCCCTCTATCACCAGAATATCCTCTGCCCCCAGAGTCAGCTTATTGCCTCTGTATTCCCTCTCCCCGGTGATAAAATTATACTCCGGCATCTCCACGGTTTTCCCTGCCAGAAGATCCTGCATATCCCGGTTAAACTGCTCCACATCAATACATTTGAGGGATTCATAGTCATAATTGCCGTCCTCATCCCGGGGACTGTCAACCCGGTTCACAAAGTAATTGTCCACGGCAATGGGATGCGGAACAAACCCCTTGGCCCGCAGCTGAATGGAAAGCCGGTGAGAAAAGGTGGTCTTGCCTGAGGAGGATGGACCGGCGATCATAACAAACTTTGTGTCCGGCTTCATGGCAATCTGATCCGCAATATCTCCCATTTTCTTTTCCATAAGGGCCTCCTGAATCAGAATCAGGTCATTCATTCCCCCTCTGGTAATGCGCTCATTGAGAGCGCCTACGTTGGACACCTGAAGCTTCCGTCCCCACTCTCCGGATTCCCTTAAAACCTGGAACAGCTTTTCCTGAGGAGCAAAGGGCCGGACCTTTGTAGGCTCTGACGCGTCCGGCAAAAGAAGCACCATTCCGTGCTGATAGAGCACCAGATCAAAATATTTCAGATATCCGGTGTTCTGGACCATATAGCCGTAATTGTAATCCTCATAGCCGTCAATGTTGTAGATATTGACCCGGGAGACTCGTCTGAACTGGAACAGCCGCTCCTTATCATACATCTCATAGTGATGAAACAGCTCCACCGCCTCGTCAGTGCTGATGTTTCTCTTCATCACCGGCAGGTTCGCTTTCACGCATGCCTCCATCTTGGCCTTGACCTGGTCCACCAGAGCCTGATCCAGAACAAAATCCCCCTCCGGCTCCACAAAAAGCCCTCCGCCAATGGAAAAATCCACAGAAATTCTGGACAGCCGCTCTGATCCCACCACGTCATGAAACGCTTTTAGCAGAAGCAATGTCACGCTCCTGTGGTAGGTCTGCATCCCTGCCTTGGCCTTTGCCGTCAGAAAGCGGATCTCCGAACCGCTGCGGGCCAGCTTATGCAGCTCCTGCAGCTTTCCGTTGACCATGGCCAGCAGGATATCATTTTCAAAACGCGGCTGAAACTCCTGCGCTATGTCCTTTAGCAGAGTTCCGATCTCATACTCCCGTCTCTCATTCTCTACTGTAACCTGTACCATATTCTGCCTCCTCCTTAGAAATATAGATGTTTAGTAACAGTTCAAGGGTTATCTGAACTGCTACAATGTTTATCTCTGCAAGCCGTCCCTCAAACCACCTGAACCGGAAAGCTTATGTCCTCCGCGACTATCTCCACCGCGCCTTCTGTCGCCTTCTTTAGATACTCCTCCATAAACGGCATAAAAATATGCTCCAATCCGTAATGGCCTCCATCGATTATCGCCATCTTGCAGGCCACCGCGTCAATTCCCCCATGGTGGCCGATATCTCCCGTCACTAACACCTGAGCCCCGCTGGCGATTCCATGGCTGATCATGCTGCCTCCGGCGCCCGGGGAGACAGCCACCCGCGTAACCAGCTCCGTCACCTGTTCCATGCCGTACACAGTCACAAAGGGCAGCCCAAACCGTTCCTTCACCATCCCGGCCAATTCCCTTACGGTCATGGCCCGCTCCAGGGTACCGACTTTTCCCACTCCCACAGGGATACCATCCTCTTCTCCTGTCACCTCCAGAGGGCCCTCCGCCTTAATTCCCAGCCGTTTAGCTGCCAGATCTGCCATACACCCGGGGGCAATGTCAAAATTAGTATGCATGGCCACATAACAGATATCCGCCTGAATAAGCTTTATAATTCTCCGGCCAATATAATCCCCGTCATTGACCTTTTTTAGTGCCTTAAAGATCAGCGGATGATGGGTCAGTAAAAGATCCGCCCCCATGCTCACAGCCTCCTCCACCACCTTATCGGTGGCATCCAGAGCAATCATGATTTTTTTGATCTCCTTGTCTCCCCTTCCTAAAAGAAGCCCCGGATTGTCCCACTCGCAGGCCAAGGACAAGGGGGCCAGCTCCTCCAGCTTTCCCATCAGTTCCCTGCATATCATATTTCATCTCTCCTTGTGTTATAATTTTTTAAAGTACAGATTCAGGGCTTCCCTTCTGCTGATGTACCCTCACCGGCTCTTCTGTCCCTGCAGCCGCCATCTCACCGGCTCCATCCTCCTTTGGCACCCACTCCCGCAATTTCCGTCTCACCAGCTCTACCTCCTGCAGCTGCTCCTTCACCTGCTTCAGACGTCTTTTGGCTCCCTCTGACCCTTCCGCCTTAAGCTCCCTTTGTATCCTCATAAGCTGGCAGGCCTCTCTTTTGAGATATTCTTGAAGGATCGGTGAACCGCTTTGGATCAGCGCCTGTCCGTACCGATAGCAGTATTCCTCAGGATAGCTCATAGTTCCCGGCTCTGCCACCATCATTGTATAATACTTCCCGTCCTCCTCCATCATCACCTCATAACAGATGGAAAGTCCCAGCTCTGCAAGGCCGTGGCGAAATAAAGCCAACTCCGACTGGGGGGAGAAAAGCCAGCGCCTGACCGAAGTCCTCACACAGCTTTTCTCCCTTAAGATCCGCAGCATCAGCTCCCCTCCCATGCCGGAGAGAATCACCATATCCGCCTCCCCAGGCACAAGAGGCTTTAGCCCGTCTCCCAAGCGCAGATCAATCTGCCGCTCAAGTCCGTGTTCCTTTACATGTTCCCTGGCCCGGGCCAAAGGGCCCTCTCTCACATCCAAAGCCAGAGCCCGGGCGGCGATCCCCCTCTCCACCAGACAAATCGGCACAAATCCATGGTCCGTGCCCACATCCGCCACACAGAAAGCCCTTCCCTGTGTTTCCTTTTTGTCCGGCGCCCAGGCAGAGGCCAGCTCCACAATCATCTCCAGACGTTTTGACAATCTCACCTGCTTTCAGCCTCTCTTCAGTATAAATTTTTCCAGCACCCGCTGTGCCTCCCGCATGTCCACCGGCTTGGCTATATGGGCATTCATGCCGCATTTCAGACATTTCTGAATATCATCGGAAAACGCGTCCGCGCTCATGGCAATAATGGGAATCTTCTTGGCATCTTCCCGCTCCAAAGCCCGGATTGCCTGGGCGGCCTCATAGCCTGTCATCACAGGCATACGAATATCCATCAATATCCCGTCATAGGTTCCCTGGGGAGAATTTTCAAACATCTCCACACATATTTTCCCGTTTTCTGCCCAATGAAGCTCAAGGCCCAGCTGAGACAAAAGCTCCTCGGCAATCTCCCAGTTCAGCTCATTGTCCTCTGCCAAAAGAATCCGCCTGCCGTTAAAATCCACCTCCGCATCCTGTTTTGAGACAATCAAAGAGCCGTCCTCCTGGGTAAACTGACCCAGTCCATAGAACAAGGTGGACTTAAACAGCGGCTTGGCTATAAAGCCGGACAGTCCTGCTTCCCTGGCCTCCTTCTCAATCTCACTCCAGTCATATGCGGAGGTGAGAAGAAGCCGGACCTTATCCCCGCAGATTTTTTGTATCTCCCGGGCTGTTCTTATACCGTCCATTCCCGGCAGCTTCCAGTCCAGCAGAATGATGTCATAGCACTTCCCCTGCCGGTACTGTTCCTCAGCCATCCTCACGGCGCTCTCCCCATCCAAAACCCATTCTGCTTTAACGCCGATAGATTCCAGCGTGGAAACCGCGTTCTCACAGAGCAGAGAATCATCGTCCACCACCAGCATTCTCCAGCCGGGAAGCCTCATATCCTCCTCCGAAACCACTGCCCTTTCCAAATCCAGAATCACATGGAACTTGCTGCCCTTGCCCGGCTCGCTGTGAATCTCAATGGTTCCGCCCATGGCATCCACTATGTATTTGGTAATGGTCATGCCCAGGCCTGTGCCCTCTGTCCTCTGGACCCGGGTGCTGTCCTCCCTGGAAAAGGAATCAAAAATCTTTTTCTGAAATTCCTCCGACATGCCGATTCCGTTGTCTGTCACCCAGAGATGAACTCTCACATGGCTCTCTCCCACCGGGGATTCCTCCTCGGAAAGAGAAAGGCTGATATTTCCTCCCTCCGGAGTAAATTTGACGGCATTCCCCAAAAAATTAATCAGAATCTGATTCAACCGCACCCCGTCACAGCAGACATTTTCCTGAAAAACATCGTGAATATAAACTTCAAAGTCCAATTCCTTCTCCCTGGCCTGAGGCTGTATGATGGTAACAATCCCGTCAATGGCCTCGCTTAAGGAAACCTGCTCCACATTCAGAGCCATCTTGCCGCTCTCAATCTTGGACATGTCCAGAATGTCATTGATCAATCCCAACAGATGACGGCTGGATAAGGCAATTTTTTTCAGGCAGTTCTGTACCTGCTGTTGGTTGTCTATGTTAGCAATAGCAATGCTGGTCATTCCCACAATGGCATTCATGGGTGTACGGATATCATGGCTCATATTGGAGAGGAACTCGCTTTTGGCCTGGTTCGCATGCTCCGCCGCATTCCGTGCCTCGTCCAAATCCTCCATCTGCTGCCATGTAATCTTCAAATACTTGCCGAACACAAACAAAAGAGCAATCAGGATAATGGCACAGCCGCACAGGGCCGTATAAATCCACTCGCTGCCCAGCTGGGAAATTGTCTCGTCCAGAACTCCGTAAGGCATAAATACCAGCAAATACCACTCGGAATAGGAAAGGCTTGTACAATACAGATGGCGGCGTTCTCCGTAAATGGTAAATTCCGTGCTGTAATCTTTTCTGGCATCCATGGCAGTACCCAGCTCCGCCAGATACTCCTCAGGTGTCTTTCCCCCCACATCCTCATACAGATCCCACACCCGATCAAAATAGTTGTTATCCTCCACATCATCGCTTCGGGTAATGAAGCTCCCGTCTCTGCGCACGATGAAATAATACTCCATCGAGGTCTCTTTGTTCAAAAAAAGAGTCTCCTGAATATATTCTATGGGCAAACCAGCAACCAAAGCTATACATTCTTTTCCGTCTGACATAGGATATTTGGCAGGAACCCCTACTAACACCAGCTCCTTGCCGTCTGTGTCCCTGCCAACGGCCACCTTTTTATCTCCGCCTGCAATGGAGCGGTAAAAGGGAAGAGGATCACTGAGGCTGACCGGTTCTCCGTAAATCATCTCGAATTTCCCGTCCTGAGAATAAAAGGCAAGATACTCAAAGCCTCTTACCTGGGCATTGTAGGCCAGCTGCTGCCGCATCTCCTCCCCGTCAAATCTTTCCGGAGGAATAGTCTCGTTAAGGGCCTCTAACTGGGACAGACGCAAGTCAATAGTAGTCTCAAAATGCATAGCCACCTGCTCACTCATGCCCGACATATAAATACGCCCAATCTCACTGATGGTATTGGAATTGTGGCGGTTCATATGAATGGTAAAAAACGCGAAAACAATCATGCAAAGAATAGAAACGGAGGCCAGGCTGACGATCAAAAACCGGGTGGTCTTATCCTGGATTCCCTGGGCTATGCCCCGGTCGTAAAGACTCCTCTTCCCATTTTTCTTATTTTTTACATCACCCTCTGTGCTCATAGTCTCTCTATCCTCCTCTGCTGTCTCTATTCCAGATAATCCTTTAGTTTTTTGCTCCTGCTGGGATGGCGGAGCTTGCGCAATGCCTTTGCCTCAATCTGCCGGATCCGCTCCCTGGTCACCTGGAACTCCCGTCCTACTTCTTCGAGAGTTCTCGGACGTCCGTCATCCAAGCCAAACCGCAAGCGCAACACCTTTTGCTCCCGGTCCGTCAATGTCTCTAAGGCTTCCATAAGCTGCTCCCTGAGAAGAGTGAAGGTGGCCTGGTCCACAGGCACTGCCACCTGATCGTCCTGAATAAAGTCTCCTAAATGGCTGTCCTCCTCCTCTCCGATGGGCGTCTCTAAGGACACCGGCTCCTGAGCGATTTTCTGTATTTCACTGACCCGCTCCGGAGGAAGCTCCATCCGGGCGGCAATCTCCTCCACCGAGGGCTCCCGGCCCAGCTCCTGTACCAGCTGTCTCTGCGTTCGGATCAGCCGGTTAATGGTCTCCACCATATGCACGGGAATCCGGATTGTTCTGGCCTGATCCGCAATAGCCCGGGTAATGGCCTGGCGAATCCACCAGGTAGCATAGGTACTGAACTTGTAGCCTTTTCGATAATCAAACTTTTCCACTGCCTTTATAAGCCCCAGATTGCCTTCCTGAATCAGGTCAAGAAGCTGCATTCCCCGGCCCACATACCGCTTGGCAATACTGACCACCAGCCGCAAATTGGCCTCTGCCAGCTGTTTTCTGGCCTCACTGTCTCCTAACTCCATCTGCTTTGCCAGCCGGGTCTCATCCTCCATGGAGAGAAGGGGAATCTTGCCGATCTCCTTTAAATACATGCGGACCGGATCCTCTATGCTGATGTTTTCCGGCACAGACAGATCAATGGCTTCCACATCGATCTCTTCCCCGTCCTCAAGCTCCTCCTCCATAAAGAGATCCGGCTCTATGTCCTCCTCTTCCATCCTAAGGACATCCACCTTGTTCCTGTCCAGAAAATCATAGATCTTGTCCAGCTTGTCCGGATCCAGAATCTCGCCCCTGAAAAAGTCCAGAATCTCCCGGTTTTCCAGCACATTTTTCTTCTTTTTTGCAGTCTCCAACAGTACGACCAGCTTATCCTCCAGTGTCTGTGTACGATTTTCCATTTCTGTCCGCCTTTCCTGTTTCTCCCACACCGCCCCCTGGCAATGCCTTTTGTGAGGCTGCTTTTAATCTATGGTAATGGAGAGACTTTTTAAGGCTGCCTGCTCCCGGATAATGCGCTGAAGCTCACCGATATCTGTGGCATTGCGGCTGGCAAAATCCAGGCTGTTTTTCTTCACCCGGTGTACAATCTCTGAAAACGCCTTTTTCTGCTCCTCGTTGTTCAGAGATTCCTTTAACTGGGCATGAAACAAAGCAGCCACCTCCTTGTATTGTTCTTCATCGTTGATAAAATGATTCAAAATTTCTGCAGGATTCATTTTCCCCTGCCTGTGTCCCTCGAACACCATCCCTGCTGCCTGATGATAGAGAGGCTCCACAAAATCCTCCGGCCCGATAATATTCTCTATTTTCTCAAACAGCTCCGGCCTTTCAATGAGCCAGGTAAGCAAAAGCCTCTGAGCCCTGCGGTTTCCGTCATCCTTTTCCTTCTTCCTTTTGCTTTCCCGGCCCTCCTCTCTCTGCTGCCTGCCTGCCGTGCCCGTCACCGCTCCCGGCCTGTTGCCCAGCCGGTTGACTAAGCGCCGCAGATCCTCATAGGGAAGCATATGCTCCCTGGCCACTGCCTGAATATAATTGTCGCGCTCCAAAGCCTCGTCAAATTCCAGAAGCTTCCTGGCAGCCCCCTGAATAAAGCGGGTCTTCTGCTCCGGATCCTCCATCTGATAATTGGTTTTAAGCACATCGATCTCAAACAGAAAACTGTTGCGGGCCTTCTCTATTCTCTCCCTAAAGGGACCGGTTCCCATATTTTTGATAAACTCATCCGGATCCTTATAAGGCTTTAAATCCAGCACCCGGGTGGAGATTCCCACCTCTCTTAAAAGTGGAATGGCCCGCAGAGCCGCTTTCACTCCGGCTCCATCGCTGTCGTAGGTCAGAACCACCTGATCCGTATAACGTTTTAAAAGCACCGCGTGCCTTTCGGTCAACGCCGTGCCTAAAGAGGCAACTGCATTGGTGAAGCCTGCCTGATGCATGGCAATCACATCCATATATCCCTCGCACACAAGCATGCATTTCTCCCTGCTTGTCCGCGCATAGTTAAGTCCGTAAAGATTCCGGCTCTTGTCAAATACCAGCGTCTCCGGAGAGTTTAAATACTTGGGCTCCCCGTCTCCAAGCACCCTGCCTCCAAAGCCCACCACCCGGCTGTTGCCGTCCATAATGGGAAACATCACCCTGTTCCAGAACTTGTCATAGGTGCCCCTCTCCTCCATAGTCACCAAACCGCTCTCCTTCAGTATGGGATCCGGATAGCCCCTGGATTTTAAATACTGATACAGATCGCTGCTTGTCTTATTTGAATATCCCAGCCCGAACCGCCGGATCGTGTCCTCTGTCAGCTGCCGTTTCTTAAAATACTCATAACCGTTTCTCCCCTGAGGCTGATGAAGCTGATAATAAAAATAATTAGCCGCCAGCTTATTGATCTCCAAAAGCACCGAGCGCTTGTCTGCACGGGCCCGCTCCTCCCTGGAATACTCTACCTGGGGCAGCTTCACCCCCGCCCTGTCTGCCAGATATTTTAATGCCTCCGGAAAGGTAAAATTCTCATACTCCATCACAAAGGTAATGGCATTTCCTCCCGCCCCGCAGCCAAAACAATAATACATCTGCTTCTGGGGGGACACGGAAAAGGAGGGGGACTTTTCATTATGGAAAGGACACAGTCCAAAATAATTGCTGCCCTTTTTCTGCAGCTTCACATACCCTGAAATCACATCCACAATATCGTTTTTTTCTCTTACTTCCTCGATGATCTCCTCCGGATAATACACCAGGTCCTCCTTTCCCGAATCCTCTTTTTTGTTCCGGCCGCAGCTTGCCGGCAAGCCGGCAAAATGCAGTCTAGACCTTCCATGCCTCCGGCACAAAAAGCTTCTCAAATTTGTAAATGGCATAGCTGTCGCTCATGCCCGCTATATAATCGCAGACCACCCGTTCCTTCTTCTCTCCCTTTTCCTCCACCATCATTCGGTACTCCTCCGGCATCCGGTCCGCATACTCTAAATAATACCGGTAAAGGGACGCGATCAGCTGCTGTGCCTTTCTCTCCTCTGCCTTTGGCACTTCATTTAAATACATATTTTCAAACAGCCAGGAGCGCAGGCCCTGCATGGCCTCCTGCATCCCCGGCGACATACAGATCTTTGGCATGTCCATGCTGTTCTCTATAATGTCATGAATCATGATGTTAAGCCTCTCCCGCACACTGTGGCCAAGAAGGCGGGTGTAGCGCTCTGGAATGTCCTGTTCCCTGAAAATTCTTCCCCGAATGGCATCGTCAATGTCATGGTTTATGTAGGCAATCTTATCCGAGAGACGTACAATACACCCCTCCAATGTGGAAGGACAGCCGCTGGTTCTGTGATTCAATATTCCGTCCCGCACTTCCTTTGTCAGATTCAGGCCCTTGCCGTCCTTTTCTATAATCTCCACCACACGGACGCTCTGCTTGTAATGGGAGAAGCCGTCCGGACACAGTTCATTCAGAATACGTTCTCCGGAATGGCCAAAAGGCGTGTGGCCCAGGTCATGCCCCAAGGCAATGGCCTCTGTCAGATTCTCGTTCATGCGGAGCGCTCTGGCAATGGTTCTTGCAATCTGGGCTACCTCTAAGGTGTGAGTCAGGCGGGTCCGATAGTGGTCGCCCTCCGGCGCTAAGAACACCTGGGTTTTGTGCTTTAATCGGCGAAATGCCTTGCAGTGGAGAATCCGGTCCCGGTCTCTTTGGTATTCCGGGCGGATGTCGCATAAGGGCTCTGGTATATCGCGGCCTAAAGTGTTTTTGCTTAAGGAGGCGTAAGGACTTAGATACTGCTCCTCCCAGGCCTCCTGGGCTTCTCGGATAGTCAATGTGTGGGTCCTCCTTTTTATGGGTGTCTGTAGGGAGCGGCGGCGCAAATGGCGGAGCCGCTGTGCTATTCGGAAAACCTGTGGTTTTCCTCATCACGGGCTTCGCCCTATGAAAAAAGTCTCAGATATTTTTTCTTTCATGCCAGCTTGACGAAAATTTCGTCTCTCCGGGCCACTCCGCTGTGCTATTCGGAAAACCTTCGGTTTTCCTCATCACGGGCTTCGCCCTATGAAAAAAGTCTCAGATATTTTTTCTT
>CAJUHR010000030.1:0-3639 GCA_910586255.1 uncultured Lachnospiraceae bacterium | reverse complement strand
TCATGCCAGCTTGACGAAAATATATCTGAGACTTTTTTCGCACAGCTCATTGCTTTCGTGTACATTATATCACGTTCCCCCCCATTTTAGTACTAGTTTTTTATTATTGTGTTTTTTTGTAATGTGTTTTCTCTTTATTTACAGAGTAAGTGATTTATGATAAAATGGAAATAGATTTTTTGAGATGGAGGTGTTGCTTTTGAAGATTATTTATGCGATTGTGAGCTCTGATGATGGGAATCGGGTGACGGATGTTTTGAATGAGCATAGCTTTGGTGTGACAAAGCTGGCTACTACCGGTGGTTTCCTGAAGAAAGGGAATGCAACCCTGATGATTGGTACGGATGAAGAACGGGTCGATGATGCCATTGAGCTGATTCGTGAGACCTGCGGAAAACGGCAAAAGATAACCTGTGATATTCCTGCCCCGAACATCGGCTCCATCTCCGCTGGCTATGTAATGATGCCTGTGTCTGTGGAACTGGGCGGCGCAACGATTTTTGTGACAGATGTGGAGCGCTTTGAGAAATTTTAATGACGCAGATAAAAGCATTTTCCGAGATGGGTGTATGCCGGTCCCGGAAAATGCTTTTTCTTTGAAGTCTGCAAAGCCGTTACATGGTTTCGCGAATTAATATTTAGCTGCTCATGGCCTCTGCCAAAGCTTTCATGGCCGGCAGGTTGTCCTCCTTCACCGCTGATTTCACCGTCACCACCGGCTCTGCAATCCGAATCTCCTTCATTCCTTCTAAAATGCCCCTCATCACCTTTCCCGCCATGGGAGCCCAGGTTCCGTTTTCCAGGATTGCCACCGTTCTCTTCTGGTAGTTCTTTGACTTAAGATGCTGCAAAAACTCCTCCATGCAGGGAAATACTCCGCCGTCATAGGTAGCGCCTGCCACGATCATACGGTCATAGAAAAATGCCTTGCGCACTGACAGAGACATGTCCGTTCTGGCCAGATCAATCACCTCTACATGCTCCTCGCCCTGCTCCTTCAAAAGCTCGGCCAGCATTTTTGCCGCTTTGGCTGTGTTTCCATGTATCGAGGCATAAGCCAGAAGCACTCCCTTCTGCTCCGGCTGGTAAGAACTCCAAATCTGATATTTCTCCACATAATGCTCCAGATTGTCCCCCAGAATCGGCCCGTGAAGAGGACAGATTGTCCGGATATCCAGCTTGGCCGCCTTTTTAAGAAGGGACTGTACCTGCACCCCATATTTTCCCACAATATTCAAATAATACCGGGCTGCTTCCTCATCCCAGTCCTCCTCGGCATCCATGGCGCCGAATTTGCCGAAGCCATCGGCGGAAAACAGAATTTTTTCCTTCTGTTCATAGGTCACCATCACCTCCGGCCAGTGAACCATCGGGGCCATAAAAAACTGCAGCACATGCTCACCCAGACTTAAAGTGTCTCCCTCCTTCACTTCCAGGGTTCTCCCCTCTAAATCAAAATCAAAAAACTGTGCAATCATCCCGAAGGTCTTTGCATTGCCCACCAGTTTGGCTTCCGGATGCTGTCTGGCAAAACGCTCCACATTGGCCCCGTGATCCGGCTCCATGTGAGAAATCACCAGATAATCCACCATCTCTCCTGCCAGCGCCTGCTCTAAATTGGCAAACCACTGCTCCGAGGCCCGGCCATCCACCGTGTCCAGAACCGCCACCTTGTCGTCTAAAATCACATAAGAATTGTAGGTAACTCCGTTAGGAACCTTGTATTGGCTCTCAAACAAGTCCAGTGTCTTATCACTGACACCAATATATAAAATGGAATCGGAAATATATGTGTCTTTCATTTTGCTCCTCCTGTTCTATTACCATTGCCATTTTCCGCCCATTTTATCACACCTTATGAAAATTTTCCATTAGCAATCCTAACGATTTTCTATCAGGTTCTCCTGCTCTCTTCTATAATTCTCCACCATACGCGCCACATCCTTCCTGGTATAGGGCTTTTCAATAAATCCAAAAGCCTGAATCTTCCATGCCTCCAGGGAAAAGCCCGGTATGCTGGATAGCAAAACCACTGCCGGCGGATTCGGCAGACGATGGAGCGCCGAGGCTAGGCTGATCCCGCTGATATCCGGCATCACAATATCCGTAAACACCATATCCACCGAATTGTCCCGCACAAAGTCCACCACTGCCACCGCCTCCTCGAAGCAGTACAGCAGCTCCACATTTTCCATATTGCGAAAAATTCCCTTCATTTTTTCCAACAGCTCCGGTGCGTTATCCACCACTACCACTCTGACCTTCATCATTGTTTCCACCTTATCTTTGTATTTCGTACTATGAAAGGATTACATTCCTAAGCAACAATGTACTAGTACTACGTACTTGAAGTTCCTGTGTAAATTTTCGAGGATATTTTTTAGAGTGTGCAAGTTCAGAAACGGAGGCGTAGCGGGCTACGCTGAGTATTTTGGACTTGTACAATCGGGAAAATAGACCGAAATATTTGCACAAGGGTTTTCAATACGTAGTACTAGTACTAGTCTGATACTTCTGCCGGATGTTCATTCATCTTTCACAACCTACGGGCCGCTTTTATTATAAAAGGTTTTATGCTTGCGGACAATAGCTTTGTTCTATTTTATCTGCATATTTCTCCAAATGCGTTACTGTTCACAGGCAATGCCATTCAGTTAGGTTTTACCAGAAGGCACGCCTTGGAAAAGAGCAGGGAGACGGCCAGAAATGGTCTGCTACTTTTTCCGGTTTCGAGATTAAGAATTCCTAAAACTCCTGATTTTATATGAAAACAAAACAAAAATCCCCCAACTCGCTTCGCTCAAACAGAGTGGATTTTCGTCTCAACGCAAAACTCAGGAATTTAAGGACTTCTAAATCTCTGCAAAGTCAAAATCTACAGACCATTTCTGGCCGTCTCCCTGCTCTTTTCCAAGGCTGGATATTCTCAAAATTTAACTAAATGGCATTGGTTCACAAGTACCCTATGAACGTAACAGCATATGTCCATTTAAAATCGCCTGCGGCGGTTCTAAGCGCCAGTGGTGCTTGTTCAGAGCCGACCGAAACGAAGTGTAGACTAGTGCCTTGTCTTGCTTATATTTATCTAAACTCACTTGTCTATTTGCCCATCTGTCGCGTTAGATTTTCTAGCCGTAGCCACCGCTACGCCGTTGAAAATCCGCCTTACAGATGAACAAATATCCTGCGTGATTTAGCTAAATATAAGCAAGACAAGACACTAGGACATATACTTTGGTACCATAACTGTACTGGCTCATGACTAATCAGCGGAGTGATTAGTCATGTGTGAACAGTAACCCAAATGCACTCAGAAATCTTTACCAGATCTTGGATTGAAAATCAAGATATTTTCTATGATCATTAAGGATATTCAGGAAAAGCTTCTCAGGAATAAAAGCATGCAAAGCAGGACACATCTACCATGTGCCCTGCCAGAATTATTACCTATCTCACTTTATCATTTAACAAACTTCTAAACCATACCCAAAGAATCCTCAAGCAATTACTGCAGCAGGCTTAAGATGCTCTGAGGCACGGAGTCAGACTGAGCCAGCATGGAATGAACCTCAGTCAGGGCACCTTCTGCTGTCTGAATCAGTCCGATAGCATCCTGGGCGTTCTTTGCAGCCTGATTCA
>CAJUHR010000029.1 GCA_910586255.1 uncultured Lachnospiraceae bacterium | reverse complement strand
AGATGTTTTAGGGCTTCTTAGTCCCGAAACCGGAAAAAGATTTGGATTAGCAAGCAGCTGCCCCACTCCTTTCTCCAAGGCCTACCTTTTGGGATTTCTTAAGTTACTGACATTGGGTGTGAACAGTAACGACAAACTACTCAAAACGATATCGATATCTCGCTATGCAAATTTCATCCCCAGTGTGTACCTCTGCCTCCTCATTATTCTCCATCAATCGTCCGCAAAGCTGCGTCCCATTGGTAGAATTCAGATCCTTTATCCGGTAAGTGTCTCCATCCTGATCAATCCGCAAATGCAAACGGCTGACCGTATCCCTATCCAGCTGAAAATCCACCAGATTTGACTGTTTGCCAATGACAAAGGGATAGTATGGCAAATGAATATCCTGCCCGCCAGGATCCAGGGCTCTTAAAATCCGTTGCTTTCTATTATCAGAAAGATCTGCCAGCAGCTGTGTCTCCGGACCTGCAGCCGATGGTTTCTTCTGCTCTTGTCCTCCATCCTGTTCAAAGTTATCTCTCTGCCACATCTCCTCTTTTTTTCCAAAAGTCTTTTCCTGTTCATCCTCCTCATCCTGAAACATTATCTCCCATGGAGGCCGTACCGGCACCTCCTCTTTCTTCCTTTTATTTCCCGGAAAAAGCCTTGTGCGCAGAAAATTCTGTCTCGCCTTCTGCAAAGCTCCCTTTTTCGGCTTGTTTTCTTCTCCCGCATCCAGGAGGCTTCCCTTTCCCTGCTGCCTTTCCAGATTTTCTCTTTGCCTGCAGGGAATATTCACGGTTTTTTTCCCATTTTCCTCATACTCCTTATAAGCCTCCTTCCCTTCCCATGTCTTTTCCATTGCAATATCCCACCGAGCCTTCCCTGGTATGTCCCCTTTTTCCTGCCGCAGCAGACGCCCCAAATCCTCCAGTCCATAATTTTCTTTTCGCGTCTCCTGGTAAAGACCATAGGCCAGCACCACACTTTCCTTGTCCTGATGATCCACACTGCCCAGCAGATATTCTAACAATTTGCTGAAATCCTCTGGAAAATTCTTTTCTGCTCCTGGGATCAAACACAGCCATACCCGAAAAGTGTCCGAATCCACATATAAATATTGGGGATCCAATAAAATACTTCCCTCTCGCAAAAGATATCTTTCCACCCTCTCTAGCACTCC
This sequence comes from uncultured Lachnospiraceae bacterium, assembly GCA_910586255.1. Taxonomy (GTDB): domain Bacteria; phylum Bacillota; class Clostridia; order Lachnospirales; family Lachnospiraceae; genus Brotaphodocola. The sequence goes on along the minus strand of CAJUHR010000029.1, from coordinate 57,798 downwards.
GAAAATTCCCACTACCAGTCTTCGTATTTCTTCTGCCTGAATATTTCTGTTTTCCAACACTCTGGACAGGGGTTGTCTGGATGTGATCTCATAGTAAAAGCGAACTCCATTGTCCATCTGACGAATCTGAAATTTCAAAACACCCTCAATGGTATTTCTCGACAGCATTTGACTCTCATATCCCTGCCACATCATCTCCTCCGGATCAATAATCAAATAATTGTGTTTAAACTCCCTCCGATAACTGATCTTCATTTTCCTTCACGCTTCCCCTTCTATTCAGCCAGGCTCCACATTCTCAGCGAATTTTCCGGACGAAACACCGGTGCCGTAAGCTCCAGACTCCAGCGAATTCCCTGAGACTGCCTGGTAATCTCCTGTTCATCCTGATTTTCGATCTGGTGGCGCTCCCTCTCTACATCCTGGTGTACAACAAATTTCCCCACTGTCTCCCCCCGGACATGAAATGCCTGGTTCAATAGAATCATCACAACCAGAAGAATCACCGCCATCACCCCTGCCGTTTCCACCGTATAGCTGGCAGCCACCTCTCTTTCCAAACCTGCCCTCAACACCCGAAAGCCTTTGCCCTTTCTCATATATTCACCTTCCCACCCCCTGCTCCATTGCCATCAAAATTCCGGGAACTGCCACAAATGGCAATAAGGGTACCGTCTTGTTGCCCGCTCTTTCCCCTGTGCGAATCTGATTCCACACAAGCACTGTCAAACCATAGCTTCCGCACAACACCACTCCCATGCACAACAGTGACAAATTCTCCCAAAATTCCAGCATCAGTCCGCTCACCGCAAAAAACCATCCGTCCCCTGTTCCAATATTCCCTTCACAGAACCTTCCAAGAGCCAAAAGCCCTGCTCCCAGACTTGCTGACAGCATATGATTCCACATAGAGTCTTCCTTCTGAACAATCCATAAATATCCATTAAGCCCCAATGCCAATATTCCAAACACCACAAAAACCCACACCTTTACCTTCTTCCGGTACAAATCCTGTATGGCCGCCACCAGCAAAAATGCTAAAAATATCCCTTTTCTCATATACTCCCCGCTCTCTTTTCAGACGCTTTTCCCTGCACACGCAGCAAAATCCTATCGACATTTTACCTTCCACAGTAGGAGCAGGCGCCTAAATGTTCCACTTCCGACTGTCTTACGGCCCGTGCATAGGCCACAATTGCGCTGCAGCTCTTGCCTGAATGATAGCTGCTTCCGCTTGGCATAATATACACCGTACTCCCGGCGCTTCCGCCGCAGACTGCACAGGGGTAATATTTTCCACCGCTTTCATTGCGCATATTTTCCACCTGTGCCTTTGACACCTCCGCAAGCTGATTAGCCAGATAATGACAGCTCCGGCTTCTGTGATAGCGGGTGCTGCTTTTCCCCACATAGACGATCGGATCCTCCTCTGCCTGCTGTTCATTATTTTCGCCGTAATTTTTTCCTTCCTTTCCTATCCATGCTCTCCGCTGGCAGCGTGCCGTCCTCTGCAAAGCCGGAAGTCCCAGCACAGGAAAGGGCAGACGGATCTCATAATCCAAAATCAGGTCAATATTCTCCCCATCCTCCAAAATCTGAGAGCGCACCATGGTAATCTGTCTCACTGCCTCCGTATCTACATGCTCTGCAACCCTTACCTGTGCATATCCCTGTGCCATTCCGGATACCAGATGACGGCAGAATTCCTTTGCAAAATCTCCCGCTCCCTCGATTGCAAACAGCTTCCCCTTATCCAGGGCATCCTTCACGTATGCATATTGACTGAAATCCTCTCCCAGCTGTTCCAGCGCTGCCTGTATCCGGCGTTCCGTGTTCATTATCTTCATTGGAAGAATGAGACACACCGAGGCAAAAATAAACAGGCTCAAGGATATGGCCGCCTCCAAAGTCAGGGAGGCGGAGACAGACAGGAATGCCTTTTTTCCACGGCAAGCCTGTAAAATATGTGTTTTGAAATAAATGAGGATTCGTACCTGGAGAGTCGCGATCTTTTTGTTTTCTGTCATGGAAAAAGGCATTCCTGTCCGCCCCCTTTCTATATAGTAAATAACCCGTCAATAGCTTCTCTGCATCTCCATCTTCATGGAATAAACATGGCTTCTCTCTCCTGAAATATTCTTCACAAATCCCAGAGAAAAAAATACATGCTTCCCTGCCACACTCCCCTTAAGCCTTGCCTGGCAGATTCCCCGGCGCATCCGGAAGCTTTTTTGTTTCCGGCAGATATTCATCTGAATCATATCCATCATCCGGTACTCCTGACACATGATATCATCCATAAAGAGCAGGATCTTAAGCCATGAAAGATAGCCCAGTCCGTCCTCCCCGCCTCCTGTCCCGACCCTGCCTTCCCGTCCCATGGCCAGCAGTTTGTCCAGATTTAATGTCCAATTATTGGATTTTTTGAAAATCACTACCTGTTTTCCTGCCAGCAAGCCTCGAATATCCATTAAAGATTCTCCCAGGGCCCACACCGACATTACAAAAAAGGCTGTGAGAAAAACCAGCGGGGTTAATCCCGCCACCCCGGTAATGGTCATTGCCAGATTCTGAGCTTCCTGGCGCTTCTGTCCGTCTCCTAAAATATGGATCAGATTCAAACCTTCCCGTATGGCAAGAAGCCGCCTCACCACCAAGGCAAGATTTTCCTCGTCAAGCTTTTTCCCTCCGATCAGGTACTCTATCTCATATGCCAGCCCGCCATTGCCTTCCACCCCCACATTCTGCCTTTCCTCCCCCCGGACAGGAAAATACCGGAAAAACCTTCCGCAATATTCGTTTACCAGCAAATGATCCAGCCGGACGCCTGCCCATCCCCTTTGTGCCGAGATCTCCGTGCCAGAAGGAAGCTCTGCCATATCTAAAAAACCATTAGAGACTGTCACTCCGTCCGGCAATACCAGATCCAAAAGTCCGGAGTTATACAATTTTTCCACCTGCTTTAGAAAGCCTTCTGTCTTTTTGTCCTTGACCCCGTGAGAAAAAGACAGAGACCGGATGGTAAGCTGTTCAAAATGACGGATTACTGGCGACCAAAGGGCATCCAAATCCGGCCCCTCGTCCTCCTCGTCATCACTTTCCCACTCGCTGATGATTCTCTCCACCTCCCGTGCCTCCTCCATCACCGATTCCACCAGGGCAATCTGATCATGGGATTGCTCCTCTAAGGCCTCAATCTCCCGCCTTCGCTCTCCGTCCTGATCTACATAGGCCTCAAACTGGCAGATCTCCCCTTCCAGCTGTTCCTCTGCCTGATTGCTGCAATTTTCCTTTCTTTCCTCAAAAAATCCCCGGCTCTCCTTCAGATTTTTGGCGAGAGCATCTGCCTGCCGGGAATAGCTTTTCACCAATCCCGGCATCCTTTTAAGCTCCCGAATCAAATCCCCGGCGGCCCGGCAGAATCCGGAGCAATCATAGCCCTGCAAGCGGACAAGTCCTTCCTGCTTTTTACTCATCTGCTTCCCCTGGCTTTCACTGATTGCTTCCAATGCCTTCTCCAGCTTCAGCGCATCCTTTGCATGTCCCCGGTAAACCTCCGCCACATCCCTGACGGCATCGGCCTGCTGACCGTCCTTCCAAAGCTGGTCCGCCGTATCCACGTCAAAGTCCATATCCCAAACCCCGTATTTCATGTAATCCAGAATTTCCTCCTCCAGACAGGCGCCTCCCTTGTCCGTAGCTTTCAGCCATTCCTCCACCTTCACCTCTAAAAGCTCCATAGGATACCACCCTTCCTTATCAAGATAAGGCTGAATAAATCCGGCAAAATCCCCTTCCAGCTCCTCTTCCTTCTCGTATTCCACAAACAGCAGACGATAGGAATCCCAAAGCTGGCGATGGTACTGACTGAATACCGAATCCATGGCCGAAGCCTTTGCTGTCTCCAGATACCATCTGGCCCCTGCTGTCCGCGCTGATTCCAAAAGGCCGCAGAGCAGCGCAAATATGCACATCATAACCATGCTGATAAAGATTGTTACCTGTCCTTTTACTGATTTCATATCCGCGCCTCCCTCTTATGCGGCAATGCTTTACCCGGTTATCAGGTAATCCGTATATCCTAATAAACCTCCTTGGACTGACTGTTGATCTCTTTAAAAATGTCATCCAGCAGCTTATTGATCTGTCCCTTAAAAATAATGACCAGCCCGATTAATACCACCAAAATCAGCACAACCTCAATAACCCCCACACCGTCTTCCTCCATCAAAAATGCCAACAGATCCTCTTGCATATTTCTCATTTTCAAAATTAAAGTCCTCCTTCTTTTTTTTAATTCAAAACTCTGTATGGGTTTAAACCGTTCCACCGGGCAGTTTTTGCCCGTCATTTGTGTGCAGGTCCTCCTACCCCATGGTCATCATTGCCGGCACCATGATCATTACCATCACAATCCCCAGCATCAAAAACAATGGTATCAGCAGCTTTGTTCCTGCCTCCTCGCCTAAGCGGCGAGCCAGATTCTTCCGCTGTTCCAAAGCGTCTGTCATCTCTGTCTGCAAAATTGCCTTCATATTTTTGGTTCCTGATTTGCGGTTCTGCTCCAATAGTCCGCTTAATTTCAAATACGGCTGCAGACGGCATCTTCTGCCAAATTCCCGGTAAGCCTCCCCCTCTGCCATGCCGCCCTGCATCTGATAGTAAGTTCTGCTCATCTCCTGATAGGCAGCCCGCTCAGGCAGCTTTTTCTCCCTCCTCCCCGTCTCATAATCCCACACCATTCTCTCCCACGCATTGCGGACTGTCAGGCCGGCTCCGGTCAATACCATAAGCTTGGACAAAACATCCGAGTAATCCAGCAAAAGCTCCCTCTCCCGCTTCTGGTTTTTCTGCTTTTTCTGGCTTTGCTCCCGGGCTGCCAGCAAAACTGCCAGAAGAACTCCCAACAAAATAATAGATTCATACCCAGAATCTGCCTCTGCCCGGTAGCTTAGGGCTTTTCCCTGAAAGCTGTCGGGCAGACTCAGACAGGGCTCCTCCTTCTGCTGATCATCCCTTTGCCTAAGCTCCTTTAAAAAGGCCGTAATTCTCTGTTCCTCTTTTGTCTGCACCGGAGGAAGGACCCTCACCGGAATCTCATAGCTGTGCTTGTAGTCTCCGGCTGACAGCTCCACCGATAAAACCACATGCTGCTCCTTGTCTCTCTCCGCCCCCAGCTTTCCCGATGCCTCCAACACCGCTGGGTCGGAAGAATACCACCGCAGACGGACCCCTCCGTCCGCCTGTGACGGCAGGCTTAAATCATTTCTCACCTCCATTAACGATGGATTTTCTCCCCGAATCCTGTTTTCCATCTCCTCCATGATTTTTTCAAAGGTCTCCTCTGCCTGAAAAGCCGTGTAAATCTGTGGCTTTACCGAAACAGTCACCTCCACCGGCTCATCTGCAAGCCCCTCCACCCAAACCGGATATTCCTTCTCCTCACCTCCATAGCCCTCCCTGTGTATCTGCCTGTCTGCCGACAGTATACCCTGCCCCTGATCCGTAAGCGTCAGCCCTATATATAGCCCAATACTTCCCAAAATACATGCCAATGGCATCAACCACTGGTTTTTTGCTCTGCCTTCCCTTTCCTTTTCCGTCCTTTGGCTTTTTCTGCCTCCCATCCTCTCTACACCTCAATCTCAAGTATTCTCTTTGCCGCCACGTAAGAAATCACATACGCCACCAGACATCCGCTCATCAGCATCCGTCCCAGTCCGGTTCCATACATCTGTCCAAAAAACCCCGGCGAGGAACTTTCCACATAGAACACAATAAAAAACGGGATCATATTCATAATCTTCTGCTCAAACTGGCGGGAGGCCGTCATGGTGAGAATCTCTTCTCTCACCTGCATTTTATCCCGGATAATCTCCGCCGTATGTCTCATGATTCCGCCCAAATCCCCGCTGCTGCGCTTGGCCACAGAAAACACCTCCGCAAAGTTTTGTACATCCTCCAATCCGCTTCTCTCGGCAAAGTCCTCCAAGACCTTTTCCACCGGACGGTTTGTGCGGATCTGCTGTACCATAAAAGCAAATTCCCTGACAATCATCCCGTCCCGCCCGTATAGCATGGACAACTCCTCCACACTTGCTGCCAGCCCATTCTCGATAGAAAAGCCCGCGCTCAGGGAGGAGGCCAGAATCATCATGCTCTCCTTAAACTGACCGGCCAGCTCCTTTTTCCTTTTCTCCAGCCTCCCTCTTTGCTCTGCCGCTGCTCCCAGAAGCGACAAAGGGCTCATCCACAGGAATACCTTCATGCTCCGATAGAAGGTAAATGCCAGTAAGCCGCATACGCCTGCTCCCTTTGCCGCCCCCAAAAGAAATTCCCAGAGCTTTAGATGATAGCGGTCATACCGGATAGCCTGCTGCCCTGAGCTTTCCCACTGCCTCAAGAGCGCCGATTTTCTTAAGCTGTCCCCGGACCGTTTTCCCTCCTCCTGGTTCTTCCTCGAAACGGAACAGAGGGTTGAGCCGTATCTCTCCCTCCTCATAATTTCCCACCTCCACAATCTCTAGTACCCGCCTGCTTCTGTCCCGCAGCCTTCCCAGATGTATGAGAATATCAATGGCAGAGGCAATCTGGCTGCGCACTGCGGGAAGCGGCAGATCCGCTCCCATTAACGCCATTGTCTCAAGCCTTGACAGCATATCCCGGGGACTGTTTCCATGGCCGGTAGAAAGGCTTCCGGCATGACCGGTATTCAATGCCTGCAACATATCCAGACATTCCTTTCCCCGCACCTCTCCTACCACAATCCTGTCGGGTCTCATCCTTAAGGACGCCCGGATCAGATCGCTGATCTCAATAGCCCCTTCCCCCTCACTGTTGGCATTGCGGGTTTCCATCCGCACCAGATTGGGAATCTGGCGAATCTGCAGCTCCGCCGAGTCCTCGATGGTGATGATCCGTTCCGTCTCCGGAATAAACCCGGACATGGCATTCAAAAATGTGGTTTTCCCTGAACCGGTTCCGCCGCTGATAAAAAGGTTATACCCGGATCTTACCAGCTTTTCCAAAAATTCTGCCGCCTCCCGGGTAAGAGAGTTTAAGTTTATCAGCTTTTCCGCTGTGATCGGCTCGGGAAATTTTCGGATCGTGACCACCGGCCCGTCCAGAGCAACAGGAGGAAGCACCACATGGACACGGGCGCCGTTTTCCAGACGGGCGTCCGCGATGGGATGGGAGACATTAACCGACCGGTTGATCCGGCTCACAATCTGCTGAATCATATCCTCCAACTGTTCCTCCCGCTCAAAGCCGTGATCCCAGCGGCTGATAATCCCTTTTTTCTCTACAAAAATGTGATCCTTTCCATTTACCATAATCTCGGTCACCTCCGGGTCGTCCACCAGCTCCTGAAGAATATCCAGCCGCCGAAAGGCATCATAGAGCCGGGTCTTTAATTCCAGCCGCTTCTTTAAAGGAAGATAATTGTTCGCCGCGGCCTCTTTAATCACCCGGTAAATACATTCATTCAATTCTTCCTCTTCAATCCGGTCCCAGCTCTGCAGCTCAGTACGGATCTGCTCCTTTAGTTGCTCTAAAATACTTCTCTTCTCATTCATCTTCCACCTCCCTCCTGTCCTTTCAGAAGATTCCGTATATAGTCTCCCAGCTCCCCCCAAAGCAGCTGCTCCAGATAGGTCTCAGCCTGCCACACGGCTCCGGGACGGGGAAGCCTTAAGAGCCGCACCTTCTCCCACAAACTAGCCCGCCCGGATTTCCCCAGATAATCCTGCCATGCTTCCACCTTAGCCGATGACACACAATCATCCTTGACGGGAGAATAGATCACATCGCACAGCTCCAAAAGCGGCTCCATTCCTCTGCCCAGGTGTCCTATATCCACCACGATTGCCTCGTAGGTCCCATCCGCGGCAATATACCGGATTATTTCTGCCAGCTCACTTCCCTGTATCTCGGCCAGATCCTCTCCGTAAGCCGCCGGAGGCACATAGTCAAGTCCGCCCCAGCTATGGACCACGGTCCCCAGGCTCATGCGGGTGTATTCTCCCTGCCGGTATTCATAGATCAGATCGGAAAGGCTCGTCTCAAAGGCAACGCCCATCAGTTTAGACAGCCCGGAATGTTCCTCCAGGCTTAAGAACAGCACCCGTAAATCTCTTGCCATAATCTGCCCCAATGTGAGGGAAAATCCCGTCTTGCCACACCGGTTCACAGGGGAATAGACCCCCATGACCGCGCTTTTTACTCCCACTGCCGTCAGAGGAATCCGCTCCGTCTGCACCTGATAGCACGCCATCACCTCCCGCAGCACCGCGTCCGATGCCTGGTACTTATAGACCACCGGCAAGTCCTCTCCTGACATGTCCCTGCTTTCACTCAGCCGCACGATTTGGTTTGCCCGCACCTGACAAAGCTGTTCTCTGTCCACCTCATCTCCTATCAGCAGCAATTCCAGCGGCTGCTCTCTGGTAAATGCCTCCAGCCGGGAAATGCTGCAAAAGGCCACTACTGTAAAGGGGATCTGCTCCCTCTGATTGGCGGATTCTGCAAATCGATCCGCGTAAAACGGGTCCACATCATAGACCCCCATAATTCGTTTCATAAATCTCCTCTCTGCATTTTACTCATTGCCTCCACATGGCTGCCGCCCCGGATACCATCAGATACAAATAAGTTCCCGCTGCCATGCAGGGCGCAAGTGGTATGGTACATGCCGGTTCCTTTTGCTCCTTTTGATAATACTTCTCTGTTCTTCCTGTCTGAAACATCCGCATGAAATATGCAATAAGATGAATAAGATGTGTTTTCAGACCCTTGCTGTGCCACAGACGGCCCAGCGACCAGAATGCCCCAATCAACATTCCCATAAAAATCGCTTCTGTTCCCCCGTTCATACCCAGATAACCTGCAATCACCGCCATCAGCTTTCCGTCACCTGCCCCCATCATCCCCATATGAAACAGGAGAAAGGCAAAAACAAGCACAACCGATGCTGCATACAAAAACTCCTCTCCACGGCACCAAACTCCCGCGGCGGCTCCTGCCGCCAGCCACCAGTTCCATATCCGTCCCTCCGACACGTCCGTCCAGGCGGCTCCTGCCAAAATCAGACACAATAATCCTGTCTCTACGCTCTTCACCTCCTTAAAAAACATTCCTGATCACAATTGAAATATGCTGATCCAGCTTAGGCTGCCCTAACCGTCCCGAAACGGCTCCTGTCAGGGCACTAACAAAATCAGAATCCTGGCACCCGGAATGGGTGCCGATTGTCTTTATTATCCACATCTGTCCGTATTCTGTCAATACCCTTTTTTGATGTATACAATATTCTTATAAAATTGGTTACAGTTCACGGGGGCGGGGAAAAGCGGATAAAAGCAGGCGTCAAGCTTGCTTTTAAGCTAAAATTCCTGTTAAATTCAGCATCGGATGGACATCCGATGCTTCTTGTCCGGCGCCAACGGGCAAGAAGATACCTGTCTAAACTGTTATATTTGTACAAAAACGAATCTCTGACCTCTCTGATTTTTAGTTGACATACCCTGTGTTTAGTGGTAGAATATATTCAGTTTAAATTTTTAAACCAAGGAGGGAGCTTATGGCAGAATGCAGCAAACCGTCCAATGGCAAGCATCTGGAAGCCTATTTCCATGAATGTATGCCGCTTTTTATTGCACTGGGCGATGAGATGCGCCTGAAAATTATTGAGGTTTTGAGCCATGCCGCGCAAACCGGCAACAAAGACGGGCTGAATGTCAATGAGATCACGCGCCAGGTCAGCCTTTCCCGGCCTGCCATCTCCCACCACTTAAAGATCCTTAAGGATTCCGGTCTTGTGAAGGTCCGGGAGTCCGGCACCTCCAACTACTACCGGCTGTCTCTCCGGGAATCCACTCAGCGGCTGATGGCACTGGGATATATGGTGGAGGAGGTTCTTGACACGGAATAATGGCCGTCATTATATAAGCTCTGCATATACCCTGAGCCGGATCATTTGCCAGTATGTCCCTTTATTATTGCAAAAATCATCCCATCATTTGGCAAATAAGTAAGTTCATGAGTATAAGTTTCCATTTTCGGAAAATACTATAATATGATGGTAATATCAGGGTCAAAAGGTCTAAAATCCGATGCAAGCTTGCTTGCTGGAGGATTTTTGAACTTGCGACCCGCAAAAACATCGTAAAGTAGCCATTTTTCACAGATCAGGAGACTAAAATTATGAAAGCAGGACTTATCTTCAAGCGGCAGCGCCCTTTGCCGCCCCAAAATCAGGAGCTGATCAATGAGATTGACCGCACCAGGAATACGATCGAATCCGCCCGTAATCACTTTGAGCAGGTGGTGGATCCTACGCTGATTGATTGCTATATTTATGAGCTGAAGGCTGCCCAGCTCAGATATCAGTTTTTGCTGAGACGGTTTAAGCTGTTGGAAGAGCTCTAAAGTGTCCCCGGACGCGGCCATTTTGGTCTCATTTCCGCAAGGATTGCTGCAAATCTGATGGATGGATCCATCAGTCCCTTTAAAACGGCAGACTTTCCATTACATTACCAGGCAACGAGGGGTTGTCTTAAAAATCAGGGAGGATAAATAATATGGCTGGCAAAAATACCAAAAAACCGGCAGGCACCGGTATCATCAGTGAGATGGACCGGTATCTCTTCGGCAATGGAACCCACTATGAAATCTACCAAAAGCTGGGCGCCCACCCTGCAACCTACAAAGGCAAAAAAGGCTTTTATTTTGCGGTATGGGCTCCCCACGCCACCGCTGTCAGCGTGGTGGGAGACTTTAATCACTGGGACCCTAAGGCAAATCCCATGAAGGTACTGGATACCTCCGGTATCTATGAGTGCTTTGTCCCGGCCTTAGAAACCGGCGAGCTCTACAAATTTGCCATTACCACCCAGACAGACAAGGTTCTTTTCAAGGCAGACCCTTATGCATTCCACGCCGAATTTCGCCCGGGCACTGCATCTGTCACCTGCGACATCTCCGGCTTTAAATGGGGAGATGAAGCCTGGATGAGCAAACGGGAGGACCGTGTTCCCGAGGCATCTCCCATGAGTATTTACGAGGTTCATTTAGGCTCCTGGAAGAAGAAAAACCGCCCGGAAAAGGAAGGCTACTATACCTACCGGGAAGCCGCCCATGAGCTTGCCGAGTACGTAAAGGATATGGGCTACACCCATGTGGAGCTCATGGGGATTGCCGAGCATCCCTTTGACGGCTCATGGGGATACCAGGTGACCGGATACTATGCCCCTACCTCCCGTTACGGAAATCCGGACGACTTTATGTATTTTGTCAATTACCTACATAAAAAAGGAATCGGTGTGATTCTCGACTGGGTTCCCGCTCATTTCCCGAAAGACGCCCACGGGTTAGCGGACTTTGACGGACAGCCTCTCTACGAATATGCAGATTCCCGAAAAGGTGAGCATCCTGACTGGGGCACCAAGGTATTTGACTATGAAAAGCACGAGGTTGCCAATTTTCTGATCGCCAATGCTCTTTTCTGGATTAAGGAGTTCCATGTGGACGGTCTGCGGGTGGATGCCGTTGCCTCCATGCTGTATCTGGACTATGGACGAAAGGACGGTCAGTGGGTCGCCAACAAATACGGAGACAACAAAAATCTGGAAGCCATTGAGTTTTTCCGCCACTTAAACAGCATTGTCAAAACCCGCGGCCAGGGAGCCATGGTCATTGCGGAGGAATCTACCGCCTGGCCGTCAGTGACCCACGATCCCAAGGACGGAGGACTGGGCTTTACCTTCAAGTGGAATATGGGCTGGATGCATGATTTTCTGGAATACATGAAGTTAGATCCCTACTTCCGCAAATATAACCACAATAAGATGACCTTCGGGCTGACCTATTTTACCAGCGAAAATTTCATCCTGGTATTGTCCCACGATGAGGTAGTCCACTTAAAGTGCTCCATGATAAACAAAATGCCTGGCTATTTTACGGATAAATTTGCCAATTTAAAGGTAGGCTACACCTTTATGTTCGGTCATCCGGGAAAAAAGCTGCTCTTTATGGGCCAGGATTTCGGTCAGCTTCACGAGTGGGATGAAAAGGTAAGCTTAGACTGGTATCTGACCGAGGAGGAAGAGCATCTGAGCCTTCAGTCCTATGTCCGGGACCTGCTGCACATCTACCAGAAATATCCTGCCATGTACGAGGCTGACGAGGATTGGAACGGATTCCAGTGGATCAATGCCAATGATGGCGACCGCAGTATTTTCAGCTTTATGCGCCGGGCTAAGGACCAAAAAAAGAGCCTGCTGTTTGTCTGCAACTTTACCCCCGTGGAGCGCCCCGACTACCGGTTAGGCGTCCCCAAAAAGGGCAATTATACTTTGCTTTTGGATAACAAGCACGGCCTATACCGGCCTTCCGAGAAGCCGCCTGTGCTGCGTGCCGTCAAGCAGGAATGTGACAATCAGCCCTACTCTGTCAGCCTGCCGCTTTCCGCCTACGGAACCGCCATTCTTCGCTTTACCTGATAGATATCAGAGCCCATCTGACAAACATACCAATTGCGGGGAAAGATTTTGTTAAAAATTTATCAAAAAAAAGAGTGACATTCCGGCTGGTTTGTAGTAAAATAAAGATTGATCGGCCATTGGTTTTAATCAGCGACAAGAAAGGAAGGAGAGTTACGTATGGCAAGAGAGTTAGTTTCCAAAAATGCGACCAAAAGCGTCTATCGCGATGGTGACAAGGCCATTAAATCTTTCTGCAAGGGTTTCCCCAAGGCAGAGGTTCTTAATGAGGCCCTGATCAGTGCAAGGATTGAGGAGATCGGTGGAATCAACATTCCCACCACTCTGGCAGTTTCCGTAGACGAAGACGGCTGCTGGTCCATTACCAAAGACTTCATTGACGGCAAAACCCTCAAACAGCTGATGGATGAGAATCCTGACAAGCTGGATGAGTACATGGAGCAGATGGTTGACTTACAGTTGACAATTCATTCCAAGGTCTGCCCCTTACTTAACAAGCTAAAAGACAAAATGATCCGGCAGATTTCCGATGCAGAAGGATTAAACTCCGTCAACCGCTACGATCTCCTGACCAGACTGGACGGCATGCCCAAGCACGTGAAGCTGTGCCATGGAGATTTCCAGCCTAACAATATCATCGTGACGGATGACGGAACCCTGTACGTTCTGGACTGGGTTCATGCAACCCAGGGCAATGCCAGCGCTGATGCTGCCCGTACCTATCTGCTTCTGTGTCTGGAGGATCAGGCCAGAGCCGACAAGTACATGGATCTGTTCTGCGAAAAGACAGACACCGACCGGCGCTATGTACAGCAGTGGCTGCCCTTAGTAGCTGCCGCCCAGCTTACGAAACACCGCCCGGAGGAAGCCGAGCTTCTTCACAAATGGGTAGATATCTGCGATTATCAATAAGCCGATTTTTTTACAAAAAAGGTCTTGTCGATTGCGGCAAGACCTTTTTTGGTGTATACTGTTCCTATGGAGCAGCAGGCCACCGCGGTTTTGATTACAGTATTTTACATAAACGAAAAAGGAGTGATGCTATGCAGACAATCTTAGTATGTGACGATGACAAGCAAATCGTAGATGCGATTGACATATATCTGACCGGGGAGGGGTACCAGGTAGTCAAGGCCTATGACGGCTATGAAGCCCTGGAGGTCATGGAGGCGCAGCCGGTGGATCTGATGATTGTGGATGTTATGATGCCCGGCTTAGATGGTATTCGGACCACCTTAAAGATCCGGGAAACCAGCAGTATCCCCATCATTATCCTCTCGGCCAAATCAGAGGACACTGACAAGATTTTAGGGCTTAATATCGGGGCCGATGACTATCTTTCCAAGCCCTTTAGTCCCCTGGAGCTGGTGGCCCGGGTCAAGTCCCAGCTTCGCCGCTACACCCAGCTGGGCAATATCAGCCAGCAGGCCGGTGAACAGATCTACAAGTGCGGCGGCCTTTCTATCAATGACGATACCAAGGAGGTATGGGTGGATGACGCCCCCATTAAGCTGACCCCTATTGAATACAACATTCTGCTTCTGCTGGTAAAAAATGCCGGCAAGGTTTTTTCCATTGATGAAATCTACGAGCAGATCTGGAATGAGGAAGCCATCGGAGCGGACAATACAGTGGCTGTCCACATCCGGCATATCCGTGAAAAGATTGAGATCAATCCCAGAGAACCCCGTTATCTGAAGGTTGTGTGGGGTGTGGGCTACAAGATTGAAAAGCAATAGGAGCTATCATGAAGTTAAAAAAATATTCCTTACAGCTCAAGAAAAATATTGCTGTTTTTCTTCATATGATTTTTTTGGCTCTGGCCATCAGCGGAATCAGTGTTATGTACATAAATACAGAACCTGGTTCCGGCCTGTCCTGGCTTCGGGATCACTCCTATGAGGATTCTTCCCAATTTATGACGCAATTTCAAAAGGATTTGGACAGTATTTTCAAGTACATCTCCTATCGGGACGTGTTTGAGGAGGAGGGCTCTCTGGATCTGTCCAGCCAGATGTTCTCTGTCACCAGGGGAGACGGACCGGAGATTATCTACACCTTAGAGGAGGTGCTCCGCTATGCCAGAAGCCAGGGATTTTACCTGAATAACAATTTTGACGTGGTCAGCGATCCCTTGGTTTACAACAATGCCTCCACAGCCAGAGATTACCGCATCAACTGGCGGGCATATATGCCGGATCAGCAGATTACGGAACCAGGAGATGCCTACACCTCCCTTCTGGAGCTTTCGCGGGAGGTTTTGACCTGCCTTGGCTATTACTACAAGGTCCATTACCGGATGATCGACAACCCGTCAAACCTTTATTTCCGGATCCAGTATTACGGCGGACCGGATGAGGTCTATCTGTATACGAACAGTGCCAGCTCCTCCTTAGAGCAGCTAAAATCCATCGGCCCCTTCTGTTATCTGGATGATGACTCGGCCATTGTGGAGACCAACCTTTTAGAACTTCCGGCCAATATGGCCTTCTCCATGGAAAGAAACAATTTCTATGACGCAGAGCATTATTATGTTCTGGTGGCCGTAGATTCCTCCTATGCAGCGGATGACATCTATGCAGAAAATGCAAGGCTCTATGAACATTTGCGCCAACAGGTTCTGGAAGGGATCCTGGCTTTGGTCCTGGGATGCCTTGGATGTATCATCACCTTAATTTATCTGTTTCTTGTATCCGGATATGAGGACAGCAGCCATACGGTGTGTTCTCTCTCCGGCATCGATGAAATTTACACGGAATGTTTTATTGTGCTGGCCGGAATTTTTACTCTGTTTGCCATCTTCCTTGGGGAAAAATTCGGACATCGGATTCTCCATCTGTTAGTTGCGGGGGCCTCCTGGGACTATGCGGAACGGATGATGTCCATGGTTATCATCTACGGCTGCGTGATGATCTCTCTGTTCAGTCTGCTGCGCCGTTACCGGTGCCGCCAGCTTTGGACAAACAGCCTGATGTACCATATATGGCAGACTATTGACCAGTATTTTATATACCGTTCCTTCAGCCATCGCCTTATTTGCCTGTTTCTGGCCTTTGTACTGGCACAGATAGGCGTCACCGGGCTGGTTTTCTTTGCGGTTCTTTGCTGGTCATCCCCCTATGCCAAGGCGGCGGTACTGATTCTCATCCCAGCTTTGATAACCATTGATTATCAGACCTTTTACAAGATGTTTCTCTCCTCCCGGCAGGAGGACAAAATAGCCGAGGCCATTGAAAAAATTGCAGGAGGCGATACCTCCTATCAGATGGAGCTGGAAGGCTTGTCCGGCAAGGAGTTGGAAATTGCCCGAATGATCAACCGGATCGGCACAGGATTGGAGCATGCTCTCCAGGAGAAGGTCAAAAGCGAACGCTTAAAGGCAGATCTGATCACCAATGTGTCCCACGACCTAAAGACTCCCCTGACCTCCATTATCAACTATGTGGATCTGATCAAACGGCAGCATATCCAGAATGAAGCCGTGACAGAGTACTTAAATATTCTGGACCAGAAATCCCAGCGCCTCAAGACCTTAACCGAGGATCTTTTAGAGGCGTCCAAGGCAAGCTCAGGCACTTTAAAGCTTGATATGGCCAGGCTGGATCTGGTGGAAATGATCTGGCAGACCAACGGGGAATTTGAGGAAAAATACGCGGAGAGAAGCCTGGAGCTGGTTCCCCGGCTTCCGGATCACAGTGTGATTATTGAAGCCGATGGAAGACATCTGTGGCGGGTTCTGGAAAATCTCTACAACAATGCTTTTAAATATGCCATGGAGCACAGCCGCGTATTTGCTGAGGTTACCTGTGAAGATGGTTATGCATATTTCACTATTAAAAATGTTTCTGAGCATCCCTTAAATGTCAGCTCCGAGGATCTGACCGAGCGCTTTGTCCGGGGGGATGTATCCCGAACCACAGAGGGGAGCGGACTGGGCTTGTCCATTGCCCAGAGCCTTACCAAGCTTCAGGGCGGAAGCTTTGAGATTTTAGTGGACGGAGATCTGTATAAGGCGCGGATCGGGTTTCCCGTTGTGAGCGGGAGTTAGTACAGCAGGCTTCCCTTTGGATGCCTGAAATATGTGGCTCCAGAAGCACCTTTAGAATGCGCGCCCGCCGGACGCACTGACAAAACAGGACCTGAAACTGCCAGGTCCTGTTTTTGCATTCTTTTTCCTATCTTTTCCCAGGTTCTGCCGCTCATCCAAAAATACGCCAGCCGCAGATAAAATTTCTCTGCCACCAGGAGCTTAAGGACCGATGTACCACCTTACCGTTTCCCGAGGAGGCATCCACAACCGTTCCCCCTTCCGCCACGATTCCCACATGCCCGCTGACTACGATAATATCTCCTGCCCGCAGGTTGGAATAGCTGGTAATCTTAGTGTACCGTCCCACGCTTCGCCATCCTGAAGAGGTGATATAGCTCTGACGCACTCCTACCTGATTAAGGCACCAGTAGACAAATCCGGAGCAGTCAAAGGAATTGGGCCCCTTTGCCCCCCACACATAAGGGCATCCCAGCTTGGACTTTGCCACGGAAAGCAGGGAACTGGCGCTGCCGCTGGCACTGCCGGTGCTGGGTACACTGCTGCCTCCGGAAGTTTTGGTGCTGCTTCCTCCCCCTGACTGGGTCCTGTTTGAGGAGGAGCCGCCTGTGGTCTGCCGGGGTGCATTGGCGGGGGCCTTTTTTGCGTTTCCACTGGTCAGCATGGTCATGGTCTGAGCGCCCACCGCCCCGTCTACAGACAGATTGTTGGTTCTCTGGAACAGCTTTACTGCATTTTCCGTCACCTCACCGTAATATCCGGTTACATTGGCAGCATTGATATATCCCAGTTTACTCAGCATATTCTGAACCTTGGATATGGTATCCCCGCTGTCGCCAATCCGCAGACCATTGGGAACTGCCGTATCGCTGTTAAGAGCCAGCCGGGTGGACGGGCCTAAATATCCGTCAACCACCTGATCATTTCTTGACTGGAACTGCTTTACAGCCATAACCGTATCGTTTCCGTAGTTGCCGTCCGGCTCTGAGGTCATATATCCCAAAAGCTTCAACCGCTTCTGAGCCGCCAGCACCACCTCGCTGGTCTCCCCAAAGGAAAGCATGTTGGGCTTGACCTCCTCACTGTACAAAAGGTTCATGGTCTTTCTTCCCACCTTGCCGTCCTGATCCAGTTCATTGACCTCCTGCATCTTTTTGACTGCCAGCTCCGTGCTGTCCCCGAAATGACCTGTGACCATGTCTGCGGTGGCCAGATAGCCCAGCTCATAGAGACGCTGCTGGATCCGGCCAATATCGTCCCCATCGTCATCCTTCTGAGCCGCATAGTATTTAGCTTCCGGTGAAAGAATCGCCTTCAGGGTATTGGGTCCCACCACCCCGTCCTGAGCCAGCTTATTCTGCCTCTGGTAAACCTTCACCGCATTGATCGTCACATCTCCGTACAGATCTGTAGGCTCGTCCGTATCCATGAACCCCAGCATCATAAGCCGCTCCTGAAGCTGAACCACCACCGGATGTCTCATTCCCTGGCGCAGGTAATCCGGAATCGGGTCCGTATACTCGGCCTCAACCCCTTCCACAGAGGGCAAAATAGGCCCGTCCGGAGTCAGAGCCATAACGGTCTCATCCGCCTCTGTGGGGCTTAGGGTCTCATCCGCCAGCACCAGATGAGGTATGGTTGCCTCAGTCTCCTCCACTGTCTCCTTCTGGCATCCTGCCAGACTGACCACCATACTCATGGCCAGGGCAAGGACCCCCAGACGCCTGCCGCATATGTTTCTATTGACTGCAGATTTTCCTTTTCCTCTAAAAGTCTCTCTTTTGCTCGCTTCTGTCAAAATTCCACCTTCTCTTTCCCGCTTTCGGTTTTTGTCGAATATGGTCTATTCTAACACGCCTTTCCACCCGGTTACAACAATAAAATTCTTACGTATAAATTAATGTGTAATTTTTTCATGTTATGTCATAAATCAGAAATTGTCATCATACAATAGTAGTAAAGTTATAGTTACTGTAGACATAAGGAGAGGAAAAAATGGACAAGACACGTTATTCCATATCGGAGGCCGGCAAGTTGGTGGGCGTGGAATCTCATGTTCTTCGCTACTGGGAGGACGAGCTTCAGCTTGATATACCGCGAAATGGAAAAAGCCATCGCTATTACACGGAATTACATATCCGCCTGTTTCAGAAGATAAAGGAATTAAAGGAAAAGGGCTACCAGCTAAAAGCCATTGAACAGGTATTGAAAAAAATGATTGATGGCAGCGAGGAAATCAACGCCGATCAGGTATTAGAGCAAAATGCAGTAAATATTTTAAGAGAGGGAAGTGCAGAGGACGAGATGGAAGGTGTGGCTAATTTAAAGGCAGTGCAGAAACAGGAAAATACATCCATTGCTGTCAATCCTGAAAAAATGGAGCAGTTTCAGCAAATCATGAACCAGATTATCGGTCGGGCTGTGGGACAGGCCATTCAGGAAAACAACGAAGCCTTAAGTGATGAGATCAGCCGTCAGGTCAATGATAAAATGATACAGGAATTGGAATATATGATGCGGGTCAATGACGAACGGGCAGAGGAACGCTTCAAGGCGCTGGACGAAACCCTTCGGGCCTATCAGAAGGAGAGCAAGGGAAAGGCAGAGGCTGCCGCCACCAAGCTGCCTTTTTTCAAGAGGAGGAAATTCGGGCGAAGCGGAAAAAAGCTGTAAAAAGGAGCAGCTGCCTGTAAAGTCTCCCGGCCGCAGGCAGCTGCCTCTGTTCGTAACAGTTCAGATAAACCATTGAACTGTTACCTCTGTTCTCTGCATTTCATGCCTTCTCTATCTTGCCAGATTGACAAATTTCGTATATTCCGGCTGCCATAAAAGATTGATGGTTCCAATTGGACCGTTTCTCTGTTTGGCAATGATTACCTCGGCAATGTTCGGTGTCTCCGTATCCTTATTATAATAGTCATCCCGGTACAAAAACATAACCACATCCGCATCCTGCTCAATAGCGCCGGATTCTCTCAGATCCGACAGCATGGGCCGGTGATCCTGTCTTGTCTCACAGGCGCGGCTCAACTGGGACAGGGCCAGCACCGGCGCATTCATCTCCCTGGCCAAAGCCTTTAGGGAGCGGGATATCTCAGAAATCTCCTGTTGCCGGTTATCACTGGTGCGCCCGCTGCCGGACATGAGCTGCAAATAGTCTATGATAATCATGCTAAGGCCGTATTCCAGCTTCATCTTTCTGCATTTGGAGCGAAGCTCCGTAATGGAAATACCCGGCGTGTCATCGATCATCAGCTTGGAATTGCCGATAATGCCGATTCCCTCCACCACTGCATCCCAATCCGCGTCTGTCAGATTGCCCGTCCGCAGCTTTTGGGAATCTACATTGGATTCCATGGAAAGCATACGGTTTACCAGCTGTTCTTTTGACATCTCCAGGCTGAAAACCATACAGGGCTGTCCCCTGCGCACCGCCACATGATCCACCAGGTTTAACACAAAGGCCGTTTTTCCCATGGAAGGACGGGCTGCAATCAGCACCAAATCCGAGGGCTGCATACCGGAGGTCTTGTAATCCAGATCAATAAAGCCAGTGGGGATACCGGTCACGGTCCCCGGGTTTTTAGAGGCAATCTCGATTTTTTCCAGAACATTCAGAGCAACCTGACGGATCGGAACAAGCTCAGAAGAATCCCGGCTCTGCAACAGATTAAATATGGCTTTCTCCGTATCCCCCAGAATCTGCTCCAAGGGTTCCTTCCCTGCATAACAGGTATTGGCAATCTCCTCAGTCACCCGGATCAGCCGTCTGAGAACAGCCTTTTCCTGCACAATATTGGCATAGGATTTGGCATTTGTAGAGGTGGGCACCGTTGTCATAATATCCTTGACAAACTCCAGACTGCTGACCTCCGGAGGCACATCCTTTTCCTTTAAGCGATCCTGAAGCGTCACCAAGTCAACGGGCTTGCCTTCATTAAACAGCTCTGTCATTGCCCCAAACATAACTCCATAGGCTCTCTGGTAAAAATCCTCCTCTGACAAGATCTCCGAGGCGGCAATGATCGCGTCCTTATCCATCAGCATGGAGCCGATCACTGACTGCTCTGCCTCTATGCTGTGGGGAAGCACTCTCTTCATCAAAGCTTCATCCATATTTCTTTTGTCCCTTTCTCTTACAGCAGAAAGCCCCGCCAAGCGGGGCCTGTCTTATGCTTCCACAATCTTTACTGCCAGATTTGCCGTTACATCCCTGTGCAGCTTTATGGGAACCTGGTGGGTTCCAAAGGTCTTAAGAGGCTCCGGAAGAACCAGCTTCTTCTTATCAATCTCCAACTGCAGCTGGTCTGCCGCTGCTGCTGCAATCTCCTTACCGGAAATTGAACCAAAGGCCTTTCCGTTATCTCCGGCCTTCATGGACAGTGTCACGGAAAGCTTCCCGATCTTCTCGGCCAGCTCCCTGGCGGCCGCCAGCTGCTGTGCCGCCAGCTTCTCCTCATTTGCCTTCTTAAGTTTCAAATCATTGAGGTTTTTAGAGGTAGCCTCCACCCCCAGCTTTTTTGGCAAAATAAAGTTGCGGGCATAGCCGTCATTGACCTTGACAATCTGGCCCTTTTTCCCTAAGGCTTTAACATCCTCCAACAATACGATTTCCATTATGATATATCTCCTTTCAAAAGCATATTATCAATCACTTCTTTGATGCGGCCTCTGGCCTCCTCAATGGTAACCCCCTCCAGCTGGGCCCCGGCAACGGTCCGGTGGCCGCCTCCTCCTAACTGCTCCATCATGACCTGGACATTGACCTCATCAATGGAGCGGGCGCTAAGATAAATCTTCTCATGATATTTGGTCAGCACCACCGATGCCTTGATTCCCTTAATATCCAACAGCTCATTGGCCGCCTGGGCTCCCACAATCGTGGGGCTCTGAAGGCCCTCCGCCGGGCAGACCCCGATGGAAAACGCATCCCGGTAGACCTCCGCCGAGGTGATGGCCGAGGCCCTGGCCTTGTACTCGGCCATATCATCCCGAAACAGCTTGCGCACCCGTGTCACATCTGCTCCATTACGCCGCAGGTAAGCGGCTGCCTCAAAGGTCCTCACACCGGTCTGGTTGGTAAAATTTAAAGTGTCAATGACAATGCCGGCGTACATGGCATCCGCCTCCGCCGATTTTATCTTAATATCATCGGCAATATACTGAAGCACCTCCGCCACCATCTCGCAGGCAGAGGATGCGTAGGGCTCCACATAGGAGAGCACCGCGTTGGTAATCACCTCGCTGCTCTGGCGGTGATGGTCCAGAACCACAATGGTCTTTACCATATGGAGAAGCTCCGGGGCATCGGTAATGCTGGGGCGGTTTACATCCACCACCACCAGCATGGTATTATTATCTACCAGTTCTGCTGCCTGGGCGCCGTTTAAGAATAAGTCCTCCGGGTATTCGGGATTATTCAGGAAGCGGTCCATCATAGGCTGGACGGACGTGGTCACCTCATTGATAACAATGTGGGATTTTTTGTTCAGGGAGGTGGCAATCCGGTAGATTCCGATAGCCGAGCCAAAGGAATCAATATCCCCAAGCTTATGTCCCATGATCAGCAAACGGTCCTTCGTCTCCATCAGCTCCCGCAGCGCATGGGCCTTCACCCGCGCCTTCACCCGGGTGGCCTTTTCCAGCTGCTGAGATTTGCCGCCATAGTACTGGATCCTGCCGCCATCCTTTACCACCGCCTGATCTCCGCCCCGGCCCAAGGCCATGTCAATGGCAATGCGGGCATATTCGTAATTCTGGCTGTAGCTCTCCCCGTCCATACCGATACCGATACTTAAGGTGACAGCCATCTCATTACCGATATTTACTGCCTTCACATCCTCCAGGATACCGAATCGTTCCTCCTGTATCTGCTCCATGTGTTTCTGCTTGATCATGAAGAAATATTTATCTTTTTCAATCTTTTTTACAACTCCGTCCATAGCGCCGATATATTTGTTAATCTTCCTGTCAATCAGGGCAGTCAGAAGAGAGCGGCGCACTTCCTCCACACTCTCTAAAGCCTCCTCGTAGTTATCCAGATAGATCAGACCGGCCACCATTTTTTCATCGGTGATCTCCTGCCGATATCGAAGAATCTCCGTCTCGTCAAACAGATAGACTGCCAACATCTTCTGATTGTCCGCAACGATTGCATTCTCGTCATCCTCGTCCCCTGCTACATAGACCGGCCGGATATCGATGCGGAATTTGCGGCTTTGGTACGTAGTGTGAATCTGGGCAGCCTCCTCGGCAGACAAATCCGCCTTTGTAACCTCCGGAAATATGGTGAGGAGATTTTTCCGCAAGGACTTCTTTTCGGTCAGAATCTCCTGAAAGGCATCATTGATCCACAAGAGCCGTCCCTCCTCGTCTGCCAGACCGTAGGGAACAGCCATTTCTGACAAAAGCTGCTTCTGAATCCACGCATATTCGGCGGAAAATTCCACCAGTCCCCTTAAAATGTATCTTCTGCGGTACAGGTATATCCAGGCAGCGATTGCCATATAGCATAAGGTAAAGGGAAATAGCACCAGTCCGCCAGCCTTGCTTACGGCTGTTACTCCTATGTTTCCAAAGATCAGAAACAGGGAGAGAAGAAGCGGCCAGGAGAGATATTGCCTTAGCTGGCCTCTTACTTTTACTGTTTCTTTCATTTATCTGTCTCCTTGTGATGAGGCAAAGCCCCTGCCGGGACTACGCCTGCCATATACTTCTTAAACATCTGCACACAATAGATTATAGCAGGAAATTGGCTTTGTAACAACCATTAGTTTCGCTGACAATACCATTTGCATTAACCATTGTTTTTTCCCTGAACTTATTATACAATATAAATTCACAGCACAACACTCTATACATACCAATATCGGAGGCCATTATACAATGATAAAAAAAGAAATATCGGAAATTAAACGGCAGTTTACTCCTTCTGGCTGTTCCATAACCAGAATCTGTGGCTGTTATGTGGACGGGGAGAAGAATAAAAAAGCCGAATTAAAGGAAGCCTTTCTCTCTCTGCCAGAGGAGGATATGTTTAAGTATTTTGAAATACTCCGCAAGGCTCTCTCCGGCACCCTGGGAAAGAATCTGGTGAATCTGGATTTTCCCCTGGATACGGAAAAGGAGGGAGGTACACAGGAATTTTTACTGCGCCTTCGAGACAGCCGGCTTACGGATGACGAGCTTTTAGAAGCTTTCTATGACCGGATTATCGAAGCCTATGAGTATGTGGGCAATTATCTGATTTTGCTTATCCATGATGCCTACGATATTCCCGGCAAAACCTCAGACGGATTAGATATGGATGATGCCTCCGATGAAGTATACAGCTATATTCTCTGCTGTATCTGTCCGGTGGAGCTTTCCAAACCGGGATTGAGCTACGATGAGACAGAAAACACCTTCCGGAACCGAACCCGGGACTGGGTGGTGGGGATGCCGGAGCTGGGCTTTCTCTTCCCTGCCTTTAATGACCGTTCCACTGATATTCACAGCACTCTGTACTATTCCAAAAATGCCAATGACCTTCATGATGCCTTTATCGAACAGCTTTTGGGATGCCCTCTTCCTCTGGCAGCGGATTTTCAAAAGGAAACCTTTCAGGCAATCATCGAGGAGACTCTGGGTGATTTTTGTGACTATGATACGGTAAAAACCATTCATGAGAATTTAAATGAGATGCTGGAAGAATACAAAGATGCTCCGGAACCGCTTACCCTTGACAAGTATCAGGTAAAAAGCCTTCTGGAAAACAGCGGGGTGGAGGAAGAACAGCTGCAGGATTTTGACAGGAATTTTGATGAGGCGGCAGGAGAGAGGGCTTCTATTTTTGCAGGAAATATTGTCAATTCCCGGGCCTTTGAGGTCAAGACCCCGGATGTGATTATCAAGGTCAATCCGGAGAGGACGGATCTTGTCGAAAACCGGATAATCGATGGCCGCCAATGTCTCATAATCGCCGTTGACGGCGGGGTGGAGGTCAATGGAATTATGGTGAAAAACACCATGCCGGAAGAGCCCTGACGGGCCCTTCCGGCAACTGCCTGCTGCGCAGGAATCCCTTCCCTACCATTCCTTTTTGATCTCCTCTTCCCGGACACCGTACATTTTCAAAAATCGCTTCATGTCCTCCCCGGTTCTTATGACCATCAGCTCCTGAAATTTGCCTGTCTGCTCGTCCTTAAAGCCTGCCACCTTCTCCCCGGTGCAGATGCTTGCCCGGATTACCGGGATCTTTCCCTGCTTGTCATAGTCCTCCTGCTTTTCCGTGTGTTTTTTCCAAAACATGCTTTCACCTTCTCTTTGAGATGTCTCTCGGTTTATCATACCATACGGAGACGGGATACAGCAAGATATCATTTAATAGACTTGCTTTCATTGCGCTCCTGCGCATAATCGCCTTTTCATGGGGGCCATGGATGATTCCGGTGATTTTGGTCCGCAATACCCTTGTATGTGCTGGAGCTGATATCATCTGGAGATGGTATTTGATCTCCGGAACCAGCCGTTTTGCAGAAGGACTTAGGCTCGGACTCCCCATCGCCCGCTACATAAAGACACTTATACTAAATTATGGGCTCTGCCGGAAATCACAAGCATTGGGATGTGTAATTTCGGCAGAGCGTTTTCGCCGCAGCGTTCAATCATCATTGTAATTACATACTTACCAAAGCGGCGCAGCCTGCTAACACACATAGTCCTGAAATTCCTCCACAGTTTCACACTTTGCTGCAAGCACGAACCATTCATCCAGCTGAGATATATCCGTTTCTTCCTGTATCCTGCCCCTCAGTTTTTCAGGAACATTACCCTTCATGTCCAGCAGTATTAAGATATCTTCTGCTTTTCCTTCATGCCTCACATACAGCTCCCTTGCCTTCTCATCGCGGACCCTTTTCAGATATGCCTCTTACCGCAGGCGCAGCGGGTTGCTCGGGCTCAGCCTCTTCAGCTCTCTCATGGCTTCCTGGATTCCAGGATTCTTTGTCCCTATCACTTTTAAGTCCTTCTCCGTTTCCGCATTAAAGAACTTTATCCTGCCATCAGAGCTGTTGCGTCCACTTAATGAAATAAAAGCTAAAGACCAAAGGATCAACATCTCTCCCCATAGACAGGGAATCAAAAAACAGATTCCCTGCCTTATTTTACAATCCTCTCTATGTTATGCTTATTCAGCCTCTATGCCGCATTTTTGCATCATCATAATTATTCGTTTTTCATCCATACCTTCTTTTCAAAGAATCCGGCAACCGATCTATAGGATTTTTTGATATATCTGGTTTTTCAATTTGTTTTTTACAATAATCGTAAGCCTTATCAACTAAATCCAGCGCTTCCTTTTCATCATCATACCATTTATTAGTAAGAACGGCAGCTGCGGTCAAATTAAAAAAGTTCCCTTTCAGCTCCCTTGAGTTAGCTATACCAAATATTTTTCCGTTGTTGCAAATATTTGCCCAAAACATGCTTGCCTCTATCCAATTACGATATACTTTTTCCTTCATCTCTGCTGTAACGCAATGCAAGATTTCATATGTTCTCCCAAATTCAAAAAATCCGCTTTCGAGATCTCCCATTGCCATTAACTGATAGTGCTGCATCATATAAGTATCCACATATGATTCTGTCGGGGATATCATAGTATCCTTTACAAGCTCCATCATTCCAGGGTCTATCTTCTTCACCTTATTCCGCCCTTTATTCATGCGCTTGGTAATCCATGGAAATAATTTATTGATAGCCGAAGTGCGTTCTATTTCTTTTGAAGCATCATTAATAAACTCTGAGGCGTTCCCCATAAAATCTGCACCTGACTCTACTCCTTTTGAAATCTTGTCAAAAACCTCCTTTAATCGGTTCATTCCTTTTGAAATGCCGCTGGCAGTCTCCGTATACTGTTCAGGCTTTATCTCTGAATCCGGCTTTGCAAATGCAAACAATCCCAGCCCAGTTGATACAATTTTTGCAAAATTATGAACATTTTGTATTTTCCTTCCCCATTTCACTATTTTTTCATGCTGCTCCCTGTACTTTTTATCCGCTTCCACCACGCTTTGATGAACCTTATCCAAACTATTACTATTCTTTACAAACTGAATTGTGCGCCCATCTACCGCATACCGTCCATGCTTGGATTCTGGTCTTTCTTTTTTATTACTCTCCGCCTTTTGATCAGTATTATCCAATGGCTTTTCTTTATCCAAAACTTCGTTCTGCTGGGATTTCTTTTTAAAGAATATACGAATCTCATTGTCTCTAAAAGTAGCATTCAGCTCATCAATTCCACCAAATCTTTCTGCTACTTTATCCATAAAATCCCAAAATATCTGGAGATTTTCTTCAGTAAAACGTGACGGGTCAAATTTCCATACCATCGTAATCTGCTTCTCACCAGCAGGCTCTTCCGCCTCGGCCTCTATTTTCGCCTCGGATTTCGCTTCCTCTGTCTCCTCTTTTTTAGTCTCCTCTTTTTTAGCTTCCTCTTCCTCAGCCTCCTGAGATTTTCCGTCAGCCTCAATGGGCTGTCCAAGAATTTCCAGAATACGCTTTTTTGCACTCTTTCCGAAAGCAGCAAAGTTCAGCTCCTTCTCATCCTCCTCATTCATCTCTCCTTTAATAATCGGAAGAGTCACCACATACATTCCATAGACAAGCTGATCCACAGTCGCTTCCCCTGTTTCCACAGCTGCCGCGATATTCTTCTCCATCCGTGCCGCTATATCATACCTTTGGGCAACGCCGCCGTGAGCAGCTGTCATGAACACTTCCCACTCACATTCCTCACAAAATTTGTGATTCCCCCGGTTAAAGGAAACCTTAATCAGCTCCTCATCACCGAAATCATAAATGTTCTGACCATTGATAGTTTTTAATCTCAGCCCTTCCCCAAATTCCTGATAAAATTCCTCATAAATCGGCATCAGCTGTTCTACCATCCGGGGAGAAATCTGCATGTATTTCTTTCCCATAGCTTCAAACAGCATATGATAAATCTTATCCGTAAGCTGGCGGAAGGAAGCAAACACGCCATCCCCAGCCTTCCCTGCAAGCCTTCCATATCCGCTCAGATTTTCCGGCACAATTTCCCCGCCGTCTAAAATCTGTTGGATCATTTTCGCTGCCGTGTAAGAGAAATAGGGATATTCCTTCCGCTTGTCATTATCCAGAGCTAATTCCTCTGTGAGAATCGCAACAAAATTATCCGTGACCTCCTTTATATCTGATGGCTCCTCCTGCAACCGGCACATTCCCTGAATCATATGAGCAATCGTCACATAGCTTTCTGGTGAATATTCATCATCCACAAAAATTCTTCTCTCATCATCCGCAAAGCGGTTGCCATAAGAGTTGGCAAATATATGGAAATATTCATAGTTTACCTGGCTCTTCCATTTTTCCTTACCAGAGGTAAATTCCCATCCTTTTCCTCCAAATATAAGGTAAGTCTCGGCAATCACCGCTAATTTTCTCAGCACATTGCCCGCATCATCATTAAAAAAACCCTCATCGGCCATCTCTTCGGCCAGCTCATCCATATACTTTGCAAGCTCGGCGAATACGGCCGGGTTCTGAGGCTCATTTAAAAAGCGCTCCTTCAACTGTCTCAAATAAGAGGCATAGGGCTCCGAAAGGGCACCGGTACCTTCTTCCGCTTTGGCTACATTCCCATTTCCTGCTCCGCTGTCCGTCTGCCCGGAACTATCATCTTCGGAACCAGACTTCCCGGAACCATTCTCCCCGCCTGCTGCCTCCCCGGAACCCCCTTGCCCGGAACCTGCCTGCCCGGCTCCCGTCCCATGGCTGTCTAAAGAACTTTGTCCCCCTGCCTTTCCTTCCACCTGATTTGCTGCACGGTTCGCCGAGGCTTCATCGGCGGCTTCACTTCCTGAAAATTTCTTATTCAGATTTGCAGTAAAATTATCCCTCTCCTTCTCCAATTCACCCTTCTGCTTATCCCAAAAGCCGATGCTTGTGGCATACATTGCCTCGCATACCCCTGTCAGGATTTTAAAAAGCTGATTTTGCTCCGACTTTTTGTTGATATCTCTCAGAATCGAATCCTTCTTTTTTGATAAGGCAGAGCAGTATTTACCTATGGCATCAATCATATGATTATAATATTCGGCGTCCAAGATGGGGATGGACGTATCGGGAAGATCCACCCCCTTAAATGTCTTTGACACATCCGAAAGGGTCTCTATTCCTTGCTCCACTTTTTTCCCGGCCTTTTCCGCCTCTGCTCCTGCCCCAAACCGTTTTGCCGAGGTTCCCAGTCCGGCAGAAGAATTTTTCCACGAATCCATTATTGTGCTTTTCAAGGTTTTTGCAACCCAACCATTATAATCATCAAAAAGCTTAAGCAAAATATCCGTAAAGCGCTTATTTTTGCTTTCCAAAACAATTTCCTGCATTCTGTTCTGGAAAATCTTACTCTCAGAAAGAAAGTCCTCCTGCATCATCTCAACAACTCTTAATATCTTATCATATTCCTGCTGGGAAAAAGAGATCCCTCCCATCTCGTTATCCTCCTTAAGGTGATTGTACAGCCTTTTATAAGCCTCTGCATCTGCCGCTATAGTTCCAGGCCTATGGCATCAAAATCAATGGACGGCGCCACACTGTCCCCAAATGTAGCCGTAAATTTCTTAAAAGACCGGTAGGTATTCAGGCTCTTTATCTTAAAATCAATCACAATGGAGTTCTCGTCCTTTTTCGTGTAGGGAAGATCAAATTTGTCATAAAACCGTTCCGCATTCCCTCCCACAAAGAAGTAATCATTGGACAGCTGCACATCAATATCCATATCCTCCAGAGAGGAGGCAAAGAATATGAACAGCATATTGACGGAGGTTGCGTTTTTCAGAACCTCCCCGTCAATGACGCTTCCAATGTCGTCACAGCCGCTTACCCACACCAGGGTGGGGGCAAATATGCTGTTCAGATTGTTTTGGCTGTTTCGGTAGTTGTAATAGCTGCGCAGAATATTCACCAAACCGCTGTTCTCTTTTGATATTCCTCTTGCGATTTCGGGAATCCTCTCATAGGAAAATCCGTCCCCAAAATAGCGTTCCCTGGTCTCTCTTCCCATTGAAACCCCGGGAATTTCCTCTATCAAGGCTAAAAATTTCTCATCGTCCCCACCGGACTTTTTGATCGCATTTAAGATATTCGCTTTAAAATGGTAGCTGTGGTTCAGATTTTTCAGCTCATCTACGGATGTGTAAAGCATGGCAAATTTTTTCCCCCGAATGTCCTCCTCCAGCTTATATTTATTCCGGATAATAGGATTCAGGGAACAGTACACATGCTGATACCGATTCACCGATGCGAAAAAATTTACAGCCAGCAGCTTTTGAATATACACGAGATCGTCCACATTGGGAGATGCAACCATAATATTTTTATTGCTTCCCCGCTCAATAAAAAAGGTCTCCCAGTCCACCCGCTTGCTGTTGAATACAACCGGGCTTCCCAGGGTTATAATATCCAGATACCGTCCGCCGCCTGCTTCCAGCTTTTGCTTTTTGGCATCAAAGATCTTGCTGTTCAGCCGCTGAAGGACCTCCAGCTTTTCCTTCCGGTCCTCCTCATAGAACTTCCAGTTTTTCCGGTAGCCGTAGACATCGCACAGATTTTTCATCCGATCCAGATATTCATAGAAAAACCTTTCATTCTTGTCGCTGATAAAGGGAACCTTATAGAGATTATTATCCTCCTCAGCCCCGGACTTGGTATTTAAGAGCACCTCTCCGATCTTAATATGCGCTGCCGCGGAGTTTCCCAAAATACCGGAGGATATCTCCTGTTCGCACAGCAGTGCAAAACGAATTTTAAAATTGGCAAACACATTTCCGGACAGGGTAGACGACATTTCCTGGCTGGCAAATAATAAATGGAAGCCGGTTGCACGGCCCAGCTTTGTGATGGCAGTCAGCATGTTGCTGATTCTGTCCGATTCCTGATTGGTGGCCTCAAGGAACATCTGCTGAAACTCGTCCACCAAAAGAAGGACCCGGGGCAATACAAGCTCCACGCCAAACCGCTTCTTCACTTCTTTTCTGAAGGATGCAATATCCTTTACCCCAAGTCTTGAAAAAAAGGTCTGTCTGGCATTCATACAGTTTACCAGATATTCGATCATACTCACCACATAGCGGATCTCACTTGTGGCAGCACATGCATTTACGTGGGGCGTATAGCCCTTGGACATATAGCGGCTCAGCTCCACCTTTTTAAAATCCACCAGAAACAGATCCAGTTCCCATGGCGCATACTCCCAGAGAAGATTAAAAATCAGGTTGTTTAAAAATACCGACTTACCGGCGCCGGTACGGCCTACCACAAGCCCATGGACAAACTCATTTCCCATGGTCACGGCAAAGGGATTGTTCCGGTTATTGTTTAAAAGCCCCGGCCGCAGATTGATTCCCCGGTCCGTGGAATTGAACCACATATAATCCCCCGGAGCTTCCGTCAAATCCAGCCTCTGAAAGCGGCTCTCTTCCTTATTCAGATCCTCCTCAAAAAATTTCCAGTAAAGATCCTGGGATTCCAGCTTTTCCTCACCGTTATAACGGTTTACCTGATCATCATAGGCCCGCAGAAAAGAAAAGGGCTCCGGGCAAGTCAGTATCTGCCCCCCGTAAAATGCGGCATGTATCTCTTTCTTAAAGCGCCCTGTTTTCTCCCGCTCATCCTGCTGCAAAACACGGATAAAGCCCCGCTGAAAATCATCGAATTCCAGCATGCTGTTCTTTTTTTCGATAAAAGCAGTCAGCTCCCCCATTTCTTCCAGAGAAAAATGATAGCGCTCCAGACTGCCCATAGACCCGCGGCCCTCCTCGATTTTTTCCAGCTCCGCGTCAAGAGTATTCTCTCCCACAAATTCCTCAAAGCAGTCAAACCGATTCTCAAATATTTCCAGAGCTTTCTTAATGTTTTCAACATTTTGTATGCCGATCAAAGGCGCCTTATACTTCTCTGTGACGTCCTGCTCCGTGTTGTGAGCCAATAGTTCTCCCTCGTCAAGAGAAACCGCCGCGTCTGAATCCAGCAATTGCTTGGACAGGGTAAACCGGCTTTTCATAATCAGATGATAGCCAAAGTCTCCGATTAGCTGCCCGTCCCACCGGGGGCTGATGTCCCGGCAGGAAAGCGCAAGATGAATACCGTTTTTGGCGCCTTCTCTAACAATCAATGTGAGAAGCTCATTTAAGATTTCCGCTTCCTTCGCCGAAGCCCCGCTCATCACCGCATCCATCCGGTCAATGACAAAAAGCTTTCGGGGAAGAATCATCCTGGGAGTGTCGCCATCCAGCCCCTCCAGTCCTTCCGCCTTTTTTAAGAACTCGCTTAAATTCTCCACGCCGATATTGGAAAACAGATGTCGGCGCTCCTCCATACAGAGCTTTGCATAGGACAGCAGCTGAATCACTGAACGGACCTCATTATAATCCTCGCACACCTTGGTCATCCGCTTCATTTTTCCAAAAACTTCCGCAATCTGCTTTTCAACGGTATTTTTATCCTCTCCCTTGTAAACCTTATCCTTTAACTGCAAATTCACAAGGTACAGATTTACCTCATAAGGAGAATATTCTCTTAAAAGGCTAAAAATCATTCCATGCAAAAGCTCGGATTTGCCTGCCCCTGCCTGTCCTAACAAAAGCACATGCCCCTTCTTTTGCTCGTCCAGCCAGATCGGCGTCATATTATCCCTTGCGTAATTCAGCAGGCCAACGCGGAGCTTTAAATCCTTTCTGGATGAATGAAACCAAAATTTTTTGCCCTGGTCATCCCTGCGCCTTACGGGAATAAAGCAGTCCTCCTTCATTATTTCCCCAAACAGGCTGCAGCATTTGTTAATGTTACTCTCATATTCGTCAAAACGTCTGATAATTGTGTAGGGCTCCGGGCACTGGGAGAGTATCTGGTCTCCGTCATAATCCTCCGGCTCCCTGACAGCGCTGGTATAGCTTTTTAAAAAGGTATCGTAGGAAACATTTTTCCATTCTTTTTCCCGTTCCCTCCGCAATGCCGCAATATCAAAATCATTCATACTTTCCCTCCCGGCTCCCGGTATTCATGCAAATCTTTAGAAAAAGTCAACCTTCGGAAATGAATCCGTGTTGGCTCCCAATGCTTCGCTGGTCTTTGAAATCGTGGCATTCAAAGCCTCCAGGGCACTTTCCTGATTCTTCATAGCGGTTCTCAGCTCCTCACTGATTCCTGCCACCTGTCCTGCCCTGGCATGAAAGCCGCTGAAAGCTCCCTGATAGGTAGCGTTTACATGGCCCCGTATGCAGCTGAAAAGCTGGTTTGCCTCAGAATCCTTATCAATTTTTCCAACGTATTTTTTCTGTGCCTCGCTTACCTTTTTCAGATAGGATTTAATATGCTCCTCCAATTCCTTTAGCTTTTCCGGTTCAATATTGGGATTACTGTCATCAACGCTTAAGGGAGACGGAGGCGCGGCAAACATATCTATAATTGCCGATGCGATATTGCCTTCTAATTTTTTGGCAGTATTCACCGCATTTTCACCGGACATGCTTCCCTCTATGATCCTGTGCATGCTGACCTCTGAGTTATACCATGTCTCATAGTTTTTGGTCATAATGTTTTTCAAATCCTGGACATAAAAGATGAGAGCCGCATCGGTTATGTCATTAATCACCTTGTATTTTTCCTTCTGCTGCAATGCCTGCAGCTTTTTGATCAGACTTCCCGTGTCCTGCGCCAATTCCTGTAACGCATCGGTGTACATCTTGATTAATTTTTTCTGCTCATTGGGATCCAAATTGATTTTCTGCTTTCCTGCCATTTCTTTCTCCTCTTTTCTTTTTATTTTTTAATTATTGCTGCCTGCTTATCCCTGCTACCCGATCCTTCCTGTATCCAGGTTTAATCTGTAAATATGATTTTTTTCCTCAAATACCTGATGTAGCTTCTCGATGGCCGTACCGCTGTCCTTCTCCGGATTATAGTATTCATAATCCTCCCCGTCTGCAAAAAACAGAGGGATAAATCCCTTTTCCTTTCCCATTCTCACCAGCTGCCACAACTCTCCCCTGAACTGTGTTTTGACAAGTTTTGATGGCGGAACAAAAACCGCTGTCACCTGACATTGATATTTATCAAAAATGCCGCTCCGCTCGGCCTCCGCCGCAATCACCTCATTCCAGGTCTTTCCGCCACTGTGAGTGGCCACATTATTGATGACGCTCTCCGCCTTTTCCAAGAGCTCGCCAATATTCTTGTCATCATAACAGTGAAACTCCTGCTGCACCTGGAGATCTATGGCCTTTTTGTAATTATCTATAATATTAAACCTTAGCACCTCCAGGCTGTTGTTATACAAAAATTCAAAAAGCAGTCTTTTGATCATGTCATATACCTTGTCCGCTTTGCGCTCCTCCTTTATATCTTCATTGGAAAAGTACAAAAACAACATAGGCTGCTGATCATGCTCCAGCCTCCGTATATCCGCAAATCCCAATTCGCTTCCTGGCTGCTCCCAGTAAACCGCATCCGACATCTTTCCGAAGGTCTCGCTGATAAGGGGTATTTTGCACCCGTCAAATTCTGATACCAGGGCCTTTATCTTTTCTGTCAGGCTTATCTTTTTCATTTCCCTTGCCTTTAAGTCCTGCTGGCATTTGTCGATTTCCTGCTGATAGCGTTTTTTCCCTTCCCGAATTATTTCTTCCAGATTTTCCTCTCTGTAAATAATCTGACTGTCCAATTCATCAGTCTCTGTATTCAGCCTCTGTATTTCCTCCTTCAAACTTCTGTTTGCGGCAATCAACCGGTTCTTCTCGTCATCAAAAGCCTGCTTCCACGAAAGAATCACCTTGTCCCGCTCTCCAAGGCGCATATCCAAAAAATCCTTCTCCATTTTCTGAAGCTGCCCCTTTAGTCCCGTAAGCTTTTCTGATAACTGGTTCTCCCTGGCTGTCCTTTGATCTTCGGAAATTTTATCCAATATTTCCTGATATCTGATTGTAATATAATAGTGATCCAGATATGTATTTATGGCCTGAGTCTGCTTTTCCAGGGCTTTGGCCTTTAAAAATCTTGTATTCAAAAGCATCTCCGCCGCTTTCACATGGAGAGAATTTTTCGATATAATCGTGACCACAATAAAAAGAAGAATCATCCAAACAACAACCAAAAAAATCTTTCTGGCAGTATTTTCCACCATATAGGAAGTGTCAGAAGAGATACCCCGGGCATACGCGTTCCTGAACCTTATCACGCCACCGATTATGCCACTGATTATGGCCCCAAACGAGATCACTCTCCATTCCCCGCGAAGGAGAAAGATATACAAAACAGTACCTATTATGGCTCCGATAATAGCTCCCAGAACCATTCCGGAAAATGTCACCGCAAATTTTTGAAAAAACACCGCCACCCCGTTTGCGGCGCCGGCCGCTACGGCCCCAAACCCTCCGCCTAGCATCATAGAGATCAAATAAGCCAATATTCCGGCAACAATCCCGCTCAAAAGCATACTCGCCGAAAATGCATATATCTTCCATTCCGGTACGGAATCAATAGAGCCATTTAAGGATCCCACATTCTCTCCCATGGCGATTATATCTCTTCCGCTCTGAATATGATATGCCCGGATCATCTCTTCATCGCTCTGCTTCTCCAGATGACAGACAATATTGGGGGGAAGAGAATTTTCCTGCTGCAGCTTTTTTAAGCTTCGGATCTTTACTGCCAGTTTCTCGTCCGCTTCAACCAGCCGCTTTTCCTGCTCTTTCCAGGTTTCCTGCTCACTCAGGCAATGCTGCAGTTGTCCTTTCGCTTCATTACATTGACCGGTAAGCTGCGCCGTCATCTGCTGCCTGCGGGTATCGGTCTCCTTATCAAAACTCTTTCCGGCAGCGTCCATGTCAAAATCCCCGCCCACATCCTTTATCTGCCGCCTTTTCTCCGCCGCAAGAGAACGTTTTTTCAGAATTTGATTTTTTAATTCCTCAATCTTATTCTTGTTCTCCGTGCGGATATTCTGCTCCGCCTTCTTCTGCTGACTCTTAAGTTCCTCAAGCTTTTTCTCATCCAGCTCTGCCTGATGATCGTTTTTTTGCTTTTCCCTTACTGTCTTTTGGTATTCCACAAACAGTTCATCCCGCTTATTCATATTTACCTCTCTATGGTTGGATATTGTATTTCTATGTTTGTACCGGCCCAGAACCTGTGTGCCGGCCGAATTTATAAGCTTCCTGACGCCTATTGATATCCCATATTTTTCTCGTACTGAATAATCAGATCACGGTTGGCTACCTCATATCCATTCAATACACTTTCCCGAAAATCCTTAGGGGAAACCGTACCCACATACCAGTCGCAGCCGTCAAAATATGCCTGCAGCCCCAGATCGTCAAATCTCCGCCCATGTCTTGCATAGAGCTCATTTCTGGCAAGCCTGCAATCCTCCCGGGAAAACCCGGCCAGATCTGCCATGGTCAAATACCGGGAATCGCTGTCAGGAAGAACATACGGGCCGGCCTCCTCTGTCTCTTTCTCTGCCGCGTTCCCGTCCCCAGGACTGTCAGAATCGGCCTCCGGATTCTCCTTGTCCAAATTATTTTCTCCTGCGGACAAATCCGCTTCTTCTTCCTGAGAATCCTCCTCTTCCGCCAAATCCCTCCCTGCTCCTGATAAGTCACTCCCTTCTTCCGGCAAATCCCCATCCTCTTCGATTGTCTCGACTTTTTGCCCGGATTTCCTGGAATTTTCATGGGAAGATGATATATCCGTTTTTCCGGTTTCTTCCCCATTCGTTGCCAGGACTTCTTTATCTGTCCGTTCCTCGTCCAACGGTTTTTCCGCAACCTTCTCCATCTGGCTTTCTACCGCCTGTTTCGGCTCTTTTTCCCTTTTTGCCATGTCAGAAAATGCCGTCTTTATAAAACCTCCCACAGAGACAGTCACCACCACCAGGATGCCTCCTGCCGCAGCCAGCAGCAGATTTCGGAGATCCCATTTTTCACCGGCAGATTTTAAAGTACTTTTGCTCCTGTCCGAAGACGCCGGCAAACTTGTCCCGGCCGTTTTTGTTTGGGCAGACGTTTTCTTCTGCTGCTTCTCTTCAATTTTTTTACTTTCAATCGGGTTTTCTTCAGGCCGCCAGCTCTCAGTCTGCCTGTCCTCCGGCTTCCTATCTTCATCCGATGGGGCAGATGTGTCCACCCTTTCACCGCAATATTGGCAGAATCGTGCCTCATCCTTTATGGTCTTTCCACATTTTTTACAAATCATCTCCTGCTCCTTCTGTCACCATAATTTTGCTTCCATTCCTTTTTTACGGCAGCAATCCTGTACTCTGATTGGTTGCCTTTTATCATCCGCACTCCAAATCAGAAAGCCGGATGGCGGAAAGGAATTTTCAGATATATTCTGGCTCTATAATACCCCCCCCCGGAGATAATTTGTCAAGATATGTATGTAACTGTGTGGGCAATATTCTGCAAAAGCCGAGGGGATTCTTATCCAATTATTTTAATGTTGGATAAAGTTGGTTATGTAGTGTACATTCCCGATTTCAATATAAATACCGAGGGAGACACGCTGACAGAAGCAATTAAAATGGCAAGGGACGCAATAGGGATTGTTAGAATTGACAAGGAAGATGATGGAGAATCTTTGCCGGAGCCAACAGCGGTATCGGAAGTAAAGGCTGATTCAGAGGCGGATATTGTGACGCTTGTCGATGTGGACTTTGGAGAGTACCGCAGAAAGAACGATATGAGAGCAGTCAAAAACGAGTTGAAAATTCAAAGCCGATAGGTTAAGACAGGAGCATCGCTTTATTTTGTTTCTCCAAAAAGAGTATAGATTTTACAATGATGGTTTACAATCACCTCCACTCCGACCTTTTCCGGCACCAAAAATAATAAGGCACCTCAACCATCAGCATTGCGCTCCACCCGATTGCACAGGCCACGGCCACTCCCGAGATCCCCATCCTGGAGGTGAGAAGCCAGGAAGCCACCACTCTTAAGCTGGTCTGGATAAAGGTTCCCAAAAGAGTCATTTTCATCATTCCCATTCCCCGGTAAAACCCCTGAAACCCATTGGTAAAGGCCGGAAAAATATAAAACAAAGCCATCATGGCCAGATACTCACTGCCCTGAGCCACAATTCTTTCCGCCCCTTCCCCGGCTATAAACAGCCCCACAATAGGGCGTCTGACCAGCATAACAATGCTGCAAATGCAAATCCAGTATCCGATCTCCAGCACCAGTCCCCGAAGAAATCCCTGATGCATCCTTTCCCTGTTCCCGGCTCCCCGGTTCTGGGCCGCAAAGGTGGTAATCCCATGGGAAATACTCTGCTCCGGCATACAGGCAAAATCATCAATGCGGTTCACCGCGTTAAAGGCGGCAATCACATCCACCCCCAGCCCGTTGACCGCCCCCTGGATGAACAGCTTGCCCAGAGGCTGGCAGGACTGCTGCAGCGCCGTCACTGTCCCATATTGAAGAGTTGTCCTTAAAAGCTCCCCGTTGATGGTAAGCTCTCCTCTCCCCGGCATGAGGACCGGCACCCGGCTATATACGTACCACACGGACAAGCACGCTGACACGGCCTCAGCCACCACGGTAGTCACTGCGGAACAGACGATCCCAAACCCCAGCAGTCCGATAAAAATCAAATCCAGCACCCCATTTAATATGGAAGAAAGCATCAAAAATTTCAGGGGAGTCCGGGAATCTCCCACACTTTTAAGAGCCGATGCCAGCGCATTATAAAAATAAGTAAAAGGCATGCCTAAAAACACAATCCGCAGATACAGAGCGGTCATCTCCATCAATTCCTCCGGCACGCAGGAAAGCCTGAGAATAAAGGGGGCCACCGCAATGCCAAGCACAGTCACGGACAGTGAAAAATACAGACCGAACAGTACCGCCGTAGCCATCTCCTGCCTCAGCTTTTCCGTCTTTCCGGCTCCATAAAACTCACTCATCAGCACTCCGGCCCCCATGCAAATGCCGGATATGCCCAAAATCATCAGATTCATTACTGGTCCCGCCATTCCCTCTGCAGCCAGAGCCTCCTTGCCGATAAAGCGCCCTGCAATCATGGAATCTACCGCATTATATGTAAGCTGAAATATATTTCCCAATATGAGGGGTACCGAGTATCTGACCAAGTGCCTGACCATACTCCCCCGCGTCATGTCTGCTGCCGCCATAATTTTATCCTGTCTGCTTTCTATACTTTTCCGAACCTTGCGTTCCCCTCCATTATAATCATTCCTGCTTATTTTTACAACGAATTCCCATTGTAACATTTTTATAAATCTTCTCTTTGTTACTGTTCACACCCAATGTCATTTAGTTTAACCCTGAGAATGTTCAGTCTTGGAAAAAGGAGAGGGAGGCGTACCTTCTGGGATTTCTTAAGTTACTGACATTAGTTCACTCTCAGCACAGCCTTGCATAAGTTGTTTTTTCTCTGAATATAGTTTATTATTATAGGAAAAGATAAAATCTACCGGAGGATACTCTATGAATCTGCTATGCAAAACATCGGACCAGCATTTTTCAAAGCGTCCGGTCAGCCTCTTGCTGGCCCTTCTGCTTTTCTGCACTCTGTTTCTTGACGGCTGTCTTAAAAAACCAGAGGAGCAGACTCCCACCACGGCCTCCCCTTATACGGAGGAAACTGCCGAGAGCTATGAACATTTTGAGGAGGAACAATTAAAGGCCCAAAAGGAATTTGACCGGCAAATGAGGGAACTTTTCCGTGACGAGGTCAGCGGCCGGCAGGTGGATCTTCATTTTCTTTTAAAGGACCCTTCCGCCTACGGAATCGAAAAGGCCCAGTCCCTGTACGGCCAGATCAGCCTGGAGGAAATGGCCCAGGCCAGGCAGGATCAGCAAAATCTGAAAACTATGCTGGATCGGTTTGACCCGGCCCTTTTGACAGACGAGCAAAGGCTAACCTGGCGTATTCTTCAAAGCTTTCTGGCCACTGAGGAAAAAGGCTATGGGCTGGAGATATACAGTCAGCCTCTGGCAGTCACCATCGGTGTTCAGGCTCAGCTTCCCATTCTTTTGTCTGAGTATATATTTTACCGGAAGCAGGATGTGGATGACTATCTGGAGCTTTTGGCCGGCATTGACGACTATTACAGACAGCTTCTTGATTTCCAGCGTCAGAAGACAGAGGCCGGGCTTGCCATAAGCGATCTGCTTCTTGATCACCTGATCGAATCCTGCGAAGGGTATCTTTTGACACCGGGGGACAATTTTATGATTGATACCTTCAACAGCCGGTTAGATACTCTGCCGGAGCTTACAGAGGAAGAGAAAAATGCTTACCGTCAGCAGAATGAAGCCCTGCTGGAAAGTCATTTTGTCCCTGCCTACCAGCTGTTGATCGATGGATTAAACAGCATGCGCGGCACAGGCTCTGAGGAAAAAGGTCTGTGTGCTTATCCGAAGGGCAAAGAATATTATGAGTATCTGGTGTACAGCGCCACCGGCACCTCCTACTCCTCCATCGAGGAACTGCTAAAGGACATGGAGCTCACCATGAATAAGCAGCTGGTTCAAACCTCTGTGCTCCTTCGCTTCCACCCGGAATTGGCTGACGAGCTGGGCACCTACTCCTACCGCCAGACAAAGCCTGAGGATATGCTTGAAGAGTTAAAAAACCTGTCCCAAAAGGATTTTCCGCCTCTTGCCGAGTGTAATTATACCCTCAAAACCGTTCCTAAGTCCCTGGAACTGGCTCTCAGTCCTGCATTTTACCTGGTCTCCCCCATCGATGACTATCAGGACAATGTTATTTTTATTAATGAAAATCCCCGCTTTGCCTCCAATGAGCTCTACAATACCATTGCCCATGAGGGCTATCCGGGACATTTGTATCAAAATGTATACTTTCACACCCACTGTAATATGGATATCCGCCAGTTGCTGTCCTTTAAAGGATACAGCGAAGGGTGGGCCACCTATGTGGAATATCTCTCCTATTTTATGGACAATGGCCTGAAACCTGAAATGGGGGAGCTTCTGGCTGCCAACTCCATTGCTTCCTTAGGCCTTCATGCCTGCCTGGATGTTTACGTCAATTATATGGGCTGGGACCGGGAACAGGTGCGGGAATATCTGGAAGATTACTATGAGGATCCAGGGGAGCTGGTAGATGCCCTCTATCTTGCCATGATTGAAAATCCCTCCAATTATCTTTCCTACTATGTGGGCTTCATGGAATTTATGAACATGCGGCAGACAGCCGAAAAGGAATTGGGCGACAGCTTTGACGCCAAAGCCTTTCACACCTTTCTTCTCAACATGGGTGACGCGCCCTTTGACGTAATTCAGGCCTATTTTACATCCTGGCTGGCCGGTCAAAAAAAGCAGTGAGCGCAAAAACACAGGCATATAAGGAACTTTTATTTTTCCTCATGTGCCTGTGTTTTATACTGTCCTTTATTTTCCGGCATCGGCCATCTCAAGATTCTCTGCCACTGTCTCCCCGTTCACCTGAATGGTCAGGTACACCACATTCATATTCTCGATAAATGTGTTGGCTACCGCCTGGAGGAGCTTTTCATTTTTGTCATCCGGGAATTTACTGAGATTTAAGGTTCCGTACTCCTTCACATCGCTCTCAACTCCTGGTATGACTACCACACCCGGCCCTACTTCCTCACTGCTGGGAGCTCCCTCTGCCTCAAAGCCAAGCACCTCCGTGCCCTCCTCCAGAACGCCGTACTGAATCAGCAGCTCTGTCAGGGTATCCGCATTCAGTTCCTCCACCGCGTCCATGGTACCCTCCAGCTTGCTGCCGTCACTGCTGACACTGTAGATGGAAACCACATCCAGCACCGGCGCTGTAGGATCCGGATTCTTTACGGGCGCGGACTGGGCAGCTTCTGTCTGCTTCACCTCTCCTGTCTTTCCCTTTTCTGTTGTGGGGGTACAGGCAGCCATTGCCAGAACCATCACAACACCTGTTGCACATAAGAGCCGTTTCATAATTTGCATGTTCGCCTTTTTCATAACGAAAAATGCCTCCTTTAATCCTCTTGAAATCTACGAAACCACTGATCCAGCTTTGCCAGTGATTTTACCAGCGCTTTCGTCTCCTCCTTTGTCAGATCCTTTAAAATCTCGTCAATCATATGGCGATGGAACTGCTCATGATGCCGGTAGGCACATTTCCCCTTCTCTGACAGGGAGATATAGACTACCCGGCGATCTTCTTTTCCCCGCTCCCGGTTCACATAGCCTTTCTTTACCAGACTGTTCATGGAAATCGTCAAGGTTCCCACTGTCACAGAAAGGGCTTTCGCAATAGCAGACATGTTTTTGGGCTCACCAAGCCCCACTGCTTCAATTACGTGCATGTCATTGTTAGTGATATCCCGGTATTCCGAGGTGATAATCGCCTGCTCCTCCAGGTCCATCACATCCCGAAACAAATTGACCAATGCGCTGTTAAGCGTCTCATAAGTATTCACGGATCTCCCTCACTCTTTCGGAAGACAAAAGCTTCCCAATGATTATACATGATTTTTTCCGGTCAGGCAACCTGCAATTCCTTAGGAAATTCTTACAAGGTTGTGTCTAATTTGTGAAAAAGGCCATATAAATACTGGCTGCAACCCCAGCTGCCGTGGCAAGCAGCGCCCCCGGAAGCACATAGCGGATCTTTGTCACACGAACCGAACCAAAATAGATGCTGATACAATAAAACACAGTCTCCGTGCTGCTCATCATCACGGAAGCCGCCATTCCCAAAAAGGAATCCGGGCCATAGCGGGCAAAAATATCAAGTGCCAGTCCGGTAGCTGCCGAGTTGGACACAAGCCGGACCAGTGTCATAGGAATCAACTGGGGGGGAAGGTGCAGCCATGCGGCCGGGGCCGACAGCCATCCGCTTAAGGCATCCAGAAAACCGGACGCCCGCAGCACTCCCACCGCTGTCATGAGACCGGTGAGGGTGGGAAGAATGCCTGCAACCGTCCCAAGCCCCTCCCTGGCCCCGGCTAGAAAATCATCAAACACAGGACGCCTGGAAAGAAGAGCGAAGCCTACAATGTAGCTGACAATCAATGGAACCAGCATATAGGATACCCACTGAATCATCTCCTTCTCACCTCCCTTAAAAGCCCCATAAGCTTGCAGAAGATCACTGCTGCCAGCGTAGAACAGCCGGTGGCAAATAAAGCGGGTCCCAGGATCCCTGCAGGATTGACGGAACCATACTGGCTTCGGTAGGCAATCATGCTGATGGGAACCAGCTGAAGGGATGAGATATTAATGATCAGGAAGGTGCACATGGCATCACTGGCTGTCTGTTTGTCCGGACTCAGGGTCTCATCCTGCTGCAAAAGCCGCATTGCCTCCAGACCTGCCGGGGTGGCTGCCATCCCCAGTCCCAGCATATTCGCCACCATATTTACAGCAATGGGCAGCCGGGCCGGATGGTCCCTTTTAAGCTCTGGAAAAAGAAAGGTCAGGACCGGTCCCAGCCTTTCTGCCAGCCAGTCAATCAGCCCTGCCCGTTTTCCGATTTCCAGGATTCCGCACCAGAAGGACATAATCCCCGCCATAACAATGGCCAGGTTCACCGCCTCTGCCGCCGAGTCCAAAAGTCCCTGGGTCACTGCCTCTAAGCTGTCATTAGCGGCTCCCCAAAACATTCCTGCCAGAATCATAAAGCCCCACAGATAATTTAACATGCTTTTTTCTCTTTTTTTGCTCTTTGTTCAATCTATGGACAGGAACAGGGGTTTATGATGCTTTTCTATGTTTTTTTGACTCTGGTGTTTTTTTGCATGTTTGAATGTCTGGAAGTCAGCCCGCCACCCCCATCAGATCTCCGATCACATCCTCCACGGTCTCTATCCGGTCACACCGGCAGGCATTGCTGCCGCAGAACAAAAGGGCATGGTCCAGATCTCCCTCTGCCGCGTTGGACAAGGCCTTGGTAATACAGTAGGGGATATTTTTCGGATCACAGTGCTCCAGACACTGATAGCAGTGCTCGATCTTTACCCGGTTTTCTGACGTATTATCCAGAAATACATTGCGGATTGCCCTCCCGGGCATTCCCACCGGGCTCTTTGTGATCACGATATCCTTCTCCGTGGCATCCAGATAAGCCTGCTTGTAGGACATGGGCGCATCACACTCCCGGGTGGTCACAAACCGGGTTCCCACCTGAACCCCGTCAGCCCCCAGCTCCATGGCATGTTCCACATTCTCATGAGTATAGATGCCTCCTGCAAGAACCACAGGAATATGGCTGTTGTATTTTTCCTCAAATTGTTTTACCACCTTTATAATGCCACGAATCTCCTCATCATATGCTTTCTCATCATAAGTCTTTGTCACTTGATCCGTATCGGCGCCGTATGCGGCCAGCTGTTCTCTGGTAAATCCCAGATGGCCTCCGGCCAAAGGTCCCTCGATCACCACCAGATCCGGAATCCGATGGTACTTCCGGTCCCACATTTTGCAGATCACCAGGGCCGACTTGGCGGTGGAGACAATAGGCGCAATCTTCGTGCGCACGGTTTCCCCGGCCTCAGAGGCAAGGCGCTTTGCCTCAGCCAGATACTCCGGCAGATCCACCGGCAGACCGGCGCCGGAAATAATAATATCCGCACCGGCCCGAATGGCCTCCTTCACATACCGGGCGTAATTTTTGGTGGCCACCATAATATTGAATCCGATAATCCCCTTAGGTGCAATCTGCCGCGCCTTCTCAAATTCCGATCGGATTGCCCGCATGTTTGCCTCCATGGGCTCCTTTAGAAAATCTGGATCCCGAAAACCAATCTGGGCTGTGGAAATGATTCCGATTCCACCGGCTTTGGCCACGGCTCCGGCCAGGGAGGAAAGACTGATTCCAACCCCCATCCCTCCCTGTATAACAGGATACTTTGCTGTCAGATCTCCGATTACCAACGGACC
Source organism: uncultured Lachnospiraceae bacterium (assembly GCA_910586255.1). GTDB lineage: Bacteria > Bacillota > Clostridia > Lachnospirales > Lachnospiraceae > Brotaphodocola. The sequence goes on along the minus strand of CAJUHR010000029.1, from coordinate 13,294 downwards.
CAATTTTTTCATGCCTTCCCCTCCCTATATGCCTCATATATTTCTGAAACGCTGATACCGCTCCCCAAGAATCTCCTCCGGAGACATGGCTTTATACCTGGATAAAAATTCTTCCACCCTCTGCCGAAGCTCCTCTGCCAGCACAGGCAGTGTCTCCGAACTGGCTGGCTCCTCCTCAGGAATAATCTGCTCGATCAGCCCCCGCTCATAAAGGTCCGCGGCAGTGATCTTCATCACACGGGCCGCATCCGCCGCCTTCTTGCTGTCCTTCCACAGAATAGAAGCAAAGCCCTCCGGCGAGAGAATCGAATAGATGGCATTTTCCAACATCCACACCTGATTGGCCACTGCCATGGCCAGAGCGCCTCCGCTGCCTCCCTCCCCGATCACAATGGAAAGCACCGGCACCGTCAGGGCGGCCATCTCAAACAGGTTCCGGGCAATCGCCTCTCCCTGCCCCCGTTCCTCTGCCTCCAACCCGCAAAACGCCCCGGGAGTATCCACAAAGCAGATGATAGGACGGCCGAAGGTCTGGGCCTGCTGCATCAGCCGCAGCGCCTTGCGGTAGCCCTCCGGAGAAGGCATTCCAAAGTTGCGCTTAATATTGTCCTTGGTATTTTTCCCTTTCTGCTGTCCGATTACTGTCACTGGCATGCCATGGAAGGAAGCGATCCCTCCCACAATAGCCCCGTCATCTCCAAAGTAGCGGTCTCCGTGAAGCTCTGTAAAATCATCAAAAATCGCCTCAATGTAATCGGTTGCCACCGGACGGCCCGCAGCACGGGAAAGCAGAACCGTATCCCAAGCGGTCTTTTCCTCCTGCTGCCGGTTTTTCGGTGTCCGGTCCGCCGGTTTCTGAGGCTGTCCGTTTGGTTTTTTGACTGCCTGTCCCATCTCTCCGGCTGGTGCAGCTCCCAATGCAGAATCCGGCGCCTCTCCTCTATGCTTTTCCCCGTCTGCCGCCTCCTGTCTGTGAAGCTTGAGAAGCTTTGCCAGAACCTCCTTCTGATCCTTCCGCTCCACAATCATATCCACAAACCCGTGATCCAGAAGAAATTCCGACCTCTGGAAGCCCTCAGGCAGCTTCTGCCGGATGGTCTGTTCAATCACCCGGGGACCTGCAAAGCCAATCAGGGCGTTGGGTTCTGCCAGAATAATATCTCCCAGCATGGCAAAGCTGGCAGTCACGCCTCCGGTGGTGGGATCTGTCAGCACGCTGATAAACAGCTGGCCGGCCTCATGGTGGCGCTTCAATGCGGCAGAAGTCTTGGCCATCTGCATCAGGGATACAATCCCCTCCTGCATTCTGGCCCCGCCGGAGCAGGCAAAAATAATCACCGGAAGCTTTTGCCGGGTAGCCTCCTCCACCATCCAGGTGATCTTCTCTCCCACCACATGACCCATGCTGCTCATGAGAAATCTTGCGTCACAGACGCCGATGACGGCCTGCTGTCCGCATATTTCTCCCTTACCGGTTACAATCGCCTCATTTAATTTTGTCTTTTCCCGGACTGCCTGCACCTTTTTCTCATATCCCGGAAAGCTTAAAGGATTGGAAAAGTCCATCTGGGCATTCCACTCCTCGAAGGTTCCCTCATCCACCAGCATCTCAATCCGCCGGTATGCGTGAACCCGGAAATAACCGCCGCATTTGGGGCAGACATAAAAATTGTTGGTCACATCCTCCACATAGATCGGCTGGCCGCACTTATTGCACTTGCGCCAGAGCCCCTGGGGAATGCTCGGCTCCTCCTCTTTCCTTTGGGGCTTATACCTGTTGTCAATAACCGTGTATGTTTTCTTAAACATGTTTTTTAACATATCCGAACATTCCTTTCTCTCTGCGGTTTACAGACAAAGCCACAAAGCCTGCCTCTTTACTTACAGTACTGGGGAAAATAGGTCTGGATAAAGTGGGTGTCTGTGTCTCCGTCCTCATAGGCAGAATGACATAAAATCTCAAACTGAAAATCCAGATTTGTCTCAATTCCCTCTATAATCAGCTCTCCCAGTGCACTCCGCATCTTGGCAATGGCCTCGTCCCGGTCCTTTCCATGGACAATCAGCTTCATCAGCATGGAATCATAGTTGGCCGGCACCTTATAATCATTATAAATGTGGGTATCCACCCGCACTCCGTTTCCGCCCGGTACATGAACATTGGTGATGATCCCCGGACATGGCATGAAATTCTTTGCCGGATTCTCCGCATTGATGCGGCACTCAATGGCATGGCCCTGAAGATGAATATCCTGCTGGGACACGCTTAAGGTCTCTCCTGCCGCCACCCGGATCTGCTCCTTGATAAGATCCAGTCCGCTGACCATCTCCGTCACCGGATGCTCCACCTGAATCCGGGTATTCATCTCCATGAAATAGAAATTCTTATCCTTGTCCAGCAAAAATTCAATGGTGCCTGCGTTTTCGTATCCCACTGCCTTTGCAGCACGGACAGCCGTCTCTCCCATCCTCTGCCGAAGCTCCTGAGAAATAGCGATGGAAGGAGATTCCTCCAGCACCTTCTGATGGCGCCGCTGGATAGAGCAGTCCCGCTCTCCTAAATGAACCACGTTTCCGTGCTTATCTGCCATAATCTGAAACTCAATATGCCGGGGCTTCTCAATATATCTTTCCAGGTACATGGTATCGTCCGAAAAGCCTTTTATTGATTCCATCTGGGCATTCTGGAAATTAGCCTCAAAATCCTCCTCCCCATAGGAGATCCTCATTCCCTTTCCGCCTCCTCCGGAGGATGCCTTGATCATCACCGGGAAACCGATCTCCTTTGCCAGGGCCAGGGCTTCCTCTGCTGTGTGTACCGGCTCCTTTCCCCCGGGAACCACCGGCACTCCGGCCTCCATCATGGTCTTGCGGGCCTCTGATTTGTTGCCCATCCGGTTGATTATGGACGCGGAGGGGCCGACAAAGGCAATACTGCACTTTTCGCACAGCTCGGCAAACCTTGCATTTTCCGACAGAAACCCGAAGCCGGGATGGATCGCCTCCGCCTTCATGGCCACCGTGGCTGCCAGGATTCTCTCCATATTCAGATAGCTTTGCCCGGAGGGGGCCGGGCCGATGCAGATCGCCTCATCCGCCAACAGGGTGTGAAGGCTGTCTTTGTCTGCCTCGGAATAAACCGCCACTGTCTTGATTCCCATCTCCCGGCAGGCACGGATAATCCTCACCGCGATCTCTCCCCTGTTTGCGATCAATATTTTCTCAAACATACGCCCACCTCTTGTTATCCGATCATAAAGGTCAGTTCTGCCAAGACAGCCACCTTGCCGTCTGCATTGGTGGCCACGGCCTTTCCGATTCCCACTGGTCCCTTTTGCTTGATAATCTCACATTCCAGGCGCAGCCGGTCTCCGGGCACTACCTTCTGTTTGAATTTTGCGTTGTTGATGGCTCCGAAATAAGCCGTCTTTCCCTTGTTCTCCTCCACGCTCAGGATGGCCACAGCCCCCACCTGTGCCAGGGCCTCAACCATCAGCACTCCCGGCATCACCGGCTCCTGGGGAAAATGCCCCGCAAACTGCGCCTCGTTGTAGGTAATGGATTTGTATCCCACCGCGCGGGCCCCCGGCTCCAGCTCCTCGATGCAGTCAATCAGCAAAAAAGGATGTCTGTGGGGAATAATTTCCTGAATCTCTTTGATTCCCAGCTTCATTTTTTCCTCCCTGTCTCTTAGCGGATACGGAACAGCGGCTGCCCATACTCTACCACGTTCTCATTTTCCACAAGAACGGCCTCCACCACGCCGTCATATTCACTTTCAATCTCATTCATCAGCTTCATGGCCTCAATAATACCCAAAACCTGACCCCTTTTCACCGTGTCTCCCACCTGGACAAAGGCTTTTGCATCCGGTGAAGGGGCGCTGTAGAAGGTTCCCACCAGGGGAGATGTAACCACCTTGTCGGAGCCGATATCCACAGCCTTTTCCTGACTGTCCTTTTTGGCGGAATCCTCTCTGGCAGCAGCTTCCCCATCCTGCTTCATACCGGCAAAGCCTGCCTCCGCTGTGGGCACCGCCACTGCCACCGGGCTCATTACCGGGGCGGCCGGCTGAGAGATGACTACCGGAGCCACGGGAGCCTGGGCCACATTTTTCTTCTTTTTCTTTTTGAGAATCAGCCTTTCCTCCCCTTCCTCATATACAAAGCTGGTCAGGCCATTGTCCGATACCGCCTGGATCAGTCTTACGATCTCATCTATTGTCATTTTCTCTTCCTCCTCAGCCCTGAAACTTCTTTACCAGCAGAGTGGCGTTGTGACCGCCAAAGCCCAGGGAATTGCTGATGGCGCAATTCACCTCCATAGCCACTCCTTCTCCCTTCACATAGTCCAGATCACACTCCGGATCCTCCACCTTAAGACCTGCCGTGGCATGGACAAACCCATCCTCAATAGACTTTACACAGGCAATAAATTCCACGCCCCCGGCAGCTCCCAGCAAATGACCAATCATGGATTTGGTGGAACTTATCTTCACCTTCCCTGCATAATCGCCCAATGCCAGCTTAATGGCCTTTGTCTCAAACAGGTCATTGTGATGGGTGCTGGTTCCGTGGGCATTGATATAATCCACGTCCTCCGGCTTCATTTTCGCATCGGCGATTGCCACCTCCATGGCCTTGGCGGCTCCGCTGCCGTCCTCTGCCGGTGAGGTAATGTGGTAGGCATCGCAGGTTGCCCCGTAGCCGGCCAGCTCTGCATAGATTTTCGCTCCCCGCGCCTGGGCATGCTCCAGAGATTCCAAAATCACAATTCCGGCCCCTTCTCCCATGACAAAGCCGTTTCTCTCCTTGTCAAAGGGAATGGAAGCCCGCATCGGGTCCTCAGAGGTGCTTAAGGCCGTCAGAGCACTAAAGCCTGCCACTCCGATGGGAGTAATACTGGACTCGGTGCCGCCTGCCACCATCACATCCGCCTCCCCGTACTGAATAGAGCGGAAAGCCTCACCGATGCTGTGGGTGCCCGTGGCGCAGGCCGTCACCACATTGATACATTTACCCTTAAGTCCGTACTGAATAGCCACATTTCCTGCTGCCATGTTGCTGATCATCAGCGGAACCAGAAGCGGATTCACCCGGCCTGGTCCTTTTTCCAGCAGCTTTTTGTACTCCCTCTCAATGGACTGAAGACTTCCGATACCGGAGCCCACGCTGACTCCCACCCGGTAGGGATCCTCCTTTTCCATGTCAATTCCCGCATCTGAAAGAGCCTCCTTTGCAGCCACCACCGCAAACTGACAAAACTGCTCCATCCTCTTTGCCACCTTGGGATCCATATGCTTTTTCGGGTCAAAGTCCTTTACCTGACCAGCCAGCTTTGCCTTGTAATCTGTGGTGTCAAAATAGGTAATGGGCCCGATTCCCACCTTCTTCTCCTTCAATCCCTGCCAAAACTCCTCCACATTATTCCCAATCGGGGTGATTGCACCCAGCCCCGTTACGACCACTCTTCTGCTCATAATACACTCTCCTTGATCCTTTCGTGTTACACTATTACATTGCCATGCCGCCGTCCACACTGATTACCTGACCGGTGATATACCCGGCCTCATCCGATGCCAGAAATGCCACCGTATTGGCAATATCCTTCGTGGCGCCAAAACGCTTCATGGGAATCTGCTCCTTGGCAGCTTCCTTCACCTTATCCGAGAGAACCTGGGTCATCTCCGTGTCAATAAACCCGGGCGCCACCGCATTGACCGTGATTCCCCGACTGGCCATTTCTCTGGCCACAGACTTGGTAAGGCCGATAAGACCTGCCTTGGAAGCGCTGTAATTGGCCTGGCCTGCATTTCCCAGAACACCGGACACGGAAGAAATGCTGATGATCCGTCCGGCCCTCTGCTTTATCATCTGCCTTGCCACATGACGGGTACAATTGAATGCTCCCTTTAGGTTGGTGGCAATCACCGCGTCAAAGTCCTCTTCGCTCATTTTCATCAGCAGGCTGTCCCGGGTAATTCCTGCATTGTTCACCAGAATGTCCACCCGGCCGTACTTCTCCACCACATACTCCATAAGCCCGGCAGCCTTCTCATAGTCGGAGACATTGCACTGTACCGCCTCCCCCTTGCCGCCGGCTGCCTGAATCTCCCCTACAACCTCCTCCGCCTTTGCCGCGGAGCCATTATAATTAACAATAACCGTGGCTCCCTTAGCCGCCAGGGTCAGGGCAATCTCTCTCCCGATTCCGCGGCTTCCTCCGGTTACCACTGCAATCTTATCTGTCAACATTTTAAACCTCCTGCTGTTGTTCACTTCGTTTTTTAAGCGTAATAGTTCAAGGGTTATCTGAACTGTCGCTTTTAAGCCTTACAGCAATTCCTGCACGGCCCGCTCCACATCCTCCAGCTTTTCTATATTAAGAACCTTAACGGTCCGATTAATCTTCTTCATAAATCCGGCCAGTGTCTTTCCCGGCCCGATCTCAACAAATGTATCCACACCATCTTCTAACAGAAGTTCCATACTCTGCTGCCACCGAACAGAGGAGGACACCTGCTTCACCAAAAGGTGCTTTACCTGAGCCGCGTCCGTCACATACTGAGCGGTCACATTAGCCACATAGGGAATCCGGGGCGTATGTACCGTTACCGGTTCCAGCACCTTTTTCAGTTTTTCCCCTGCTCCGGTCAGCATCCCGGAGTGGAAGGGACCGCTTACATTCAGCATAATCGTCCGCTTTGCTCCTGCCTCCTTTAGCTTGCCACAGGCAGTCTCCACCCCATCCTTCCTGCCGGAAATAACGATCTGTCCCGGACAGTTGTAGTTGGCAATCCAGACTCCCTCCACTGGGGCAATCACCTCCTCAATGGATGCCGCGTCCATGGCCAGAACCGCAGCCATTGCTCCCTGTCCCACAGGCACCTCCTCCTGCATAAAAATTCCTCTCTGCCTTACGGTGGCTATGGCATCTCTTTCACTCATCACACCGGCAGCGTAGAGAGCACAGTATTCCCCCAGGCTGAGGCCTGCGGTCACATCGGGCTTGAGACCTTTTTCCTCCAGCACCTTCGTCATGGCAATGCTGACGGTTACCATGGCGGCCTGGGTGTATTCCGTAACATCCAGACGATCATTTTCTGTGAAACACAGTTCCGGAACAGAAAACCCCAGCAGTTCACTGGCCAAGTCAAACACCTGCTTTCCAATCTGGGTGTAATCATAGAAATCCTGCCCCATTCCGCAGACCTGTGCTCCCTGTCCCGGATAAATAAATGCAATTTTACTCATTGACTGTACTCCTTCCTCATTCCTGCCGGTTTTTGTGCCAAATTTTGCAACCGCTTATGAACAGTTCCTTACCTGCCCAAAAGCCTTCCTGCCTGCTCCATCATCTCATCGATAATTTCCTTACAGGTCTGTTCTTTGCTTACCATTCCGGCAATCTGGCCGGCCATCACCGTGCCATGAACCACATCTCCCTCCTGGACCGCCTTGCGCAGCATCCCCAGGGTCAGATACTCCAGCTCCTCAAAGCTCTTACCCTCCTGCTCAAGCCTTGTGTACTCCCTTGTCATCTGGTTGCGCAGCCCCCGTACCGGATGGCCGTGGCTTCTCCCTGTAACCGTAGAATCAATGTCCTTTGCCTTGATCACCCGGTCCTTATAATTCTGGTGAACCACACATTCCTTTGCCACCAGGAAGCGGGTCCCCATCTGGACGGCCTCAGCCCCCAGCATGAAGGCAGCCGCAATGCCTCTGCCATCGCCAATGCCTCCTGCCGCAATCACAGGAATCGACACTGCATCCACCACCTGCGGCACCAGGGTCATGGTGGTGGCCTCACCGATATGACCGCCGGACTCGCATCCTTCTGCCACTACCGCATCGGCGCCGTATTTCTCCATGCGCTTTGCCAGGGCCACGGAAGCCACCACCGGAATCACCCGGATCCCTGCTTCCTTCCACATATCCATATATTTTTCAGGATTGCCGGCGCCGGTAGTCACTACCTTAACGCCCTCCTCCACCACTACTCTGGCCACATCATCCGCATGAGGGCTCATCAGCATCACATTGACCCCAAAAGGCTTGTCTGTCACTTCCTTCACCTTGCGGATGTAGTCCCGAATCACCTCACCCGGTGCGTTGGCGCCGCCAATCAGCCCCAGCCCTCCTGCCTCTGACACGGCAGCCGCCAGATGATTCTCCGCCACCCAGGCCATGCCGCCCTGGATAATCGGATGCTCAATTCCCAACAGTTGTGTAATTCTGCTTTTCATAAATTCCTCCATCATACCTTTTTGCAAGTTTTGCTTCCTATATAAGAGGAAGGTGCAGGGCATTACGCCTCCACACCTTTGTCCTTTAAGTAATTCATCACATCGCCGACCGTCAGCAGTTCCTGCAGATCATCGGAAGGAATCTCGATGGAATACTCATCCTCCAGAGCCATTACCAGCTCAAACAAGTCCAGGGAATCGGCTCCCAAATCCTCCTTAAAGGAAGCTGTCTCCGTGACAATATCCTCCTCAACACTCAGCTGCTCCGCAATAATCTCTTTCATTCTCTCTAACATGGTTTTTCTCTCCTTTTCTTTAATATGCTCTTGGCATTGCCTTCCCTATTATAGCGGGTGTTTATAAATTTTTCTATATAAATTTTCTTTGAAAGAAAATCTACCATTCCAGCAGCGCGGCTCCCCAGGTCAGTCCTGCCCCAAAGCCCGACAGTACAATCCGATCTCCCGGTTCAAGCTTTCCCTCCCGATTCATCTCATCCAGGAGAATTGGCACCGTTGCCGCGGACGTGTTGCCGTAACGTTCCATATTCATGGGAAACTTGTCCATAGGTTGCTTAAGCCGTTTGGCCACAGCCTCCACAATCCGGTAATTAGCCTGATGAAGTACAAAATATTTTATCTGCTCTATATCTGTACCGGACTCATCGAGCACCTGCCGGATACACTCCGGAACCTTCTTCACCGCAAATTTGAACACCTCCTGCCCGTCCATATACACATATCCCAGCTGAGGCGTCCTTTTGTCAACAAAGCTTCCGTTGGTACGGGCCACACAGGAAAGCACATTTCCTCTCTCTCCGTCCGATCCCATAACCGTGTGAATCAGGCCAAAGTCCTCTGCTCTCATAACCGCCGCCCCGGCCCCATCGCCGAAAAGCACGCAAGTCCCCCTATCTTCCCAGTCAATCAGCTTGCTGAGGCAGTCTGCACCGATCACCAGTCCTGTTTTGTACACACCGGCCCGAATAAAAGCCTGAAGAGTGTCCATGGCGAACAAAAATCCGGAGCAGGCGGCGCTTATATCATAGGCTACGGCATTGACTGCCCCGATCTCTCCCTGGACCTCACAGGCCACGCTGGGAAAACAGTGCTCTCCAGTAGTGGTGCCCACGAGAATCAGCTCCAGCTCCTCTGCCGTGATACCCGCATTCTCAAGGGCCCTTCTGGCTGCCTCTGCCGCCATATAACCGGTGCTCTCCTCCACGGCAATCCGCCGCTTATGGATACCGGTTCTTCCGGAAATCCATTCATCGCTGGTGTCCACAATCTGTGCCAGCTCATCATTGGTTACAACCCGTGCCGGCACGTAGGAGCCGGTTCCTATAATTCTGCTTGTCATGATTCATCCCTTATATTTTGATTTCCTGGTGCCATTTTCGTAACACTTCAGATGGGCATCTTCTTGCTGTCTGGACTGTTACCCATTTTCAGATACCTTGAAAATGGTTCTTAGATTTAGTTTTAACCTCAAATGTTTTGATATTCAAAATATTTATTTGTATTCTATAATAACTATGCATAATTTGTCAAGAAGTATTTCTCGACAAATTTTCCGTCCCCTTCTAACCCTTTGCTATAATATTTTTTATCAAAATATATGCTTGTCAAGTATTGTCAAATAATTATTCTTATCATCTAATATATACAGAACTAAAAAAGGCATAAAAAAAATTATGTGATTATTAAAAAAAATCTTATTGTTTTCTTACATTTTTTGTGCTATACTATTTTATATTCAATTTATGCTGTTTGGTAGGTATCTTTAACTTGGTTTCTAAATCTAGGTTTCAAATGGAATTCCCTTACAAAAGGAGGTTGATGGGGTTGATCAGGAGACAAATTGACACTTGTCGCCGCTGCTCTCCCGTACCGATTTCATTTCTTATCCACACAGCACGCACATTTGATTGTGATATTTACATTGACTGCAACAACAAGCAGGTCAATGTAAAAAGCTACGATGAAATGATTCGGGACATGTCGGCACGCGCAAAATCACTGGTGTTTTTCTTCAACGGATCAGATGAGTTAGCTGCACAACAAAAAATCGAAAGGATTTTTCTCAGCCAATGAAAACTGACATAGCTAAAGAGGCGGTGAGAATTTCAGTATTGAAATTCTTCAACCGCCCTTTTTCATTAAAGTATCGTCAATTGTCCTCCGCCTGCTTCTCTGACACAGAGAATACGAAGCGCTTTCTGGCCATCTCGTCATTGGCCAGATATTCATCATAGGTTGTGATCTTGTCAATCAGCTTGCCTGCCACAATCTCCATGATCCGGTTGGCTGTGGTCTGAACGATCTGATGGTCACGGGATGTGAAGATCAAAACACCGGGGAACTTCACCAGGCCCGTGTTCAGGGCAGTTATCGCCTCCATGTCCAGATGGTCTGTTGGCTCGTCAAGCATCAGTACATTTGCCCCGGAGATCATCAGCTTAGAAAGCATACAGCGAACCTTCTCACCACCGGAAAGCACCTTCACCTTCTTCACTCCATCCTCGCCGGCAAACAGCATTCTCCCCAAAAAGCCCCGCACATAGGTGGCATCCTTCTCCGGGGAATACTGGGTCAGCCAGTCCACGATGGTGTCATCATTGTCAAACTCCCCGCTGTTGTCCTTTGGAAAATAGGACTGGGTGGTGGTCAGTCCCCACTTATAAGAGCCCTCATCCGGCTCCATCTCCCCGGAAAGGATCTTAAAGAGAATGGTTTTTGCCTGCTCGTTGGGCCCCACCAATGCCACCTTGTCCTCTCTTCCCAGAGTAAAGGTCAGTCCGTCCAAAACCTTCACGCCGTCAATCGTCTTTGTGAGATTCTCCACGCTGAGGACCTCATTCCCGATCTCCCGGAAGGGACGGAAATCAATATAAGGATATTTTCTGCTGGATGGCTTGATGTCGTCTAGCTCAATCTTTTCCAATGCCCGCTTTCTTGAGGTTGCCTGCTTGGACTTGGAGGCATTGGCGGAGAATCGCTGAATAAATTCCTGCAGCTCCTTGATCTTCTCCTCCTTCTTCCGGTTGGCCTCCTTCATCTGCTTTACCATCAGCTGACTGGACTCATACCAAAAATCATAGTTGCCGGCATAAAGCTGGATCTTGCCGTAATCAATGTCCGCAATGTTGGTGCAGACCTTGTTGAGAAAATACCGGTCATGGGAAACCACAATCACCGTATTCTCAAAATTAATCAGAAATTCCTCCAGCCAGGCAATCGCGTCCAGATCCAGATGGTTAGTGGGCTCGTCCAGAAGCAGAATATCCGGGTTGCCAAAGAGAGCCTGGGCCAAAAGCACCTTAACCTTCAGGGCGCCGGTCAGATCCCTCATGGGTGTATAGTGAAACTCCGTATCCACCCCCAGGCCATTTAAAAGATTGGCGGCATCCGACTCTGCCTCCCAGCCGTTCATCTCTGCAAACTCCGCCTCCAGATCTGCCGCCTTAATCCCGTCCTCATCGGTAAAATCCTCTTTCATGTAAATGGCATCCTTTTCCTTCATCACCTCATACAGCCGGGGATTGCCCATAATAACTGTATCCAGCACCGGAAACTCATCATATTTAAAATGATCCTGCTGCAAAAAAGACAGCCTTTGTCCCTGGGACACCACCACGTCCCCGTTGGTGGGCTCCAGCTGTCCGGAAAGAATTTTTAAAAAGGTAGACTTTCCGGCCCCATTGGCGCCGATCAAACCGTAGCAGTTTCCTTCCGTGAATTTGATATTCACGTCCTCAAATAAGGCCTTCTTTCCCACTCTCAATGTGACATTATTCGCACTAATCATATTCAAACCCCTGTTTTCCTAATATTATCAAGTATTGCAGGTACTCATTCTATTATACATAAAACTTCCATTTTTTCAAGGAAAACAGGGGCTTTGGAAAGAACTTGGAGGATAATGCCACGTTATACGGCTCAAAACTCCTGTTTTTCCATAATTCTCACAGAAATCCGGAAGGAAACAGCCCAGGAAATGGCGCAGAACAGGCCTGTACCCGCCCACAACAGCCAGGAATCAACCGGAACACGCGGCAAAAAAGCCGTCAGTCTCTCTCTGCCAGCCTGGGAACCGACCAGGAAAAAAACTCCAAAGCAAATAGCTCCTAAAATGCCAGCAGAGATCATCTGCCCCTTTTCCGCTCCGTATTTTATCCGCACGGGCAGTGAGTAGGCTACAAAAATCAAAACCAAAAGAAGATAAACCATATCCATCTGCAAAAGCTCCCGGCCCTCCGCCGGAGAAAACCGAAGATAGACTATTGCCTGACGCGCCAGAACCGTCACAAGCCAGGCCCCGGCAGTCAGCATCAGGCCAAAAACATATTTTTCCTTTACATAGGTTTTGCGGCTTACAGGCAGGGACATCAAAAATGCCATGCCATTGTCATAGCTATCATAGCTGAGGGTGCTGAGGACAAATATGGAAAATATAAAGGTCATATAGCTGGTTATAAAATTGCTGTGGCTTTGAGAGCCGACCGCCATAATCAACACGCCAAACAGCAAAACAAAAATGAAAAAGCGTCCCTGATTCTTAAGAAGCTTCCAGTCCTTAATCAGCAGTCCGGTCATATTTGTTCCCCCTTTATCATCATCAAAATCGCTTCGTCAATGGTACATTTTTCAATGGTAAGACCGGGTTCATTCTCCTGGTAAAACTGCTTTTGCGCCGTGAGAAGGCTAAATCCATAGGTCTCCCGCTTTTTCCGAAGCAGCCATTTCTTATCCATGGTTTCGTACCTTTCCGCCCTCACCTTTATGATACCGTAATGGTCAAGCAACTCATCTGTATCCTCGTGCATGATAACCCTTCCCTGATCAATCATGTAGAAATCATCGCAAAATCCCTCCAGGTCGCCGGATATGTGAGAGCTGATCAGTATGGAACGGCCGCCGGGAATCATATAGTCCCGCAGCATATCAAATACCTCCTCCCTGGCCAGCACATCCAGTCCTGCCGTGGGCTCATCCATAACACCCAGAGATACTTATTTCAGACTGATAATCAGATTTTTATTGAATTTAT
>CAJUHR010000028.1 GCA_910586255.1 uncultured Lachnospiraceae bacterium | reverse complement strand
CATGTTTTCCCATTTGATAAAAGCTTTATTTCAACTAACTTTGGAAAGACTCGACAAATCCGGCTGTATTCCCACTGCTTCAAGCAACAACAGACCCTTTCCGTAATCTACAAGATATACACTCCCCGGGAATCGAAATCAAGAAACGCCTTCTCCCCCACCTCATAGATCCGCCGGTTCACCGGATTATAATCCGTAATCTGAATCTCCATCCCGTCCACCTGAACCTGATAATACTGATAAGCTCCCATAAATGTAGACAGCATCACCGTGGCCTCCAAATGCCCTTTATCCGCCAGCACCGCAGCCTCCGGCCGGATCACCAGAGCAGCCGTATCTCCCGCCCTGGCGCCGCCGAAATTGTTCACCTGCAGATCCTTTCCCGCCACCTGAATCCTGGCCTTATCTCCGTCCACAGATAAAACCCGGGCATCCAAAAAATTGGCCTCCCCGATAAAGTCCGCCACGAAGCGAGAATTGGGATGATAGTAAATCTCCCGGGGCGTTCCGATCTGCTCCACCTTCCCCTTGCTCATGATGATGATCTTGTCGGAAATGCTCATGGCCTCCGACTGGTCATGGGTCACATAGATGGCCGTGATTCCCACCTTCTGCTGAATCTTCCGGATCTCCGTCCTCATGGATACCCGCAGCTTGGCATCCAGATTGCTCAGGGGCTCGTCAAATAAAAGGACCCCCGGCTCCAACACCAGCGCCCTGGCTAAGGCCACCCGCTGCTGCTGTCCTCCGGAAAGCTGATTCGTCATCCTGGACTCCATCCCGTCCATCTCCACCAGCTTTAAAATATTCATCACCCGCTCCCGGATCTCCTCCTTGGAAATCTTGCGGATCTTCAGACCATAGGCCACATTGTCAAACACATTGTAGTGGGGAAGAAGGGCATAGCTCTGAAATACCATAGCCGTGTCCCTCTTGTTGGGGGTCAGATGGTTGATGGCCTCGCCTCCTAAATAGATCTCCCCCTCGTCCGGACTCTCAAATCCGGCGATCATCCGCAGGGTTGTAGTTTTCCCGCAGCCGGACGGTCCTAAAAGGGTCACAAAGGTTCCGGCCTCAATATCCAGTGTTGTGTCCTGAACCGCGTAAAAATCTTTTCCTGTTTTCGGATCCTTGTAAATCTTTGAAATATGTTCCAGACGGACTCCCTTTTTCTCTTTCATCTATGCATCCTCCCCAGTCTTAAAGTTTCTGCTGACACCGAAAAACCGAATCAGGGTATTCATGATCATCACCGCCCCGTAGGTGATGGCAATCAGCACCGTTGCATAGGCGCAGGCCACCCCGTAGTTGCCCTTCTCCGCCTGCTCATTGATCTGGCAGGTAATCAGAAGGAAATCCGGCGTCACCAGAAGAATGATGGCAGAGATAGCTGTGATACTCCGCACAAAGGCTGTTACTAAGCCGCTGAAAAAGGAATCCTTGATCAGAGGCAGGGTAACTGTCATAAACACCCTGGCTGAATTGGCCCCCATGTCATATGCCGATTCCTCGATGGACTTGTCAATCTGGCGCAGCGCCGAGATACCGCTTCTGGTCCCTGTGGGAAGGCTTCTCACAATAAACACGATGATCAGAATCAGCCCCGTCCCGTAAAGCCCGCTCATCACCCCTGTCCGAAACAGGCCGTTGGCATAGCCTCGGATATATCCGATACCCAGCACGGTTCCCGGCACAGCCATGGCTAACATGGAGACAAATTCAATAAAGCCTTTTCCCTTAAATTTCTTCTTCACCACCAGATAGGCGATGACCATGGAGAGAAACGCAGTCAGCGGCGATGCGATCAGGGAGAGCACAAAGGAATCCTTAAATGCCTTCAGTCCGCTGGTCCGCAGCATGTACTGAAACCATTTTAAGGACAGGCTGTAATCCCTGCCCCACAGGGTAAACAGTGCTCCAAAGGGAACCATCACATACATCAGCACCACAAAAGCTGCCACCAGAGTGCAGAATATGGTCAGAGGCACTGTGACGCTTTTATCCTCAATCAGCATCCGCATTCTGGACGCCTTTCCTGTGAGAGTGGCAGCTGTTTTCTTTTCCAGGTAATATTTCTGAATCAGGAACAACACCACAGTCAGAGACAAAAGAACCACCGACATGGCCGCCGCTCCGGTGGAATCGTAGGCGCCGGTCACCTGCAGATAGATGGTGGTGGCCAGGGTGTCATAGGAACCGCCAATCAGCATGGGATTGGCAAAATCCGCCACGGACTCAATAAAGGTCACCAAAAACGCGTTTCCCAGTCCCGGCAGCAGCAGGGGAAAAGTCACACTGGTAAATACCTTCCACCGGCTAGCCCCCATATCCCGGGTAGCCTCCTCTAAAGACGGGTCAATATTTTTGAGAAGTCCTTTAAGCATCAGATAACACACCGGGAAAAATGTCAGGGTCTGCACAATGGCAATCCCCTTTAACCCGTACACATTGGAGTCGTAGATTTTTAAGAGGGAGCGGGTGATAATGCCGCTGCGCCCAAAGAGCATAATCATAGACAGGGAAAGCACAAAGGGAGGCGAGACTACCGGAAGCATGGACACCACCGCAAACAGCTTTTCTAAGATCTTTGTCCTCAGCTTAACATATACCTCCACATAGGCAAACAAAAGCCCAATGGCCGTGGAAGCAAGCCCTGTGATAAACCCCAATACTAAAGTGTTTCTAAATGCCATCTGAAACCGTTCCAGACTCAGCACCCGTTTAAACACGGCTAATGTAACATGCCCCTCCTCCAAAAAACTGTCCACCAAAAGCATGAGCAGCGGATACAAAATAAAAAGCGCCAGAAATATAAGCAGCACCACGATCATACTGATCAGAATGGGATCCGAAAAAAATTTCTTTCGTTCCAGATCCGCACTTTGCCTTTTGGCCATAAGTCACGCCCCCTTCCTTTCTTCTTGTCCTCTAAGACAAAATGCTGCATGGCGCAAGGTGCGCTACGCAGCATCCGTCTGTCCATCCGACAATGATTACACTAGTTTTTTATTCAGTCTTGAAACGGCTGTCCGCAGCGCTTCCCAGTGCCGCAAAGAAATCTTCCACATACTTGGCACTGTTGGCCTTGGCGTCCTCAAAGTCGTAATCAATGGTATTGTTCATATCCAGACCGAAACGGGCAGCCTCCTCCGGCTGAGCGCCATTGGAAAGCACCAAAAACTGATAGGATCCGGCTTCCTTGGCGTGATCCACACACTCCGGAGACAGGGCATACTCAATCCACAGCTTCGCGGCATTGGGATGAGCACATCCATTGAAGATTGCGGTGGCGCCCACCTCAAAGGAGGTTCCGTCCTCAGGAACGATCAGCTCAATATTGTCATAGCCCTGCAGAATCTGGTAGATACCGTCATGAAGGAAGCCGATACCGATCACGCACTCACCCGGGCCTACCATCTTGGAGGGGCCGGAACCTGACTTGGTATACTGATTAATATTCTGATCCAGCTTCTTAAAATACTCCATAGCCTGGTCATGACCTCTCATCTGGATCATGGTGTTGATAACTAACTTGGCCGTGCCGGCGGTGTTGGGATTGGACAGCATAATCAGACCCTTGTACTCCTCCTTGGTCAGATCATCCCATGTCTTAGGAGCCTCCAGGCCCAGACGCTCAAGCTCCTCCGTATTCACCATAAAGCCCAGAATACCTTTGTAGATGCCGTACCAGCAGTTGGTTGGATCCTTATAATCCTCACTGATCAGATTCACGGCATTGGCCGCCTCATATTCCATCAGAAGGCCGTCTGCCACAGCCTCATTATAGGGATCCGTGGTTCCGCCGAACCACACATCCGCGGAAGGCTTGCCTGCCTCCTCGGAAATCTTTGTGTACACCTCCGATGTGGAAAGTCTCTGGAACTTGGTTTTGATCCCGTAAAGCTCCTCAAAATTCTTACAGGCCAGGGACAGATACTCCTCCTCACAGGAGCCATAGACTGTCAGCTCGCCCTCTGCCTTGGCGGCCTCAATCAAGGCGTCCATGTCGCCGGCTGCCGCCGCCTCTGTGGCCTCCTCCTTCTCACCCTCTGCCTCGGCTTTTGTAGTCTCAGCCGGCGCCTCCGTAGCCGCTTGCGTGGCTGCCGCTGTGGTTTCCGCGCTGCCGCCGCCTCCACAGGCAGTCAGGCCAAGCACCATGGAGCATGCCAACAGTAATGCCAGTTTTTTCTTCATGTTTAAATCCTCCCTCTATAATGTAATAACACATCCCGGTCTTTGGAAGAAAAGTATATACCATTTCCTTCTTTGAACCGCTTATGCAATTATACCACATAGAGTGAAAAATAAAAACCCTTTTATATAAAATTTATCCAACTTTTACGGCTCTCTTGTAACAGATCAAGGGTAATCTAAACTGTTACGCTCCCTTGTAGCAGCCTGGACACCTGTGAACTCTTGTCTCCTCCCTACTCTCCCAGCATCCCGTTGAGCCTGCGAACCCCTTCCAGGCAGCCAAGCTCTGCTCCGTCCATATCATAGAGCTGACCGTCCTGGACAAAATTATACACGCTGACATTATCCAGATACACATCGCCGTTTGCGCGAAACCGTACCTGCAGGTATTCGGTGGCTCCATAATTCAAGTCATACTGCCCTTTCCCATCCACAGTAACCTCCTGTGTCTCGCCTCCTAAGGTTACTGACAATTTTACAGGCCTGTCACTGTCTGCCGTAAACCGCACATGATTCTCAAACTTCTGCTTAGCAGAGAGCCGATGTCCCACATCCTGGGCAATACTTCCCCCATCCCTGAGCCATGCCTGACTGCTTCCACCCCGCTGCACAATGCTTACCCCTCGGGTCTCCCATCCCTGGGCCCCCAGGGCAAACTGACCGTTAAAGACAGCATTATTGGCATAATTGCGGTAGCTCCACACCGCGTAGCCATTGGTGTAAGTGTTAAGAATTCCCCCGATTCCAACCAGATAATCATTCCGCTGATCCGCCGCAAGCCGGGCATTGTGTTCAAATCCCGGCGTCTCGTCCATATAGAGAAGCTGGTCAATAAAAATAGGCTTTCCTCCATTGTGTTCCTTGACCGTCCTAAGCTGTTTCTCCATGGTGGACACCGCCTCTGCCGCCGTGATCACACGGTCAAAGCCCTGCCCCATGGAAACACTGTACATCAATGCTGTGTAAGAGGCATCCCCACAGGGAAAGGTCTGGTAATGGGCGGCTCCCACCTGGCCTCCCCCCACACCCTCCACCGGGTCCACATCCAGGCGAACCTCCATGGACAGCCCCGGAAACACCTGCTGGGTATCCCAAAGCAGCCTCATCAAAAAATCATCATAATATTCATAAAACAGTTTATATGCCGGGCTGTTCCGCTTCGGGATCCCAACCTGCCCAAAGCCTTCCATGGGCCTTTCCGGAGAAAAGTATTCATTCACCTGATCTAAGGTGTAATGCTCCTCCAAATATTTCTGAAAACCGATTCTTCTTGCTTCATCAATTCCGGTCCGTTCGGCAGCAAAAAGGCCCGGGGCATCCTCCATATAGTTCCAGAAATCCTCCCATGCCAGAAAGCCGCCATAAAAATTTTCATAGCCGGACACGGACTGATACAGTTTTTTTGCATAGTCCAGCCATCCGGCCCGGGTTCTTTCATCTCCTAAAAGCTTTCTGTAGCGGATCTGGGGGACCTCTCCCCCGCAGTGGTCCCAGGTATAGCCCACCCTCAAGGACACCCACAAGCCCTGATTTTTGGCTGCTCTCATAATCCTATCCAGCTTTTCAAAAGCATAATCACTGTATTTTACCGGATCCGTTTCCGGCTGAAACTCCCGCCACGGCACCGCCAGTATAATACTGTTAAAGCCATCCTGCGCAATCCGCGCCAATTCCGCTTCCATGTGGTCGCTTTCCGAATTCCAGAAATTCATCACCCAGGCATCCGACACATAGGTTACAGACTTTAAAAGCTTTGGCGGTGTATCTCCCGCTTCCCCGTAAGAAGGAAAGACTGCCGCTAATAGTATCCAGACTGCCATAAAGGCACACAGTCGCCGGTAATGGTGTTTTTTCCTCATATGCAACTCCTGTTTTCTGTAAGTATTTTTCCCGCTGCGATTGTTTGGAAGAAACCGCCTCGGCATCGCATGCGCTTATTATACATAGCAATCAAAAAATATGCAAGGCAAATAAATGGGTCAGTATTAAACACCTTTGACATAGTGTTACTGTTCTCAGGTACTCTGTGAACTGTAACCTGACGTAAAAAAGAAATGCGCTATCTCCATTTCAGGAGATCAGCGCATCTACGTTTTCTGTTATCCTACACCGCCGGACTGTCCGCCGGAACCAACCGCACCTTGGCCATCTGGACTCCCACGATCACAGCAAGGCACAAAAATCCCAAAAGATCCGTCATGCCTCCACCGTCAATCAAAAGCAAGGCCCCCATGGCCGCCACCACACGCATCATCCAGTTTAAGCGTCCCCGCAGATAGCCTTCCACCGCAGCGGCAATGAGCAAAACCCCGATACAGGCAGTGACAACCACCTGTATCCCGCTAAGCAAGGTCACATTCTCCAACAAAAGCTGCGGGTTATAAATAAACATAAACGGAACGATGAATCCTGCCAAAGCCAGCTTCACCGACTGCCACCCGGTTTTCATGGGATTTCCCCCTGAGAGACCGGCTGCCGCAAAGGCCGCTAAGGCCACCGGCGGTGTCAGATTGGCAAACATGGCAAAATAGAAGCAGAACATGTGGGCCGCAATCTCCGCCTGCCCAAGCTCTACCAGAGCCGGAGCGGCAATGGTCGCCGTGATCAGATAGGAGGGAATGGACGGCAGGCCCATACCCAGAATCATACAGGTAACCATTGTAAACAAAAGCGTCAAAAACAGGCTGGCTGCAGCGCTTCCCGGAATGGCATGCTGTCCGATGCTGATGATGGCATGGGCAACGTTTAAGGCAAAGCCTGTAAGTCCGCAGACACCCACAATAATCCCCACGCAGGCACAGGCAATCGCCACGGAAACTGTGGATTTGGCGCCGGATACGAAAGCATCCCCGATATCCTTAATGCTCATTCGGCTGACAGGGCGAAGCTCTGCCACAAGGATGGTGACCACAATCGTCCAGAAGGCGCTGAAAATTACCGTCTTGCCGCTGAAAATCAACATATAAAGAAGAAATACGATGGGAATCAGCAAATGTCCCCGCTCCTTCATCACTGCCATTACCTTCGGCATCTGATCCTTGGGAAGGCCGCTCAGTCCGTCCTTTTCCGCCCGCATCTGCACCTGAAGAATGATCCCCAGATAATAGATCAGCGCCGGCAGAAGGGCCGCACGGATAATCACACCGTATTTCACTCCCAGGGTCTCTGCCATAACAAACGCCGCGGCGCCCATAATCGGCGGCAACAGCTGCCCGCCTACAGAGGCAGTGGCCTCCACGGCGCCGGCAAACTCCTTGGAATAGCCGGTTTTTTTCATCAGAGGAATGGTAAAGGTTCCGGTAGTCACCACATTGGCCACTGCAGATCCGTTGATGGAGCCTAAGAATCCGGAAGCCAACACGGCCACCTTGGCGGGGCCGCCCTTGGTATGGCCGGCCAGGGCATTGGCAATGTCATTGAAGAACTGGCCCATTCCGCACTTGTTCATCACATCGCCGAAAATAATGAATAGCACAATATAGGTTGCCGACACCTTGATAGATGTGCCGTAGATCCCGTATATATCCGTGGTCAGGTAGGTAACCACCCGGTGCCAGGTGTATCCCCGGTGGCGGAAAATCCCCGGAAAGGAACGGCCCAGCAGAGCGTATATCAGAAATATTCCGGAAAGAATCGTAAGGGCCGGACCGCAGATCCGCCTGGAACATTCCATTACCAAAAAAATGAGAAGAGTTCCCATGACAATGTCAATGGTCTCCCCGGCAAATCCGGTGGAGATAAAGACCGGATAGCGGACAAACACATAGACCGGCATAATTGCACACAGAGCAACGAAAATCCAGTCATACCAGACAACCTTTTTGCGGCTGCTCTTTTTTAACATAGGATACAGGGCAAAGCCCAGCACCAGAATCATCCCCACATGGATGGCGTGATGCTTGATATTGACCATCTGCAGCATGCGGACCCCCGATGCGTAGGCCAGATGGTAAATGGTAAATGCAAGGCAAAGTACATAGATCATCCCGTTTAATATCCTGCTGTCAAATTTGCGGGTGCGGGATTCCTTTTCATACTTTTCCATAATCTTTGCGCCTTTGGCGTTTGTCAATTCAGACATCAGAAAGATACCCCCTTTTTTCAATAATCTCCCCCCGGATACGACTGGCATCCGGCAGGGAACGAAAATCAAATATTTCCTCTCCGTTCAGTGTAAATCCCTTCATATATTTGTCGGATGTGATCCAGCTGAACCGTGGAAACACACTGTTGATCTCCTCCATCCAGACAAGGCCGTCCTCAATACGGGTGGGTACATCCATCTCTGCCGGAATCCCCGCCCCATAGCCTGCTACGGCAATTGCATCCAGATTAAACCGGAAATCCTCGGTTACCGTGTAATACTCATACCAGGGAATGTGCTCAAAGGAATGTTCAATCTCCAGACTGAGCTGATCTCCGGCCTTAATGGGAACTGCAAGCACCACCTGATCCCGGTCCCGGTCGTACAGACGAAATACAGTCCCTGCCGGTGCGAAAAAAGCCCACCAGACAAGGCCACCGGACAAAGCCAGAATCACTGCCCACAGAAACACCCGTCCCGACAGTCTCTTCATATCAGGCTTCCTGCTCTTTCATAGGGTAATAATGACAAAAGAGTGCGGCGGCTTTTGTGAGCCGCGCCGCACTTTTTTGTGTCTCGTATACTCGCGGGCAAATCATTTGGCTCACGGGTATATCTCAAGCTTTTTACTTAATATAACCATTATCCTTCCAGAAGGCCTCTGCCCCGGGGTGAAGAGGAAGCTGAATATCATCCACGCCGAAGGTAATGTCAATGTTTTTGTCAGCCGCGTTATGGGAAGCCTTGATGGTGCTGATATTTTCAAAAACACCGTTTAAAATATCATAGACCATATCATCGCTTAAATCCTCACGAACCAGCATAATATTATAGACAAATACCCCCTCCACATCCTCTGTATTGTTGTAGGTGTTGGCCGGAATCACAGACGCCGCATAGTAGGGGTACTCGTTGACCAGCTTATCGCGTCCCTCCCCGTCAATGGGAATCACCACCATATCATAAGAAACACCCAGGTCCATAACCGTTGCGTTGGGAAGGCCGGAGGTCACAAACACTGCATCGCACTGACCGTTTTTCATATTGTCAATGGCCTCGCCGTAAGCTAAGTAATCAGGAGTGATATCATCGTAAGTAATTCCGTAAGCATCCAGAATCATGCGGGCATTGATCTCAACGCCAGAATTGGCAGCGCCTACGCCCACTCTCTTTCCCTTTAAGTCGCCAACGGATTTGATGCCTGTGTCCGCAGTGGTTACCAGCTGAACATAATTGGGCCACAAACGCATGAGAGCTCTAAGGCCCGCAGCCGGCTCCTTGCCCTCATAGGCTCCGGTGGCAGTATATGCCTGCATGACCGCATCCTGCATGGCAATGGCAATCTCCGCGTCTCCGTTTAAAATGTTCTGGATATTCTGACCGGTGGCATTGGTTGCCTCGGCAGAGGTCTGATATCCGTAGTCTCCCAGGGCCGTGGCAAAAGCTCCGCCAATGGGGAAGTAGATTCCGGAGGTAGGACCGGTTCCCACAGTAATAAACTCCTTGGCTCTCTCCTCCGGAGTCAGACCCTTCGAGGACGCATCACCGGCTGCCTCTGTATCCGCGGCAGATGAATCGGCTGCTGTGGTGTCCGCGGCAGCTGCCGTGGTATCTGCCGGCGCCGCCGTGGTAGCGCCTCCACCACCGGAACCGCCGCAGGCCGTCACCGATACGGTCAGGCAACCCGCCAGAGTCAGGGCCATCAATTTTCTCATTTTCATAGATTTTTCCTCTTTTCTCCTCTTTTTGACAATTTCTTCCACAAATTTTTTCTTGTGGCGTTCACAACTGTTTGTATGTATTATAGTGTTAAAGTGGTAAATTGTCAATATAATTTTCAGTTATGGAAGCTATAATCAACATTCGCAAAAACCGGAGAAGCCTCCAAAAGCCATACCTTCCTCCTGTATGGCTTTTGGAGGCTTCTCAAAGCAGCAACCCAAACCTGTCTGAACTGTTGCTTTCTGAAAACAATAATTTAATTAAATCCAAAGAACTTCTGGCTTATCTTATATCCGGCGATGGATACGGTTCTTCCGCTCTTTCCGGGAAGATTCATGCCCTGCCCAAGAAATCCCCACCGCAGCCGCAGAAACAGAGGCAGATTCTTTTTCCTCAGATACTGCCACAGCTCCTTCTTTTTCGCCATGTTCTCCTCCTGCCCGGACTTGATGGCCAGAATCGAGGAAATGGTCATCATGATCTCCAGATACCGGACCATGTAGTGACGCAGCTTCCGGCTGCTTACCTTGGATAAGTCACAGCAGTCTAACATCAGCTTGGTCACCCGGATCTGCTGGTCAATGCGGCCGATCATCACCTGCTCATTGACCGACTGATCCTCTCTGCCGATAAAATACCGGTAAAAATTCACATCCAGATAGTAGAGAGTTTTTACATAAGGAAGAGGCTGGTACACAAAAATATTGTCCACATAGAAGGTATGCTTGGGAAGCTCCAAACCACAGTCCCGAAGCATTTTTGTCCGGTAAACCACGGAGTGCATCAAAATATATTGACCTAAAATAAACACCTTTACATCATCCCAGGTCATCAGCTCCCTTTTGGGAAGGGCCGTTCGGTACTGCATAACCCGCTTATGCTTGGCTCCCTGCTTTTCATAAACAAAATTCGTCACCAGCATATCCAGAGTCTCGTCCCCGTACACAAACCGGCGCAGCACCTGCAAAACCTCCTGGTAGGCCTCCTCATTTACCCAGTCATCACTGTCCACCACCTTAAAATAAATCCCGGTGGCAGCCCGCAGCCCTGCATTGACTGCCTCCCCGTGCCCTCCGTTCTCCTGGTGAATGGCACGGCAGATTCCGGGATACGCCGCCTCATATTCATCCGCAATCTCTCCTGTCCGATCCTTTTGAGAGCCGTCATCCACAATCAGGATCTCCACCTCATCGCCTCCAGGCAGCAAAGAATCAATACATCTCCTCATATATCCTTCCGAATTATAGCATGGTATCGCTATCGATAAAAGCTTCACGTCCTTTTCCGTCCCTTCTTATCTTACTCGTGAGTTTTCATTCCGGGAATCCCCATGATCATCAGACCGGCTCCTGCCGCCATCATGACCGCCTGTCCCAGACTATGCTCATCCACGGCTTTCCCCAAAAATTCCACAAAGCACACAGTGAATGGCCCTCCAAAAATATTCTGCAGTATCTCTGTCATATTATGACGGATACTCTGTAATATCACCGCCGTCACATTGGCGGCTCCGTGAAACAAAAAACACCCCCAAAAGCCGCCCCGCTCATAAGCCCTGACCAAAAACAGGCCAAGAATACCGGCATAAAGTCCCTGTAAAGGATTGATGTGATACAATCCGAAATATGCTGCCGAGAGCACTCCGGCTGCTACAGGAGGAAGCTCTCTTCTGGCACGGCCATATCCCAGTCCCCGAAACACCAGCTCTTCTCCTAAGGGAATCACCACCCCCATAGAGATAAACCGGACAAACAATCCCGGCCGGTACAGAGCCTGACTTGCCTGGTGATATTCTTCCCTGTCAAAGGGAAGCATACCCAAAAGCCCGTTAAAAAACAGACATGCTCCCGCGCCTGCCACCGCAAAAAACAAGGCTGTTCTTGAGAGAAGCTTTAACGAGGCTCTCTTTTCCCCTCTCCTGTATTCCATACCCAAAGGAACCATGGCCACCGCCCAGGAGAGAGCCGTCAGAGGAAGCGTCAGATTCTCGGGAACCTGACCGAAAAAGAAGCTCCAGCCTCCGAACAGTGATTCCTCCACAACCAAGTATACAAGAAGCGGAAGCGTCATCTGCCAGAGAGCCCATATAATCTGCCGGATCTGTCTCACCAAAAAACACTCCTCCTTTGCAAGCGCTCCCTCAGTATAACACAAATAGGTTGCATTTTTCCAGTGGAAACACTATAATGTTATAAAAAAATATCACATCCAGAGTAACCACTGGCCTCTGAGAAAGAAGGATTCATACCATGTCCAAAAAGCGCATTGTCATAGCCCTTGGCCATCACGCCCTGGGTACTAACCTTCCGGAGCAAAAAGCCGCTGTCGTAAACACAGCCCAGGTTATTGCTGATTTTATCCAAAAAGGCTGGCAGGTGGCCCTGGTTCACAGCAACGCCCCCCAGGTAGGCATGATCCATACGGCCATGAATGAATTTTCCCGACAGCATCCCGGCTACACTCCGGCCCCCATGTCCGTCTGCTCTGCCATGAGTCAGGGCTATATCGGCTACGACTTACAGAGCGGCATCCGCTCTGAGCTTATCCGCCGGGGCATTTACAAACCCGTATCCACTATTCTGACACAGATGATGGTAAATCCCTACGATGCCTCCTTCTATACCCCGGTCAAAAAGATCGGACGCTATATGACCCGGCAGGAGGCCGATGACGAGGAGGCCAAGGGCAACTATGTGACCGAAATTCCGGGCAAGGGCTGGCAGCGGATCGTCTCCGCCCCCAGACCTGTCTCCATTGTGGAGATTGATGCCATCCGCGCTCTTCTAAACGCAGATCAGATCGTTATCTGCTGCGGAGGCGGCGGAATCCCCGTACTGGAGCAAGGCTCCCGTTTAAAGGGCGCCAGCGCTGTGATTGAAAAGGATCTGGCCGCCGGCCTCTTGGCCATGGAGACAGATGCCGATGTCCTGATGATCCTCACCAGCGTCTCCAATGTAACCTTAAACTATGGCACACCGGAGGAAAAGCCCATCAGCCGCATGACCACCTGCCAGGCGGAGGAATACATCCGCCTGGGCCATTTTGAATTTGCCTCCATGCTTCCAAAGATTGAAGCGGCCGTCTCCTTCCTCAAGTCAGGAAAGAACCGCAATGCTATCATCACCACTTTGGACAAGGCCTCTGACAGCCTGGAAGGCAGGGCCGGAACAATCATTTCCGAAGTCCTTTAGTGATGCAGACAGCCTCTGCCCCATGGATCACTCCGCCGGGCAGAGGCTGTCTTTTTATCGTTAAACCATTTCCTAAATAATATACTCACATCATTTCAGAACCACCTCCGCCGCAATCTTCTGCAGCTTTAAGGCTTCATCCTTGTCTAATTCTCCTGTATAAGTGCAGTTCTCCGGCGACTGCTGATATACCACCGCATAGACCGTGCAGGCGGCCAGGTAGCTTCCTGCCTGAGACGGATGGCTGCCGTCCTGATCCCACAATTCAATCTCCGGATATTGATCCACGCAGCGCATAAAACCGATTCCCGCAGGAATCACCAGATCATCCAGTTCCTTTGAAATAGTCATATAATTGTCTGCCATCCGGGACTGCAGCTCTTCCCTGCTGGTTTTTTTCAGTCCGTCCTTGATCCCATCCTTAGGCGCCCAGGTCATAAGAAAGGCAGTCTGACCTCCTGTGGACTTAACCTTCTCATCCAGCACGCGGGCATAGGGAAACATTTCCTCATCCGCATCCGAAGAAAAAGCAAGACTGCTGTTTTCCTGGAGAACCACAAAATCCCATTTTTTTCCAACTATCGTCTTGTCAAACAGCGCCCCCAGCTCATCCTCCACATTGGCATACTGCTTGAGAGTATAATATCCCTTGGACAGCTCATATACATCACTGTTGTGGCCAAAGGAATAGGCAATCTTTGCAAACGTTCCCGTAAGATCATTGTAAAATGTATGACTGTTGCCGACAAACAAAATCCTGGGCTTCTTTCCGACTACCGGATCCGGCGCTTTCCAGTCTGTCTCAGCATAAAAATCCATCAGTTCATCCGCTTCACCACTTTTTGATGAACAGCCGGTCATAGCTATCATTGTCAGAATTATTACTACCATCTTGATACTTTTTCTCATAAGAACCCCTCCAATTTACAAGTTAAAACTTTACATGCTGCCTGTCCCCTAATGTATGAAAAAAGCTCGATGATACCACTGATAACCGATATGAAAGGCTTACACCCCTCCCTTTTTTACATCTTTTTTCTATTTTACCCTATTTCTTAACACTTTGTAAACATCTAAAAGAAAAATTTTTTTAATTTTATAATAAAAATTTTAAAGTGTCAGTCTAAAGCTCGTCTTCTCCTTATCTTATAAAACAAAGACACAAAGTGTTACGCCCACAGATAAAAAACAGGAAACAGAGGACACCGTTTATTCTGTGCCTTCCACTTCCTGCTTTTGTCTGATATTTTTCCGATCCCTGTTATTCCTCCGGCGCCGCGGGCCGGCTTTTTGCATATCCTTTTTACTTATTCCTATTTACACACAATATTGATAATCCGCCCTGGCACATAAATCTCCTTGACAATGGTCCCGGTAATCTTATCTGCCACAGCCGCCTTGCCTGCCGCAATGGCATCCTCCTTAGACACCCCTACCGGCAAAGACACCACGCCTCTGGCCTTGCCGTTGACCTGAACGCCAATCTCAATCTCGTCCTCCTTCATGCACTCCTCATTCCACTCCGGCCACTGGGCATGGAACACGCTGTCCGTGCCTCCAAGCTGCTGCCAGATCTCCTCGCCGATATGAGGCGCAAAGGGAGCCAAAAGAACCGTAAATGTCCGTAGGGTTTCCTTGTCGATGCCGCCCGTTTTCTTGGCCAGCTCCATCAATTTATTGTTGTATTCCATAAACCCGGAGATCACAGTATTTAAGCTGAACTGGTTAAACCGCTGTTCAATGTCAAAAACCAGCTTATGACGCAGCCGCACCATCTCCTTCGTCTCGGCCACATCCTTGTCCTTGCTGGACTGGACCAGATTCCAGAAGCGGTTTAAGAAACGGGAAACACCTTCGATTCCCCTCTCATCCCACTCCGCGTCCAGCTCCGGAGGACCTACAAACAGCTCGTACATCCGCAGGGAATCGCAGCCGTAATCCCGAACCAAGTCATCCGGAGAAACCACATTTCCCTTGGATTTACTCATCTTGATGCCGTTCTTCCCGGTTATCATGCCCTGGTTAAACAGCTTGGTAAATGGCTCGTCAAAATCAATGGCCCCGATATCACAGAGGAACTTGGTGTAGAACCGGGAGTACAATAGATGCAGCACCGCATGCTCCACGCCGCCGATATACATATCCACCGGTAAATACTTGTCTGCCTTCTCTCTGGATACCAGCTCCTTGTCATTGTGGCTGTCCACATACCGCAAAAAATACCAGGAGGAGCCGGCCCACTGGGGCATGGTGTTGGTCTCCCGCTTGGCCGGGCCGCCGCACTGAGGACAGGTACAGTTTACCCACTCGTCAATGGCAGCTAAGGGAGATTCTCCGGTACCCGTAGGCTGATAGCTCTCCACCTCCGGAAGCCTTAAGGGAAGCTCCTCCTCCGGCACTGCCACATTGCCGCACTTTGGACAATGAATGATGGGAATGGGCTCGCCCCAGTACCGCTGTCTGGAAAACACCCAGTCCCGAAGCTTATAATTGACCGTCTTTTTTCCCAGTCCCCGGGCCTCGATCATGGCAGGTGCTTCCTTTTTAAGCACTGCGGATTCCATGCCGTTCCACTCGCCGGAATTGATCATGGTGCCGCTGGCCTCTGTGTAGGCCTCGGTCATATTCTCGATCTCTTTTCCGTCCTTGGCGATAACCTGAATGATGGGAATATTGAACTTTTTCGCAAACTCAAAATCCCGGTCATCGTGGGCCGGCACGCACATGATGGCTCCCGTACCATAATCAGCCAGCACATAATCAGACAGCCAGACGGGCACCTTGGCGCCGTTTAAGGGATTGACCGCATAGCTTCCCGTAAACACGCCGGTTTTTTCCTTGTCCTGCATCCGGTCCACATTGGACTTCATGGAAGCATCATAGATATACTTTTCCACTGCCTCTTTCGTCTCGTCCGTGGCCAGGCCCGCCGCCAGCTTGTGCTCCGGAGCCAGCACCATAAAGGTGGCTCCGTAAAGGGTGTCCGGCCTGGTGGTGTAGACCGTGATCTTCTCGTCCCTTCCGTCCACCGCAAAATCCACCTCAGCCCCATAAGACTTGCCGATCCACTCGGTCTGCATCTTCTTGACCTTCTCCGGCCAGTCCAGCTTGTCCAGATCCTTTAAAAGACGCTCCGCATAGGCCGTGATCTTTAACATCCATTGTCGCAGATTCTTCTTGGTCACCGTGGCGCCGCAGCGCTCGCAGCAGCCATTAACAACCTCCTCATTGGCCAGGCCGGTCTTGCAGGACGGGCACCAGTTGATGGGAAACTCTTTTTCATAGGCCAGGCCCTTTTTAAACATCTGAACAAAGATCCACTGGGTCCATTTATAGAAATCCGGATCCGTGGTGTTGACCTCCATGTCCCAGTCGTAGATGGAGGCGATCTGATTGATCTGCCTCTTAATATTCTTCACATTCTCCGCCGTGGAGATAGCCGGATGGATTCCCATTTTGATGGCATAGTTCTCCGCCGGCAGGCCGAAAGCGTCCCACCCCATAGGATGAATCACATAATGCCCCTTTAAGATCTGATAACGGCTCCACACGTCCGAGATCACATAGCCTCTCCAGTGTCCCACATGAAGCCCGCTGCCGGACGGATAGGGAAACATGTCCAGACAGTAATACTTGGGCTTCTTTCCGTCATCTACATTGATGGGATTTTTCTCCCAGTTTTCACGCCATTTTTTTTCAATGGCGCTGTAATTATAGGTTGCCATGATTTTTCTTCCTCCTGTTGAATTGTGGTTAAAAAGCATGGTTTCCGCAAAAAAATCCTGCGCCTCTGAAATTCTCAGAGACGCAGGAAGCTCCTGCGCGGTACCACTCTGCTTCATGCCTATGCATGCCCTCAACCGGCCTTTGCTCTGGCTTTCCGATGGCCAGACATAAGCCGTCTTCCCTGTAACGGTGGGAATCCGTCCCCGCTTACCCAGATATCCTTCTGCATTGTATATCCGTCCTCAAAGGACCTTTGCCAAAACATCCTTCAGCTGGCTGCTCCGGGATCAGTTCCGCTCTCCTCGCCATCTGCCTTTCACCGTCCGGCAGCTCTCTGCATGGTTCCCGAAAACGTACTCCTTCCCTTCCCCGCATTTGTACTGGTTCTAAATTTAGCATAATTAGATAGGTGTGTCAAGACTTTCCGCAACATTCATCACGGGTGTTTTCAATACAGCGCAAACATAAGCACACACACTGCCAAAAACCCAATCACCCCCGGCGCCATGAGAATCGCACGGCAAATCCCCTTTTCCGGAACAGGCGCCCATCCGTGAAACCATGTCAGCTTCCGAAAATAAACACAAGCCAAAACAACGGCTCCGATTGTGCTTCCTAACATCAAGAGCCCCAGAAAGATCATTCCAACCATGGAATAGACCATCTCCGTGGAAAATCCGTTCATCCCCTGCAAAAGCACCACCGGAAAAACACCTCCCATCAGATTAATCATCATGTGAAGCATAATCCCGTACCGAACCCGCCCTGTGCTGCTGTAAATATATGCAAAAACCGCTCCCAGGGAAAAGGCATAGAAAAACTGGTAAAAATTCCCGTGGAACAAGCCGAAGGCCAGACCGGACACCACCACTGCCACTCTCTGCCCAAAGGGCACAATCCTATCAATAAGAAGCTTCCGAAACATCAGCTCCTCCATCACCGGCGCAATGATTACCGTGGTCAGAAAAACCATCCACGGATTCATATCATTCAGCATATCAAGCACCGGATTCTCCTGAGGATTTCCGGTAAAGGCCTCCACTCCTCCCATGAGAAGCTGCCCGATATAATTCCCGATATAGGTAAATCCAAAGCATACTACCGCCCACAAAAAAAGCTGTCCCGCACTTATCTGCCCCTCATCCCGCTTTCTCCAGGAGGGAATTCGCTTCATCATCAGCCAGAACACGGGAAAGGCAAATACATACATGGACACCTGTCCCAACAGCATAATATCCAGATTGGGCATCCCTGAATTTTCCTGCCGGTTCCAAAGACCGATTGCCACTCCCATGATAACCTGAACTAACACATCCACCAGGCAAAATACCACAAACGCCCATCCAATTCTGGAAAATTGTTTCCTCGCTTCCATTGATTCCTCCGGTAATATTTGTAACAATCCATGCAGGGTATCTTCCGCCCGTCCTCGCCGGTCAAAAACACTTCTGCCCTCTATGCAAACAAGGGAAAGCCGGCCTGTCGCCTGCTTTCCCCCTAAACGCTCATGTAATGGTCACCATAGGGCTATACCGCAATCAATCCTTACAGGACGGCAGCCATCAGGCATCCATCTTGTCAACCTTTGATGCCCGGGCCTCCACTTCCTTCTTCTGGATATCCCCCGGCGCCTGTTCATAGCGGGCAAACTCATACTCATAAAGCCCGATTCCGCCGGTCATGGAACGGAGATCCGTATTGTAGCCGAACATCTCCGACATGGGCACATCTGCCTCGATGATCTGTTTGCCGTGGTGATCGGAATTCATTCCCAGCACGCGGCCTCTTCTGCGGTTCAAATCTCCCATAACATCACCGGTAAACTTATCCGGAACCGTTACCTTCACAGAGGCAATAGGCTCAAGAAGAACCGGGCCTGCATCCATAAAGCCCTTCTTAAAGGCCATGGAAGCGGCGGTCTTAAAGGCCATCTCAGAGGAATCCACCGGGTGATAGGAGCCATCAATCAGAGTTGCCTTCACGCCCACTACCGGGTACGCGGCCAACGGGCCCTTAACGCAGCTTTCCTGTACACCCTTTTCCACTGCCGGGAAGTAGTTTCTGGGAACAGCGCCGCCGAACACATTCTCCTCAAACACATAAGGAGTTTCCAGATCGCCGGAGGGCTCGAAGGTCATCTTTACATCGCCGTACTGGCCGTGTCCGCCAGTCTGCTTCTTATACTTGCCCTGAACCTCCACTTTCTTGCGGATGGTCTCACGGAACGCGAATTTGGGCTTGCTCAGCTCAACCTCCACCTTATAGCGGTTCAGCAGCTTGCTGACAACAACCTCCAGCTGCTGATCACCAATGCCGTAGAGAAGAAGCTGACGGTTCTCCTTGTCATTGACTGCCTTAAGGGTCAGATCCTCCTCGGTCAGCTTGGCCAGGGCGCTGCTCACCTTGTCCTCATCTCCCTTGGTGACCGTCTTATAACGCATATAGGTATAGGGGGTGGAAATCTCCGGCTTATGATATACGATCGGCGCGGTGCGCACCGCGATAGTATCTCCGGTCTGGGTCACATTCAGCTTGGCCACGGCGCCAATGTCTCCTGCCTTTAACTCCGGAACCTCGATGGACTCCTTGCCCCGCAGCAAATAAACCTTTCCCACCTTCTCCTCTGCGTCCTTGTTTACATTATAGATGGTGGAATCCGGCTTTAAGGTTCCGGTACAGATCTTCATCAGGGAATATTTCCCGATAAAGGGATCCACAATGGTCTTAAACACGCGGGCAGACAGGGAAACCTGATCATTGTATCTGGCCGTAAAGCGCTCGCCGGTAGACACATCCACGCCGATGCACTCAAACTTATCCGGTGTGGGGAAGTACCGGTCAATGGCCTGGAGTAAGGTCTTAAAGCCCTGACAGTTGATGCCGGATCCCATCAGAATCGGCACAATGCTTCCGTCAATCACATGGGACCGCAGAGCCGTGGAAATCTCCTCCTGGGTAAACTCCTCCCCGGAGAAATACCGCTCCATATACTCCTCGCTGGTCTCGGCAACCGCCTCCATAAGAGCCTCCCTGGCAATCCCCAGATTCTTCTGGGAATACTCAGGAATCTCACACTCCTCATAGTCACTCATATTGGTGAAACGGCGGCCTGCCATCTTCACCACATTCACGTAGCCTACAAACTTCTCATTCTCACGGATGGGCAGCTGGAAGGGCGCAATCTTTCTGCCGAACCGTTTCTCCAGCTTTAACACCAGCTCCCGGTAGCTGGCATGGTCATCGTCCATGTTGGTGACAAAAATGATCCGGGGAAGATTCATTTTCTCGCACAGCTCCCAGGCCTTCTCGGTTCCCACCTCAATGCCTGCCTTGCAGTTTACCACAATGATGGCCGCGTCTGCCACGCTGACAGCTTCCTCCACCTCACCCACGAAATCGAAATATCCGGGAGTGTCCAGAAGATTGATTTTGATAAGGCCTTCCTCACCTTTGTATTCCAGCGGAATCAAGGATGTGGAAATTGAGAACTGACGCTTGATCTCTTCTTTATCATAATCGCTGATCGTATTCCCATCGGTCACCTTTCCCATGCGCTTGGTAACTCCGGTAAGCAGCGCCAGTGCCTCTGCTACCGTTGTTTTCCCTGCTCCTCCATGGCCGAGCAGCACAACGTTACGGATTTGCTGTGTTCCATAAGCGTTCATAAAAGTCCCTCCTGTACTTCTGATTTTGTCCATGAGGATATTTTACTAAAAAAGTTTGAAAATTACAAGACAAAGAGGGGATTTGCACAAATTTATTTTCATTTATTTTTTCAGAAAGGTCCGCATGGGAGGGATGTGGGGACGGCAAAAGACGCGCTCTCGCTCCGTTTTTCACGTAGTGGTACTAAGGCGCTAAAGGACAGCGCCTAAGTGCCAACGTGAAAAGAGGGTCTTTTGCCGTCCCCACATCCCTCCCATGCTGCTTTGTTGGCTGGGGTGAAAGTGAATTTTTTTGATGCGGGCAGTATTTTCGGCAGAGGTTTTGGAGGGTATATTGGGAATGGTAAGGTCTGATATTATTGTTTGAAAAATCATGTTATTTGATTATAAAAGAGGCTTGGTTTTAGAAAAAGGGGAAAAAGAGGTTTGAGTGGTTTAGGTGGTTTTGTTCTAACTTTAAAGCGTCAAAGTTTAAAGTAACAAAGCGTTGACAATTAGGGGGGAGTGCGTTAGAATATGAGGGATGTGGGTTGAAATTCTTTTGTGTGAGTGAGGAAAAAATTATGATTATTATTATGAAGCCTAATGCTTCTAAAGATTCGATTCAAAAAATCACCGGCCAGATTGAAGGGCAGGGGCTGCAGGTTCATCTTTCTGAGGGGCATGAGGTTACGATTGTCGGAGTGGTCGGCGATAAGAGCAAGCTTAATGGGATCAATTTTGAGATTGCTGACGGGGTGGATAAGGTGGTGGCTGTCACCGAGTCCTACAAGCTGGCCAACCGCAAATTTCATCCGGAGGCCTCGGTGGTGCCGGTGGGAAATACTTCTATCGGGCCCGGGACGCTCACGATTATGGCGGGACCCTGCGCGGTAGAGAGCCGGGAACAGCTTTTGGAGACTGCCTTTGCAGTGAAAAAGGCGGGGGCCAATTTTCTTCGGGGCGGAGCCTACAAGCCCCGGACCTCTCCCTATTCCTTCCAGGGCTTAGAGGAGGAGGGACTTAAATATATGAAGGAAGCCAGGGATGCCACCGGGCTTGCGGTTATCTGCGAGGTTACCAGCCATCATGCCATTGAGACGGCTGTCAAATATGTGGATATGCTTCAGATTGGCGCAAGGAATATGCAGAATTTTGAGCTGCTTAAGGAGGCGGGAAAGGCCAACATTCCGGTGCTTTTAAAGAGGGGACTTTCCGCCACCATTGACGAGTGGCTCAATGCGGCAGAATATATTATGTCTGAGGGCAATGAGCGGGTGGTGCTCTGCGAGCGGGGCATCCGGACCTATGAGACCTCAACCCGAAATACTCTGGATATCAGCGCGGTGCCGGTGCTGCGGAGCAAATCCCACCTTCCTGTCATTGTGGATCCCAGCCATGCAACCGGGGTGAGAGCTTATGTGCCTCCGCTGGCCAAATGTGCCATTGCCGCCGGGGCGGACGGGCTGATGATCGAGGTTCATCCGGACCCGGCCAGGGCCCTGTCTGACGGTCCCCAGTCTTTGACCTTTGAACAGTTTGAAGAATTGACAAAAGGGCTGCGGCCCTACGCCCGGCTGGAGGGGAGGAGTTTCTGATGGAGGACAAGATTGTCGGCTTTATCGGCTTAGGCTTAATCGGCGGCTCCATTGCCAGAGGCATTAAACGAGCTTGTCCCGATGTGAAGATATTGGCCTATATGCGGACCCGCTCCAAGCTGGAACAGGCAAAGAGGGACGGCATTGTGGATGTGATCCTGGACGGTGTGGGAGAAGCCTTTCGGGAATGTGACATTGTTTTTTTGTGCACTCCGGTGGAATACAATGTACGCTATTTGGAAATGCTTCGGCCCTGCTTAAAGGATGGGGCCATTGTCACCGATGTAGGCAGCACCAAGGTAAGTATTCACCAGGCAGTAAAGGAACTTAAGATGGAAGACTGCTTTGTAGGAGGACATCCCATGGCCGGCTCGGAAAAGACAGGCTATGAAAATTCCACAGATCATTTGCTGGAAAATGCCTACTACATCATCACTCCCACCCCAGTCTCCCGCCAGGAGGACGTAGAGGAAATGGTAGCTGTCGCCAGGCTGATCGGTTCCATTCCGATTGTGCTGGATCCGGTCTGCCATGACCGGATTGTGGCGGCCATCAGTCATTTGCCTCACATTATCGCTTCCAGTCTTGTAAATCTGGTCCAGGATTCCGATGATTCCCAGGAGCGGATGAAACAGCTGGCAGCCGGAGGCTTTAAGGATATTACCCGGATCGCCTCCTCCTCCCCGGAGATGTGGGAACAGATCTGCATGACCAACACACAGCCTATCTGTGATATGCTAAAGGCCTACATTGATTCCCTGCAAAAGATTCTTGACGGGCTCTGCCGGAAGGACAGTCAGTCTGTCTATGACCTGTTTGACCGTTCCCGCAGCTACCGCAACTCGATTCCCGATACCCGGAAGGGCTCCGTGCCGCCCGATTATTCCTTTACGGTGGATATTGTGGACGAGCCCGGTTCCATCTCCACCCTGTCGGTGATCTTAAGCGCCCGGGGCATAAATATTAAAAATATCGGAATCAATCACAACCGGGAGCACGGGGAAGGGGCGCTGCGAATCACTTTTTATGAGGAATCTGCCATGAACGAGGCGTGGAAACAGCTGAAAAAGTATAATTATGAGCTGACGGGAAGATAACCGTCTGAACGGTCACGAAAATATGAACGGCCGCAGAATCACCTGCCTGCGGCAAGGGAAAGGAACAAGGAAAAATGAAATTTTATAAGTGCGGCAGCCTTAAGGGAGAGATCACCGTCCCCGGGGACAAATCCATCTCTCATCGAAGCGTTATGTTCGGTTCCCTGGCCAGGGGCACCACGGAAATCCACAATTTTCTTCAGGGGGCGGACTGTCTCTCCACCATCGCCTGCTTTCGCGGCATGGGCGTGGATATCGAAAATCAGAAGGACAAGGTTCTGGTCCGCGGCCGGGGAATCCGGGGCTTAAAAAAACCGGAGCATGTTCTGGACTGCGGCAACAGCGGCACCACCACACGGCTGATCTCCGGCATCCTGGCTGCCCAGAATTTTACCACCACCCTGACCGGAGATGCATCCATTCGGAAACGGCCCATGAAACGGATCATAGATCCTCTTTCCCAAATGGGAGCAAAAATCCGCTGCCTGAACGACAACGGCTGTGCCCCCATGGAGATCACCGGATCGCCTCTTTGCGGAATTGACTATCCGTCCCCTGTGGCATCTGCCCAGGTGAAGTCTGCCATTCTCTTAGCCGGCCTTTATGCGGATGGAGAAACCTCCGTGACAGAGCCCTATGTGTCCCGGGATCACACAGAACGCATGCTCTCCCTGTTCGGCGCGGATGTCCGCACGGAGGGCACTACCGCCCGAATCCGGCCTGTCAATGAGCTTTACGGCCAGAAAATTCTTGTACCCGGAGATATCTCCTCCGCCGCCTTCTTCATCGTGGCAGGCCTGATTGTTCCCGGCTCGGAGCTTTTGATCCGCAATGTAGGCATCAATCCCACCCGAAACGGCATCTTAAAGGTCTGTCAAAACATGGGAGCCAGGCTTACGCTGATCAATGAAAACGATGATAGGGGGGAACCTACTGCCGATATACTGGTAAAAAGCAGCAGCCTTCACGGAACCGCCATCGGCGGCGCCATCATTCCCACCTTAATCGATGAACTGCCCGTAATTGCAGCCATGGCCTGCTTCGCTGAAGGGGAGACAATTATCCGGGATGCCGCAGAGCTAAAGGTAAAGGAATCCAACCGAATCGATGTGATGGTGCAGGGCCTTACCTCCATGGGGGCCGATGTGCAGGAGACAGAGGACGGCATGATCATACGAGGGGGCAGACCCCTTCACGGAGCGATCATTGACAGCAAGCTGGATCACCGCATCGCCATGACCTTTGCCATTGCAGCCTGCATGGCAGAGGGGGAGACTGAGGTTCTTGGGGCAGAATGTGTCAATATTTCCTATCCGGAATTTTATAGGGATCTGGAAAAACTACAATAGCAAGAGGTTCTTGACAATTCCTTACAAGAATTGCAATAGCTGTTTCATCTCACTGCCCGAAAAACCCGCCTGCCGTCTTACCGGCGGCCGATGGATTTTTCGGGTATCATATTTTGTTCTGAAATTCGTCCTTTTCTTACATTTTTTTTAATCAGGTTCCCAATCCTCTCAAAATCCGGTATAATGTTCAAGATGCAGCAAAAGCATGTTTGAAACTTTTTCTACGTAAAATTAAAATTTAAAATACAGGAGCGTAAACATCATGAAAATAACTATCAAAGCCTTAAAGCTTCTCTCTCTTGCCTCACTGTGCGCGGCTTCCCTCGCGCTTTTTTCCGTTCCCGCCTATGCCTCACCTGACAATGGGGGCTCCGGGAATACCGGTTCTGATGATGCAGGGCAGCGCAGCTCTTCTGCTTTCGCACAAGATGAAGTCTCCGCTTCCGGACAAGACGAAACCTCTGCTTCCGGGCAGGACGAAACCTCCGTTAAAGCTGATACCGCCGCTTCCACAAGAACCAGGATTCCGACTGTCTGGGTCATAGGCGATTCCACAGCCGCCGAGTTTAATGACACCACCTACTACTATCCCCGCTACGGCTGGGGCACCCAGCTTTACCGCTATTTTTCGGGACTCTCCATACAAAATCTGGCAGTATCAGGCACCAGCACCCAGAGCTATCTGCAGACAGACAACTACCAGCGCCTCCTTCGGGAAATGCAGGCGGGAGATTATGTGCTGATCGGCTTCGGACATAATGATGAAAAGCCCGAAGCTCTCCGCTATACCAACCCAAACACCTCCATTTCCACTGCCGGATCCATCCAGAACTATCTTTTTGAATACTATATCCGGCCGATGCAGGAGGCTGGGGTGAATCCGATTTTATGCACTCCCATTGTGCGCCGGGATGCAGGAAACAACTATACCGGAGCAAGCGGCCATATCACCGGTTCTCAGAGCACTATTGAAGGAGTCTTTGAGGGAGGCGATTACGCCAAAGCCATCAATCGGGCCGGTGTTGCCAAAAGCGTGCCGGTTCTGGATCTGACCAAACGGACCCGGGAAATCTATACACAGCTGGGAGCACAGGGCGTCAAGGACCGCCATGCCCGAAGCTCTTTTCGGGATGCCAGCATTGACAATACTCACACCAACCTTTACGGCGCCGCCTGCAATGCATGGCTGATTGCCGATGAGCTGGTCAAGAGCGCCAGCCCGCTCAAAAATTACCTTGCCGAGGATATGACTCCTCCGGATCCCTCCATTCTCACAGTGAACCCGCTCTATCAAGAGCGCATTTTTAACCGGCCTGACAGGGAGAGCGCCCAGTGGGCCTCTGTTGGAGACTGGAAGGGCACTGTGTTCGGGGATATTGATGCCTACGAATATCTGAATGACGTTTATTTCAGCCTTTCCTCCTACGAGGAGGGAATCTGGATGAGAGCCGGACGCTTTGAGGGAAATGACAGCTCCGTTGTGGGCGCAAGAGTGGGAAAAATTTCCGCCACGACAGACGGGATTGCCATGTATTATCAGCCAGTCCCTGCTGACCGGAATTTCACCCTTTCTGCCGATGTGATCATCCACCATTTCGATCCCAACAATCAGGCCTCCTTCGGGCTGATGGTGCGGGATGACATTTATCTGGACACAGTCACCAGCGACACCTTGGGGGATTATGTGGCCGCCGGACCTCTCATGTCCGGCTCTGACAAGCCCTGGAGCTGCTTTGCCCGCAAAAACGGTGTTCTGACCCAGGGCCAGACCGCCACCCGGCTTTACAGCCCCGGTGAAACCCTTCATCTGGAAATCCGCAAAACCTCTGACGGGTATACCTGTACCTTCGGAGACAACGCGCCCGTGTCCGCCGGCTTTGATTTTCCTTTGACTGCCATCGATTCGGAATACGTCTATGGAGGGATATTTGTGGCAAGAAGCGCAGATGTGACCTTTTGGAATGTGAATCTGGAATTAGAATAAAGCTGGCGGGAGGCTGCCCATGAGCCGGGCAGCCTCCCGCCAGAATTCCTTCCATTTTCTGTAAATTTTGTAAGCCGGGGCTGCCACCCGTGCGGCAAAAACGGTAATATATAGGACTGCGGTTCATTTGTGCCGGACCTGCTTTTCATTTCTCTTTTTGGATGTAGAAAGAATATGCCTGTTCCAGCAGTTCAAAATCACAGCTATTGGCAACCAATCCAGGATTCTTCCCCAACAGAACCCGCCTGTATGTACGTTCGGCCAAATGCTGAATCGTTTCCTGATTTTTGATGCAGTATCGTAGCTCCTGAGACAGTAGGGCCCGATAAGCGCGATCCGGTTCATCAGCAATGATCCGCACAGAAATCAACTGATCCGGAACAGGAAACATATAGTTGAAACGCAGGGAACTGACCACTTGGCCGTTGGTGACTTTAATGAGAAAATTGTCCGGCTTTTGCTGCTTGTAGGATGTAACCGGCACATAATAGTTCATGCTGTTGACTTGGAGGATCACTCCGCAAAGGAATTTCGGTTTGCGCTGATCTCCATAATCCATATCGGGAACCCGGCTAAAACCTCGCTTTTCCCGCTCCACATTTTTCAGATAATTCACATATGACAAATCAATGGTATAAAAATTGAGCTTGTCCATCGCAACCTTTCCATATGAACAAGAGGGACGACATCCATCACCCCTCTTGCCATTACAACCACCGTCAAGGCCGTGGTGCGCCTGTCATAAATGATCTGCGCTTAAAGTGGCAAGGCACTTTGCATAAATGATCTGCGCTTAAAGTGGCAGGGCACTTTGCAAGTGAGCATTACTGCTCAATGCTATTATTATACGCAAAAAACGAAAGTATGTCAACATTCGGCGGGGTTGTTTCATGAAGCTCCAACAGTACTATCGTAACAGTTCAGACGGCGGGCGCACCACGAAAAAAGAAAGGCAGGGTGCCGGAACAAATCCGGCCCCTGCCTGGAACAATTTTGTAAAAGCGTCAGTAATG
This sequence comes from uncultured Lachnospiraceae bacterium, assembly GCA_910586255.1. Classification (GTDB taxonomy): domain Bacteria; phylum Bacillota; class Clostridia; order Lachnospirales; family Lachnospiraceae; genus Brotaphodocola. The sequence continues at coordinate 41,064 of CAJUHR010000028.1, read as the reverse complement.
CTGCAATTGCCGTCTACTTTGAATCAATTCTCTGATTTCCAAATCACTTTCATCCAGACACAGCGCCTGCAGCTTCCAGTCCGGCCATTGTGCAATCACATCTAACAGCTTAGATGCATGGATCATTTCTTCCGGCTTCTGCCTCGTTTCTTGTAATGTATTCATTTAGTTCGTTCCCCTCCCGTCCAGGTTATGCTCCCATTTTAATGCTTCCATAGTCTCTTTGTCAATATAAGATGTTGAAATCATCTGACAGCGAACTCTGGCATTTTTCTCACTCCATTCAACACAATGACCGCTCTCCCCCTTCCGCCGGATTCTTGTTCCGGTGCTAAGCCGCAAGGAGAAAAGATCATAAAAACGCCGTGGGCCAATGCCGACAAATTCGCTGAATACTACCTTATCCGGTTCCCCGTTTATTGTAATGGAATCATTATACAAATCCAGCGTCCTGCTCTTAGGATAGGGTTCAATATATACAACCTTCTTTATTCCTGAGGAGATAATGTGCTTTGCACAGTTATGGCACGGAAAGGTGCTGCAATACAAGGTGGCACCCTTTGTGGAAATGCCGTTTCTGGAACAGGACATAATCGCCGCCATTTCCGCATGAACCGGCCGCCCATATTCTGTCAGCTCCCTTAAAGATGAGCTTAACACTGCCTTTCGGGATTTGATTTTAAAGTCCTCTTCCTCCTGAGGGGTTCCCTCATATGTAAAAATATCAATAATTTCGTCTACAATCTTCTTAAGCTCTATCTTATTGGAATCATACCCCCGGGTATAATCTCTGCCCTTAGGAAAATCCTTATACTCCTCATCCGGCCAGTATTGTCCTCCTCCAAAGCATGGAACATCATTGGCCCCGGTAGCTATAATATCATGGTTCTTAGCAATCACAGCACCCACCTGGCGGGAGAGATCCGCAGACCGCAGCCCGGAGGAGTAAGCCATAAACATTGCATATTCATCAAATGTAGGTGTAATAAAAGGATTCCCAAAAATAAGATTTAAAATCCTGTCAATCTGAAGCTTTAAGGTAAGCCCCTATTCATTTAGCTTATTCCCACTGCTCTCATGCATATTGGCAGAAAGATGAAAATCCGCAAGTTCAAATACGGCCCGCGTATGCTGACCATAGGGAGTATTTTCCTCCATATCCCGGTGAATCAGCTTTGTCGCATCTGCTTTTCCCATGTTTTTGGCGTCCATAAGATGACGGGCCCTTCGTTCCTCAGACTCATTGACCACAAACATATAAAAGCCGGAAGGATAGATCTCCCGCAGCTTCTCCACCTCGTCCGGATGCTTAAGGGAGTCAATTATAAAAGCTGTTTTGGAAATCTGAATCTGTGTCTCATCCTCCCGATTCTTTTCCTTTGAATATTTCTCTCGAATCTGGTTGATGCAATGAGCCACGCCGGATGCTAGAATGCTGTAAGGTCCCGGTTCAAATCCTTTTCTCAGCTCATTTCCCTGATCCATAAGCTTATTCACACGAGCATAAGATGACAACTCCTCCGGTATCCCGCCCGAAATAGTAGGTTCAATCAACTGCTTTGAAATCTTAATATGCTCAGATTCGTATCCCAGCTCCTTAAGCCGGCTTTTCAGCAAATCAATCACATGCGCAATATCCGTTCCCACTGCACAGGCCAGCCCGATAATCAATTCACTGTTGGCCAGTTGCTTGTTGCCTGCCCTGACTATTCCATTATTATTTACCATAACCCCTTTCCTCCCTGTGTAAATTATAAAGCTTATGGAAATATTTGTAAATTCCTTTGTGGCAAAATCTGACAAAATATGGTAATATCCTTTATAAGAACGGATAATTTCCACAAAACTCTCAGACAGGGAAAGGAGTCTATCATGTCATCTCAGGACAATCCAATCACTGATTTCACTATTTTTGAAAAAGAAGGCCTGCAAAATATAAATCAAGCTGTTTTTGCCCCAAAAAATCTGATTATCGGAAAAAATGGCTCCGGAAAAACCCGCTTTTTAAAAGCTCTGGAACAGGACAAAAAGCAGGATAAAACCAAAAATCAGATTGTCATCACTCTGTACTTTCCTGAAATCCAGGCCTTCTATAACAGCTCTCTATTGTCGGAAAAACAGGAGGAAGAAACAGAATCACCTCAGGAAATATACCCCTATGATTTATTATTTGGCAATGAACAATACTCATTTTATGATTTTCTGAAAATCATGGAAAATGACAGAGGTGATTTTCTCGAAAATATCCTGTCTGTTTTGTCCATGAAGAGAACCAGAAAAAGCGTGGATGCCAAAAATGCTCTTGATGAATTCAATGAGCTGCTGGCGGAATTTCTTGAGAAAAAAATACATATAGAGCCCGAAGAGAATCAGATCCATGTATCCACAATAAAATTGGATTACATTACAAAAACCCCCAGAACCCTTCCATTGAAGGAGGCTCTCTCCGAATTTTCTCCGGGAGAATTGATGCTCTTTTATCTGTGTGTCTTTCTAATGGCCATACGGAAAAATCATACTCATGGAGCTGTCCTGATCATTGATGAACCGGAATTGCATCTGCATCCCCGTGCTCTTGTAAAAATGATACAGGTATTAAAAGCTTCCGAAAATATTTCCGAGCTGTGGATCGCTTCTCATTCTTTATTTTTAGTTCCGTTATTTGAATTTGAAGAAATTGTTCTTTTGGAGAACAATACCATCTTCTGCCGGAACAGCCATATGTACAAAAATCTCTATGACTCCTTAGTGGGACTGGAAAATATTGATCTGTTTGAGTTTTTAAAGTCTTTAGACAGCTGGCAGTATTATCAGTTTATTGCAGAGTGCTTCTGCTTGCCGGAGCCGGTCAATAAAATTGATATTAAGGACGAGCAGTTCTCCAAGCTTATATCCTCTGTCAAAGATAATCTGCCGGACAATGAACCGCTTCGGATGCTGGACTATGGCGCCGGAAAATGCCGGATCTGGAAATGTATGCAGCTGCTTCCTGATTCCGATCCGGGCAAAAGTCAGGTAATATACACGGCATATGAGCCATACCCTGAATCGGATGAAAAAAGACCTTTTCCACTATACGGAGATTTTTCCGAAATTCAAAAAAAGGAGAAGAAATTCCATGTGGTTGTCCTTATGAATGTTCTCCATGAAATAGAAGGCATGAAATGGCAGCAGACATTTGAGGATATATATAGTGTGCTGGATAATCACGGCATATTAATCTTTTTGGAGGTACTTTCCCTGACAAAGGGAGAACAGCCCTATGGCAATAACGGTTATCTGGTTCTGCAGGATGAGCAGGTGAAAATATTATTTAACGACACCCGGATTCCCAATATGAGGATTTCTCCTAAGGAAAAATCAAACTGCTGGATAATAACCAAAGCACAAATCGGACAAGTATCAAAAAGCACCATAAAAGCGAGTATTTCCTCCTTAAGCGCAAGCTGCCTGAAGGAATTGGAGGAAGAGTTTCAGAACCGGATCAATTATGCCCATGGCTTTGCAGACAGGCAGTCAAAGCAAATGGCTGCCAGAAGATACGCTTTTTTGTCCCAGCAATATATCAATGCCTTTCTTACCGGTTCCTCCTTTGAAAAGGAAGAAATTCGTGCCCTTGCGATAAAATATACTGGTTCAAACAATGTAAGGCCCGTTGGCAGACCTAAGGATGCATCGCGGATAGACCTCGGCATCATCAAAAAGAAGGACTATTAAAGGTGTGATATGATTTTCCCCTGAAAGCTTGCTTTTATGCAAAAATCCCCTACAGTTTATCCCATGAGATCTAATGGAATAAACTACAGGGGACGCTTTCTGACTCCCAACTGTCTCCTCCCACCCAGAGGAAAACAGCAAAATACCGGTCTACCTCTCTCAATCCCAGATGGAAATAATAAAACGCCTGTCCGCCTCTCTCACCCCAACGGAAAATGGCAAAACACCTGCCGCTCCCCCACTGTCCGACACACCGGCTCCTCCCGGCCACATATATTCTTGGCATAGGGACAGCGGGTGTGGAACCGGCAGCCGGCAGGGGGATTCACCGGCGAGGGGATCTCACCGGAAAGCAGCTCCTTCTCCTGATTTCTCAGCCGCGGGTCCGCTTTGGGAATGGCGTTCATCAAAAAACGGGTATAGGGATGCAGCGGCTTCTCATACAGGCTGTCCGTATCCCCGATCTCACAGACCTTTCCCAGAAACATCACACATACCCGGTCTGCAATAAACTTCACCACACTTAAATCATGAGAGATAAAAAGATAAGTGAGCCTGTACTTTTCCTGCAGATCCTTTAAAAGGTTCAGTACCTGGGACTGAATGGACACATCCAATGCCGACACCGGCTCATCACAGATAACCAGCTTAGGATTTAAGGCAATGGCCCGGGCTATCCCGATTCTCTGCCGCTGGCCGCCGGAAAACTGATGAGGATAGCGGTTGTAAAACTCCTGGGCAATGCCCACCTCCCGCATCAGCTCCCTCACCCGTTGCTCCCGCTCGGCTTTATCCTTCATCCCGTAGGTGAGCAGAGGCTCTCCGATGATCTCCTTCACGCTCATCCGGGGATTTAAGGACGCGTAAGGGTCCTGAAAAATAATCTGCATCTGCCGCCTTAAGCCGGCAAACTCTGCCTCTCCCATACCGGCAATGCTCTGCCCTTCATATAGAATATCCCCTCCGGTAGGCTCCAACAGGCGGATTAATACCCGCCCCAGGGTGCTTTTCCCACAGCCGGATTCTCCTACCAGTGCCAGAGTCTCCCCCTCATAAATCTTCAGATTTACATCTGTCACCGCATGGACCACCTGAGGATTTCTCCTGGTTCCTCCCACAGGAAATTCCTTTACAAGATTCCTTGCCTCTAAAAGCACCTTCCGCGCCGAAAGCATTTCCGGACCCTGTCCTTCTCTGCTATTCATCTAACTGTCCTCCCCCTTCATACTGGAAACACCGGACGCCGTGGGCCTCTCCTGCTTTGTACAGATCTGGCCTTTCTTTAAAGCATCGCTTCTGAGCTTGGCTGCACCGGGTACAGAAGCTGCATCCCTCAGGCAGATGGAGAAGATTGGGCACCACTCCGTTGATGGTGTACAGCCTGTCCGCCTTCTCATCCAGCTTGGGAATGGATCTTAAAAGTCCCTGAGTGTAAGGATGGCCAGTCCGTTCAAACAACTCGAAGGTCTCCGCCTGCTCCATCACCTTTCCCGCATACATCACATATACATAGTCACAGACCTCTGCCACCACTCCCATATTGTGGGTGATGAGAATAATCGAGGTTCCCTGCTCGCTGCAAAGCTGTTTCATCAACCTTAAAATCTGTGCCTCAATGGTCACATCCAGAGCTGTGGTAGGCTCATCGGCAATCATCACCTTGGGACGGCACACCATGGCCATGCCGATCATCACCCGCTGGCGCAGCCCGCCGGACAGCTGGTGGGGATAGCTGTAATACCGCTTTTCCGGCTCCGGAATCCCTACAGCCTGGAAAATATCCACCACCCTCTTCCTTGCCTCTGCCTTTGACACCTTCTGATGAAGCAAAATAGCCTCCTGCACCTGCTTTCCCACCGGGTATACGGGATTTAAGGAGGTCATGGGCTCCTGAAAGATCATGGAAATCTCATTGCCGCGCACCTTGGACAGCTCTCTGGGGGACAAGTGAGTGATGTCCCTTCCGTCTAAGGTAATGGTCCCCCCCACCACCCTTCCCGGATACCGGAGCAGTCCCATGACCGACATGGCTGTCATGCTTTTTCCGCAGCCCGATTCTCCCACAACGCCGATGATCTTTCCCGCAGGAACCTGGATACTGACTCCGTCCACTGCCGGAACCTCTCCCTTTGCCGTAAAGAAGTAAGACTGCAGATTCCTTATATCCAATACAATCGATTCATTCATCTCTTCCCCTCCTCTACTGCTCCTTCAGGTATGGATCCAGCACATCCCGCAGCCCGTCTCCCAGGAAATTAAAGGCCAGCACCACAATCATGATGGCCACGCTGGGAGCAATCGACAGCCAGGGCTCCGAAAACAGGTATTTCTTTCCTCTGACCACCATCAGACCCCAGCTGGCCGAAGGCGGCTGAGCCCCGATTCCCAGAAAGCTTAAGGATGCCTCCGACAGGATGGCCGAGGGGATATTTAAAGTGAAAAGCACAATTAGGGAAGGGATGCAGTTGGGCAGAATATGGCGGAACATAATGGTCCACTTTTTCACTCCGATAGACCGAGCCGCCTCCACAAACTCCTTTTCCTTAAGAGACAAGGTCTGGGAGCGGACGATTCGGGCCGTCCCGGCCCAGTTCACCAGGCTTAAGGCAATAAAAATATTGATGAGCCCTCCTCCCATGGTGTACATCACCACCATGGCCAGCAAAAGAGAAGGAAACGCCAGCATCACATCTGCCAGGCGCATAATGATAAAATCCGTTTTGCCGCCGTAAAATCCGGCGCAAAGTCCCAGAATCGTGCCGATGGCCATGGAAATCAGGGTGGGCACCAGGCCGATGGTCAGAGAGATCCGGGCCCCGTAAATAATGCGGCTGAGCACGTCCCGCCCCAGCTCGTCCGTTCCCAGCCAGTGAGCCGCGCCCGGATCCTTTAGCCGGTCTGTCAGGCTCTGGGCCAGATAATCATAGGGGGCCACCACCGGCGCAAAAATCGCCGCCAGAATAATCAGTCCGATTACCACCGCAGAAAAGGCCGCCAGCTTGTTCTGCCGCACCAAGGTCATGAGCTGATCTCTCCAGGTATCTTCCTCTCCCAGCTGGTCGGACACATCCTGTTCTATTTTTACCTGTCTGGAAGTGTTGCTAATTTCCGTTTTGTCTGCTTCCACAAAAGCCGCGGCTTTTCCCTCTGCCAGATTTTGCCTGTCTTTTACATCTGCCATATCGCATATCCTCCCGCTTCCCCCAGTCTGGGAGACCTTTGTTTTGCATCTGTCATCCTGCGCTCCTTCGGACTCTCCTGCCAGACAGCCCTTTTTCCTCTTTCTGCCATCCTTACGCGCCCTCCCGGATCCTGGGATCCAGCACATTATAGAGCAGATCTGCAATCAGATTTCCCAAAATAACCAATATGGTGGTAAATATCACCGTACCCTGCAAAAGGGGCATATCTCGATTTTCGATGGCATTCACCGCCAGGCGTCCGATTCCCGGCACTCCAAAAACACTCTCCGTCAGCACCGCACCGGACAGCATGCTGGACAGCTGCAGCGCCATCATGGTAATAACCGGCAGCATGGCATTTTTCAGAGCATGCCCGATAATCACTCCGTGCTCCCGCAGCCCCTTGGCCCGGGCGGTCCGGATAAAGTCGTTCTGCATAACCTCCACCAGATTGGAGCGGGTCATCCGGGCAATACTTCCCGCCGAGTTCCATCCCAATACAATGGCCGGCAGCACCATAGCCTGTACCGAATCAAAGCCGGATACAGGAAACCATTTAAGCTTAAACGCAAACCCGTACTGAAGAACAAGAGCTGTCATGAACACGGGCATGGACACTCCGATCAGAGCACCTCCCATAAACAGCCGGTCCAGAATCTTATTCTGCCGGATAGCAGCCACGATTCCCGACACAATGCCAATCAGCCACGCCACCGCCGCTGCCAGCAAAGACAGCTTTACCGTGTTGGGAAATGCCTCCAAAATGATTCCCGTTACATTGCGGTTCAGCCGATAGGAGGTGCCGAAATCTCCCCGAAGCGCATTGGCCACATATTTAAAAAACTGTATGTACAGCGGTTGATCCAGTCCCATCTCCCGGCTGATCTTCTCAATAACCGCCGGATTCACATGCTCCCCCAGCATAGTGGTGACCGGGTCTCCCGGCACAAGCCTCAGCATAATAAATATGGCAAGCATTACGCCAAACAGCACGGGAATCGATATAATAATCCGTTTTGCCACTCTGTTTAACACAAAAAGCTCCTCCTTTCAGACGGAAAGTGACCAGTGCACTGATACAGCATTGCTTAAATTTGGACAATACCGCGATAAACAGGCAAACAGCACCGCACAGGCAAAGGCTTCTGCGGCGCTGTACCAGACTTTTACTTATTCCTACTCACTTAAAGACACTCCATAATAATTCCGGTCGCTGACTCCGCTCCACACCGGCTTAAAATTCTCTATCCGCTTGCTCACAGCCCACAGATGCATACGGGAATACATGGGAACCCACGCCGCGTCCTCGTGAATCAGCTTCTCCTCCAGAGCCTGATACTCAGCCAGCCTCTCGTCCTCATTGACAATCCCTCTGGCCCCGCTGACACGTGCCATTACCGCCGTATCCGGATAGTTGATGGAACGGATTCTTGTCTTCTCCTCATTGCCGAAGAAGGTGTAGATAAAGTTCTCCGGATCATTAAAATCGGCTGTCCAGGTGGACATGAAGGACCCCAGCTCTCCGGCTTTGCGGGTCTCTAACCAGGTAGACTCATCATAATTCTTGATCTCCGCATTGATTCCCACGGCGGCCAGCTGCTCCTTAATAATCTCCAAAGCCATGGTCACCGTATCGGAGGCTGAGGCATCCGCCGCCAGCTCCATGGTAAATCCGTCACTATAGCCTGCCTCTGCCAGAAGTGCCTTTGCCCCCTCCGGGTCATAGCTGATCTTAGTCTGCCCGTCATTAAATCCGATCAGCCCGTAAGGATAGATTCCATGCTCCACCTGTCCCCGGCCGCCGTACAGAGCATCCAGAATCGCCTGCCGGTCAATAGCCATCTGCACCGCCTTGCGGACCTTTACATCCTGGAAAGGTTCAATATTAAAGTTCATGGTAAAGTAGGTGATTCCCACCCGGGGACCCTGAACAATCTGGTCCGGGTAGGTGGCCAGGAAACGGTCTGCCGCATCGGACACAAAATCCAGATCGATCAGATCCAGCTCCCCGCTCTCAAACATCATGGTTTGAGTCTCCGTATCGGGAATAATCTTGATCACCACACCAGGAAGCCCGGCAGCGCCGTTCCAGTAATCCTCATTTCTCACCAGAGTCAGGTGATCATTGAAGGTCCATTCGGCGAACCTAAAAGGACCGGTTCCCACAGTAACCGCCGGATCCATGCCAAACTGGTCCCCGGCTACCTCTGTGGCCTCACTATCATAGATGGAAAGGCCCGGCGCCGTCAGACATGACAGAAATGCCGCAAAGGGCTCCTTTAAGGTGACCTTGACCGTATAGTCATCCACCACTTCCACGCCTTCCAAAGTATCGGCACTGCCGTCAATCAGCTCTGCCGCTCCCTTAACCTGATCCAAAAGCTCCGTGTTGACACCGCCCTCCACAGTCAAAAGACGCTCAAAGGTATACGCCACATCCTCCGCTGTAAAGTCATTTCCGTTCTGGAACTTCACTCCCTGCCTCAGATGAAAGGTATATTCCAGTCCGTCTCCGGAAATCTCCCAGTTCTCAGCCAGGCTGGGAACAATCTTGGAAGCGCCTGCGTCATCCACCTCAATCTCCACCAGACGATCGTAGATATTGGTGGGAACCGTGTAATCCTTACTGGTCTTGTGTACATCTGCTGTCTGAATATCCGCATTCAGCACATCAATCATAAAGCCTGCGGTATCCGCACCGGAAGTCTCCCCGCCGGTATTTCCTGCCGCCTCCGTGCTTTCTCCTGCCGCAGCCGCGGTATCCCCCAAAGCTTTGCCGGGATTTTCATTGCCGCCACCTCCGCAGCCGGTCAGCACCATCCCCAGCGCCACGGAAGCTGCAAGAATCAGGCTTAATTTCTTCTTCATAATCTTTCCTCCTCTTTTTTCTCCTTCATACTGCCAATCCGCCGAACAGCCCCTGCCACAAAGCAATCTGCCCTATGATAAAAAATGGTGCAATTCCACTCCGGGTTGCACCTTCGCGCTTACGCATGTATGTCGGAACTTCGCCTAATGTTCAAATAATACCATATAGGTACTTAATTTTCAACTGTTTTTTAACTGGAAGAAGTGGCTTTGTGGTGGTACTGTGTTACTGTTCACAGGCTGCTGTGAACTTATGTGAACCGTAACGTGTCACACCTCAAGCCCTGTAAAGTCAATCCATAGATCATCATAGATGTTGACCTTAATCTTGTTCTGGAAGGTGTAAGAGTCAGCTTCAAATTTGGTTTCTTCCAGGTGATAGACGAATATTGTTTTCTTTATAGGGTTTACAATCCAGTACTCCCTCACTCCGGAGTCAGCATATAGATTTAACTTTCGGATATAGTCATGGCTGGAATTGCTGGGAGATACAATTTCTACAATCCAGTCTGGCGCGCCAGTACAGCCTCGGTCCGTCAGCTTATTGGAATCACAGATCACGCTGATGTCTGGTTCCACCACGTTTCTGTCATCGTCTGAAAACAGTTTGACGGCGAAAGGGGCCGGGTAGACTTTACAGAAGCCTTTTTGGGAATCAATATAGTTGGCAATGGTTTTTGATAAAAACATGAGTATTTCCTGGTGTATCCTGCTGGGCGCTGCCATATAATAGATTTGTCCGTCTATCAATTCGGCTCTGACGTTCTCAGGCAGGTTGTAGTAATCCTCTTCTGTATAAATGTTTGTATGGGCTAAAGCTTCTGACATAGGATTCTCCTTTCTGGAGGTGAATAATTCAAATGGCTTCTTGTGTATCCTTCATGATAAATCGTGCCTTAAAAGTACGGTTTAAGGCTTTTGCAATGTCCAAAAGCTCTTTTTCTGAAATCATGATGTTGGGGTCAAAAGGTCTTTTAACCTCTCTGATACCGGATTGCTCCGCACTTTGTGCTCCCGCAATCTCCATGTCATACGGATACTATACACGTTAAAATGTAATAAGTCAAATATTTGCCGATATTGGAAACAAAAACTTGCAATAAGCATTCCATAAAAGGCAGGAGGTCAGGGCCGACATGAAAGCCATACTTAGCAGCCCTCTGGGCGGGAAAGCCCCGAAATCTCCCCTCCAAAATTCACTTCCGTCCAAACATCTCCCCACTCCACACAAGCCTCATGCCACTGCCTCCACGCCTTTTCCACCTTATCTGCCACTTCTTCATACTCCTCCCTCCTGCCTTTCCTTTCATGACTTATATCTCCCCCTGCCTCATCTTGTCCTTTCTCTGCCTCCCCCACTCCATCTCGTCCTTTCTCTGCCTCCCCTGCCTCATCTTGTCCTTGCTCTTCTTCCCCCTCCCAGAACTCCCGACCTGCCATCCATTCTGCAAGCAGCCCTTCCCTCTTCTTTATCAACCTCTCAAGCCTTTCCCCAGCTTCCTCCATCCTCTCCCTCACCGGACGAAGCCTCCAGTCCTCATAAGCCTCCTCCGTGGAAATCTCACGCAAACGATGGCGTTCTGCCTTAGGAACGGCTCGCAGAGAATCAACCAGTGCCTGATCCTCTGCCTGAATCCGGGCTGCCATCCCGCGTCCGTCTCCTCCCCTGGCCATTCTCTCCAGATAATGCTCATAGCCAAAGGGATAATAAAATGCCTGTCCATTCTCAAAAATCAGCACGCTCCGGGCCACCTGCCGGATAAAGTACCGGTCATGGGACACAAACAAAATTGTTCCCGTGTAGGCGCGAAAGGCCGACTCTAACGTTTCCTTAGCCGGGATATCCATATGGTTGGTAGGCTCATCCAGCACAAGAAAATTGGGCCTACTCTCCAAAAGCTCTGCCAGCACAAGACGGGCCTTCTCCCCGCCGGACAAATCACTGACCCGCCGGGACACTTCCCGCCCCCGAAAGAGATAAGCCCCCAAAACAGACCGGGCCTCCTTGTCCGTCAATGCCGGAAAACGCTCTTTAAAATGCTCCAGCACACTTTTTTCCGACCGAATCCCGGCCGAATGTTGGTCGAAATATCCGATGGTGATCTGATTTCCCAGCCTTCCCTTCCCCGCAAGAGCCGGTATTTGCCCCACAACCGTCTTTAAAAAGGTGCTCTTTCCCCCGCCGTTAGGCCCCAAAAGCCCGATTTTCTGTCCTCGGCGAATCCGCAGGGACAGCTCCAAAAGAGGCCTGTCATACCCCGGCTTTAAATGCTCCGCCTCATAAATCAGCTTACTTCCTGGAACGGCCGGGGTAATCTCTCCCATAAACAGATGGGCCTCCTCCTTAGGGGGAAGCTCCACCCTTTCCATCCGCTCCAGCTGCTTTTTCTTTGCCCTGGCAAAGGAAGCCTTTGTGGGCTTATGCTTAAACCGCTCAATCACCTGCTCCAGGCGATGAATCTCCTGCCGCTGCCTTTCCCAGGCCTTTTGCCCAAGCTGTGCCCGCTTTCTCTTTTCCTGCCGGTAAGCGGTATAATTTCCCGGATAGCGGGTTATCCTGCCTCCTTCCAGCTCCCAAACCGCCTCCGCCACCTGATCCAGGAAAAAACGGTCATGGGAGACCACAATCGCCGCCCGGTCATACCGGCGCAAATATCCCTCCAGCCACTGGGCTGCCTCCATATCCAGATGATTGGTGGGCTCATCCAGAAGAAGAATATCCGGTCTCTGCAAAAGAAGGCAAAGCAATGCGATCCTTGTCTGCTGTCCGCCGGAAAATTCTCTCAGACATCTCCTTTTATCCTCCCTGGCAAAGCCCAGGCCCGTAAAAAGAATGTCATACTCTCTCTCATAATCAAAACGCTCTCTGTCATAGGGTTCCGTTGACGGAATATTTTTTAAAATCTCCTGCTCCACAGTACTGTCCATATCCTCAAAAGCCTGCTGACGCAGCATTCCTATGGTCAGCTGCCTGGACATCCGGATTCCCGGTCCCTCTCTGTGATCATCTCTGTCCAGAGACAATTCCCCTGCAATCAACCGCAGCAGACTGGTCTTTCCCGCGCCGTTGCGCCCTGTCAGGGCCACCTTTTCTTTCCCCCGCAGTTCAAAATTCAGATGCGAAAAAACCAGATGCCCCCCTAAGGACAAAGTTCCGTCTATAATCTGATACAGCATAAAAACCTCCTGAAAAAAACGAAAGCGCCACCTTTTGGCAGCGCTTACTATCCTTACCCTTATACCTGCTTTCTTACGCCACTTTGCTCTTGGCCAGCTCGGCCAGCTTTGCAAAGCCCTCTGCATCGTTAATAGCCATATCGGAAAGAACCTTCCGGTTCATCTCCACACCGGCCAGTTTCAGTCCGTACATGAACTTGCTATAGGACAGGCCATTGATTCTGGCCGCCGCGTTGATCCGGGCGATCCACAGCTGACGGAACTGTCTCTTTCTCTGCTTCCGTCCTGCATAGGAGCTGGTGAGAGCTCTCATCACGGACTGCTTTGCAATTCTATACTGTTTGGAACGGGCGCCTCTGTAGCCTTTTGCCAGCTTCAGGACTCTGTTATGCTTCTTTCTCGCGTTCATACCGCCTTTAATTCTTGCCATCGGTTTTTCCTCCTTCTCTCACAGTCTTACAGGTACGGCAAAATCTTCTTCATCACTTTTGCATTGGTAGCATCCGTAACAATATCCTTACGAAGATTTCTTTTTCTTTTGGTGGACTTCTTCGTCAAAATGTGGGACTTATATGCTTTACTTCTTACCAGCTTGCCAGTACCGGTCTTTTTAAAACGCTTCGCAGCCGCTCTGCTTGTCTTTAACTTAGGCATAATATTTCCTCCTTAATCTTCGCTTTTCCTTTACTTTTTCGCAGATAAAAACATGACCATGCTTCTTCCCTCAACCTTGGAAGGCTTATCGACAACCGCAATATCCTTCAGATTTTCCGCAAAGTCATCCAGAATATATCTGGACTTGGACATGTGCGCCATCTCCCGGCCGCGGAAACGAAGAGTCACCTTCACCTTATCGCCCTTTTCCAAAAACTTGCGGGCGGCACTCATCTTGGTGTTTAAATCGTTGGTGTCAATGTTGGGAGACAGCCGGACTTCCTTGACCTCGATCACCTTCTGCTTTTTCTTGGCTTCCTTTTCTTTTCTCGCCAGCTCATAACGATACTTGCCGTAATCGATAATCTTACAAACCGGCGGCTTCGCCATCGGGGCAATCTTGACCAGATCCAACTCCGCCTCCAGAGCCAGCTTGTATGCCTCCTTCGCAGACATGATTCCCAGCTGTTGCCCATCCTCGCCAATCAACCGAACTTCCTTATCTCTGATCTGTTCGTTAATCATTAACTCGCTAATTGTCGTACACCTCCATTTTTTAAGATAAAACATGATCTGCTTTTCTGCACAAAAAAAGTAGATAGAAATAACTCTATCCACCCTCTAAAAACCACTTTAGACACACAAACACCATGCTGTCTGCCTGTGTTTCTCAGCTATGAACCTGGGTCACTTACTCGTGCCGAGGTGAGGTGGATACCTACTTTCCTGTCTGTTGCGCTTGCAACCTTCATAAATATACTATTTCAGGCGGGAAATGTCAAGGGGTTTTTCAGAAATCGTGTTTCACTCGTTACCCAATGTGTAACCATTTCCGGCCCCTTAAACAGTAGCTTTTGTTTTCCCTCCTCACATTTCCTCCCTACTCATACCTCAGCGCCTCGATCGGATCCTTCTTGGCCGCCTTCGATGCCGGATACATGCCGAAAAAGATTCCCACCATGGCCGAGAATCCTACTGCCATAAGCACCACTGCCGGCTTTACGATCGCCTGCACTCCCAAAAGAGCGCCTCCGATCATCACCAATCCGCCTCCAAGCAAGATTCCCACGATCCCTCCGCAGGCCGACAGTATGGCCGATTCCGTCAAAAACTGAATCATGATATCACGGGTTCTGGCCCCTAAGCTTTTGCGGATACCAATCTCCCGGGTGCGCTCCGTCACCGATACCAGCATGATGTTCATGATGCCAATGCCGCCCACCAGCAGGGAGATTGCCGCAATTCCCCCCACTGCCGCTGCCAGGCCGCCCATCATGCTGTCCATCTGGCCCATCTCGTCCTTGGCGCTGTTGAGACGGAAGTCCTCCGGTGTCCTGTCTTTGCTTTTGGCCACGTAGGCCTTTATATTATTGTACAGCTCATCCATCTTATCCTCATCTCTGGCAAAAAGCCGCAGAGCATAAAAATAATCATTGGGCCAGGTGAGAATCGTATAAGGGATAAATGCCTCTCCTCCTTCGGTGTTGGCTCCCATCATCATAGCCTGAATCGGGCTTATCTTTTTCCGGTAAATTCCCACCACCGTGTACTCTTCTGTAGTCCCGTAAAGAGTGGTGCGGAAAGTCTTTCCCACCGCATTTTCCACGCCAAACAGATTCATGGCGCTGGTGGTGTCCATCACCACATTTTTCCGCCGTCCCAGGATATCGCCCTCATTGAGATACCGGCCATACACCATATCCACCGGCTGTACCTCCTGATAATTATAATCGATCCCGTCAAAGCTGAACTTTACCGTGGTCCGTCCGCAAATGGCATCAGCGGACACATGGGCATTGCTGTCAATGTAGGCAAGCTCATCACCAAACACCTCTTTAACCCGCTCTATCTCATCCAGAGTGAAATAATCGCTCTGCCGCACGTCATCCACCCAATATCCAATGTAGAGAAATGCCTGGGTCACTCCGATTTCCCGGTACAGCCCCTCAAACATGCTCCGCATAGTATCGCCGATGGACACAATGGAAATCACCGAACCGATTCCGATGATGATTCCCAGCATCGTAAGAAAGGAACGCATCTTGTTGGCGCGAATGGCAGAAAATGCCATCTTCATATTCTCTATCAGCATAATCTCTTTCCTCCGGCATCTCTCCATGCCGTTTCACATATAAAACAAACTCTTTTACTCATACCGCAGCGCCTCAATCGGATCCTTCTTCGCCGCCTTGGATGCCGGATATATCCCAAAAAAGATTCCCACCATAGCCGAGAATCCCACTGCCAGCACCACCACGCCCGGCTTCACAACCGTCTGTACCCCCAGAAGGCTGCCTCCTATGGTCACAATCCCGCCTCCCATCAGAATCCCCAGGATTCCGCCGCAAGCGGACAATATGGCCGATTCCGTCAGAAACTGCACCATGATATCCCTGGTTCTTGCTCCTAAGCTCTTGCGGATACCGATCTCCCTGGTGCGCTCCGTCACCGACACCAACATAATGTTCATGATCCCGATGCCGCCCACCAGAAGGGAAATTGCCGCAATGCCTCCCACTGCCGTAGCCAGGCCGCCCATCATGCTGTCCCACTGGCCCATCTGAGCCTTGGCTGTCTCCATGCGGAAATCCTCCGGGTTCCTTCCCTTGGACTTTGCCACATAGGTCTTTAAATTGTCAAAAAGCACTTCCATGGTGGCCTCATCCTTTGCAAAAATCCGGAGATCGTAAAAGTAGTCATTGGGCCATGTCAGGATCGTGTAGGGCACAAAGGCCTCTCCTCCCTCCGTGTTGGCTCCCATCATCATTGCCTGGAAAGGATTCAGATCCTTTTTGTATACCCCCACCACCGTGTAGTCATCCACACTTCCGTAGATCGTTGTGCGAAAGGTTTTTCCCACCGCATTCTCCACCCCGAACAAATTCATCGCGCTGGTGGTGTCCATCACCACATTTTTCCGCCGCCCCAGGATATCGCCCTCATTGAGATACCGGCCATACACCATATTGACCGGCTGCACCTCCTGATAATTATAGTCAATCCCCTGGTAGCTGAACTTTACGGTTGTTCTGGCGCACACCGCATCGGCACTGGTATAGGCATCGCTGTCAATGTAGGCGATCTCATCCCCAAATATTTCCTTGATCCGCTCCATCTCATCCAGGGTAAAATAATCGCTCTGCCGCCAGTCATCCACCCAGTAGCCGATGGCAATATATGCCTGGGTGATCCCGATCTTCCGGTACAGTTCCTCAAAAAGTCCTCGCATGGTATCACCGATGGACACAATGGAGATCACCGACCCGATTCCGATGATGATTCCCAGCATAGTCAGAAAAGAACGCATTTTGTTGGCGCGGATGGCGGAAAATGCCATCAGCATATTCTCTATCAGCATGATTCGTCATTCCTTTCCGAAATTTCGCCGCAGGCGGTCCTGTTTTCTCCCTGCATTTCGCCGCTGTCTGCTTCCTGCCGCTCCGGCTCTTTTGCCCTGGCAGCTCCCTGCTTTTCCGGCTCTTTTGCCCCGGCCGCTTCTTCCTTCTCCGGCTTTCCCGCCCCGGCCGCTTCTTCCTTCTCCGGCTCTCTCGCCCCGGCCGCTTTATATCGCTCCGGCTCCCTTGGCACATTGGGCAGGTCGCTGACAACCTCCCCGTCCCGAAACCGGATGATTCTCTCCGTAAACGCCGCAATCTCCTCCTCGTGGGTGACTACCACCACCGTGGTGCCCTCCTTGTGAAGCTGGGAAAACAGCTCCATGATCTCCACGGATGCCGCAGTATCTAAGTTTCCCGTAGGCTCATCGGCCAAAAGAAGCGGCGGCTCATTGGCCAGGGCACGGGCGATAGCCACCCTCTGTCTCTGGCCACCGGAAAGCTCATTGGGCATATGCTCCGCCCGCTTTCCCAGTCCCACCCGCTCCAAAAGAACTTTTGCCCGCTGCTCCCGGAATCTCTTTCCCTTCCTGGCATAGGTCATAGGCAGCTCCACATTCTTTAAAGCCGAGGTCCGGGAAATCAGATTAAAGGACTGAAACACGAATCCGATCTTCCTGTTCCGAATCAGGGACAGCTCATTCGGATTCATGGCTGCCACATCCACTCCGTCCAGATAATAATGTCCCATGGAAGGCCGGTCCAGACATCCCAAAATATTCATGAGAGTTGATTTCCCCGAGCCGGACTGGCCCATGATCGCCACAAATTCTCCCCGGTGAATGGTCAGATTGATCCGCTTTAAGCCCAGAACCTTTAAGGCTCCCGTGTCGTAGACCTTCACCAGATCCTCCAGGCGAATCAGCTCCTCGCTGACATTCTCCGTTATGTATTCCGGAAGCTTTGTCTCCCTTCCCCTTCTCAGCGTTTCTTTTATATTAAATCCCAAACGGCCTTTCTCCTGAGCCTTCCCCAAAGACCAGGCTCCTCCCAGCTCCTCCGTTTTTCCATGATTAAATAATTTCATAGCCTTCCTCCGCCACAGCTGTCGTAATCTTCTGTCACTGCATGGGCGCTGTGACAACTGTCATGCCATCTTCCAAAAAGGCCATGGGCGAAGGGATATAAAAAAGCCCCTCTGTCAGGCCCTCTCCCTTTACCTCCACCTCCACGTCACTTTCCACTCCTGTCTCCACGGGAATCATCTTCACCACGTTGTTCTCCACTGTGGCCAGACAGGTCCCGCCTTCCTTTTCCACCAAAGCCCCCATAGGCACCACCCAGGTATCCTTCGCCTCATTGAGGACAATTTGTGCCCGGGCCGTAATCCCGGCAATCAGCTTTGTATCCGTATTCTGTATCTGAATGGTGGTTGGAATGACTCTCTCCGTGGAGCCTCCGCCCTTTTCCTCACCGGTGGGAGAGATAGACGTAATGATGCCCTCCTCCGTCTCTCCACCCAGGATATCCGCCGAAATATCCGCCTTCTGCCCCACCTTCACCTTGCCGATGGAGTACTCGCTCACATTGATCTTCATCTCCAGCTTTTCCAGATTGTCAATGGCAAACAGAGGCCGGTCGTCATCCACCGTATCCGCAAAACGCCCCACCCGGGAATTGACCCGCACCACCGTGCCGTCAATAGGACTGGTGACCTCCACCTCCTCCAGTTCCTTTTTCTTCTTTTCCAGCTCAAACTCCGCATTGCGGATCCGCAAATCATAGGACTCGTTAGCCACCGGCTTCCCGTCCTTAAGGGTAAAGGTGGCAACCTGTCTGGACGCCTCCGCCAGCGTATCCCTGGCTGCCTCCAACTCCATCTGGGATACATCACCGCCGGCAAACAGCATTGCCTTCCTGTCATAGTCCCTCTTTGCCGCCTGCTCATCCTGCAAAGCCTTTCCGTAGCCGGCCTCCGCCTGAATCTGAGCCTCATTTTTCTCCGCGACTGCCAGATTGTAGGCATTCCTGGCAATCTCCACTTCCTTTTGCACATCCTCCGAATCCAGTCTGGCCAGGACCTGCCCCGCCTTTACCTTATCCCCCTCCTTCACCAGGATCTCCTGGATCTCCGCGTGAAGCCGGGACACCACCTCCGCGCTGTCCGTGCCCGACACAGGGCCGCTGATGGAAAGAACCTCCTCCACGTCCCCCTTCTCAAGAGGCGCCGTGGATACCATGATCGCTCCGTCATTTCCTCCGCCCTTCACCTTCAGTACCACAAGGAGAGCGGCAGCCACAACTGCCACTCCCACGATAATCTTCCTTCTTCTGCTCCAGGATTTCCAGAACCCAAAAGACTTCCCGCCCTTTTTATCCTTTTTCTTCTTCCCCTTGGACCTTCCGGAAGCATCGTCCTCCATCAGCTCCTTAAGCCCTTTCTCAAATTCCTGATCCGTCATCTCAAAGCTCCTCTTTTCAGTCAATTCTCTCACCAGTCTCTCTCTGATTACTTACTGCTTCATCTTACTCCTCTCTCTTTCTTTCGTCAATCCATTTTACCCCCCCCCTGGCTTTGTCAACACTCAATTGGTCCCTGTCCGGATTTTATTCTTCCTCCGACTCCCACACAAAATCCGGTATCCGGCCCTCAGGGAACACCACTCGGACACTGGTATTCCAGCTTCCATCCTCATACTCCTCATAGTCATACTCTCTGTCATCTTCCTTTTCCAAATCCAGAATCATCAAAGAAACCTCCGCATCCTCTGCCCGGAAAAACGGATCATAATAGCACAGCTCATCGTACACCCAGATATTCTTAAGCTCCTCAATCTTCTCCGGATCTCGGATGTACAAATACTCACTCGAGCCGTTATACTCTCTGTCATAATACTTGGGCTCATAATACTCATCCTCGTAGTACTCGTCCTCATCCATCTGGGGGGCGCGCACCTGAACGGCTCTCACATCCAGCTCATCCAGATATCCGCCAACCTCCGCTCCCTGCTCCTTCAAAAGCCGGATTGTCTCTGCAAAGGATGGATACACCGGATAGTAATCCTTATTGACCAGATCTCTCCATCCCCGATACCGATAGGACGGATAATCCTTATACTCATTGGCATCCTGCTGCTTCCACCACCGGATAGCCTCCTCATCGATTTCCTTGCCAAACCGGATCAGTCCGACCGGCGCCTCCTTTTCCAGCTCTTCCACTTTCATGGCCATAAATTCCTGCTGATAGGCTTTAAGCAGCTTTTCCTTCTCCTTTGCAGACAGCTTTTCTAGGCAAACCTCATTCTCCCCATAGTCTCCCTTGGAGTATTTACCCCGGAAACGAATGGAATCCACCTGCTCTGAGGTCATGGTCATAAGAGGATAAGTCCCTTTCTGAAACTCACTGTCCTCATGCATTTTCTTCATCGCCGGCCATGCTTTCCCGTCAATCGGCATATGATAGATGCGGCACACCATTCTCCCGCTGTTTAAGGTGTAGCAAACTTCAACCTCACTCCAGATCGTCCCGTCCTCTGGATACTCCTCTCCATAATATCTGTCCCGGTAAACCGTTTGGTCCTTTCTCCTCTCCGTCTGTTCAATCCCTGCCGAGGCAATGGCCAACAGATTCTCTATGTCGTGATACTTCATATTTTGAAACATATATCCGTCATAGGATTCATAGTTCCACTCATAATGACCATCCGGAAAGCTCTGTGTGTGCCCATAGGACACCCAGTCTGATGTCCTGTCCACATGGACTGCCGCCTCCCGCACCTGCCCGGCCTTTGGAAGATATCGGTCATACCCCAGAAGATCATACCGGAACACCACCATAATGAGCAAAGACGCCACCAAACAGCAGACCAGCTGAAGCTTATGGGAAAACAGCTTTTTAAAATCAAAATGATAAATAATCTCCACCACACAGTGACAGATCCCTCCGCCAAACAAGATCCCAAAGACTGCCCATCCCATAGAGCTGCGCATCATATAAAAGAACAGTCCCAAACCCAAGGCAGAGAGCATTGTCAGCAAAATCCGGATAACCGGACAGGTCACTGAAAATGCCATAGCCTTTCCCGCCGCCTCTGAAGGGCGCTTCCGATACAGAAAGCAAGACAGGGCTGCCAGGAAAAAAGAAACTCCCCAGGCAATGAGCACCGCCCCCGCCATAGGCACCGGCACCTGATACTGCTCTCCGTTTCTGGACAGCTGGTAAATATATTCCGCTATGGGTGAAATCCTGATCCCGTGCATCAGGACACGCTCCGACAACAGCCCTGGCAGACGGGAAGAATAAGTCCTAAAAAAACTGGAAAGGTAGGCAACCAGCAGCCCTGTGGCCATAGGCATATAAAACGCAAGCACCATGGTTCCCAAAAATCCAACTACCAGATGTCCGGTCAGCATCGCCGCCACCACCACAGTGGAATACATTAAAATAAAGTAGGTAATGTGAAGTCCGTAAGCTGCCAGAGCCACTTGGAAAATTCTTCCAAAGCTTGCCCCGTTGGAGACTCCCACCAACACTGCAAGCAGCTGACAGATCCCGTAGGGCACTGCAAGCATCAAAATCCCGTTTGAAAAATTTGCCACAAACAGCATCTCTCTTCTCACCGGAATCCCATGGTAGAAATCCACCTTGCTCTTTGAATTCAGGAAGGAAAAGCTGCTAAGACCGCAGATCAGCGCGGCCGCCATCATCAAAAACACCGTCATGCCACTGTTAAAGGACAGCCATCGGACAAGATTCTTCTCATATTCTGCCAGCCCCTTGGCATAATCCATATAATCTTTAATGTTCCCGGCCGTAAATGCCGCCACCACAGGATAAAAAAAGAAAAATCCCAGACTGAGCAGAGCCACCGCCCATACACGCCGTTTCAAATCCTCTTTCATCAGCTTAAAAAATAAGTTTTTTGATGTCATAGCCCACAACCTCCGTTTCACTGATAAAGATTTCCTCCAAAGACAGGGGAATCGTCTCATAAAATATCGGATTCGCCGTCTGCATCGTGTACTCCACCCGGCTTAAATCTCCCCGAACAGTCAGTGTGAGAAGCCTCCCCCGGCGCTCAGTCTTGATAATCTCCATTCCGGTCAGCTCCTCCGGCTCCATGCCCTCCGAAAGTACACACTGAACCTTATGGATATTCATTTTCATCTCATCCAAATCCCTGCTTAAAAGGATCCCTCCCTTGTGCAAAAGTCCCACATGATCGCAGATATCCTCCAGCTCCCTTAAATTGTGGGAGGCGATGATCGGTGTCAGATGGCGCTCCTGCATGTCATTGGCAAAGATACTCTTTACTGCTTGGCGCATCACAGGGTCCAGCCCGTCAAAGGTCTCGTCACAGAACAGATAATCCGTGCCCGCGCACACACCGCATACTACGGACACCTGCTTTTTCATGCCCTTGGAAAAGGTGTTGATCTTTCGATTCTCATCTAATCCAAAACTGCGCATCAGCCCATGGAACCGTTCCTTGTCAAAGGAAGGGTAAACAATCCGGTAATAGGCCATCATATCTCTGGGAGTGGAATTGCTGAAAAAATACTGGTCATCAGAAATGTAAAAAAACCGCTTCTTAGCCTCCTGGTTCTCAAAAACCTCCATTCCGTCAATGGTGATGGTTCCCCCGTCCGGCTTTAACACTCCTGCTGCCATACGGAGAAAAGTGCTCTTTCCTGCACCATTGGTTCCAATCAGGCCAAACACACTGCCGTCCCGGATCTGGGCATTGATATTGTCCACTGCCACAATATCATCAAATCGTTTTGTCAGGTTTACTGCCTCTATCATACTGTCATCCCTCCCTTACTCATTCCTGACCCACAGCTGATCGCCGCTTTTCTCTCCCCCTGCGCAGGATTCATCCGGAATATCTGGCGACTTCAAGCTCTGTCCTTTTGGATCTGATGGGTTTAACTTTTCCATACTGCACGGTTCATCTATCCCCCCGGCTCTGTTTTGTATTTTTATATTCTGGGGCCTTTCATCGTAAGCCTGACCGGCTATAACCACAAACTCTTCCCGCAAAACACCTATGGTCCTTGCCTCCCTTGCCAGCCCCCCCAGCCTTCTCTCCAGCTCCGTCTTTTTCGCCTCCCGCAGCTTGCGGATACTGCCCACAAAGCTGCCCCGGCCCTTTACCGAGTATGTGTATCCTCTCCGTTCCAGCTCACCGTAGGCCCGCTGAATCGTGTTAGGATTGATGGAAAGCTCCATGGCAAGACTCCGCACCGAAGGCATCTGGCTGTCCTCCTCCAGGATCCCCAGCATCATCAGCTCCTGAAGCCGTTCCACCACTTGCTCATAGATCGGCCGGCTGTCCTTTAAATCCAGCAGAATCATTCCTGTTCTCCTTTCTTTCCAGTCTCAGTTTGTAAGTGTACTAAGATTGTTAATACACTTATACCATGGATTTCCATCTGCCGCAAGAATAAAATACTTACGAATTTTTTAACTTTCGGACAAGTCTTTCCACAAAGCCTGCAAAGATCCTGTGAAAATATGGAAATTGTAAAAAAAACAAAAAACTCATCGGAATTTCTCCCAATGAGTTTAAAATTTGTTGCCTAACACTCCAAATTCCTGTGAATCATCTCCAACACCTCTGCCAGTTCCCGGGCGCCCGGCTGACCCGGAGCCGACCTCTGCCCCACAGCACCAAAGGTGAGAGCCGATCCGAAGGTCTCCCCCACCAGACGGCTGACCATACCGATGGAGGACATGGACATAGTGATAATGGGACATTCCAGAGCCTCACTCATCTCCAAAGTCACCTCCAGAAGGGCCAGCAGATCTCTCTTTGACTGAGGCATCACCGCCAGCTTGGGAATATCCGCCCCCATCTGCTGCATTTTCTGTAAGCGGCCAGTCATGGCCTCCCTGCTGGGGGTCTTGAAAAAATCATGGCTGGACATAATCACCTTCACCTGAGCCTTGTGGGCCGCCTCAATCACCCGCGCTCCCTCTTCCCCGGCTGTAAACAGCTCTATATCGATCAAATCCACAAAACCGCTTTCCACAACCGCCAAATTCAGCTCTATGTACTCCTCTGCCGGCAAGGCCTTCTCTCCGCCCTCCTTCTCGGTTCGTAAGGTAAAGAGCAGCGGCTTCTCCCCCAGCACTCTACGCAGACTCTCTGCCACCTTAAGAACCTTTTCCTTTTCCAGAGCATTCTCATACCAGTCTGCCCGCCACTCAACGATATCTGCCGGCACATCTAAAAGGCCCTTGGCCTCTGTCAGGATTCCCTCTGCCGTGGCGGCAACCAGGGGAACACAGATTTTGGGTCTTCCTTTTCCGATTGTAACATTTCTCACAGTCACTGATTTCATGTATGATCACCTTTCTGATTAAGCTGTTGTCACTCTGAGCCATCCCCAATTACACATTCATTTTATTCTCCCAGGGAAACTTTGTCAATAACGTCATTTTTTCACACCCCGCTCCCCATGGCGACCGTCACGCCAGCAGGGGCCCCACGGCGTGAATCACATATTTACACGGCAGCCCGTCCGCCTTCATTTTTGTGATGTCATTTCGGATTATCTGGAGTAGCATAGAGATTCCTGCCTTTCTGCTTTACTTTTATGTGTTTTGCTTTTGTCTGTCCGTTCCTTACCCACATTATAGTCACATAATGTCCAAAGCGCAACCGGGTTTTATTCTCGGAGTTACTCATACCGGATCACTTCCTGTGTATATTTTCTCTCCATATCATGCCGGATCTTCCGATTCTCCACAGTATCGAAAATCACAGAAAAATCATAGTCCTCCGGGTACAATTTCTCTGCTGCCACATGCAGCTTTACCCGCTTATGATTAATCCATATCTTTTTGCCTGGAAGCTGCACCCGCAAAACGCCCTTCTCATTAACCGGCTCACACACGATTCCGATTTTTTTATCCGGATAAACCATCACACTGTCGCCCCGCTTATATTTTTCAGAAAGCTCCTCCCTTTTTACCTGCCGGATTCTGGATATTCTGCCGCCGCCCGTATTCCGGAGCGCCTCACCCCGAAAACAATATCTCTCTGATGCCTCCTGCCCATAGGCGGCCCGGGCCGCCACCTTTAACATCTCCTTTGGCATTCCCAGCCGATCTGCTATATAAAAGGCACAGCTTTCCCCCGCCTCTCCGATAACCATCTGATAAGTAGGCTTTAAGGTCTCTCTGTCAAAGGTCATCCGGGCATTCATCACATCCGGGGTTTTCTTGGCATACTCCTTCACCTCCGGATAATGGGTGGTTACAAGAAAAATAGCACCGCTTTTTCTCAACTCCTCCAGAATTGCAATGGCAATTCCCATTCCCTCCGCCGGGTCCGTACCGGAGCCCAGCTCATCCATAATCACCAGGCTGTCTTTGCTGATTCCGCTTAACACCTCCAGAACATTCTTAATATGAGCCGAAAAGGTAGACAGGTTCTCTGCAAGATTCTGTCCGTCCCCAATGTCACAGAGATAAGAATTGCTCATACAGATATCCGCCTCCCCGCAGGTCACATGAAGTCCGCACTGAGCCATCATGCAATTGAGCATAACAGTCTTAATCGTCACCGTTTTCCCGCCCGTATTGGGTCCGGTTATTACAATTCCCCGTCTGCTCCCTCCGGCCTCAAACTGAAGCGGCACATTGATTTGCTTATCCATCAAAGGATGCCTGGCATCTCTTAAAAGGATTCTCCGCTCCGTATTGACAGCAGGCTCCCTGGCATCCATCTCCATGCTCAGCTTTCCCTTTGACAATATAAAGTCCAGCTTTTCTATCATCTCCATGTTTCCCCTTATTCTGTCCGCCGCCTCCCCCACCATAGCAGTAAGCGTATACAAAATACGGTACACCTCGTTTTCCTCGCTGATTTTCAACAGCTCCAATTCCTCATAGAGCCTGGCAACCCCGGACGGCTCCACAAATAAGGTATTCCCTGTGGAGGATTTTCCGATTACGCTTCCTGATATCCTTAGCTTAAACTCCTTTTTTACGGGAACGCAAATTCTTCCGTTGCGAAGTGTGCAATAGCTGTCTGCCATACACTCTCTGTGAGAACGCATAATCTGTTCCGCCTTTTGTTTCATCTGCTCCTCACACTTGATCATCTGGCTTCGGAGCTGACACAGCTTGCCGGAAGCATAGTCATCCACCCTGTCTCCCCGAATCTGCCTGCCGATCTCTTCCCTTATTTCTCCCATCTCATCCAGATTTTCCTCATAATAGGCCAAAGGATTCTCAAAGCTCTTTCCCTTTTTTAAATAATCCCTCAGCCGCCGGACTGCCGCCAAAGCCTTTTCCACTCTTTCCAGCTGATATGGAATCAGACAGCCGCCCTTTTCGGCAACCGTTAAGATATCCTTCACCTCATCCACTCCCTGCAAAGGCGGGACACCCAGCCGCTCCATTAACATTTTTCCGTCACTGGTATCCTTTATCTGCTTTCTCAGTTCCCTCTCGCTCAGATAAAAGGATACGCCTGCAATCCTTTCCCTGGCCTTCTCTGTAACAGCAAAGCCCATCCACAATTCTTTTATCTTATCAAATTCAATCTGCTTTTCTGTATTCATCATTCCTGCTCCTTTCTCATAACAAAAAACCATGGCTGCCCAAAATGCAAAAATACCATGGTTTTTCCATCTGTCCATATAAGATCATAACGATATTTCAAAAAGGGCAAAAAAAGAGCATGACCATACAGCCATGCTCATATGCCATCGGAAAGATATCGATCTATACCATGATGTTGGGGTCAAAAGGTCTTTTGACCCCTCTGATACCGGATTGCTCCGCACTTTGTGACCCTGGTATCATACCATAATATTAAGCAATTGTAAGGTGAAAATGTCAACCGCGTAAGCAGTCAACAAACGGGCAGACTCCTGGTATACTGACACGTTCATTTTCAGAAACCACCCGCTGCAGTATTTAATTAATTTGCAGCTTTCTCCATTACAATAACACTTAACATCAAAAATCCTCCTGAAATCAATTTTGTTTATTATACACAATAAGTCTTGTTGCTGTCAACCGTTTTTTCCTGCATGTTTTTCTATGTTACTGTTCACAGGCAATGCCAGCAACTCATTAATAACCGGATTTCATGCCCCCGTCTTTGTTATATCTGGTCAAACATCTCCCGCACTGTCGGCGCGTTTTTGGTCAGCTTCTTAATGGTCAAATCCTCCGCCTTATTATTGGCCAGCCGAAGGTTGTTCTCTGACGAAAGAAGCGCCTCCTTCGTCTTTTGCAGGTGAGAAATCGTCTTGTCAATTTCATCAATAGCCGTCTTAAACTTATCGCTGGCAATCCGATAATTGCGGGCAAAGCCTTCCTTAAAAGCATTCATGTTCTCTTCAAAATGGAGAATATCAATCTGCTGATGCTTTGCCATTTCCAGCTCCTGCCGGTACTTAAGGGAATTTAATGCCGCATTTCTCAGCAAAGTGATCATCGGAATAAAAAACTGAGGACGGATCACGTACATTTTTTCATACTTATAGGAAACATCCACAATGCCGTTATTGTAAAGCTCATTGTCGATTTCCAAAAGAGAAACCAGCACAGCATACTCGCATCCCTTTTCGCGTCTGTCTTTGTCAAGCTCCTTAAAAAAATCCTCATTTTTATGTTTGGTGGCAGTCTCATCCATCTCGTTTTTCATCTCAAACATAATGGAGATAAATTCGATTCCCTCCATGGCTTCCCTGAAAATAAAATCACCCTTGCTTCCGGACCGGGCGTCATTGTCCTTTTCAAAATACGCCGTTGGAAACGCTGTCATGCGCAGGGCATTAAACTGATTCAGACAATGCTGTTCTAAACTTTCACCGATCATCTTCGTAGATTGCCTGGCCTTAAAGTCTTTATAGTATTCAATCTGCTCATCTTTGAGCTTCAATCTTTCCCCGTATTCTCTGTGCAGAGACTGCTCCTTTAACTGACCTTCCGTCCCCTTGCTTATCAACTGATTTTGTAACTTTGTAATCTCTGTCTCTTTTTGGGAGAGCTCCTTTTCTTTCTCCTGAACTGCCTCTGAAACCGCCAGCTTTTTCTCTGTCTCAGTGTTTTCAAGCCTTGTCTGCAGCCGTTGGATTTCCCTCTCCTTCTCCATAAGCTCCGTCTCTTTTGACGAAAGCTCCTGGTCAAATGCCCTTTTCTGCTTCATTTGGGCAAGCTCCAGATCCTTTTTCTTCATCTCCTCAAAATCTTTTTCCCGCTGTTTTAATTCTCTGTCAAACTCCTTGTCCCTGACCTGCTGAACAATCTGTGCATAGCCAGACTCATCAACCACAAAAACCTCTCCACAGTTAGGACATCTAATCTCCTGCATAGTCACTTATCCCCTCTAAATGATCGCACCTTTTATGCTGTATCTCCGTCTCTTAAATTTACAATACCAGGGTCCCAAAATTATATTAGCCAGCATACTTATTTGCCAAATAATCGGATAACTTGTCTGGAATTGAACCTCTCACGACTAAAGTCGCGGGATTCTTGGGAACTCCTTTCTGCTGAAAAGATATTTACCAAGCTAACCCCATAGTTCCTATGGTTTTTATATATTTACTTTACGCTGGTTGTAACAACCTTAATCCTTCATTCAGAATATTCTTTGCCGCATTAATATCTCTGTCATAATGGATCCCACATTCAGGACAGTCCCATTCTCTGACCGATAGATTCTTTGTCTCTTTATTTACATATCCGCATCCATGACAGGTCTGAGAACTTGCATAGAATTTATCTGCTTTAACTGCTTCTCTTCCATACCATTTTACTTTATATTCCAGTTGTCTTACAAATTCCGATAAGCTATATTACAAGAACCGCTTCGCGAACCCTGTAATCAGATTGACGGTGCTTTGCGCCTTTTATCGAAATTTGCTCTGCAAATTCCGATAAGCTATATTATCGCCTCGTGGTTATGATAACATATGGATTTACAAAAATACAATATTTTTAATATACAACTTTTTGACCCTGATACTATTTTATCAAAACGCCGCGGATTTTTCTATGAAAAAATCGGGAAGCCCTGTTCAGAAAAGGATTGGTATTTTATTGGAAATGCAAACCCTACAGCTTTGCTCTGTAAAGCTCCCATTTTTCAGTAGGAATACTCATTGCTGACATAGCCTGATCCAATGTCCAATTCATGTTCGCCATGAGATTCTTAATCATCTCCATCACAGTCTCCTGGGCCTCATTTCCTTGTTCTTTTCTGACTTCCTCTTTAAGCTCTTCTCTAAATTTTTCCTTTACCTCTTTCTCGACCTTTTCCTTTACCTCTTTCTCGACTTTTTCCTTTACCTCTTTCTCGACTTTTTCCTTTACTTCTTTCTCAACCTTTTCCTTTACTTCTTTCTCGACCTTTTCCTTTACTTCTTTCTCGACTTTTTTCTTTGCCTCGCTTATCTCTTCTTCAATCTCTTCCTTAAAAAAGTCCCATAGCACGCTAGACATTTTTGACTGCCTCCTTATCTCGTTATAGATTTCCCTGTTTGCCGCTATACTCGCCCGCAAAACGGCTTCCATATTATTCCGGTCTCCCTGATTACTTAAAAAGATGGCCTCCCTGATAAATTCTCTGGCATCCTCTTTTTCTACATTGGTACACAGCAGGCGCAGACTTTTGTGGGATCCCCCCTTTAAACGGCTCGTTACTGCAATTTGCACATCAAAAGGAACCGTCCCTCTTACATAATAAATACCCGGAAATGCCTCCTTCACCGTAAATCCCTCCCGGCTAAGCTCCCGAAACAATTCTCTTGGATATCGATGACGGAAAATGGAGACAGTCAGTTCTTTTGCCGGTATCTGATTTACCGTGTCTCCCAATCCTTTATATAGGCATGCATACCCGACTGTCTTGTAGTAGTCGTCAATTGTCAGCCCGTCATCCGGGCTTTTGTATTCAACAACATTGTACTTTTTGAAAATATAACCGATCTCGTTTTTAATCGGCACATCCCGCAGCTTTCGGATGATCAGCAAATCCATCCGAATCGGCTCCTTGCTTAAATTATATTCCCTCTGAAATTCAAACGCCCCTTTGTTTGCAATCAGTTCGATTTCCATAGCCCCATAAAATCCGGGATGCCATGAAATATCCATGTTTTCCAGACTATTCCCCATCCGATCCCTCCTGCTTTTTATTTTTCTTGTGGATTTAAAAGCAGGATTTCACATAGAAAGATCAGAACTTTCAAAGACACAGCGTTTGCTGCGAAGTAACCGTACCACGTATATAGGCCGGCCAAAGAAATCATTGCTTTGAAAACAGTATAGCACAGGAAGATAGAGATGACAAGAAATTTTTCTATACAAAAAAATTGCCCAAGCCATAAAGCTCAGGCATCATTTTTCTAAAAAAATCTCCCAATAACCTCTGCAATTCCGTCATGGTCATTATCATTTTCCGTCACATAATCAGCCACAACCTTCACGCTTTTTGGCGCGTTTTTCATGGCAATCCCCACACCTGCATACTGCAGCATCCGGATATCATTGTAGCTGTCGCCACAGCACACCATCTTCTCTCTGGAAATCCCCAGAAAGCGAAGAAGATGTTTAAGCCCATAAGCCTTATCCACATTTTTAGGGCTTACTTCCAGATAAAACGGCTCCGAATGAAATATCTGCGCCTCATGAAAATACTTGCCAAACAAAACCGGCTCCACTTCCTCCAAAAGCTCCGGCTCCCCGGTAAGAATACACTGATTCACCGTTTGATTTAAATCCGCCGCCAGATTTTCGTGGTATTCTATTGGCATTTTGCTGATTTCAGATTCCAGTTTCAGATAGGAATCCGGAACGGTTCCTGCCAGAATCACTCCTTTCCCATATGCCGCCATACCAATGCCGTGAGTTTTGGCATCCCCTGCCAGCCTTTTTGGAATATGCATCGGAAGATGCTTTTCAAAAATACATTTCCCTGTTTTCAGATGAATGATCTTCCCCCCATTAAAGGTCAAAAGATAACTGTCAAATTGCTCCAGCTGCAGGACTTTTGCTATAGGGAAGACCCCCTCCGGCGGCCTTCCCGAAGCCAGAACCACCTTCACCCCTTCTCTCTGAAGCCTTATTATTTGCTCCCGTGTCTTAGGCGTCACTTCTTTTTTTGAATTGGTCACTGTTCCGTCAATATCCAGAACAAGCAATCGGTAATCTGTGAACAACTTTACAGCCCCATCCTCAGATAAACCTTCCTGGTCTCCTCCGGCACCATGTTCCCGCCGGTAGCCCACGCAATATGGGTTGCATTCTTCATCTTATGGGAGAGCCCCGTCTTATCAATATATTTTTTCATTCCCTCCGGACGGATCAGCGCCCCAAAAGAAGCACAGGAACTGGGCTCAATAAAAATATCCTCCTTATCCAGCAACCCCCGCATCAGATCATACAGCTTTCTGTCCTCGATGGTGGCAATGCCGGAAAGCATGGGTTCCACCACCCTCCCCACAAAGGCCGAAGGCCGTCCCACAGCCAGACCGTCTGCATCTGTGTGTCCGTCAATTCCAAAATCCTTCACGCTGACCTGATCCTGCAGTCCGGTAGCCATGCCCAAAAGCATACAACAGGCATGAACAGGCTCTGTGAAAAAGCAGTGCACATGATCCCCGTAGATCTGCTTGATGCCATAGGTCACGCCCCCCGGCGCCCCGCCGATTCCACAAGGAATATAAATAAACAGAGGATGGTCCGCGTCCACCAGAATATTCTGCTGCTCCAGCTGAGCCTTAAGCCTCTCCCCCGCCACACTGTAGCCCAAAAACAGATTGCGGGAATTCTCATCATCCACAAAATAACTCATGGGATCTGCATCTGAATTCTTCCGCCCCTGCTCCACAGCAGCACAATAGTCATCCGCATACTCGATCACCTCCACCCCCCGGCTCCGAAGCAGATCCTTCTTCCACTGCTTGGCATCCGCAGACATATGGACGATCACACGAAACCCCAGCTTTGCACTCATAATACCAATGCTCATGCCCAGATTCCCGGTACTTCCCACCTGCACCGTATGCTTTCCAAAAAATTCCAAAAAACGGTCCTCGGCCAAAATCCGGTAATTGTCTGTCTCCTTCAGCATCCCCGCCTCCAGGGCCAGATCCTCCCCATGCTTTAAAACCTCATAGATTCCTCCCCTGGCCTTCACGGAACCAGATATAGGCAGGTGACTGTCCATTTTAAGCATCAACCGCCCCTCAATACCCGAAGAATAATCCGTATTCAGAAAATCCTTCATTTCGGAAATCTCCCGCAGTTCCGACTCAATAATCCCCCCGGTTTCCTTAAGTTCCGGAAACACTTCCTCCAGATAAGGGGCAAAACGCTCCAGCCTTCTTTTGGCATCCTCAATCTGCTCCGGCCAAACCAACGTCACATTCTGCTCCGCCTGAGGAACCGTCTTCCCATTCAGCCAAAAAGTCTCCCTAAGCCCAGCCGCATCCCCCACCTCCGGAATACTGTCCACATATTTCTGCAATGCACTGTTCATTTTTTTGTTCTCCTCTTCTAATCTCAAAATATCCGCCAGATTTGCCACAATCTATTTAATATAAAAATCCGTCAAATCCGATCCCCCACACTAAAAGTAAAAATCCTATCTCTCCAAATACCCATTCCCCGGGTCCATAAACTCCCTCATCAATTTCCTCACCTGGGGCGCCAAAAAAACAAGAGCCGCAATATTCGGCAGAATCAAAAGCCCCAAAGCACAGTCCTGGATATACCAGACCATATCAATGCTCCCCAAACTCCCCAGAATAATCACCACCGGGAAAAGATACCGGTAAAGCACAGCCAGTCCCTGCTTTTTTAAGTATGTCAGACTGACATGTCCAAAATACCACTGGCTCATCAAGGAGGTTGCGGCAAACAGGATCAGGCTGATATAAATAATATACTGCATCCCCGGAAGCACGCTCTCAAATGCCGCAGCAGCCAGAGTGGAGGCATTATCATGAAACCCGTTAGCCCCGGTGATCAGAACCGTAAATCCAGTGGTACTGCTGATCAGCATGGTGTCAATAAACACCTCAATCACACCGTACATTCCCTGGCGGGCCGGATGATCCACCTCAGCCGAGGAGTGGAGCACCGCAGCCGAGCCTTCCCCCGCTTCATTGGAGTACAGCCCCCGGGCCACGCCAAAGCGCATGGCCTCCCGAATAGTGATTCCCGCCAAAGCCCCTGTCCCTGCCTGAAAGGAGAATGCTGCTCTCACAATGGAAGCCAGCATAGCCGGCACCCTGGTGGCATTGAGAATCAAAATCACCAGGCCGCCAATCACATAGATTCCTGCCATAACCGGAACCACCCTCTGAGCCACCTGCACCAAACGCTTAAACCCGCCCCGAATGATCAGGCTCATCACTACTGCCAGAACCAGTCCGGTCACAAGAAAGGGCGCCCGAAAGGCCTCATGGCTCACATTGGCAATCGTGTTGGACTGAATCAGGGTACCGCCGGCATTCTGGATAAAAAGGAGCACTGCCACAAAAATCCCTGCCCATTTCCAGTGCATCCCATATTCTATGTAATACATGGGGCCTCCGGCAATCTCCCCCTTCTCATTCTGGCTGTGATACTTCACCCCCATGACGATCTCTCCGAACTTGGTGGCCATCCCCAAAAATGCCGCCACCCACATCCAGAACAGGGCGCCGGGGCCGCCTGACAAAATCGCTGTGGAAACCCCTACAATATTCCCGCTTCCCACGCAGCTTGCCACTGCCGCACAGAGAGCCTGATAGGAGGAACATTTTCTCTCATCCTTTACCTCATTCTTCTTTTTGGAAAAAGAAAATACCCCTTTCCTGAGAAGACGGACACAATGCAGCTGAACGCAGCCGGTCATGACCGTGTAAAGCATCCCCAGACCTAAAAGAGCAACTAAAAGCCAGTCTCCCCAGAGAAAATTTGCCAGCCCTTCAAATATCCGTTCTATCTTTTCCATAAAATTTGCCTCACCCGGTGGCGATTCAGACCGGTCCGCTCAGAACATCCCTGCCCTCTGCATCCGGCAGCTCCACCTTCATAATCCCTGCCAAGGTGGGAGCCACATCAATCAGACGGGCGTTTTCTATATTCCCGGGGGTAATCCCCTTTCCTGTCAGCATAAAGGAGGCCCGCATCTCTGGAAATTCCTCGCTGTATCCGTGCTGTGCCTTCTGGGTCAGCCGGGTGCGGCAGTATTCTCCCTCCACATCATCCCGCAGCTCATACCCCTTTTTAGAAACAAGCACATAAGCCGCCTCTGGAAAGCCCCCTCTGGCCTTTGCTCCTTCCCTGTCCAGGATCTCTAAGATTCCGCTTTCCGGGTCCCCTGCCAGAGTATCCAAAATCTCCTTTAAAAGAGCTGCCGACTCCTGATCGCCGGGGTCTGCCAGACGCACCTCCGCCGTGCCTCCGGCCCGCTGGCTGAATGCCTTAAAGCTTACCACTTTTCCCTCCTCATCTGTCTCAATCAGCCCCGCCTTTTTCAGAAGAATATTGGGGGAAATGTTGTGGGTATTGTCCAGGGTTCCGTGATCTGATACCACACAGACCACCAGATCCCCTCCGGTAATCCTCTCTGCCTCTTTGATCAGCTCTCCTAACATCCGGTCAATCTTTTCCAGGCTGAGAGCCGCTTCTCTGCTGTAAACACCGTTCTGGTGGGCGCTCTCGTCAAAGCTGGCAAAATAGGCGGAAAGGAAGAATGGTCTTTCATCAATCTGAGGCGCCAGCTTATTCCTTAACATCCAAAGGGCTGCCTTACCTCGTTGGGCGTCCCCGTTATCCGAAAGGTCAAGGCCTCCGGCATAGGTGCCGATCTCCCTTTCCATCTCGGCAATCAACCCCTGGGGCTTTGCCACAGCATCGATAAAACGGCTGTCAAGCCCTGAGCCGTCCCACCAGAACTCCGGAGCAATATAATCTCCCTTTGCCCCTACAGAAGTGGGAAAGGCCACGCTGGCGGAACAGTATCCACCCTCTTTTGCCGCCTCCCACAAGGTCTTTACCTTATCATTCACAAACCAGTGCCAAGCTCCGTTGTGCTCTCCTGTAGGGTCAAAAATCCCGTTATTGACAATCCCATGGGTTGCCGGATTGGTCCCGGTGATCATGCTCTGATGGCAGGGATAGGTGAAGGTGGGAAACACGCTCTTGCTCCCCTCTCTGGCCGTCAGGCCGTTCTCCACAAAATACCGGGTAATGGTGGGAAGTTTGACTCCCAGACGCTCCTGCTCAAAAACAAACTCCGGCTTCAATGCATCTACGGAAACCAGCAATACGCTTGGCCGCCTGCTCTCTTGATTCTTCAACTCTGCCATGATACTATCCTCTCTAGGTTTTTGAAATTTTCTTATGATATTTCCCGTGCAACAGCCACCTTTACCCCTGCACGTTCAAATGCACTCACCTGCCCGGCTAAGACACCGGAATCTGTGATGATCATGGAGATCTCATCCAGCCCGCACATTTTTACCAAAGAATTATTCCCCAGCTTGGAGCTGTCCGCCAGAACGATTGTCTGGTCCGCTGCCTCCATCATCTTATTCTGCACAGAGATCTCATCCATCCGCTGATAGGTGATGCCACGCTCCACCGAGATTCCACAGGTGGTAAGGAAAAAAATGTCCACATTGATCTTTGAAAAAATAAGGGTTGCAACATCAGATACAAATGCTTCCTCATCTGCCCGGTAAACCCCTCCTGTTAGAACCAGGGTAATCCCCTCAGCTCCCGCCAGCTCTTTAGCCACCGCAAAGGAGTTGGTGACCACGGTCAGAGAACGAAATCTGGTTTTCACCGCTCTGGCAAGAGACAGGGATGTGGTGCCGGAATCCAAGGCAATCGCCTGTCCTTCACGGATATAATTCACAGCTTCCAGAGCAATCGCCTCCTTATCGTAAATATGCTCGTCCCGCCTCTGGCTAAAGGAGGTGTATGTGGTATTTTTGTTCTGGGGCGCTTCTAACTTCATGGCTCCGCCCCGGATTCGTCTCAGCATTCCCTTTGCCTCCATGGTTTCCAGATCTCTTCTGACCGTTTCCCGGGAGGTCTGTAATGCATCGCACAGGGCAATGGTTCTCACGCTGCCCTCCCGCTCCAGTAAATTATAAATTTCTTCATATCTCTGCTCTGATAACATTCTGCTTATTCCCTTCTGATTGTCAAATCCATTTTCTGCTTTTGATATTACCACATTTTTACACATATTGCAACATATTTTTTTGCATATTACACAGTTTTGCAATCACTTCCTTAAATACGCTCCAAATATCCTCTTTGTTTTTCCTTGTTTTTGCAACTTTTTGCAATTTTTTACACATTTTTGCTTGACATTACACATTATTGCAATTATACTAGGAATTGTCAAATCCGTTTCACAAAATAATATGAAAAAGCGAGGTAGGCTACTATGTCTCAACAGTCTAAACAGCAAGCAAACAACGGGATCGATAAAAAATGGATATCCTTCGGCATCCTGATGCTGGGCGCCGGCACCATCTATAAGCTTGGGTTTTTAAAGGACGCTTTCTATGTACCCATGCAGGAATTTATGGGCTTATCCCACACCCAGATCGGAACGGCTATGAGCATTGCCGGACTGATCTCCACCTTTGGTTTTCTGGCCTCCATCTATCTGACAGACCGGGTCTCCAAAAAGATTATGATCCCTCTGTCCCTGATCAGTATTTGCGTATGCGGAATCGGCCTTTCCACCTTTCCGTCCTATCCTGTATTCCTCCTGATCTACTGCCTTTTGGCCGTCTGCGCGGACATGCTGTACTGGCCTACCATGCTTAAGACCGTCCGTCTTTTGGGCAATGAGGACGAGCAGGGGCGGATGTTCGGCATCATGGAAGCCGGAAGAGGTCTCATGGATACCATCGTTGCCTTCGGCGCCCTGGGCATTTTCTCCGCCATGGGAAGCACTGCAACCGGACTTAAGATGGCAATTTTGTTCTACTCCATCGTCCCCGGTGTAATCGGCATTATCATGTATTTCCTTCTGGATCCGGATGAGGCCCCTGCCGTAAGCGCCACAGAAGAAAAATCCCACAAATCAGGCAATGCCGCCAACGCCAACAAGCGGGCCTGGGAAGGTGTCATGCGGGCATTAAAAAACAAAAACATCTGGCTGGTATCCTTTAATGTATTCTTTGTATACAGCGTTTATTGCGGACTGACCTATTTCATTCCCTTCCTGGAGGAGGCTTACGCCCTTCCGGCAGCACTGGTAGGGGTCTATGGAATCATCAACCAATACGGCCTGAAAATGCTTGGGGGCCCGGTAGGCGGCTTTATCACGGATAAGGTTCTCCACTCCGCTACCAAATACCTGCAGATTGCCTTTGTGATTGTGGGCGCAATCCTGGTTGTGTTCTCCCTGCTGCCCCATCAGAGCATGGGAATCCTCCTGGGAATGGCCATTACCCTGGGAATCAGCGCCTGCGTCTACAGCATGCGGGCCATCTTCTTCGCTCCCATGGACGAAGTACATGTCCCCCGTGAGATTACCGGCTCCGCCATGTCCATGGGTTCCTTCATCGGATATCTGCCCGGTGCATTTATGTATGCCGTGTATGGCGGAATCTTAGACAAGTTTAATGGCCTGGCCGGCTACCGTATTGTATATATCATTATGGCAGTATTTGCTGCCGGAGGATTTTTGCTGAGCACCTATATTCTGAATACCATTAAGAAAGAAAAGATCACGAAAAAATAAGCTTTTATGTAAATATTACACCAGTTTACAACTTTTGAAATTTCCTGACACCTGATAAAACGTAGTCTTCTACAACCTTTATCAGAGTAGAACAATTATTAATAGTTTTGAGAAATTTCCCGAAACTGCACAAAATTATATCCGCCTGGATTTGCTGGCCAATTTCGTACCGAGTTTCCTGGGCGCTGGCGGACTGATACCCGGAAAAGGTTTCATCACTGTAGGGAAGCAGAGTCATGGCACTGTAGGACAGACTGATCAGATTCACCAGCCTTTCGATTCCTTCCTTACTGCGGTTCCGGTATTCCTCCATGGACCAGAAGGTTTTCCCTTCATAATAAGAAACCTCGATGTTCCACCTCAGGCCAATGGCTTTCATTGCCTGTGCCACCAGTTCAGCGGCTAAAGCAAGCTTGCTTTTTCCTTATACCAGAGCCGGTAACCCACCGGAACGGAAAGGTAAAGGATTTTCCCATCCCGGTATACCGGGAAAGAAAGCAGGAGGCTGACCATGCAGTATCCATTGAGGTAATTGGAGCCATTGTGGGCGGCATGATCGTATAATTTTAGAACAAAGTTCAAAATGCCTGCCGAATTTTTCGGCCATGGTATCATCAATGGAAAGAAAAATCGGCCGACCTTCCAAAGGTCTGGGAACAGCCCGAACTGCTTTTGATACCGTAACATCATTCCAGACAGAGTGATCATAGGCATCCGTTTTCAGAGTATAATAAAATACGTTAAGTGAAGTACCGGACAGTCTGGAGATCACATGGCTGTGGGCAAAGCGTACCGAGCGGAAAATGTCCAGGGTCAGAATGGAAATGACCAAAAGGAACAGGTTGCAGGCGGTTGGTTTGGAAGCATCTGAAAAATAATCCTGAAAATATAAAAACAGTCTGTTAAAAGCGGAATTTTTAAGGTATAATAAGCGGTACATACAAACTCATCTCTTTTCGTGTGGATTTTTGTTTGGTCGCTTAAATTATACCGCAAAGAGATTGAGTTTGTATTTTATTTTTCAAAGGTCAAAAAGTTGTAAACTGGTGTATTATTATAAGAATAATGAGAGTTTCATATAATTTGTTCTTTTCTAATTCAGATATACAATTCCAAAGTGTACTCAATTTGTACTCAAATCCCAAAACCAAATCCCGGTAATTTGACAACCCATTTTTGAAATTTTACACCGTAAAAACTGTTTTCTCCTTATCCACCCTTATTACATGGTGCTAGCACCATGTATATATATCGTTTAAGGAATAATTTGGTTTTCGATATTCCATTCCCCGGTGTCTATTTCTGCCCTTGCAGACGCTTATAAACCGTTAAAATCAATTATTCACATCTGTATTCTATATATTCCAAAAACCGTTTTACCGCCAAAGAACTGTTTTTCTTACTCCGCAGGGCAAGACCAATATTGCGAAACGCCGGGACATCTAATTCCTTTGTGATAATCTTATATGGCACACGCTGTAAAATAAGCTGCGGCAGTATGCTGATACCTAAACCACTCTCCACCATAGACATAATGGCGTAATCGTCCCATGTTGTAAAATGTATTTTCGGTATGACATTACACCTTTCAAAAATTTCCGATATTTCAGCCTTTGCCCCTTTTTCCAACAGCATAAAGGGATAATCCGCAAGGGCTTGTACTGGAAAACGGTCACAGTCTGCAAGAGCATGATTTTCCGGCAGCACAACAAGCAGCTTGTCCTGTTCCAAAAAACACGTTTCCAAATCCGGGTGTGCAGGCAGACGCAAAAAGCCACAGTCAACACGCCCCTCTAATATCCAATTTTCAATTTCCGTGTAGTCCCCCAACAACAGCTCATAATCTATGTTCGGATAATCTGTCTGAAACCTTTTTATGATATTGGGAATCCAGTGCGTAGCCACACTTGAAAATGTCCCTATTCTGATGATACCCGATTGCAGACCGTTTATTTCATCAATCTGCGTCTGTAACTTTTCGTATTCCGCACACACGCTTTTTGCATAAGGCAAAAGCGCCAAGCCGTCTGATGTTAAACGCACCCCCGACCGGCTGCGTTCAAGGAGCGATATTTTCCATTCTTTCTCCAAATCGTTAATCATGCGGCTAATTCCCGATTGGGAATAATTCAGCCTTTCAGCGGCTTTTGTAAAACTCCCGTATTCCACTGTCTTAACAAATGCCAAGTATTTCTGAATGTTCATATCCATAGCCGCGTCCTCTTTTCATCTGATTTTATCATGTTAAGCATGATAAATATTCGCTTTTGTGATTTTGTTTTTTATGATACTCTATGCACTGGAAGATTTCAAGGCTTCCAAAATAAATTTACCAAAAGAAAGGAAGTATGCTCCATGATTTATGTGAGCGATATTTACAACACAACACCAAATGACTATCTGACCCCTTTACAGCAACAGACCTACCAAACACTTGAAAAACTGCATATCCCCTTTGAACGGGTGGAAACGGACGAAGTTATCACTATGGAGGATTGTATTGCAGTCAACAAAAAACTGGATATGGAAATGGTAAAAACACTGTTCTTATGTAACAGACAGCAAACCGCTTTTTATCTGTTCATTACCACAGGCAGCAAGCCGTTCCGTTCCAAAGATTTCAGCAATGCGTTAGGCGTTTCCCGTGTTTCCTTTGCCCCTGCGGAACTTATGGAAACAATGTTAGGCACTAAGATTGGGGCGGCAACTGTTTTCAGTGCCATACTGGATAAACAAAATGCCGTTCAGATTGTCTTAGACAAAGACGTTGTTAATTCCGAATGGTACGGGTGTAGTGACGGGATAACCACAAGCTATATGAAAATAAAGACGGAATACATCACAGACACATTTTTACAGTATGTAAAGCATATTCCGGCTGTTATCGAGGTGTGATTATGGGACTTTATTATAACAGGATTGTCGTTAAAGTAGGCACTTCCACTCTCACAAATGAAATCGGGCAGAATAACCTAAAAGCCTTTGACTGTATCGCCCGTGTACTGTCCGACATTCAGAACATGGGATATGAGGTTATCCTTGTGTCGTCCGGCGCAATCGCCGTAGGCATAAAAACATACTTCCTGCATCTGCGGGATCTGGTTCTGCTTCTGTTTTTGCTTCTGCTTCTGTGTCTCCATCTATTTCTTCTGTTTCATCCGGGATCCTTTCTCCCTCCAGTTCATCCAGACGGACTTCTGCCTGGATCCTCCCCTGCCCAGATGTTTCCGACAAAAAAATGATGACCGCCCAGCTTTAATGCCTCAGCGATCACCATGTTCTTGATACTTTTCAATTGTTTCTGACTGGACAGGGGTGGCAGTGGAGGAGCCTTTGAGGAATATGTCAGCCGGATCTGATCCTGCCATTCGCCCCATGCCCGATAGGCTTCCGACACAG